>CALHKG010000018.1 GCA_938033875.1 uncultured Candidatus Saccharibacteria bacterium | reverse complement strand
CCGGATATAAACCGAACTGTCTCACGACGTTCTGAACCCAGCTCGCGTACCACTTTAATCGGCGAACAGCCGAACCCTTGGAAGGTGCTCCCCCTCCAGGATGTGATGAGCCGACATCGAGGTGCCAAACAGCGCCGTCTATGTGAACTATTGGGCGCTATAAGCCTGTTATCCCCAGGGTAACTTTTATCCGTTTGCGCTGTCGATCCCACATTCATGTACAAATGTACGTACAGCGGATCACTTGCTCCGACTTTCGTCTCTGATTGGAATGTACTCCTCACAGTCAAGCTGGCTTATGCGCATACACTATCACTTCGATTTCCATCCGAAGTTAGCCAACCTTTGAACGCCTCCGCTACTCTTTAGGAGGCAACCGCCCCAGTTAAACTACCCACCATACACGGTCCGCTAACCGGATAACGGTCAGCGTGAGAACACAATCACAACAAGGGTGGTATTTCACTTGGTGACTCCACAAATACTGGCGTATCTGCTTCAAAGTCTCCCACCTATGCTACACATGTTGAAACCATATTCAATGTAAAGCTGTAGTAAAGCTCCATGGGGTCTTTTCGTCCTGGTACGGACAGACGGCATCTTTACCGCCAATGCACTTTCACCGAGTCCTTCGCTGAGACAGTGCCCACATGATTACTCCATTCGTGCGGGTCAGAACTTACCTGACAAGGAATTTCGCTACCTTAGGACGGTTATAGTTACCGCCGCCATTGACTAGGGCTTCAGTTCGCACCGTGAAGCGCTCCCCTTAACCTTCCAGCATTGGGCAGGAGTCAGCCCCTATACATCCACTTTCGTGTTAGCAGAGACCTGTGTTTTTGATAAACAGTTCCGTGGGCTCTTTTGCTGCGGCCCCCACATCGTTAGACGTCAGAGGTTCGCGTTCAAAAGAACAATTCGTTTGCTCTATCTCAGAAAATTCGTTTTGTGATTAAAAATGTACTCTTTAACCTAATATTCACTGAGTGAACGCGGCTGATATCCACCGAAGTGGGGGCAGACCTTATCCCGAAGTTACGGTCGCTGTATTGCCGAGTTCCTTAGCGAAGGTTCGCTCGTAAGCCTGAGTCTACTCGACTCGAGCACCTGTGTTGGTTTGCGGTACGGGCGGCTAAGTCCACGCGTACACCTGCTTTTCTAGCCAGGGCTTTCACCAAAATCGCGACTCCGAAGAATCACTTTCACTCCCTTTGCGTTCCCGCTCGGTTGGACGGATAAACCATGAATCCGCTTCGATTACTTCCCCGTGAACAGTGTACAAAACTTAACCGGTTCAGGAATATTAACCTGATGTCCATCGCCTACGCTCTGCGCCTCGGCTTAGGCCCGACTAACCCTGAGATGATTACCATGGCTCAGGAAACCTTGCTCTTACGGCCGAGAGGATTCTCACCTCTCTTATGGTTACTCATTCCAGCATTCTCACTTCCTACCGCTCCACCGAACCTTCCGATTCGACTTCACCGCTGATAGGAACGCTCCTCTACCACTACACACTAAGAACAAAATCAAAGTTTTTTAATCAATTTAAACCTTGGAATGATCTTTCCGTTCTTTTCAATATTATCTAAAAACATTTTCTTAGGTCTAGCCCACAGCTCTCCGTCGCCATAAATGGCTCGATAAACTACAAGCTCTTCAAGCGTCTCAGTATGAACAGCTATACTTACAACAACATACTTATTGCCTTTATAGTGTTCGTAGACGCTACCTACGTAAATCTCATTTTCCATAAATTGATTGTAACACAACTTTAACTTTGTACTTAGCGTGTAATCCATATCTTCGGTATAACGTTTTAGCCCCGTTACATTTTCCACGCAAGATCTCTTGACTAGTGAGCTGTTACGCACTCTTTAAATGAATGGCTGCTTCTAAGCCAACATCCTAGCTGTTTAAGAAATCTCACCTTGTTTCCCACTGAACGTTAATTTAGGGACCTTAGATGATGGTCTGGGCTGTTTCCCTTTTGAGCACCGATCTTAGCACCGATGTTCTAACTGCCGTGATTACACACATGGTATTCGTAGTTTGTTAAGGGTGGGTACAGTTGCCCGCCCCAGTCCTTTACAGAGCTCTACCCCCATGTGCTACTAACACGACGCTAGCCCTAAAGCTATTTCGAGGAGAACCAGCTATCTCCGAGTTCGATTGGCATTTCACCGCTAACCACAAGTCATCCAAACACTTTGCTGCGTATCCTGGTTCGGTCCTCCACCACCTGTTACAGTGGCTTCAACCTGCTCATGGTTAGGTCACCCGGTTTCGGGTCTAATCCTTACAACTTAATCGCCCTATTCAGGCTCGCTTTCACTGTGGCTCCGTCAATTGACTTAACCTCGCTGTAAAAATTAACTCGCTGGATCGTTCTACAAAAAGCACGCCGTCACCGGACAAGCCGGCTCCGACTCCTTGTAGGCACTAAATTTCAGGATCTATTTCACTCCCCTCCCGGGGTTCTTTTCACCTTTCCATCACTGTACTAGTTCACTATCGGTCGTATATTATATTTAGCCTTGGCTGGTGGTCCAGCCAGATTCAAACAGGGTTTCTCGTGCCCCGTCCTACTCGATAAAACATACATAAGGTCAGCGTCGTTTTCATATACACGGCTTTCACGTTCTTTGGCTAGTCATTCAAACTATTCTACTAACCACGCCGATTTCTTACCTTACTAACTGTTGATAGCCAGTTATCGCAAATCAGATTATTTGAATGAATCAAATTCTCTGACTTGGTCGTATGTAATATCACAACCCCTTATAAGTATTCGTCTATCAACTTATTTGCCTAAATTAATAGGCAAAAACTTAAAAGGTTTGGGCTGTTGCGATTTCGCTCGCCACTACTTTCGCAATCGTTATTTACTTTCTCTTCCTCATCCTACTAAGATGTTTCAGTTCAGATGGTTCCCGCTCGCTTGCCTATGTGTTCAGCAAGTGGCAACATGACATGACTCATGCTGGGTTTCCCCATTCGGAGATCTCCGGATCAAAGCTTGTTGACAGCTTCCCGAAGCTTATCGCAGTCTTCCACGTCCTTCGTCGGTAATACACGCCTAGGCATCCATTTAGCGCCCTTGAGTACCTTTTTATGCATTGACTTAACTAGTAGTTGCTACTTTGCAATTACTACTACCGTCAATTAAAAACTCAATTTCTTTTACTCTCAAATTGTTAATGATCAGTGCCTCACACATTTGAGTGCACAATCGACAAGTCAATAAATTGACAAATCTATCTACACTCAGATGTTTTCTCACTGCCCTCGCACGTTTTGCAGTGTATTGCCAGAGGTTCGTTTGAACATTCGCTTAACTAGTAATTAACTATACAGCAGCTGAGATTCTTTTGCAAGGGTTTTTTCAAAGTTTTTTCGACTTTTTTTGCTTTTTATTAAAATCAGCGCCAATCGCCTCAGAAATACTAGAAAAACCGTCATTTTTTAGCAGCTGAAGCAACTCGCGATTCATTCGCCCAATTAGCTGCGGACCTTCAAAAAACAGCCCAGTGATAAGCCCAACTAGACTAGCGCCTGCCTTAATCTTAGCGTATGCATCTTCGGCCGAAAAAACTCCGCCAACACCAATAATAGTCAGCTTATCTCCATAATTTTTATATGTATGCTTAATCAATTCTAAGCTATGTGTGCGAGTAGGTTCACCGCTTAATCCACCCCTAATATCATCAGTCAAAGGATCTTTAAGATCTACCTTCTCGCGATCCTTTATTAAATTAGCGACCGTTACGCCCTGAATATTATGCTCAACAATAACCTTTAATAGCGAGTCGAATTGCTTCAGATCATACAAATGTGGCATTTTAACCCAGAAAGGAACATTTCTCTCTACAGAATCTAATTCGCTCAATAAAGTCTCTAGCGTATCGGCATAGATAAACGGCTCCTTGCCAGCATTCGGACAAGAGATATTAATCTCTATAGCACCTGCCAAGCTGTTGTCTACGATATAACTAACCGCTTTTTTTACGTCCCGAATTATATATTCCTCCGGAACAACTGGCCCAAATTTGTCTTTCGTGGATTTATCTGCAATGACGGCCACTGAAATAACCGTTGGCATTGATTTAACTTTATGCCTGTTTAGTTCAATGTAGTCACTAATCTTCTCTAATCCATAATTTGGCATACCGGCGTATACAACTACAGATTTAGTGTTCGGCAATCGATGAAACCACGGTCGCTGGTTTCCCCTTCTCGGCTCCATAGTTACAGATCCACCAGAAGCAAAGCCAAACCCAACATCTTCCATTAAAGGCGACAATTGTACGTTTTTATCAAATCCCGCTGACAAGCCTATTGGGTTATTAAATACAACTCCATCAATTTCCTGCTGCAGAGACTTGTCCTGGAAGCTCCATAATTTACGAATAGCCCATCTAATAGGAGGAAACGCCTGCGCCAAACGACCGCAAAAAATAGTTAACTTATGAGTAAAGTCTGGTGTTAGTAGGAATAATATTGGCTTGATAATACGCTTATACATATTCTAAGAGTATAACTATCTATGCTTTATTAAGCAAGGTTACTTGTAAACAAAAAATCGCCTACTCGGCGATAATCCTGACTGTCTATGATTGGTGGGCGCTGAGGGACTCGAACCCCCGACCCTCTCGGTGTAAACGAGATGCTCTAGCCAACTGAGCTAAGCGCCCATATTAAAAATATGGTGGGCGATGAGGGACTTGAACCTCCGACCTCGTCATTATCAGTGACGCGCTCTAACCAGCTGAGCTAATCGCCCTCATTCGTCTTGGTGGAGTGTTGTGGACGTAAGCCCACTTCACCCCATATGGTGGAGACACAGGGACTCGAACCCTGGACCCCCTGCTTGCAAAGCAGGTGCTCTAGCCAACTGAGCTATGTCCCCATAAATTGCCAAGACTTTTTAATTGTACAGTATCTTTTTAATTCTGACAAGTGTATAATTGATAATATGTTATATCAATTTAGTTTTGGCTCATTATTTTTTGGGATTTTAGTCTTAATTGCTGGTGGAATCGTCGTTATTTTCCATCAAAAATTAGCCGACAATCTGGGAAGCGGCGTAAGTAGTTATGACCGTTTCAAATTTTGGGGACTTGTTACGTGCGGAGTAGGAATCGCTATTATGCTCAGCCTACACACTATCCCATTAAACTGGCTACTGAACTCCCTTTTTGGCGGCGGACTATAATAGACGCCTACAAAAAACATAAATAGCCAAAAATTATTGGCTATTTTTTTATAATCACAATTCTACCAAAATATCAGATTTGATTAAATATGCCATATAAAAAAGCCCCTCATAGAGGGACTTTTTCGTTTAACAACTTAATTGTGCAATTCATCAATCGGCTTATCGTAGAGAAAGGTTGAACTTTTGTCTCGTCCTCGAGAGGACTATTGTAAATATGTAAGCTCGACACATTTACGAGACCGACCTAGCTCAATCTGTGATTGCTCGACAGATTGGCATCGTTACTCCCTAGAAAGGAGGTAATCCATCCGCACCTTCCGGTACGGATACCTTGTTACGACTTAACCCCAATCATGCCCCCCACCTTAGGCCGACGAATCGGACTTCGGGTGTTGGTCACTTTCATGGTTTGACGGGCGGTGTGTACAAGACCCGGGAACGTATTCACCGCAACTTGCTGATTTGCGATTACTAGCGATTCCGACTTCATGCAGGCGAGTTTCAGCCTACAATCCGAACTGAGACTAGCTTTGATGCGATTTGCTTCACCTCGCGGCTTCGCTGCGCATTGTACTAGCCATTGTATTACGTTTCTAGCCCAGGACGTAAGGGAAATACTGACCTGACATCATCCCCTCCTTCCTCCCCGTTACCGGGGCAGTCTGAATAGAAAAATACAACTATTCACAAGGGTTGCGCTCGTTGAAGGACTTAACCTAACATCTCACGACACGAGCTGACGACGGCCATGCATCACCTGTCACAGGGTTCCAAAAGGCACAGTCTACTTTCGCAGACCTTCCCTGGATGTCAAGCCCTGGTAAGGTTCTTCGGTTATCATCGAATTAAAGAACATAATCCACCGCTTGTGCGGGTCCCCGTCAATTCCTTTATGTTTTAGCCTTGCGGCCGTACTCCACAGGCGGGATACTTAACGCGTTAGCTTCGCTACTGAAGGGGTCGATACCTCCAACAGCTAGTATCCATCGTTTACGGCGTGGACTACCCGGGTATCTAATCCGGTTCGCTCCCCACGCTTTCGTGCCTTAGCGTCAGAAATGGCCCAGTAACCTGCCTACGCCATCGGTGTTCCTTCTAATATCTACGGATTTCACTCCTACACTAGAAATTCCAGTTACCTCTACCATTCTCGAGTTTAACAGTTTGAATAATAGTCTGTATGGTTGAGCCACCAGGTTTCACTATTCACTTATTAAACCGCCTACGCAACTCTTTACGCCCAGTCACTCCGGATAATGCTTGCACCCTACGTATGACCGCGGCTGCTGGCACGTAGTTAGCCGGTGCTTATTCATGAGTTACCGTCATATTCTTCACTCATAAAAGAAGTTTACAACCCGAAGGCCTTCATCCTTCACGCGGCGTTGCTCCATCAGGCTTTCGCCCATTGTGGAAGATTCCTCACTGCTGCCTCCCGTAGGAGTCTGGACCGTGTCTCAGTTCCAGTCTGGCTGATCATCCTCTCAGACCAGCTATGGATCGTCGGCTTGGTAGGCCATTACCCTACCAACTACCTAATCCAACGCAGGCTTCTCCCAAAGCGCCCGAAGGCTTTAATCCGAAGACCATATGCGGCATTAGCTACCCTTTCGGGCAGTTATTCCTCACTTTGGGGCAAATTCCTACGCGTTACTCAGCCGTCCGCCGCTCGCCGACATTTTACACAAAATTCTCGAATAAATCTTCTATATTACCCAGAAGCTTCCAGAATTCAGTGTAAAACTCGCTGCCGCTCGACTTGCATGTGTTAGGCACGCCGCCAGCATTCATCCTGAGCCAGGATCAAACTCTCCGTTAAAATCTACTTTGTATCAAAGTATTAAGGCTCTACAAAAATATAAACTGACGATGATATTGCACAATCAAATTGTTAAAGTTCATCTTAAGTCAGACTGAAGTATGATTTACCTCGCTTTACAGATTGTAAATCGTTGCTTAACTCGCACTCCAGCAACCAGACTTGTTACTAATCTTACAGTATATAACTGCTCAGGTCAATAGATTTTTACAATTATTTTGTTGCGAAAAATACAACGGCAGCTACAACCACACCAATAGCCGCCCCAGCAGCCACTTCTACAGGGGTGTGACCATGAGCAATACGAAGTTTTTTCAACTTACTACCCTGCTCTGAAATCAGCTTGTTAAGTGTTTCGCCCTGCATTCCAGACGAATAGCGAACCATCATAGCATCATACATCACTATAATAGCCAGCCAAGTAGCTAGTCCAAACACAGAACTATCCCAGCCGTCTTGTAGCCCCAGAAATACCGCCAACGATACAACAATCGCACTATGAGCGCTTGGCATACCTCCGGATAGAAGTATTTTTGGGTTTGTATCACCGCTAAATACTCGACGATTACGCCCCATGAGATGAAACACTTGCTTCAACCCTTGGGATATCGCCCATGCGACTACTGGAACTATCAAGACCTTCACTACTAATTACCCTCATCCTGCGGGCGATCCGCCATCAAGCCGATTGACGAAACAGCGTCGCCGTCAGATAGACGCATAATCGTCACACCCTGAGTCGTCCTTCCGAGCAATTTAATATCACTCAAGCTCAGGCGAATAGTCTGACCATTCTGAGAAACCAGCAGCGCCTCTGTTATTTCTGGATCAATAGTCTGCACAGAGATAATCGGACCAGTTTTTGCAGTTACAACTGCGGCTTTTATTCCAACTCCACCACGCTTATGACTTGGGAAATTCGATACCTTTGTGCGTTTACCGAAGCCTTTCTCGCTAACCACCAACAAGGTTTGGTCGTCACCCGTAACGATATCCATACCAACAACAGAATCATTTGGACGCAACCTGACGCCACGAACACCACGAGCTGATCTGCCCATTGGGCGCGTATCTTTCTCATTAAAGCGAATGGCTTGTCCTGCAGACGTAGATATAATCACATCATTTTCTCCAGTCGTTCTCTTTATCCAGCGAAGTTCATCACCTTCATCTAGCTTAATTGCGATCAATCCGTTCGTACGAACATTGGCATAATCTTTTACAGGAGTCTTCTTAACTGTACCCTTCTTTGTCGCCATGAACAGATAGCCGTCTTCGTTGGCGTTCTTTTCGTGCTTGATAATCGCTGTTATCTTCTCCTCTGGCTGAAGTTGCAACAAGTTAACGGCCGCAACACCTTTCGCGCTTAGGCTAGCAGCGGGCACCTCATAAGCCTTCAGTCGGAAAATTCTACCCATATTGGTGAAGAATAGCAAATAATCATGCGAGCTCGCCTGAACGACTTGATCAATGACATCTTCCTCCTTGGTTGTCATTCCACGCTTGCCCTTACCACCACGATTTTGCCTACGATAATCACTTACTAAGGTTCGCTTGATGTAATTTTCGCTTGTAAGCAGAATTACCGACTCTTCCTCTGGAATCAATTCCTCGTCAGAGAACTTTCCTAATTCGTGATTGATAATCTTACTGCGTCTATCATCACCATACTTTTCTTTCATAGCGAGCAATTCTTCCTTAACAACACGCAAAATCTCGTTCTCGTCAGCCAAAATCGCCTCCAACTTCTTGATCAGTTCATGAAGTTGTTTCAATTCTTCTTCAATCTTGTCGCGCTCCAATCCCTGCAGTCGTCGTAGCTGCATCGCCAAAATTGCGGCCGCTTGAATTTCCGACAGACCAAATCTCTCCATCAAACGCTTGTCGGCATCGTCATAACTTTCGCGAATTGTCTTGATCACCTCGTCGATATGATCAAGCGCAATCTTCAGACCTTCCAATATATGAGCTCGTTCTTTAGCTTTTCGAAGTTCAAACTCAGTCCTGCGTCGAATAACGCCTTGGCGATGTTTAATGAATTCCGCCAAAATCTCTTTCAAGCCCATGACCTTAGGCTGAATACCATTGACCAAAGCCAGGACATTATAATGGAATGATGTTTGCAATCCAGTCAATTTATACAATTGGTTAAGAATCTTCTTTGGATAAGCATCTTTCTTCAGTTCAACAACAACTCGAACCTTACCGCGAGCACTTTCATCTCGCGCATCGGCAATGTGCGTTATTTTTTTGGCAAGGACAAGTTCTCGAACCTTATCAACAAAACCTTCCTTGCTCATACCATATGGAACTTCGGTGATTATAATACTGTAACGACCATTTTTGCGCTCTTCAATCGACGCAACCGCACGAATCGTAACTGAACCACGCCCAGTTTCATATGCTTGACGCATTGGCGCACCGCCATAAACTTCCGCACCCGTCGGAAAATCAGGACCCTTAATGTGTGTCAACAGTTCATCTAATGTAATTTCAGGATTATCTATTTGAGCGACTGTAGCGTCAACCACCTCGCCAAGGTTGTGTGGCGGAATATTCGTTGCCATACCAACAGCAATACCCATCTGACCGTTCAATAGAATATTTGGGACGGCTGACGGCAAAACTACTGGCTCTTTCTCTGTTCCGTCGAAGTTATCGCGAAAGTCAACGGTTTCTTTGTCGATATCAGACAGCAACTCGCCGCCAATTTTATCCATTCGCGCCTCAGTATAGCGAGAAGCCGCTGGCTCATCACCGTCCATAGAACCGAAGTTACCCTGACCTTCAACCAGTGTATAACGCATCTTCCAAGGTTGAGCCAAGTTCACCATGGCGTCATAAATTGATGAGTCACCATGCGGGTGGTAGTTGCCCATTACTTCACCGACAATCTTCGCCGACTTCACCGTAGCGTGAGGAGCGCGCCAACCATTCTTATTCATCGCATACAAAATACGGCGATTAACAGGCTTCAGTCCGTCACGAACGTCTGGCAAAGCACGGTCAATAATAACCGACATGGAGTATTTGAGGAAGGAGTCTTCCATAACACGCTCAACTGTCGACTTTTCAATACCGCGAACTTCTGGCTCTTCGTTCAGAATTTCCGGTTCTACTATATTTTTATTGTCATTGTCCGCCATATCTCCTCCTTAAAAGTCCAAATCTTCCACATTAACCTTAGCGGCATTTGTTTGAATAAAATTTTTCCTCAATTCTACACTATCGCCCATAAGCTTCGTAAATATCGCGTCTGCCCGTTCTGCATCTTCAATATTAACCTTCACTAATGTTCGATTTTCTGGATTCATAGTCGTTTCCCATAATTGGGAGGCATCCATCTCACCAAGACCCTTAAATCGCTGTTGTGCCGTGTAGCCTGCCTGCTTAAATTTCTCAGCATTTTCATCAATCTTTACACCAGCAGCCTTGCGCTCATTGATCTTTTCGTTCAATTTTTGCTCGAGGGCTACTTCATCATAGACGTAATCTATCTTACGATTACTGCCAGTTCCTCTACTTAGTCCAAATAGAGGCGGCTTCGCTAGATATACGTGACCCGCTTCAATCACTTCAGACATATATCGGAAGAAGAATGTCATCAAAAGCGTAGAAATGTGCGCACCGTCAACATCGGCATCTGTCATAAATATGATCTTGTCGTAACGAATACCACTAATGTCAAATTGGTCGCCAATTCCAACGCCCATAGCCTTAATCAACGAAACAATTTCGGCATTAGCAAACATCTTATCAAACCTTGCGCGCTCAGTATTCAACACCTTACCGCGAAGAGGAAGAACAGCCTGAATAGTTGAATCGCGACCGTCCTTAGCAGAACCCGCAGCCGAATTACCCTCGACAATAAATAATTCACAGTCCTTTCGGTTACGAGATGAGCAATCCGTCAATTTAGATGGCAAGTTTAAGCCTTCAAATGCTCCCTTACGGATAACGTTATCGCGCGCAGCCCTTGCCGCCTTACGAGCTCGTGCCGCCAATGTAGCCTTGCCGACAACCTTCTTCGCTGTAGCTGGATTCTCCTCCAAGTAATACGCAAAATATTCGCTCATCACCTGATCAACATAGCGGCGCATCTCTGGATTACCAAGTTTATTCTTGGTCTGACCTTCAAACTGAGGATCTGGCAACTTCACCAAAATAACTGCCGTCAAACCTTCGCGGATGTCATCACCAGTCAGATTATCCTCTTTTTCTTTCAGCAAGCTATTCTTGCGAGCATAATCATTAATTACACGCGTGAGGGCTGTTCGAAAACCAACCAAATGAGTACCACCATCAGGAGTTAAGACGTTATTGGCAAATGGCTTTACCACTTCAGCGTAAGTATCGTTATACTGAACCGCAATTTCCACCATACAATCTTCAACCTGCTTCTCGACGTAAAATATATCGTCCGATAAAACGTCCTTGCCAATATTCAGGTTTTTTACATAGCTCTGAATACCGCCCTCAAAGTAGAAAGCTTTTCGTTCGCCAGTTCGCTCATCAATAACCGACGTGTGAATGCCTTTTGTAAGGTACGCCTGATGACGAAGATAATTAACAACCCATTTATAGTCAAAATTAACCGTCTCCTTAAAGATGGTTGGGTCTGGATAAAATGTAATTGTCGTTCCAGAATCATCAGACTTTCCAACTACTTCTAATTCTGTCTGAGGCACGCCTGTTGCGTATTCTTGGCGATAGATTTTACCATTCTTCCTAACCTCAGCAATCATCCGCGTAGACAATGCATTCACAACACTAGAACCAACACCGTGAAGTCCAGACGAAACCTTATAGCCGCCGCCGCCAAACTTACCACCGGCGTGTAAGATTGTTAATACCGTCTCCAACGTACTCTTGCCCGTCTTTGGATGCTTATCGACAGGAATACCACGACCGTCATCAGATACTCGAACACCACCATCCTTTAACAAAGTTACTTCGACCTTTGTAGCATAACCAGCGATTGCCTCGTCAATTGAGTTATCGGCAATCTCCTTAATCAAGTGATGTACGCCCTCATACCCCGTACTACCGATGTACATTCCTGGACGCTTACGAACCGGCTCAAGGCCCTCTAGGACCTGGATTTGTGAGCCATCATAAGATTGTTCATTTGTTTGTTTAGCCATATCTCCCTCACTATTATCTGAATTATCAGCTCTTTTCAACAAGCCTATTATACATCAAAATAGATATATTCTCAAACTATTTACTTTTTCAGCATGCTTATGCTAAAGTTAGATTAAAGTTATATAACAACAAAAATAAAAGAGGTCAAAATGTTCAAAAAAATTATCTCGCGCCTACCATACAGCCCTTCAATGATCCACAATTTGGGCTTTTATGCGAAACGCTTGCGTAAAGAAGAAGCTACCCGAAAGATCGGGCTTATCTTAACCGCCCTAGCGCTTATTGTGCAATCTTTCACTGTTTTTTCACCACCAGAATCAGCCAATGCAGCAGATTCCAGCGACTTAATTTACGGCGGAATTTCTAGCGGCCAGCAACTGATGGCTCATTATGACGCGAACACAAATAATATTCGCGACCTCTATAATCACCTTGGCATTAGTCGTGCCAACTTGGTAGCTGCTACAGGAAACCTCCAAACCTTAAATAGCAACATGGGAACTTATTCTTGGGGGCTTACGCCTCATTTTGGACCATCAAGAGGTGAAGGTTCATATGTAGTGCGCACATCTCAAGGAGGGGCTCGCACTTTCTATTATCGACCTCACAACCTCTGGGGTAGCTTCTCATATAGAGCATTCGTTGGATATTCAGCAGGAACTGGATGGTTTGCAATTATGCTCAACTGCGGTAACTTAATCCTTAAAATCGCACCACCAAGTCATCAATGCCCAACAGGACAAGTTGGCACATACCCATATTGTTCTACTCCACCTAAGCCAGTAGCTACCTGTAATGCTCTAGACGTAAAAAAGAACGGAGATACATACCAATTTACCGCTAATGCCAGCGTGGCCAACGGTGCTACGATTCAAAAATACACCTATAGCGTATACAGAGGAAATACTCTAATAAAAACTATAAATAGCAATAATAGAATAGCTACGTATACAGAAAAAACGCCGGAATCATACAAAGTAGTCTTAACTGTACATAGCTCATTAGGAGATAGAACTTCAAATGCCTGCGTAAAGACATTTACTATACCAGAGCCAGCAAGATGTCCTCAAAACCCTAAATTGTTAAAGGACGACCCTCAGTGCCAACCATGTCCAGGCGACTCTACTATATGGATTAACGATAGTCGATGTTCTGCCTCGTTCGTACAGACAAAAACCGCAGTTAATCTCACCCAGAATAACGCTGACGCAACAACTACGGTTGCGAAATCTGGAGATCGAATTACCTACACTCTTTCAGTAAAAAACAAAGGTCTTAAAGAGGAGGAGTTTACATTCAAAGATCAAGTCAGTGATTTATTGGAATATGCAGACATATTCGACGCTGGCGGTGGAACATTGACAGATGATAAAGGTGCTAGCGCTGGCAGCGGCAACGCAAAAGTACTAGTATGGAACCCTATCAAGATCAAGCCAGGAGAGACCCAGAAGCGCAGCTTTACCGTCCAAATAAAGAACAGTATTCCGGCAATGGCTAGCGGTAAAAGTAATCCAATGTCTTATGACTGTAGGATTGATAACACATTTGGCAATACTGTCAGCACAAAAATTGACTGCCCCGCACCGAAAGTTATTGAACAAACCACTTCGCAACTACCAAAAACTGGCGCCAGCGAGAATATGATGTTTGCAGGAATTATTGCAGCCGTGGTCGTATACTTCTACGCTCGATCACGTCAATTAAATAAAGAAGTTAGAATCATTCGGCGAGACATGTCCGCAGGAACTTTATAGGAGGTGAAAAATGAGTGAAAAATTAAAATCTACCGTAGAGAATGCTGTCGACACCAGAGAGTTAGCAGATTTAAACAGAGAAAAAGCTGCTGAAATCGAAAGATCTCTAGAAAAGGCGGTTGAAAAAGAAAAATCAAATGCCGAAAATGAAAATAGCATTAAACATGAGGCTATAGAAATTGCCGCCCGCCAAGAAAAGCGGCAAGAACAAAAAGAATCTAAAGAGATAAAAGAAGATAAGCCTCTTACAAAAAAAGATATTGAAGCTTCGTATAAGAAGACTTTGGAAAATGTACAAGACCAACTATCAGCTCCATCCAGGGCTTTCAGTAAGGTCATTCATAATCCAGTCGTCGAAAAGACTAGTGACGCAATCGGCAATACTGTTGCCCGCCCTAACTTAATCATCTCTGGCGCCTTAGGCGCAATAGCTTCTGTCGTTGTGTATTTTATCGCCAAACGATACGGATATCTATTATCAGGTTCAGAAACTATTATCCTGTTTGTAGCTGGCTGGTCTATTGGCGCTGTTATCGAATATGCTCGAGTAGGGTTTATCAACAACAGGAAAAATAGCTAGATAGATGTTGAATCTTATCTCAAGCTAATCATCACTTCGCTATCGTCATCATCACCATTACGTAAATCGAGCCGATTCTTAACCACAGGTTGGCTCGGTTTTACATTTACAGAAGAGACCGGGTTATTATTTGTAGTCATAGACACATTTGTCCTATTGATGACAGCACTATCTATCGCAGAAGATTGGCTTTGCTGTTTGCTGTCAAGATTAGAAGCCGTAGCGTTTACACTATTTATATTAGAAGACGCATTATTAGCCACCTCTGGGCGGCCTTGCGGATTCTGTATTTGTGAGGAAGCCTGTGGGGCTTGCGAATTTACTGGTCTTACGGCTGTTGAGTTAGAAGCGGGCTTTCCTCCTAGCTGTTGTCTCTTTGCTAGCCATTCATCCAAGAACGATGACCCGCCGGGCGCCTTTTGATTAGTAGAAGGCGCTAATTGAGAAGGACTCGTCTTTGGCTGCACACTACCTCTAATCCTGTCAAATATCTCCTTCTCAACAACAGCTCGCGGTCTACCATATTTAGCAGCAGACAACCTTACTAATGCGTCTCTCAGCTGATTATTAACTTGCCCCATTGGAGGAATCCAATTCATACTAAACGGCGCAGACGGCACATTATTAATCATCACAGAAGTTATAGATTGGAAGTTTGGCAATTTAGCCAAGTCATCGACATCAAAAGTCGGCTGAAACTTCTTAACCATCAATTCGGCGTCAGTTACACCGATACGCCCAGAAATAACCGTACCGACGTTACCAATAATAGCTTCTCGTATCTTATCTGTTAGCTGCGTCATAAACTGGTTACCCATAATAAGACTCAATTTATACTTACGAGCCTCAGACAAAATAGATTCAAAGCTGTCAGTGGCGAAGTTCTGGAACTCGTCAACATACAATGAGAAATCAACTCGCTGATCCTCTGGAATGTCCGCTCGAGACATCGCTGCCGCCTGGAACTTCATCACAAAAATAATACCCAGAAGCTTCGAATTAAGTTCACCCATCTTACCTTTCGACAAGTTAACCAGCAAAATCTTATTATTATCCATAATTTCACGCAAATTAAATCCAGATTTGGTCTGACCAATGATATTGCGCATTGCATCGTTGGAAATAAATGGACCAAACTTTGATACAACCCATGAAATAACCTCACCTGCCTCATTTGACCTCTGTGACGCAGGAAATTCCTTTGTCCAGAAATCAATAACTTGCTGATCTTTTACATACTTAAGCTTGCTTTTTACAAATTCAGGATCAATAAGACACTTCGGCACGTCAATAAACGTTCCGCCAGCAGGATCTGACATCAGCAGCAAGGCGCAGTTTCTAAAAATATGCTCCAGGCGAGGACCAACAATTCCCGTATGGCCTGGATCGTAAAGGCCATACAACATATTAATTGCCTCTTGGACCAAAAAGTCTTTTTGGTCTGGAGTGTCGAACTCAAACATATTCAAACCAATTGGATTAGTCATATCGGCAGGATTAAAGTAAATAATATCCTCGACACGCTCTTTCGGGACCTTACCCAATAAAGATTCAACCAAATCACCGTGCGGATCAATAAAGGCGAATCCCCGACCATCCATCATATCCTGATAAGCCATATTTTCCTGCAAGACAGACTTACCGACGCCTGTTTGACCAATAATATATACGTGGCGGCGACGGTCTTTTGTGCCGATTCGAATAGGTTTTTTGACTCCTCGAAATTCGTTATATCCAATCAGTAAACCCTCATCCAAAACGTCTGTTGGTCCATCAACCTGCTTGGACATCTGTCGCTTGACTTGTGAAGTTGGGATCGCGTTAGCTCCAGGCAAATGGAATAACGTTGCCATTTCTACACTGTTGAGAATATTACTACGAGTTTCCTGAGGGAAGAACCTCATAATATATGCTGTTGTCATTTCCTCAACATTCCTAGTTAAAGAGAACTTAAACCCATTATTGCGCGGTGAGTCAAACAACGAGAATGCTGCTATTATATTTTTTAACAACACTTGAGAGCGCGCCGCAGTGTTTGACGAAATTACAACACGCACCAAAACTTCATACGCAGGATAGCGAGCTTTTTCGCTGATAGCATCCACTTCCGCCTGCTCTAAAGACGTTAGCTGCTTGTCCTCAGAATTAGAGCTACCGTCTTTTTCATTATTTTCTGGCGGTTTCCACAGAGCCTCCATAATATCCATAGGAGCAACGCCTCCAAAGCCTTTCTTCTTGCCCTTATTTTTCTTCATGCCATCAATATGAGACTCTGAAGCCTTGGACCAACCGTCATACGCCGGACGTAGTAAAAATTGCACACCTATTCCATCTTCTTTGGACGCCGAAGATAAAGCATTTAATAATGCCCTGGAAGCATCTCTTTTCGACTCCTGATAAGTAGATATTGGATAAACAAAGGATTTTTTCAGGGTGAATTCGCCACCGATGGTTCCGCTCATCTTGCCGACCTTACTGAATATATTAGTATCAGATACCTCTTCTAGACTAGCAGAAGGATATGCCGCCGCTACAGCTTGACGAATAACATCAACTAACACTAGCGGAACAACAGCATAATAGTGGACTAACCCACCATGTGCAACAATCTCAAACGATATATGACGTTGGCCATAGACTTTACTTTTGAATCCTTTAGTCGCCGTACTTGAGATGATATTGTACATCACCTGGGCCTGCGACAGCACCTCTTCAGTTAAATCTCGCTCATCTCGATTTGAACTATTGACGTCTTCACTTGTCGGAGGCAAATGTATAAGCAACGGCACCATCTTCAAGCCTCGTTCATAATTTTTGGCTTCTCTCAGCATGTTACGATACAACACAAAAGCTACCGCAGAACCAGCGGCTATAATAACAATCGCTATAAAACTAACTATCAAAGGACCCGCACCCATATAAAACCCTACTTACTACCGTCGTCATTTTGACCTAAAGTCTTATTATATCGTTTTTTTAAATAATCAGCCTGCAGCTGTGCAATAACTCTATTCCTCTCATAAGGATTATCTTTTGTTAAAGCTATAATCTTTTTAACTTTATCCACCCACTCTCTTTCTATCAAGTCTTCATCCGCTGCCACTAGAGGAGTATCATCATCAGCTACTACCCCCGACTGATTCGTACTTTGAGCGTCGTTTTGAGATTGAGATAAAGGAACTGTTGTAGTATTATCAACAGGCAAAGCCACAGGGATATTGTTATATTGTTCAACCCTAGCACCAAGTGACTGCTCGGACTCCCTTCCGATCTCAGGATTTAATGATGTATTTTCTACATTATACTCACCGCCACCTATATTTTGTGGCTGCACCTCAGGGGTCCTATTAACTTGTGGCAGTTCGGGATTCATAAATATATTGTACCACGTAACTACTTAAAATACACGACTACGTTCAGGACGGAATTAGTATCTTTTATGTATAAAAAAACACGCCAGCAATTCAAACACACCAAGTAATAATATCTCAAAAATCCCAACATCTCCCATTGACTGCATACCCACATAAATAACTGGGGCAAGAGAGATTACGGTAGAATAATAATACGTCTTATATTTAGATTCATTGCGACTATTCTTGAAATTAAAAAATTTCGCAGCTATTCGCTCCGATGTTAAAAATACTACATAAGTTAGACAGATAAATAGTACATACAAACATACAAAAAACGCTAAAATCCCAAACGGACCAGCAGAACTCGGGTTTGTTGCGTTCAAAATAACCGCAGTCAAAATCAATGCAACCAACGCTATAAAACTAATTATCTTCATCCCCATACTCACATCATACTATACACAAGAAGCCTGAGCGATAATACTATAGCATATAGACACAAACCATCCGCCGATAAAAAATAACTATTAGGCGCGGGTGCTACTTGCCTATTACCGCTCGAGGCGATTTGACCGCTCCTTAGTTAAGGAGCATCCTTGCAGTTTTCCTCTGCATACATCCAGGACTCTCACCGCTAGCTATTTAACGAGGATTAACTGGATGTATGCGGTACTAACCGCGCGCTCAACGCTTTTACAAGGCGGAGCATTGGCTGCGTCATTATAAAAATCATGCAGCCAACTGTCCGTCAGTTTATACGCAAAATGTAGCTTTATATAAATTTTATTGTTAATGTATTTTTGCTTTTTTGTTTTTCTAAAAGCTTAACCTTATACTAGCATAGCCCTATTTAGATGTCAACCATCACTCGGCCAAAAAGCATTGTAATTTTCACCTATTTTTTAATGTTGTTAAAATTATCATCTGTTAATTATTCTCATATCGCTTTATGGCTATCTGTGTATTTTACAACAATCTTGTCATTTTTGAGTATTATCTAGCACGGATTATGCACCATTCAATGAAGATATCGTTGACTTAGCGACCACCCAATTACACAACTAACCTATTATTACCCGTCATCCAAACATTGCCACAAAAATAGGTTCGTACAGTCAATATCAGACCAACGTCTAACACTCAAATTCGCAATAAAATAATAATCTCTATTCCCCGCTTTATAAAACTCTGTTCACTTTTATTGTCGCACTATAGCAAACTTAACAAAATTATTTTTTATATTATTATAAGAACATCCAAGCATCAGTATACATATTAAATCTTATACATCAAAAATGCTATACAACAGTTTTAATTAAAAATTACAAAACGAAAGTATAAAGTTTATTCATAGTGCACAAAGCCACCTTTTACACTTCAATAAAAGAATCCTAGAAAATGTGCGACAATTTAATTTGTCGCACACATAAAAGCCATAGAAAACCATCAAACAAACGCCAGTCTCTGACATATAACTTCACAGTAAAAGCCATTAGAAAAATAGTTGCGAAGATTAGAAAGAAGATTATAAAATGTGTGGTATTTTTTACTCAACTTTTTACAAAAATATTGTTGACATAAGCATTTATATAGCTTATTATAGGGGTAGCTTCTGAATAAAAAAGTTATACAGAAGCCAAAAATAAAAAGAAATTGTAAAACTCCACTTTTTTGAAAACAACCACTACTCGCAGGTGGTTGTTTTTCTATATTAAAGATAAATTCTACTCTTTGACATAAATAAAGTCAGCGATAAGGCTGACTTTTAATCTAATCTATCTGGTGGAGCTGCCGGGTACTGCCCCCGGGTCCAACTGGTATCATGATATTCGTCTACAAGCATAGTCTTATTTCAATTTAATTTATAACGCCACTCGACTTAAAAATAAGCCAAAAATACCGAGCTACGTTACGTAGAAAAAGTCCTATATATCCGCTACTTCCAAATATATAGCAAGCAACATAGATATAACACCCTTAGATATTGACTGTTGCCACAATACAAGGATGATCGCTAAAAATTAGGCAGCGATTGGCGCAAAGGCCATCTTAGGAGCGAAAGCGCTCGCTACGAATGACTTTGCTTTTGCAACAAAGTTTGCATCTAAAAACATACGTTACGCGTATCGTCGACTCGCAGAATGTCGTGATAAGGTCCAATTGTCGAAAGCTATATCAGCCCCGCATATCGATTCATATTATACCCTGATCTCATTCAAAAATCTACATGCTTATGTTTTAATAGATTCATGATTAGTAGAGTTATTTCAGCTACACCCTACGGATTTAGCGGACAAATCATCGAAGTTGAGGGAGATATGTCAAAAGGGCTTCCTAGTCTACAAATTGTCGGAATGGGCAATAAGGCCATCGATGAATCCAGAGATCGAGTGCGTAGTGCAATAAAAAACTCTTCCCTAGATTTTCCAAAAGGAAAAATAATCATCAACTTAGCACCGGCAGAGTTGCCAAAAGACGGATCTCATTTCGATCTTCCCATTGCCTTATCTATCTTATGCATCAACGGCGTACTCAACCAAAGCGACGTAAGTAATGCGGTTTTTGCGGGAGAACTAGCGCTAGACGGCAGCCTACGTCCAATACGATCAGCAATTATCACAGCCGAAGTGGCTAAAAACCAAAAAATTAAATCAGTATACGTGCCAGCCCAAAACGCCAAACAAGCGGCGCTAGTGACTGGAATTGATGTATTTCCAGTAGAAAACTTAAAATCACTCTTCTTACATCTCAAAAAAGAAAAGATTATTAAGCCAATAGACAGATCATCAATAAAAAATGTATCTTACAATCATAAAAACGTGCCAACCATCGACGACATCTACGGACAAGAACAAGCAAAGAGAGCTATCCAGATAGCCGTTGCCGGAAGACATAATATTTTATTGTCCGGCCCTCCGGGATCAGGAAAAACTATGTTGGCAAAATCTTTGAAGAATCTATTACCAGCCCTATCAGAGGATGAGATAGTAGAAGTGACAAAACTTCACAGTCTTGGAGAACACACTATAATAAATAATCCCATAATAGATAGACCATTCAGGTCGCCGCACCACACCGCAAGCAGAGCCTCTATTATTGGCGGAGGATCGAAAGTGCAGCCGGGAGAAATCAGTTTAGCTCATAGAGGCGTCCTATTTCTTGATGAGCTACTCGAATATCCACGCACTGTGCTTGAATCACTTCGTCAACCCTTAGAGGATCACGAAATTACCGTCAGCCGTGCAAATGGTAAATTCAACTTCCCTGCCAATTTCTTATTAGTAGCCACAATGAATCCCTGTCCTTGTGGATTTCTTAGAGATCCAGAAAAAACTTGCATATGCTCACAAAATCAGATTCTAAATTACCAAAAAAGATTATCGGGACCGCTACTTGATCGAATAGACCTAACGGTATCGGTTTCACGAGTCCCCCATGAAAAATTATTAAATAATAAAATGTCGACAAAATCACAACAAGAGACATTTTTATCCGAGATACATAAAGCCCACTCTATTCAGAGAGACAGATATAAGTGTAGCTATAAATACAACAATGATATTCCAAGTAGTAACGTTGATAAAATTACATCAATCTCAGAATCTGCAAAAACCTTCTTGACGAACGCAGCCAGAAAACTAGATTTAAGCACTCGCAGCTATTTTAAAGTTATAAAAGTTTCTCGCACTATCGCAGATTTAGAAGGATCTACATCCATAGAAATTACACATATAGCAGAAAGCCTACAATACAGACAGATTAACATAGGTTAATTATTATCCTTGAAAATAACAGACATCTCTGTTACAATAGCAACTGAGTTAATCTAAAATTGCTTCAAAAAAGGAGAGCCAGAGATTAATAAATCAATCCGTATCAACGGAGCAATCCGTGCAAGAGAACTGCGGATAATTGGTCCTGATGGCGAGCAGCTAGGAATCATGTCCCTTAAAGAGGCTTTAAGTAAGGCCAACGACATGAATCTTGACCTAGTTGAAATATCACCGGGAGCCAATCCGCCAGTTGCTAAAATCATTGACTGGGGTAAATACCAGTATCAAAAAATGAAGGATCAACAGAAGAATCGGCGCCAAGCCAAATCTGGAGACCTAAAGCAGATGCGCTTTGGTCTAAAGATAGGAGCTGGAGACCTAGAGGTTAAACTGAAGAAGATCCGTAAATTTTTAGAGGGCGGACATAAAGTTCGTATACAAGTGGTCTACAAAGGTCGCGAAATGGCCCATAAAGAGATCGGCTACGAATTGATCGACAAAATCATGGAACACCTTAGTGAAGACGCAATATTAGAGCAAAAACCTCAGATGGCTGGTCGCAATCTGAGCGTAGTAATAAGGAGTAAATAATGCCAAAGCTAAAGACCCACAAAGGCACTGCGAAGCGTATCAAGCTGACCAGCACCGGAAAATTGACCCGCCAGCGCGCATTTGGCGGCCACTTGTTGGCTAAAAAGTCAAAAAGTCGTAAACGCGCAATCAATACAACAGCAACAGTAACTGGTTCGATGGCTAAGAACGCCCGTCGAGCAATGGGAGTATAGTTATGCGAGTAAAACGAGGAGTTGCCGCACGCGCTAAGCACAAAAAAATCTTAAAAGCAGCTGAGGGAATGCAACATAATCGCACCAGAAGTTTTCGTCTTGCAAAACAAGGTGTTATTAGAGCTCTACAGTACGCCTACCGCGATCGCCGAAACAAGAAGCGCGATCTACGCGGTCTATGGATTACCCGAATCAATGCAGCCGCTCGACAAGAAGGCACAACTTACGGCAAGCTTATAGCTTCTATGAAATCTAAAAACATTGAGATTGATAGAAAAATATTAGCAGAATTGGCAGTTAACGAGCCAAAAGCTTTCTCTGAGATAGTAAAAGCGAGTCTATAGTAGGACAAATCTACCAATATAAAACACCCTGACATTATGCAGGGTGTTTTATTCATAGTCTGCCTATAAGCCGGGTTCTGTCTAGAGCAATCATCTATCTAGTTTGCTTGTTGCCAAACAAATCAAGCGGTTATCGATCTGCGGACGGATAATCCTATTTGCAGATCTCCTTGCAGCCGACAGGGTTTACCTCTCGTCTATGTCGCCATAGACGACTGTGGGCTCTTACCCCACTCGTTTCACCTTTTCCCTCGTATATAAAATACGAAGGTAGTTTCGTTTCTGTGGCACTTTCCCTAGAGTTGCCTCCGGTCGCCGTTAACGACTGTCGTATCCTTCGCTGCCCGGACTTTCCTCTTAAGTATAACTTAAGCGATTACCTAACAGACTACATGGTATATTATAGCACTAAACCCTAGACTTGTCTGTGGGCGCTAGATATTCCCCGCATAAATGCAAGGTGGGTGCTCGCAACTTATTGCCACGACAATAAATCATCATTAAAGCTCCCTATCATATGATGTTAGGAAAATCATACGCGCCCACGGATAAATCCAGGGTATGTTCCTATTATACACCAAATATGTTCATAAATACACGCAAAATTGCCTGAATACAGCCCGACATAACCTGCCCGATTACATCAGAAAACAGCACAACTATAATCATCACTAGAAGAATGCCGTTCTGCTCAATTTTTTGCATAACACCCCTGATGCCATCCGGAGCTACGGCGTATAATATTCTAGATCCGTCCAGAGGCGGAATTGGTAGCATATTAAAAACAAAAAAACCCAGGTTCACCGATACAGCGGTAGAAATAATCAGCCCAAATATCGTAGACTGTACTACCCCAGCGCTATTAATAACGCCACTAAACACTCCGACGCCAAACGCAATAAAGGCAATTACTAAATTAGTAATTGGACCAGAAAGAGCAACAAGAGCTGCCCCCCAATCGCCAAAACGGACTCTATTTGGATTAAATGGAACAGGTTTAGCTCCCCCGAAAACTGGAGCGCGTAATACTACCATAATCAAAGGAAGCAAAATAGTCATCACCGGATCGATATGTCTTATGGGATTAAGTGTCAATCTTCCCTCTTCTTTTGCAGTATTATCACCTAGTGCATACCCCATAAAAGCGTGCATAGCCTCGTGAATAGTCATAGACAATAATATAACAATCAAAACTATTATTATTTCTGAAATCATAAGTGTTATTATAGCATCAATACGTAATCTTGACTAATTACACAAATATCGCTACAATAATAAGGATTGTTATTAATAATAAAGTAAAGAGAGTGGAAATGGCATCACGATGTGATTTAACAGGCAAAGGCAAGCAGTTTGGCAATAACGTCAGCTTCTCCCTGCGCCGCACTAAGCGTGTTTTCAAACCAAATCTTCAGAAGAAAACCTTTGTTGTTGACGGTCAAAAAATTACCATGACCTTAAGCACAAAAGCTATTCGCACCCTGAAGAAAAAAGGTATTTTGGGCGTAACTACTAATAAGTAATCGCTAAATCAAATTTTAATAAAATAACTCCGATTGTATTATCGGAGTTATTTTTAATTCAACGAGAAGACCCTAGCTTTTCGATATCTGAACAACCGTTAAATTATCTGGCAGATCAGTTATTTTCTTTAGCTTCCACTTTGGACCAGCCTCAACAACTGGAGCTCCTAGATTTTTTACAAACTCATCCACACCATCCTGTGGAACTTCATAGTGCAAAGTAGCGTCATTGTAATGCACCGGAATCACCACCTTAGGATCCAATTGACGAATTATTGAAGTTGCTCCTATTGCGTCTAACGTATATCCATTTCCACCAACAGGTAATATTACAAAATCAACAACACCTATATTTTCAAGCTGATCATCAGTTAGTTTATTCTCAATATTACCAACAACCACTCCCTTAGCTTCACTAATCGTAATTTTATATATTGTAGATTTTTTAACATCATCTGCAGTGTCGATATGTCGGCGCGCTGGAATTCCTAGCAATGAGATGTCTCCTACTTCATATTCACCTGGACCCGAAAATAGTAGTCTTGGTGTAGAATCCACAACAGCAAACCGATCCTCCGTAACCACTTCTACGTCATTATTCACAGAAACATTTTTTCCTCCGACAATCTCTAAATTCGGATCAAATACCACACGAAGTTTCTTTGTAGTAATAATAACAGCATTTGCTCCTTTATATTCTATTTCAAACATACCTACTCCTTTCTCATTATATTTTCCGTATCTACCAATACGAAGTGCTTATTTCTTATAATATCCATTATAAACCTATCTTTGACACTCATCCTATAATAGAAATCATCATAAGATATTACGGCATAATTTATCTCTATTTTTCTATCTTTTTCGATTTTTTTAACAAGATTTTTTATAGTTACGGCAGACATACCATCGCCAACCAATAGCAAATCAACAGCAGAGCTTGATCCGACTACTAATTTCCCCGAAATAATAGCCAACCTTAAACCCCTCATTCTCCCTAAAGAGTCTTTCCAGGAAACACTACTTGCAACACCCATGCCACCTTCTGTATTTTTATCTGAGAATATAGCTGCAAGCGGCTTAATGTAAGGATAGTCTTCATTTACGCTATAGTATAACTTATTATCAATAGCGTCCTGTTGCACTATGCCGACAGACACCATATTAGCTAGCTCTCGACGAACAGAATTTATTTGCTCATCGATCATTCTAGTAATTTCCCTCACATAAAATGATTTTTCTGGATTATTCAGAAAAAGATGTAATAATTTTACCCTAGTTTTTGAACCAAATAATGAATCAATCATTGTACTATAATTGTAACATATTTTTTACTTACTATCTAATACTCGAGATAAATATTGTTCACACGAATGAACATCTCCCCATTCAATAAATGGGTTTCGCCTAAACCACGTCAACTGACGCTTTACTAAGTTTACATCACTAGCAATAAACTCCCGAATAGCCTGATCTTCGTCTATTTCTTTCTCGATTAATTTCTTAATAATAGGATAAACATTACCTGTCATAGCCTCATTACACCACCCGGCATTATTGGCCAATCCTATTGTTTCTTCTACAATACCATCCTTGAACATTTTTTTTGCTCTATCTGTAATTCTTTGCTTCAACAACTGTTTATCTGTAGTAATTCCAACAACGATGGCATTACTCAACGGCACTTCCAATCCAGATGGCTTTTTACCGGCTCGCTCAATAGCCCTAATTAGATATCTTTTATTTTTACTATTCTCCGGCAATACTACATCATGATTAGCACAGTATTGCTGAAGTTCAGATATTGTCATTTCTTGTAAGCTAACTCTCTTTTCTTTGCTGGATTTACCTCCAAATTGAAAATCAAATATAACAGAATCAATATACAACCCTGTTCCACCAACAAGAAATGGAATATTTCCTCGACTTCGGATTTCTTTAATCTTTTGACATGCATAGTCCTTAAATTGCGACACACTGAAAGGATCTCCTGGATCCACTAAGTCAATACCCCAATGAGAAACCCCCTGCTGCTCTTCCGGAGAAGGCTTAGCTGTACCGATATTCATACCACGATAGACAGTTCTACTGTCAGCACAAATTATCTCTCCTCTATACCTCTTTGCCAATTGTATAGCTAATGACGTTTTGCCGCTAGCGGTAGGACCAACAATTACAATTAGTGGTAGACGACCTTCATCAACGCCGTTATCTAATTTTATAAACCTATCCAATTAACTCAACCCTACAAAGATTTTATATACTCAGCAAGCTGCTCCAACGATATTTTTTCTTCGCCAGATTGCGTGCGAACACTAACCTCGTTAGCTTCCATATCCTTTGGTCCTACGATAAGTTGAACAGGTATCTTCATAGAGGTAGCTTCCCTGATCTTCTTGCCTAATGATTCATTTCTAGAGTTTATTGTAAATCTTACATCATTATATCTAACTGGCCTCATGAGGGTAATGTCTGATAATATGGTTGTTATTTTATCAACATACTCTAGCACCGTGTCGTTAATCGTCAAAATACGAACCTGTTCTGGAGCCGCCCAAAACGGAAACCATCCGCCAGTATGCTCTATAAACACACTTAAGAATCGCTCAATTGAACCCAATAAGGCACAGTGAATCATAACTGGTGTTGTAAAATTGCCATCATTATCTGCATATTCCAAACCAAACCTTTGTGGTTGCACGAAATCTAACTGCACAGTTGCAACTTGATGTTCACGGCCGATTGCATCCGTCGCCATAAAGTCAATCTTTGGACCATAAAATGCCGCCTCACCCTCTTGTTCAAAATAATCCAAGCCTACTTTCTCAACAGCAGACTTTAACTGGTTCTGCGCGGAATCCCATAAGCTAAGGTCGCCTAAATACGAATCAGACTCATCACGATAGCTTAATCTAACCCTGAGCTTCATATTAATTGAGCCATATAACTCACGAGCAGCAGATAGCAAATTATTAATCTCGCCTTCAATTTGATCAGTACGACAAAATATATGGCTATCATCCTGAGTTAATGAGCGCACACGATTTAATCCGCCTAACTCACCAGTTTTTTCGTCACGATAATCTGTTGTCGTCTCCAAGTACCTTACCGGCATATCACGATAGCTTCGCGGTCGTGAGGCAAAAATTTGCGTATGATGTGGACAGTTCATAGGCTTAAGAGCCATCTCATCACTAGTTTCTTGGCTCTTAACTAAAAATAATTCCTCTCCAAACTTAGCCCAATGGCCCGATGTTTCATATAAATCTTTTTTCGTAATATGAGGCGTCCAGACCTTTTCAAAGCCAAACTTCTGTCTCAGCTGGTTCGAATATTGAGCCACTATATCTCGTAAAATCGTACCGCGAGGAGTAAACAAAGGTAAACCAATCCCTACCAGAGGAGAGGTCGTATATAGATCAAGTTCCTTGCCTAACTTGCGATGATCTCGCTGTTTTGCAATTTCCAATCTATTCAGATATTCATCCAGCTCTTCCTGCGTAGCAAACGCTACACCATATATTCGCTGCATTTGTGGATTATTCTCATTGCCTCGCCAATATGCTCCAGCCGTCTTAGTAAGCTTAAATGCGCCAACTTTTCCAGTACTATCCACGTGTCCACCCCTGCACAAATCAGTGTAATCACCCTGAGAATACAAAGAAACAGTCTCGACTTTACTGTCTCCGTCAGACACAGATCCCATTTTTTCTCCAGCTAATTCACTAGCAACTGTAGTACCAGATCTCTTAAGATCATTCAGTAGTTCCACCTTAAATGACTGATCTCCACTTATAGCCCAATTAATAGCCTCTTCTACTGACACATCACGCCTCTCAAACGGATAATTAGCCGCTACGATCTTTCGCATCTCCTCTTCTATCTTCGGAAGATCAGCTTCAGAAATTGTCCCGTTGTCAAGATAAATATCATAGTAAAAACCATTGTCGATAGCCGGCCCCACGCCAAACTTCGCCTGAGGCCATAAATGCTGAATAGCCTGTGCCATAATATGCGCCAGGCTGTGTCTCATAGATTTTAGTTCTTCTTCACTCATACCAATATTATACCACGCTCCTTGATAGTAGACATCTGTTATGGTAATATTATTATATCTGGGCGATTAGCTCATTTGGCTAGAGCGCTTCATTGACGTTGAAGAGGTGAGAGGTTCGAATCCTCTATTGCCCACCAGATACGACATATAAGCCTCGTCGATAGTAGACGGGGCTTTTTATTAATAGAATTAGTTAATACAACGAAAAACGATCAAGCCTACATGTTTTCCGTGTGTACCTTGACTTTATTCAATAAGTATGTTAGAATTTAAAGTATGAGTAAACATGACTCGGCTAGTTTAGGCACAAAAAAACCACAACACTGTTCTTTATTGAGCAAGACAAAAATTCACTACGAATACAACAAGAATATCAACGAAGAAAGATCTACGCTTAATTAAGTTCTCAGATTTATAAAGTAATCGCCTCTATAATGAGGCGATTTTTATTTTACACAGCACTTTTCCACTGGATTTTTTTATAGTTGTATGTCAATATATTGATATGATATGCATAAAATGTTTTCACGGAAAAACCCACGTAACAAATTCTCGTCAAAATAAAAAATGCCCAACAACCTGGCGTAGACATATATGCGACCAATGCGGTTATTCTTTTACAACCTATGAAAAGCCTGCGGTTTCCCTCGTTGTCATATTACAAGATGGCAAGAAAAATAATTTTTCTATAGGAAAACTGATACTTAGTATTGCGCGAAGTTTTAATCATAACGAAAAATTAGCAGGCTCATATAGCTACGACTTGGCCAATACTATACAAGATAAATTAATACACCTACACAACAAACCCGCGATATCATCGCAACACATCGCCGAAATAACCCACTCAACATTACAGAATTTCGATCAAATAGCCGCTCTGCAATACGCAGCACAACATAGTCTTATTACTCCTCAAAGGAAGAAACGTCGTGGTCGCCCTTCTTTCTCTTATTCTGAGCACGGCTCTGATCATTCATCTCTACAGTAGTCTTCTCTGTCACATCAAACTTATCAAGATATTTACCAAGCAAAAGGTGAGTTTGTGCATTATATGACGCCAAAGAGCTATATACAATAGAAGTAATAGGCATCAAGAACCATTGTAAGACCATCAATGTGTTTCTACTCTTCTTATATCTTTCTGGACGAGGCGGCAACAACTTGAACGATACAAAAATCAATACCAAAATACTTATCATAGCTACTTGTTGTATTAAACTAACGGTATCTGGTAATTGGTGGGCAGCGACACTACGCGCAGCTTCACTATTCAGCACAAGAGGAGCCCATCCACCGAAAGCGACAATTAGGGCAATACAAGCCTGAGTTACATGACCATCCAATAATCTCACAAACCTAGCCAGGCTGGGCCAAAATTTTACCGTCCTATTTTTATTAAATATGTTGTTACCAACATACGCCACATCTGAGGCTCCATAGCTCCAACGACGCAGCTGAATAAACTGAGCTTTTAATGTTTTTTTATAACTATTAGCCAACACTGCATCTTGATAAATTGGCACAAAAATTGGAACAACCTCATAATTACCGTCAAAATAGAAATAGCTTCTCCAGTACTGGTGGCCATCTTCAACAATTGTTCGCGTACTCCAAAAGTTCATCTCAACGAGAGCATTCATTGGTTGCGAATGTGACGCAAAGTTACGCAAAGAATATGGGCGCATGGAGCTGATAATATTCCAAAATGAATTACCTGTTGCCACTACTCGCATTGGCGCAGGAACATCCCATATATTATTAGTAAACAAACATATAGGCTGGAACGATAAATGTTTTCTGTCTTCATGAGTAATATACTCATACGTCACATAATCAAAGTAATACTTATGCGGCTTATTATCACAATCCATTGTTGTAACAATAACATCAGAAAAGGCTATTTCTTCCTGTTGTAAATATTGCTCCAGCCACTTGCCTGCATACGTAATGTTTCCACCTTTACCAACTACCTCATTCGGCAGATCTTTTGGATGTTTTACAATGTGGAAAGAGTGAAAGTACTTGCCGTATTTCTTTTTCAGTATTTTAGCTGTTGTATCAATATCAACGCCACCACGCTCTTCGTACGCAAAAACTACAATTAGATGTTTCTTGTCGTATGTAGTATCTAAGACCGATTTAAGAGCAGGCTCAATCACTTCTATACTCTCGTTGTATGCAGGCATAATAAGAGCGTTGTAAATATTACTAGGTTTAGGATAGTACCCATTTTCCGCAGCAGACATAAATCTTAGATTGTCTACATGTTGTTGATATAACAACTCCTTAGATTGATTATCTCTCAGTCTAGAATATGCATCCTTCGGATCTTCCAAATCAGATAACCGCTTATTCCAGTCGACTTTTGAAGCTTTCACCATATTATTATGACCATTAACTATCCTATAGCTGATAGCTATTGTTTTTACAAAAGCAATTAGTATTATAGTCAACAAATAAATTGATGCTAAAACGGGACTTACTATAGATAAGATAACCAGAAGAACAATAGCGCCATAACTTAGCAGCCCAGGAAGCATCTCAAGAAAACGATATTTTTTTGTTCGTTTACCAAGTGGAATCTCAATGTCCATATATTATCCTATCGATGCAATTTTAATTATAGAATAGGCTAAAATAGCTAAAATAGCTAAAATACCCAACGTTAACCACAAAAGAAATATAGCCAAGCTTCGTTTCTCTAGTGAGATTAACTTGACACTTAGTGCAGAGTGACCAAAAACTATCATAAACGCCAAAGCAAAATAACTAAATAGACTAGACCAGTGGCTCCTATAAAAATTCGCATCACCATACGTAGTGTAGCGCGTAATAACCTGAGCCTCGCTATGTTTTATTGATGATCCTAAAAATATAGATACAACAATAGCCACAACAACGTTAACGATCAAAAGAGTTGCCACAGTCCTGTCGCTAAAAACAATTTTTATCGATTTCTTTATAGTGTCTTTCATAAAATGGAGCCGTTGACTGGGCTTGAACCAGCGACCTGCTCGTTACGAATGAGCTGCTCTACCAGCTGAGCTACAACGGCAAACTCCTTAGGAAATTATAGCAAAAATAGGAGTTTTTTCAAACTAGAACGACTATTTATCGATAGAAATGAAATATTTTACTTTATTGTTATTTTTTAAGTAGTTAAACTGGTTATTAAATTCAGTCAATGGAACTTTTACATAAGAGTAATTTACAGTATTGCCTTCAATATTATTAAGCGTCACAAAATAATATCCGTCACCTGAAAGAGTCTTTATAGGACCTGAAATTTTACCCTTTGTTAATGACATAGCTGCTTTCGTTAGGCCTCCGTCAGAATTATCTGTAGATACGGATAGATCAAATACCGACTGCACTTTGTCGCCCATTTCCGTAGCGATATCCTTTAAGGATTTACCCTCTTGCAACCTCTTTTTAATGTCAGACGCTAGATTATTAGCTGTTTTATCAATCTTAAAAGACACTTCCTGTTTTAACAAAGTATATTTCATAGCAGTTTTTAGCTCATCCATTGACCAATGAAGGTTGTCCTTCACTACAGACTCATAAGCGGACTGCGATAGCTTGCTAGATTCCTGCTGTTTTTTGATAAGATCTTGAACCTTTTTATCATCTACCGTAATATTATTTTCTCTCGCAAGTTTTTTGGCATATGCCACCTCCAATGCCTTATCTATGGACTGGTTTTGATAGAACTTAACCTTGTCCTTTTGATCTGCTTGCCCCTGAGACTGCAATACCGCCAATGAACTACGATGATACAGAAGATAATCACTATACTCAGCATTTTCTCCGTCAATATTAGCCACAGGAAGAGGTAAAATTTTAGTTATCCTATATGCGATATCACTTGTATCTTTCCAGACATATAACTGTGCCCAACCAAGAGCAATGAAAATAATCAGAATAACAACACTAACGAGCATCGTTATCCATACCAATCGACGTTTGGTGTACTGGATGGGATATTTATGCTTACGACCAGCCGCCAAGACCTTCTCGCGGTGCTGAGCTACTGTATCGTTTGTAATCCTCTTAGGTAGCTCCTTTGGCTGTTTTTTATCTTTACGGTTCAATAGATTCTTCATTAATATCCTCCTTCTTTGTCGAAATTTCCACTGCGTCTTGTAGTTTATTATAGATCTTATCTGGATGTTCTACGTTTTTTATAACAAGATCTCCAACAAAAGTTTGAATAACTATTGTACCAAACTTAAACATTTCTCCGCTAAACCCCGGGATACTATAACTAATATTCTGAATTTTTGACAATTTCAGCTCAATGACATCTTTACCAAAAAATCCATGCTGAGTAATCTGACGAATTCTCTGATCGGTAACAATATAGTAAGTATAAAACCACATCAAAAAATGATAGGAAAAGAGCATCAAACCAAAAATAAATCCACCAACAAATACCCATAAAAGATTCAAATTATCTTGCCAAATTAAAAAAGGCAATGAACCAAGCGTCATTGATCCGAGAAGCAGATAAAATCCTTTTCTCATAGCGATTATGTGACGACGAAACACAAACAACAGTTGCTCTCCGTCACGCTGCCCATCAAATTGCTTATCTTTAATTTGTTCTGTCATATATTTGGTACCCCGGGCAGGAGTCGAACCTACAACCTTATCCTTAGGACGGATCTGCTCTATCCAGTTGAGCTACCGAGGCATACAACCATTATACCACGGTAGCTCTCAGGAAAGACTAGCTTAGCGAGTAAACTTTTCGCTTAATGTGTGATAATTTACCAATTCTTCCGGCTTGAACCAGTGCTCGATCTCACGAACAGCCTCATCTGAATCGCCAGATGCGTGAATCAAATTTGGAACTCCCTTTTGGCACTCATCTGCATAGCCAAAACTAATGTGTGAGTAATCACCGCGAATTGTTCCCATGTCAGCCGACTTAGGCTCTGTTGGACCAACAATCTTCCTAACAACAGCAACAGCTTCAACACCTTCTAATACCATTGCTATGACCGGACCATCCATCATCATATCTAATGTTATATTCAAAGTTCCCTCGCCTCGACGAGTAGCCAATTTACCGATGTCCTCGTAATGAGCATAGTAATGGTCTCTAGATGGTGATGTCATTTTTACACCAACTATTTTTAGACCAACTCGCTCAAAACGTTGTAAAATTTCCCCAACGATACCTCGTTGAACTGCGTCAGGCTTAAAGACGATCAATGTCCTCTCAACACCACAGTAGTTTTTTTCGCTTTCTGCCATAGATACTCCTCTGCTTATTATTTTCTAATATAGTAGCAGAAATAAATAATTTGATAAACATATTCATTAGCGATAGAATAAATATTATGTTTATATCAGAAGCCTTAACTGATTTCTTAGAGCACCTAGAGGTTGAAGGTGGACGTAGTCAAAAAACCATCATAAATTATCAACTATACCTGGAGAGATTTATCGATTTTGCCGGCGATATAAATGTTGATAAAATTACATCAGAACTAATACGTCAGTATCGCCTCTGGTTAAACCGTTATAAAAATGACAACACCGGCGAAGAGCTGTCTTTAATTACCCAAAGTTATCATCTTATTGCACTGCGAGGTCTATTAACCTACCTTTCTCGTCGTAATATCAAAAGCCTAGCAGCCGACAGAATTATATTACCCAAAGTAGTTCGTAAACAAGTGACTTTTTTACAATATGACGAGATTTTACGTATGATCGATCAAATACCAACCGATACAGAATCTGGACTGAGAGATCGAGCAATCGTTGAGTTGCTATTTTCCAGCGGACTACGTGTTTCAGAATTGGTCAATTTAAACCGAGATCATATAAACCTAAAGAGGCGCGAATTTATGGTGCGAGGAAAAGGACAAAAGGATCGCCCTGTTTTTATTTCAAAAAGTGCTGCCGAGCACATATCGGCATATCTGGAAGCTAGAACAGATAATTTACCCGCCCTATTTTTAAGCTATAGTAAACGCCACGCAACTCCCAACACCTCCGGAGACTACCGTAGATTAAGCGCGCGCAGCATTCAGAGAATGGTTGGTCAATATGCTAGATTAGCTGGTATCACAAAACATGTAAGCCCACACACTATGCGCCATAGCTTTGCCACCGACTTACTTATGAACGGTGCAGACTTGCGCTCAGTCCAATCGATGCTGGGGCATAGCAATATATCAACAACACAGGTATATACGCACGTTACCGACCAGCATCTGAAAGACATTCACGACAGATTCCATAGTGATACAGAAGCTTAGCTTATGGGCTTACATCGACCTGCGGTAGCAGATCCGCCGCCAGATACAGAGAAATCTTTACACAGACTATTCTTTAATTCAACCGCATTATTAGGATATGCGAAATCATCTCCTATTTGCAATCGAGCTTCAACTCTTCTAAACAAATCACTTGCCCGCCCCGTGGAATCGACAATTGGCTGGACTCCATCAAAATTGACAATCGTTCCGTCAGTTTTTTGAAGAGAAATCTTCACACTACCACCTTTATATATAGGCAATAGCCTTAAGAATGCTGTTTCACTACCAGCTGGAATTTCATCAACATCAATCACCGCTTTACACGAATATTCGCCAGAAAACTTGAATGTCTTACTGCAAGAAACCACACTTGTTCCATTATTGTGTTCATTCCCGTCAGTTGCGCGTGGATGGTCAGAAATCTTACCAGAAACAGCAGTACCATTCTGACCTACTACGTCTGATCTTAAAACGTTCGGCCGCAAGAAAGAAGTGACGCCAGTTGAATCTAACGCCGCTAAATTAAAGGTAGCGCCTGGATTAATAAGCTGCACGCGCATCAATTGTGGCGAATTAGCATTCCAGTTGTTTTTCGTCGGCAGATCCCCAGAAGTGGATATTTCAGTGTTGACAGCATTAGCACCATTCAAATTGCTCTCATCATCGCGCCTATACCATTCGATAGATATCTTGTTGAATGAACCAGTTGCGCGTAGTGGCACAATTTGAGATTTTTCCTCAATAGACTTATATATAAAATCTTGAGATTTCATAGTGATTTTTACACAAGTATACGCTTGATCAAATTTTTTACCCGCATCCGTGCCAGTTTTAATAATAGTTTCGCCAGAAGAACTGCCTCCAACGACACCAGACGCCGCGACCATATTACAATTAATTGGACCATTCAGCACTCCCGCTGCTTGAATATTGCCCGTCTGGGCGGCACGAACCACACGCTTAGCATCCTCAACCCCAGCCAGAGCCGCGTCATAAGCACTCTGCGACAGATCATTGTTCGAGGACTGCCGCTGATCCATAATCATCAACTTGATAAAACCAATAGTAACAATAGTCAGCAACATCGCGCCAAATATGACTGCAAAAAGAGATACAGCACCCGATTGTCGCGTATTTTTACCCATTTGTCCTCACAATCATCTCAAATTTATTTATAGCACAGAACTCAAAATTGCTATCATCTTCAGTCGGAGCTTTACAGGAAGAATTCCTTATTTCACTCATCTTGCTCGTCCCCAGCGTAAAGGTCAATTTATACAGCGCCTCCCTTGAATTGTCCGATGTGATCTTTTCTAACGTAACTTCGTGTACACCAATTGAACCATCGCCACTATTGATAGCCCTGAGCAAATTGGATGATTTCGCAAGATCAACGGTTTCCGGATATTTGCCAGAAGCGTCTTTTTTACACAATCCACTATCCGCATCAACTACGCGCACCAAATTCACTGGATTACCATTAACCTTAAACAGACTATTTCCGCCCAACAGGCTAGGATCGTCCAAATACTTTGGATTATTCCACACATAAGAATGAGAGCCAAGGCAAAGTCGACCAGTTGACCAATTGCTATTATTCGGCACTCTCAGGCCAGTAGCGTCAATCTTTTCGGCATTTGCCTGAAGAAAATCGCGCCGAATTGTGTCTGAAATATCTCGCCCCGCTTGATTAACATCACGAAGCACAATTCCTCTGCTATACATTTTTCCCGCTTGAATACCCACCATCGCAATCGACAACAAAAGAACAGATATAAAGCTCATGGCGAGCATCAATTCGATAAGTGTAAATCCTTTTTTATAGCCCTGAATCATACAACCTCACAATCGTACCAATAGTCGCCGGCATTTTACTGCCAACTGGCATCCAGCACGCTTTTATGTACGCATCATATTTATTGCTATCCCTGCTCCCGATAGCCGTACTCGGCTTAACTAATCTAACAGATATTCCATACGTTTTTTTAGTATCACTATCGACCCGCGCGTACGTTTCTGCTGGTTTATAATCTCCAGGATTGTTCAATATACTAATCTTCGAAGCGAGCGAAGGCGTCGCAGCCAATGCAAACTCTTTCGTAGAAAAATCATCAGGGCATTTTTCAGCACCCAAGTTTCCTTCATTGCCATTCACAGCAGAAACGCTCACCGAATTACTGTCTACCAATTTCTTCCAAGTATCATTTTTCATATCATGCGCATATCTTAGCATTTCAGCCTGAGCGTCAACCTGTTGGCGAACCAACGTCGTCTCCAAAGAATACTGAGCAATAGCCATCCCGCGATTCATGGTTTCTAATGCAATAACGGCGACTAGGCTAAAAATGGTTACTCCAAGCAACACTTCGACAAGCGTGTCGCCTCTGTTAAGCTTACGCATCAGCACAACCTCCTGTTGCATTACCCATAACTATAGCATCAGCAGAACCTGCATGCGATCGTAGGAAAATAGATAATCTCTCCCCCGGTAGCCAGCCGTCATCATAAACACAAATTTCCCTCTGTTGACGCTGCTCGCCAGCAGATTGCACAACTCCAGCACTATTTTTATTATTGACGAAATCAGTTAAATTGTCACCGAATCGACTCGTGTCAGTTCTAATATCCAACTGCCCAGTCTCTGGATGGCGGTACATCAAAATAGAAATATACGCACTATCTTTGGCTTGGTTAGAAAACCTAGTTTTTGCTTGCCAATTAACAATATATTTATCAGACTCAGCGCCCCGCCTATAAGTCCACGCGCTACCCTTATCTGATCTATAGGCATAAACTGGATAAGTTTTGTACAGATTGCCGTCCGTCGAACCCAGAGAACCTTCAGTGGTAATATAGCGACCGACAATCACGCAATCAGATTGACCGCGTAGAGTTTCAGCTCGACCATCAGAGCCTTCAATTGGACAAGTGCCCTTAGATCGCTCATTCTCAACATTGACCACCTTCGAATATTCGTTTCGCAAAAAACCAGCATAAGACTGCACTGAATCGCGATATTGCTGACGATTAATTGACATACTTACGCCAACCATCAACATAGAGGTCAGCAAACCAGAAATAGCCACAAACAAAATCACTTCAATTATAGTAAAACCTTTTTGTTTATTGCCCATCACTTCTCCATTATAGCATAAGCGCTTTTTACTTAGACAATAAGAAAGCCCCACTCTAAAATTTGTCGACTAAAGAACCACGCTATCAAAAATCCCGCAATAAGTAGTGGACCAAAGCATATCCGTGAAGTTGCTTGCAATTTTCCTCGCATCATTGATGGCAAGACAAGAAGCGTGCCGATAAGATTTGCGATAAATAAAGCTGCAAACGCCAGAAGCCAGTTTCCTAAGAACAAACCCAATCCAAGTCCAAGCTTAACATCACCAAAACCGATCCAAGTTTTATCTTCTCCGTAACGATATTTTGAGAATAAATATAGCACCATATATATTCCGCTCAGAATCGCAATCGACCCAAATAACGTCATCAAGCTTTTTGAAAAATCGCCAGCTAGACATACTTTTATTCCCGCAAAAATAACGCCAAGAATGATAAACGGAATATTAATTACATCTGGAAGAAGTAGCCATCTGAGGTCATAGACGAATAAAATCGCCAGCAGCACCAAACTTGCCAACCACAAGACCAGCAACGCGACTTGCCAGATATCCGTCAATGATCCAGGCCAAAAAGCCACGGATGCAACGAACAATCCAGCCATCACCAACTCCAACAAGATTTCTGTCCAACCGATAAATGCTTTGCAATATCTGCACCGTCCCAATCCAGCGACCCAACTTACCATCGGAATCAAATCGTGCCACTTAAGCTCATGTCCGCAAGATAAACAGCGAGATCTATCTTTGGAAATTTTTTTTATCAATGGAGATAATTTCTTTAATTCCTTTTGGTTAACTTTTTCTCCCGCTTTTTTATCCTCCATTAGCTGGCGAGCCCGCAAGCGCCAAATTTGCGCTCCGGCAAAACTGCCTAAAATAGCCCCTAAAAATCCCACTAATACAAACTTAATCATACTTCTTATGGTAACAAAAAACCATAAAAAAATCAGCCCCATACCGAGGCTGATTCGTAATTTATCTATGGATTATACGTCTTGGCAATACAATTGCTTTTGAGAACCGTTGTTCTCCAGCAGAACTACAACTACTGCGTTGCGTGAAGATCCGTTTTGCAAAGTTATGTTTGCTGGATCGTCAGCAGATGGAGCTGGCGTGCTAGCAGGACATTTCTTACCTCGCATAACCTTGATTTCGTTACTAGCTACTGACATTGAAGCACCAGGTGTAGCAACCTTTAATTCTGAAGACTTGTCGTATTGATCAAGCTTATCGACATACTTACGTAGAGACTCTTCACTAAACGTGCCGCCGTTACGATTAGCTGAATTCCAATTGTTAATAGCCGCAGCAACCGTTGAAGTGTCATTTTTCCTTGACTGGTCGCGCTGGCTACGCTGCAAAGCTGGCAATGCGATAAACACCATCGCAAAGATAAGTCCAGCAATAGCCAAGACTAGAACGACCTCGATGATTGTAAATCCTTTTTTATTATCTTTTTTTGTCATTAGATTTCCCACCTTTCTATGGTTTACCTATATTTACGCAAAAATGCTTACGTTTATAATACACTAAAAATATAAGTCAGTCTAGCGAATATTGATGTTGCCAACCAAGCTATAGATTGGAAGCAAGATAGCCGCGACCATCGTACCAGCAACTATAGCCAAAAAGACCATCAAGACTGGCTCTATCGCCGTAGATAAAGCGCGAATTTCCTCATCAAGCTCATCCTCATAAACTTGAGCGGTCTTGCCCATCATCTCATCAATCTTACCTGATTGCTCACCGATTTTAATCATCTGCGGCACCATTGCTAGGAAATAATCTTCATTAGATAGAGAAGCTGAGAGCGCCTTACCGCCTTTAACCTTATCCGATGCGCGAAGTATACTTTCGCTAATAATCACGTTATTAACAGCATCAGACGTAATTCGAAGCATGTCAAGCATCGGCACGCCAGTACTCAGAAGAACTTGACCGGTCCTGGCAAATCGTGCCATGTACATTTTCCTGAACATTCCTTTAAATAACGGGACATTAAGCTTAAAGATGTCTTTAGTCCTAATTCCCTGTTCAGTTTTCAAATATTGTACTAGGAAATAACCGCCGATAATCATTGCCAATATAACAAGCCACCAAAGACTACTAAAAAAGTTCGCCACTTTAATCATCGCAAGAGTCACAAATGGCAACCCCTTATTTAAGTCACGATACAGACCCTCAACTTGCGGAACGACCGTGAATAACATAAATCCGATAACTAAGATAATCACTACCAAGACAATTGACGGATACATCATAGCACCTCTAATTTTACTCATCATAGCAGCGTCTTTTTCCTGCTGAGCAGCTAGCCTCTTAAGCGAATCATCCATTGTACCTGACGTTTCACCAGCCGAGATCAAAGCTACATAAACTTTATTGAAAGCTTCTGGATGCTTTGCGAACGAATCAGACAAGGATTTGCCGCCTTCAACGTCAGAGATAATTTCCTGGACTATTTCCTGCATGCGCTTATTCGTAGTCTGCTCCTGAACCGTTCGAAGGCTTTGCGCCAAAGGTAGCCCTGCTCCAATAAGAGTTGCTAGCTGACGAGTAAACACAACCTTATCCTTAGTGGTGATTCTACCAGAAAACCTCGCAAAGAAATTTGTTTTATCGTCTTGTAATTCAATTTTTAACGGCACAAAGCCCTGAGCTGTCAAAAGCTTTGCAGCAGCATTTTCGCTATCAGCCTGAACAACTGATTTAACGATTTTATTACTTGCACTATCCCTGGCTTCGTAATCGTACTTTTTCATTTATTACCCCCTCATCAGCCTCTCAAATTCCGTCAAATCGACAGCAAATTCACGAGCACTATCATACGTAATCGTACCGTTCTGCACCAAATTTACCAAAGTTCGATCCATCGTCTGCATTCCCTGGTCAGCACCAGTCTGAATCACGGCATCCAACTGATGAGATTTGCCTTCGCGGATAATGTTACGCACCGCTGGATTAGCAATCAAAACCTCTGCCGCCACGACTCGTCCACCGCCAATAGCTGGCACAAGTCGCTGCGAACAAATTGCCATCAAAATATTACTGAGCTGGGCGCGAATCTGTGGCTGCTGGTGTGGCGGGAACACGTCAATCATACGGTCAATTGATTGTGCTGCGGAGTTCGTGTGTAGCGTTGCAAACACCAAGTGTCCAGTTTCGGCAATTGTAATCGCTGCTGAAATCGTCTCGAGGTCGCGCATCTCACCAATCAACACAACATCTGGGTCTTGGCGAAGACTCGAACGCAAAGCTGCAGAGAATGAATAAGTGTCGTAATGAACTTCACGCTGAACTACCACTGATTTTTTCGACTTGTGAGTAAACTCGATAGGGTCTTCAATGGTAATAATATGCTGTGAACGCTCAGAATTAATTTTATCAACCAGAGCCGCCAAAGTCGTTGACTTACCGGAACCAGTTGGACCAGTGACCAACACCAAACCGCGAGGAAAATCCGCAAACGTATTAACAACCGGTGGCATACCCAGTTCAGACGCCGACTTAATTTCATTTGGAATCAAACGTAGGGCTGCAGCCAAATTGCCACGCTCATGGAAGGCATTAACTCGGAATCGCCCCAGTGTACCAAACGCAAACGAAAAGTCAAATTCCTTATCTTTTAGCAAAATCTGCCGCTGATCTTCATCAAGAATCTGGAATACCAACCTCTCAACTGCAGGCTCGTCCAATGGCTGAGTTCCGGCGGCCGGCATTAATGAACCGTCAATTCGCAGCATTGGCGGCAAACCAACTTGAATATGAAGGTCTGAAGCTCGCTTCTTAACGACTTCTTCCAGCAAAATCTCAATTCGCAATTCTTGATTATTCATGTTTCCTCCTTTTACGCGGTATCCGCCGCTACCCTATTAACTTCTTCTATTGTCGTTATTCCGTTCAACGCCTTCAGATAACCATCTTGACGCATCGTAATCATACCTTGCTGAATTGCCATTCGCTGGATTTCCGCTGAGGTTGCGCGCTTAACAATCAAATTCTGAATCTCTTCAGTAATATCCATGACCTCATACAAACCAGCTCGTCCAGCATAACCGCGAGGAGTTTGCGGCGTATCTTTTCCTTTTGCCAAGGCAAACGACGTCTGTGTCGCTAGCGGCAAACTTTCATATCCCAAATCTTGCGCATATTGAGCAACCTGCTCCCTTGTTTGTGGCAATAATCCACCAACCGCCTCGCGAATTGCCTGCGTTTCCAGTGGTGACGATTGATAAATATCTCGACGACGCGCCACTCGCCTCACCAAACGCTGACCGATAATTGTATTAACCGTACTGGCGATAAGAAACGGCTCGATCCCCATATCCAACAAACGCGGCAGCACACCAGCAGCGGAATTTGTATGAAGTGTCGAGAAAACCAAATGCCCCGTTAAGGCTGCCTGAATAGCCAAATTTGCTGTTTCATTATCGCGAATCTCACCAACCATCACAATGTCTGGGTCTTGACGCAAAATTGAGCGCAGCCCAGAAGCAAACGTCAAGCCAACTTCCGCGTTCACCTGAATCTGATTGACGCCATCCATCTTATACTCAACCGGATCTTCAAGCGTCACAATATTCACAGTGTCGTCTTTAATTTCTTTAATCAACGCGTACAAACTCGTTGACTTACCAGAACCAGTTGGGCCCGACGTTAAGATCATTCCATTTGGCCGCTTAATCCCCTTACGGATCGTTCTTAATGCACGCCCAGCGTAGCCCATATCTTCCAAATTGAAAGAACTTCCACTCTTATCAAGCAGACGAATAACCACCTGTTCACCCCAGACAACTGGAGAGATAGCGATACGAAGATCAACCTCTTTACCTGCAACGTTAACCGCGAATTGACCATCCTGAGGAATTCGATGCTCGTCAATTTTCAGATTGGAAAGAATCTTAATACGACTAACTAACGCCGGCTCAATACTCTTTGGGAGCTGCATTATTTCACGCAAAACACCGTCAACGCGACAACGAATCTTCAAAGCCTTCTCTAATGGCTCAATATGCACGTCGGATGCGTGACTCTTCACCGCGTATTCCAAAATTGTCGACAACGCTCGTGATATCGGTGAATCTTGGACAATCGTTTTAATATTGCCAGCCTCCGACAAAGACTCTTCCTGAGAGGCCTGAGCCGCTACATTAACAGATGACAAGTCAGTCTTATATTGATCCAAGACATGACGAACACTCTCTTCCGAAGCCATAAATACTTTTATCGGACGCTGGATGCGATTCGACAAATAGTCCACCGCTTGAACATTATTCGCATCGATCATCGCTACCGCTAGTCGGTTCTGAACCTCGGCCAGCGGCACAGCCATAAATCTCTCAGCAACATCGGACGGCAATAGAGATAAAATATCCTGGCTAATAACACTATTCGACAGATTGACATACGGCACACCCGAAACTTGAGCCACACCATGAACCAGTAGCTCATTATCAAGCAGCCCCTCTTCGCTAAGCAAACTAAATAACGGCTTGCCGCTCTCAGAAGCGCGCTTTAAGGCGTCATCAATGACAGACTTCTCAATAAGCCCCTCGTTTACGAGCAGCTCGATCAACTTATCTTGGATGTCGTCCGTCAGTAAAGCCATTTACACCCCTTCTCTATTTGGCTGCATCTTGACCTACGAATATTTCAACAGTTGGATTTATCGCATTATTATTAAAAATCGCTGGGTTTGGTTTTTCGACGTCAGGTGATATTTCTCGAATAGTCTGTACTTTTGTGCCAGATTCTGGGACTTTTAAGAACGAGATGTTAGAGGCGACAATATAACCGATTGCCACACCTACACCCGCGATCAATATTACCATTGCTATGTCTGTTTTCTTCATGGCTTAACCACCTTATTCTCTAATTGTATTGTTTGTGCTGGCTCGTAATAAGCAACACCTCGAACCACTAAGCTCAATCTATCCTCATTTCGCTGGATTTCCACGGTCTTTAGGTCAATGACTCGAATAGACGCCTCTAACTTAGTTAACAATTCTTTCAATTTTTCAGCCGGACCGCTCACTTCCATAGTAAATGATATGGCATTTTCAGACGTTGACTCAGAGCTTTCACTATCAGATCCAGATTGAGCAACGGTCAGATTTTGAATAGTCACACCGGTAGTCGTGTCAATAAATTTATTCTTCAATGAAGCACCAAGAGCGTCGGCGTTCGCATTATCTGGTAATGCATCCAGTACCGTCTGAAGAGCATTACTTTCGCTGCTTGATTTTATAGAGTTAAGAGCAGTGTTCGTGTCTAAAACTCGGATATTCTTCTTTAATTCATCAACTGATGACAAGTTTTTATCTAGACGAGAAATCGTATTTTGCTTCTCCAGAAGAATCTTCGAATGAAATACAATTTGCTGCACCAAAAATATACTCACAACAAGCGCAATTCCCGCCAAAAATGCCGCAGAAGCCACAAAAATAAACATAGTCTTTTTTGACGAATCAATCTGTTGACGCTTGCGTATTGCAACTTCTTTATTATCGGTCGCCATTATTTCTTCTCCTGTTTTTTCGAGTTACTCTTAAACAAGCTATCCGGAATTCCCTGACGTGAATCTGTCACATCAACCTTACCAGTTGGCGTCAATACGGAAACTGTGCCGTTATTTGCAGGCGCTAGTAATTCTTCTGCGTATTCAAACGAGAATGAGAATTGCAACACTTTTTTACCTTCCGAGTTCTCTCCAAAACTAGTATCGCCATCTTTTATCTCCTTAGTCAGGCTAACCTCGGAACTTTTATCGCCGTCAGTAGTCTGAACCTTCGTATTTAAGATGGTTTTCTTCAAGGTCTCTAACGCACTATAGCCATTAACCGCACTGCCCTCCAGAGTAATAGTTTTTGACTCAGGATTAACTTTTATATCCGAAAAACTAACATTATTTGGTGCAACTGGATTAACCGCAGTTACAACATCAAAGATCCTTGAATTAATCTTCTTTCCAGAATGTTGTTCATTGATCTTTGTTAATTGATGTTGAATCGTTACAACCTTATTGAGATCTTCGACCGCCATCAATTTATCGTTCCTATCTTTAATAACTCCGTTCTGGACCGCCTCGGCTGCAATCTGGCTACCCAAAATCAATGCCAAAACAACTACTGCCGCAATCGAAGCACCGCCCACCAAGAACGATATCGAAATAACCCGATTGCGCATAGCTCGAGTCTTCAATAGCTCGCGCTTAACGTTTGGGAGAAGATTTATCTCAATCATGATATATTACTCCTTTGTGCCAACCCTACGGCAATAGCGAATTCTGAAGCAATCGGCGCCAATTGCTGTTGATCCGACTGAGAAACTTGAACACGTTGCCACGGATCTGCGGTAATTGACTGGACTCCAGTTTTATTCATCACATATCCATCAAGCTGTGGAATAGCTGAGCCAAATCCTGATAATAGGATTCCAGAAACTGCTACGCTTGGATATCGAGTTTGGAAAAACTTTATAGATTTTACTAGCTCTGAAGAAAAATTATCGAGAGTTGAATCAATCGCCCTTAGTACTTGACCATCCAATTTATCCGGCGCCAAACCAAATTTCAAAATAAATTGACGCGCTTGATCTTCCTGGACGCTAAGATTCTGAACCGCCGATCGAACCAAAGACGAAAGCCCAGTTGGAATCATACGAATAAGTCGCGGCGCCCCGTTATAGACAACTGCCAAATCTGTTGAATTTTCGCCCATATTGATAATCAAACGCGCATCCTGAGAATCGGTAGCCGATAAAGAGCGAACCATAGCAATAGCGTTAGGCTCTTCAGCAATCACATTGAAACCAAGATTTTCAACTAATTCCAGACGCTCTTCCGCGTAAGACTTCGCTGTACTTGTCAGTAAAATCTCATACTGATTTTGCGCATGCAAGCTTTCACCCAAAAGCACCCAGTCAACTTCCGCCTCGTCCAAAGACATTGGAATATATTGATCAATTTGATACTTCATCATCGCCTTTAGTTCTTGCTCAGGGACTTTCGGCACATCAATAATAGTAGAAAACGTCTTATTTGACGGCAATCCAACAGCTACATTGGACGTCTTAATTCCGGCTTGACCAACGGCGGTCATAATAGCCTCGCCCAAGCGTCGCTTAGACTCTGGAGAGTCGCCGCTCGTTATCTTAGAATCAACTGGCGTATAACCGTAATGCGACAAACTCCATCCCGTGCCAGTACGGGACAATTGAACCACCCGCACCGCATTCGTATCGATGTCCAGTCCGAAGAATTCGCCCAACCCTTTTGCTAATTTCATAACTAATAACAATTATATACATTAGCGTTTTAATTTGCAAACTTTTAATATCTTGGCGGCAATTCACGAACATTCATCGTGCTAATCGCGCCAGTGTTTCGATAATTATTGTAAGCCCAGATGTAAGTATCTGCCCTCAAGTTGATGATTTCCGCTGGAGTTCCAGGATGCATATTCGGATCATTCTTTGCAGATGAAGCATGTTTTCCGCCGTACGTTCGTCGCAAGAACAAGTGTCCAGTTTTAATTGGCCCGTTAACCTTCAGCTGTTTACCGCAAGAAGATTCAGAAACTCCACTCAGCCAACTTCCGAAATTAATCACCACGCCACAAGTACTAACATATCCGTCTTTCTGCGTAATCAACCAAGCATTCACCCCTCCAACCGAAGGCTCTATAATAATATTCTTCGCGTAGATAATTAGTTGTGGCAATTGGCGCACATCATTCGTGTCTGTGTATAGCAAATCACCCGAAATCCTAACTACACCCGAGGACTTTATGACTATACTCTTGCCTACGCTTAATTTTGACCCCGTTAAGGTTACATTTCCAGCGTTATATTCACCCGAAGCTAGACTATTCACATCTACATTGCCAGAGATATTACCTCTCGTCCCACCAATCGACGGTAAAGTAAAATTATCTGGGACTGAACTGGCGCTACTGAAATTACCAAACTTTGGAGTATTAGCGAAAGTCAATTTGTTGTAATCGCGTGGATTTACACCCGAGCGACCATTAAATGATGATGACAATCCAGCCCCTGAAGCTGATTCAGCATTACCATTGGCAATAATTCCATATTCACCCCAGGAGCCATACATATTCTGATAAGTGCGATCCATCGTATAAGATAGCGATATATCACTAATCACCAAACCCATATGAGACGGGTTGGACTTAACGTAAATATCAATCACATTTCCATCTCCATACAAAACAGTACCTGGTTTCATTTCGGCAGTAAATCGAGAACCAGACGTAAACCCTGGAAGCGCCCAACCTTGATGCTGCACACCACTAGACGTGCCTCCTGCATTTCCTACGGTATCCATTTCATAGCCGTTTATTTTTACCCTGACATAATTATCGGCAGCACCAGCAAAATTAAGACTCAATTTTTTAGCATTTTTTAACTCATTCAATTTAACATTTTTTAACCTAAAAACATAAGTATTTCCGCAATCCAACATCTTCGAGTCAGTGACAAAAAGACATTTTTTTACAGCAGGATCTGGTTTGTCGTCGGAATAAGTATGACGTCCATAGCTATTAATACTAATCCACTTTGCATTCGGAATCTCATCCCAAACACCCTGATGACAATATGGACTACCTGGAATAATTGGAGACTTTCCCACCAAGTTTTTATCAGCTATAGCATAACACGGAAGAAAACCCTCACGTTGATGAAGTCCGCTTCCATCACGCCACCAAGTCGTTACAGCAGTTCTCGCTTCATATTCATTAGTTAGATTATTCGCATTGCCTCGGCAATTTGGCAGATCTTCAGCTGCATTGGTGGATTTATTATACGCCCTCTGATTGCCATTACCTCCGTATGAATCTTCCGAACAAATTATTGACCAATGTTCATCCGACTTATCACCATCTTTATATCCATAATTACTAGAATTAACAACCTTATCTCCTTTAAGAATATTGCCGTTTCTATCTAAACCTGTACCCCATAGTCCCATTGATTGCATCGTAGGTTTATCTACAATAGTCTGACTATCTGGTCCAATTATAGTATTAGATGTCGTGCTGGTAATTACATCTTTATCTGTCTTTACATCTCCACCCCAAACCTGAACTTTTGGCCTCTTTGAAGTTTTGACACACTTAATCGCATACCTAAAATCTGTCGAAGAAACCAGACCGTTATAGCCACTGACCATCGCAACATAGCATAAACTATCATTGGAGTTCAATTTCACACCTCCAAGCGTGTCGGTAGCATTAGTCGCAATCGTCGTTAATCCAACATTAAGCTGGTTATTTCCACCATTGCCGACAATCTCTTTACATGTACTACCGTCAATATTCAGTTCCCTATGTTGCTCTTTTATCAATCGCACAACCGCACACGACCAATCATGAGTCGTTCCGCTTGCTAATGAAATTGATGTCCCATCCATACTCGAAACTTCTGTATCTCGAGAAATGAACCTAGCAAGCGCATACGAAGAGCCTTGTGTTTTAGCTGGTCCTTTATTACTTAACCCAGCATTTATGCCATCAACACTAGTAGCGCTTTCTGCATTAATGTAATCTGAATTGACATTCACCGAAGGTTCGACATCATAATCATATGGCACCTCAGCACAAGCATAAGACGAATATGTCCAACCAGCAGTTGATCGAGCACTCCCCTTACTCCAATAGATTCGCTGACAAATACGCTTTCCCATATCCTCTTTCTTGATGACTCGCGTATACATAAATTTTTTTTCTCCAAGCTCGCCATGAAGATCTTCCAATCGAGATTTACCATTCAGCGCCTCCATAGAGGTTGTAAGATAATCTGCTGGATTATATTTACGAATCCAAGCATAATCGCTCCATTTAGATTTATTCTCAAATTTCGCAGAACGTTCACTATGCCAAGCGCCTCGCCCGTTTAAGCTCGTATCGCTATCTATTGGCTGATTCGTTCTTAGATCAAAGACATCTTGTTGAACACCAACTATAACATCATCCGTAGGACCATTCTGAACACGAATACCATGCCACCAGTCGACAGTATCGCCGGGCTTTACGTTCCTTAATCTATTCGGTCCACTCTTCCAATCAGAGCCGTAATTTTCAGTGTCTGCCTTATTAAAATTCTTAGTTACCCAAGATTCACCCCATAAAGTCCAATTTGATGAACTTGGCGCCGCATACGTATAGATAAAAAAAGCCGTTACTGAAATAGCTAAAGCCACTACTATTGCCAGCATGCCCACCTTAGGCAATGAGTATTTTCTTCTCATGCTTATAATTATATCAAAGATTCCGCAGATGATATAATAAATATATGAGTTTATCTATTGGAATCGTTGGTTTACCAAATGTCGGCAAATCGACACTTTTTAACGCTTTAACAAATAACGACATTTTGGCGGCTAATTATCCGTTTGCGACAATTGAGCCGAACACAGGAATTGTTCCCGTACCAGATAATCGCCTACAAATTTTAGCCGATCTTTATCACGCGCAAAAAATTATTCCAGCCACCGTCACTTTCGTCGATATCGCGGGGCTAGTTGCTGGCGCATCTAAAGGTGAAGGCTTGGGCAATAAATTTCTTCACAACATCAGAGAGTGTGACGCGATTGTCCACGTTGTTCGTGCATTTGAGAATTCAAAGATTCTGCGCCATGATGAAGCGCCAATTGATCCTAAGAAAGACATTGAAGTTATAAATACTGAGCTTATTCTGGCCGATCTACAAACTCTTGAAAAACGCCTGCCCCAGCTTCAAAAAGAAGCCAAAGCAAACCCAAAAGCTCGCCAAAAAGTTGAATATCTGCAGTCTTTAATCGACAATTTACAAAAAGGCGTACCAATTTCCGCCCTGTCAGATGTGGATTTTGAGGCAATTTCCGACCTACACCTTCTTACCGCCAAACCCGTCATTTACGCGTTTAATGTCGACGAGGAAGGATTGAACAATTCCGATCTACAGAGTCAATTGACCGAACTTGTAAGTCCCGCAAAAACCGTCTTTGTTTGCGCAAAACTGGAAGAAGAATTGAAAGGCTTATCCGAAAATGACGCCAAAGAGTTATTAGAAAGCTACGGCGTCAAGGAAACTGGTCTCGCCAAACTTATTCACGCAGCCTACGATACGCTCGGACTACAAAGCTACTTAACTGCGGGCGAAAAAGAAGTTCGCGCTTGGACAATTCACAAAGGCTGGACTGCACCGCAAGCCGCGGGCGTTATTCACTCGGATTTTGAGCGCGGATTTATTGCCGCACAAATTGTCGATTTTAACGATTTAGTCACCGCAGGATCGGAAGTTAAGGCTCGTGAAAACGGCAAAATTCGCACCGAAGGAAAAACCTATGTCATGCAGTCAAATGACGTCGTTGAGTTTAGGTTTAACGTTTAGCTAATTTCAATTTATAAAATCGCTCAAGATTGCCCTTACCGCCAGCCACTTCACTATCTTTTTTATCTAAGATAACAAAATACTTTTTCGCCCAATCTTCAAAATCGGATAAAATCTGTCGACGAACTTTATCGTTTTTAATAATTCCCTTATTAACCTGATGCCGCCCCGCCTCAAATTGAGGCTTCACCATAGCAATCAAAACGGTACCGCTATTCATCAAATTTTCTACCACGTGCGGTAAAATTTCCCTCAGAGATATAAACGACACATCGCCCACAATAATGTCAATTGCTTCATCAGCATAAAAATCACGAATATCGGTCTTTTCGTGGAGAGCAATTTTTGGATTCGGCCTCAAACTTGGATGGAGCTGATCCGTTCCAACATCAACAGCAAATACCTTTTTGGCGCCATGACGCAGCGAATAGTCAGTAAATCCGCCCGTACTCGAACCAATGTCCAGAACAGTTTTATCCTGAAAATTAAGATGAAAATACTCCGCTACGCTTGCCAGTTTTAAGCCGGCTCGCGAAACATAAGTTTCCTTCTTCTCGAGCTTTATCTCGTCCGAATCAGACACCATAGTCCCTGATTTCTGGACAATTTTCTTATTCAAAAAAACATAGCCCAGGCGAATAAAATTATCCGCCTGAGATCTTGTTGTCGCCAAACCACGCTCGACCAGAGCTTTATCTAATCGCTGTTTCATTAAATAGAACTATTTCTTTCGCTCGCGATATTCACCGGTGGATGTGTCAACGCTAATAATATCACCCTGCTTGATAAATGCTGGAACTTTAACAACCAGCCCCGTCTCCAAAGTAGCGTCTTTTAGCACAGATGAAGTCGTATCGCCCTTAACCACATCCTCCGTGTAGGTAACTTCCAGATATTTATTCTTTGGTAGTTCAACGTTGATCACTCGACCGTCGAAGAATTGAAGGCTTAATTCGTCGCCTTCTTTCAGGTATTTACTAGCGTCATCCACGATTTCCGCAGCCAGCTCAAATTGCTCAAAGCTAGTCGGGTCCATGAAATAGAACTTATCACCGTCGTTATACAAATACTGCGCAGTTTTATTATTTACTTCCGCAGCTTCGATTCGCTCTTGACCCTTGAAAGTCTTTGGGATAACACTTCCGTCAATTAGGTTTTTCAATTTCACGTTAACAATCGAACCGCCACGACCCATAACTTTTTGGCCGTACTCTACGACGCGATACGGCTTGCCGTCAATTTGGCAAACTACGCCTTTTTTCAAATCAGTTGGCTGATACATATTTTCTCCTTTCCAATAAAATATCTCGCTGCCAAATATGTAATAGCAACGAGATATTGCGCATTAAACGTTCCTAGTTGCTAGTAACAAATGGTAGCAAAGCCAAGTGGCGAGCACGTTTAATTGCTACTGCCAAGCTTCGCTGTTGCTTTTCGCTCAAACCAGTCTTGCTGATTGGCTCGATTTGACCGTAGACATTGATATAACGTTGCAAAGTTTTTACATCTTTATAGTCAAAAATAATCGGTGGATTTTTCTTCAATTGTGCCATTTTAATCTCCTTATTAGAATGGAATTTCGCTTAGGTCAATTGGCTTATCGTCAATTTCCGTTACGACTTCCTCTTTTTTAGTAGTCTTTGGTGCTGCAGAACCTGAATTGTCGCTATTTGGACCATCTAAAAACGTTACATCCGAAGCGGTAACTTCAATTCGACTCTGCCTTTTACCAGTATCCTTATCTTCCCAGCTATCCTGTCGCAGTCGTCCTTGGATTAAAACCCGACGACCCTTGCTTAGATATTGCATTACCAAATCACCAAGTTTATCCCAGGCTGTGATATTGAAAAAGTCAGCCTGATCGTCTTGAGATTGTCGATCAACAGCAATGCTGAAACTAACTACGTTCTTGCCAGAAGCAGTTGTTCGCTGTTCTGGATCGCGAGTCAATCTACCCAACAAAATCACTTGATTGATACTTCGTGCCATATTCTATCCCCTCTTTTACCTTACGGCAGTTAGGCTTATTTACTTGATTCGCTTGAATCAGATTCTTCGTTGCGTGCTTTTTGCTCGCTTAATGCTTGACGAGTTTTTTCATCAGTTTTTACCAATAGGTAGCGCAAGACTTCGTCAGTAATATTAAGTGTGTTTGAAATCTTCAATAAAGCTGGTGCTGGCAATTTAACCTCAAAGCAAACGTAAACTGCAAAGTTTTCACGCTTGATTGTGTAGGCCAATTTTTTCTTGCCCCAGTTTTCTTCTTTGATAATTTCACCACCGTTAGTAGTAATTAAACCACGTACCTTATCCAACGCTGAATCTAGATTAGCCTCTAAATCCGGGTGAATAAGAACAGTTAGTTCGTATTCGTTCATGTTTCCTCCTCTGGAATCCATTTACGGATGCTTATGCTGTCTCACACAAGCTTAGGTTAATATTCGCCTAATATTATACCCCATTTTGCGATATCGTGTCAATGAGCTTATAGATATTGTCTATATCGTCAGCATTGAGGGATTGAGCGTTGTTTCTTATGTCGGCGATTAATCTTCTGACATCTTCAGGATTTCTCAAATCCAGACTTTCTAGATCAAGATTACTTGGACTTATTCGTTGTCCATTTACGGAATATTCGACCTTATATTCTCCCTCAAGAGGTCGCCCCTTCCAACCTCTAATATTCCAGCTGTGCTCTATATGAAGCGGTAGTAGGCCACCCGAACGACCCACCACCTCAGTAATATACAAACCTAATTCAGCGGAACATTGCGTACCGCCTTCCAACATAGATTCTGGTAAATAGACTATTTCGCACCCCTCCGCATGACCGTCCGAAGAAACACGAATGGTTTCTAGTGGAATTGAAAAGATATGATGTACTATTTCTGGCGATAGCTTATATGTAAAAATGTTCGCAGCAGCACTACTATCGTCTATTCTATAGCGACCATTCTCTAGTCCTTCAGCACCCCTCTCCTCAAGAACTTTACCCGCCGCCTGCACTATATCGACAAGAGTCTCCTGGTCAGGAGCTAAGTCATAGTTACCAAGAAAATACTCGCTCATAATGTTTGATCAATCTTTTTACGATTCCGCCAACAGTTCATCAAGCTCTTCTGGACTAGAAATCAAAACATCACGTGGCTTAGAACCATTCTGCGGACCAATGATTCCCCGCTCTTCCATCTCTTCAATAATTCGCGCTGCTCGCTGATAACCAATTCCCAGGCGCGTTTGTAGCATACTTGTTGAGGCCTTGCGTCGTTCGACCACCACACGAACCGCATCCTTAAACTTATCGTCACCACCTTCAGATAAGTCCATCACGACGCCGCCCTTGCCATCCAATTGAACTGGCTGCGCCACCACTTCGTCGTTGTACTGCGGAGCCATCTGCATACGCAAATGATCAGCAATTTTATTCACCTCATCATCTGTCACCCAGGCGCCTTGGATACGTCTTGGCTTGCTCATACTCGTTACGTAAAATAGCATATCTCCCTGACCCAATAATTTCTCAGCACCAGATTGGTCTAAAATCGTTATACTATCAACTTGACTAGCCACCGTAAAGGCAATTCGCGCTGGAACGTTCGCCTTAATCAAACCAGTAATCACGTTCACGCTCGGACGCTGCGTTGCCAATACCAAGTGAATGCCAACCGCTCGCGATTTCTGCGCCAAACGAACAATTAACGTCTCAACATCCTTTTTAGCCATCATCATAAGATCAGACATCTCGTCCACCACAATCACAATATACGGCATCGATCCATCTTCATGCTCCTGAACATTGCCATTTTCATCAGCAATCGCAATCTTCTTAGCGCGCGACTGCAGCCTCTTGTTGTATTCCTTAATATTACGGATCTTCTCGCCCGCCAACAATTTGTAGCGTCTCTCCATTTCATTCACCGCCCATTTCAAGGCTGAGATAGTCTTCTCTGGTTCATTAATAACTGGCGTAAGAAGATGTGGAATATCGGCATACGGCGCCATTTCAACTTGCTTCGGGTCAACCAAAATCAACTTCATATCACTCGGACTATTACGATACAGCAAGCTACATAGCAAAGTATTAATCATCACAGATTTACCAGAACCCGTTTGTCCAGCAATCAACAAATGCGGCATCTTTCCCAGTTCACCCACAACAACTTGACCGGATATATCTTTACCAATTCCAAAGCTCAAAGGATCACGAGCAGCAGCCCACTGTTTTGACGACAACGTACTTCGTAATCGCACCTCGGCAGCCTTACGGTTAGGCACCTCAATACCAACCGCTCGCTGACCAGGAATTGGCGCCTCGATCCTTAAACTTTGTGCTGCCAAATTAAGCGCAATGTTAGTTTCCAGCGCCGTAATTCGCGTCAATTTAACCCCACTTGGCGGTCTTAAAGTGTATTGCGTGACTTTTGGACCAACATTAATGTCGCCCATCGCCGCCTCAATATTAAATTCAGCCAGCGTATCGTGAATTATTTGGGCATTCTGGCGCGTATCTCCAGCATCAGCACCGCTTTCATTCTTCTCTAATAGATCCAAGCTTGGCGCCTCCCAATTTGGATCACGAGTTGCCACCAAAGCCTGCTCTTCATTGGCCTTTTCCGGCTTCTCTACTTTCTTTAATAAGCTCTTTTTCTCTTTGGCTGTATCAATTATTGGCACACCAGCGTTTAGCTTAATTTCTCCCAGGTCGGTCTTTTTCTCTTCTTCCGTCGGCTGAGCAATTGATGCCTTCTTCATAACAGAACGATTATCATCGTCCTCCTTGGTATTGCTCTTAATCATCTCCCAAAGTTTACTGAAAACTGTAAACGGTGACGTTTGAGTAATAAATAGAACTGTTATAAACGCCAAAACCAGATAAATAATCACCGCAATTGCCGAATCTACCATTTTCAAGGTTGCCGTGTTTAATATGTCGCCCACAAATCCACCAGAATTCGGACGCGAAGCCGTCTTCATTAACCCAAACAATCCAGAAAACCACACAATTTCCAGGATTGCCGCAAATTTCACCACTGCAGGCAATTGATTCTCTTCTGCTCGGAAAGTCTCAACCGCCAAATAAATCAGCAATATCGGCAAGGCGTACGCGGTGTAACCAATAGTTTTTACGGTCGCCATATCAATCCATTGTAAAACTGGACCACCGACGCCAAACCACGATACGACGAGTAGTAGCGACAAAAGGATAAGCATCACCGCGCCAACTTGCGACCAAAAACCCGCCGGCAAACTATGCTGCGGCTTGGCTGGTGTGGATTTTTTCGTACTCTTTCGCTTTTTTGCCATAATCGTTTTTATTATACACTGATTTTATACTTATTAACAGATATAAAAATCAATTTAATACGCTTAGTATTATAGCATAATTTACCGGTAAAATCAATCCAGAACCCTAGTACGGGCGCGCGTTCTGTCGTTCTCTAGCTTTTGTGTCATTTGCTTCAGTATCTGGTACTTGGCGCTGTGGGAAACGACGACGCGGCGCAGTTGGAAGAGTCATCTTTGGCTCGTCTGAGGCAGGTTTTTTACCGCGCGCTGGCGATTTCACGGCAGAATGCGTTGGCGTAGCTGCCGACTTAACAGATTTCAAGCCGCCAACTTCATTTATTACTGGAATGACAATCGGCGTTCGGCGAGTCTGATCGTACAATATATGCGTAATCTCATCTTTAATTTCTTTTTTGATAACATCCAAATCATATTTGCCAGAAAAACTACGTGCCGCTTTTTGCTTCAAGTATTGGCGAATCATATTCATCAACTCTTCAGAGTCGCGCAAGTAAATAAATCCGCGAGAAATAATGTCTGGGCTAGTCAATAATCGTCCCGTGCCACGCTGTACAGTCAACACCACAACAAACATTCCCTCTTGAGACATATGAATACGGTCTTTCAGCACAACCTCAGAAACAATCGCGCCAGTGTCATCATACATCACACCGCCAACATGAATTCGCCCAGCCTTCTTTGCTTGCCTTTCAATATCAATCTCAATAATATCTCCAGCATCGCACACAAAAATATTCTTACGAGGAATTCCACATTCCTTTTCCGCCAATCTAGCATTATGCACCAACATATGGAATTCACCGTGAATTGGCATGTAGTAAGTTGGGTTAAGTGCATTGATCAATTTGACATGATCGTCATAATATCCATGACCTGACAAGTGCAGCGGACCGATTCCCGTCAAGTGAGTCTTTCCGTTCTGAATGACGTCAGAACCTTCACGCATCAGACCATCAACCGTTCGTACCACGCTTTTTTCATTGCCAGGAATTGGATTTGAGCTAAACACCACAACATCCGAGCCCTTAATTTTCATATATTTATGAGCGCCCGTCGCCATGCGATTTAAGACAGCATTAAATTCACCTTGCGAGCCAGTACAAACTACGGCAATTTGATTATCTGGCAATTTAACAATATCTTCCATCTTCATGATGGTATCTTTAGGAATCTTAATCGTCCCCGAACGCAATGCCACTTCCAGGTTTTGGATCATCGAGAATCCAGCGAATGCAACTTTACGACCGTGCTTATGCGCTTCCTCTAAGATTAATTGCAAGCGATGCACCTGCGACGAGAAGCAGCTTAAAATTACTCGACTATTACTAAACTTGTCCATCACCTGACCGATGGAATACTGAATATCAAACTCTGTGTGCGTGTGCGTGCCAGCCGACTCACAGTTGGTCGACTCGTTCATAAACATCAAAATGCCTTCTTTTGAAGCCACTTCTGTAAGTCGCTCAAGGTCAAACTTCTGACCATCAACTGGACTTTCCTCAAATCGCCAGTCACCAGAATCGACAATCACGCCCATTGGGGTTCGAATAATCACCGCCGTAGAATCAGGAATTGAGTGGTTAACTCGCACCAACTCGATTGAAAAATGCTTAGAAACTTGAACAATTTCGTGACTCAGCGGATCCATTACTCGATAATCCGGCTTAAAATCCACTTCTGAATCGTCCATCGTTCGATCAAGCATGCCAATCGTAAACTTAGAGCCATAAACTGGCGCTGGAATACGATGAATGAAGTGACGGAACGAACCAATGTGGTCAAGATGCCCGTGCGTAAATACGTGCGCCTTAATTTTATGCTTATTCTCTTCCAGCCAAGTAATGTCGGGCGTAATGTAATTAATGCCTGGATAATCACTGCCCGGGAACAGAAAGCCCATATCTACGATGATAATTTCATCATCATATTCAATGGCATTCATATTCTTACCAATTCCCATTTCGCCCACGCCACCAATCGGAATAATCCGTAGTTTCGGCTGACCACCGCGAACGGGTTTTGGCTGCATTTTGGCACTAAATTGCTCACCGCCATATCCGTTATAAACCGACTTATTTACAGGAATATCAATCAAGTGCTGTGAAGCCCTGAGATTAACATTCTCACTTGTTCGTCGCTGAGCTCTAAAAACCTCACCCTTACGAGTAGTTGTGCTATTCAAAACTGCATTGTTGCTTTTCTTTGACTGCGGACGCTTGTTGGCGTCGTCTTTTTGCGGTGTTGCTAGTCGCCGCTGACCCATATTGTTATACTCCTTTTTTATTACAATATAATTCAAAAACCAGGTATAGAGGTGAACTGATGTAAATTCCTCTAGTTAGTACTCTTATATTAGCAAACCGCTCATTTTTTGTCAAAGAACAATGTTTTATAACAGAGGTCAATTAATCGTCGCCATCCACCGACGTGTGTGCGAATTTACGCTTGCCACGATAAGTGAAGAAGCCGATTGTCAATAAATTAGCCACCAACAAGAATCCAGCCAAAACCCACATACTGCCGCCGTAAAATGCGTTATCTAGCCCGCCCGAAATAGCCTGGCGCAATGCGCGAATCGAGTATGTCATTGGTACTAACGGATTAATTGCTTGGAAGAATCCGTTGGCAGTTTGGATTGGGAATGTTCCTTCGCTGGAGCCCAATTGAAGCACCAAAAGAACCATCGCTAGGAATCGTCCTGGATTGTCCAAAACAATCACCAAAAGCGACACAATCGACATATACGCAAACGACGTCAGATAAATTGCCCCGATGAAATGCGCTGGATGTTCTGGAGCTAGTCCTAAGAAAAACACCATCACCAACATCAAAATTGTTGCTTGCATAAAGGCCGCCACGCCAGCCACCGAAGCTTTAGATAGCCACCAACGAATCGCACTTTCCTGCTCAGAAAAAGTTTTGCGAATCGGATAAATAACGTTCAGGACAATCGCCCCAACGAACAAGCTTAGCGACAAAACATACGGCGACAAAGCGTAGCCATAGTTCGGAACATTGCCCTTTTCGGTCATTTCCGACTTCACTGGATTCGCAATTTGCTGCTGAGTCGTAGCGCCAGTTGGCTGAATTTTTATACGATTAGAAGCGTCCGCCAATTTATTCGCCAGCATATCCGCGCCGCTTGCCAGTTGCGAAGTTCCATCAATTAATGCGCCCGAGCGACTTTCTAATAAACTCGCGCCATTCGCCAATTTTTGACTGCCCGATTTTGCTTCACTTAAGCCGTTTGTTAAGCTTGCCGAGCCCGCCAGCAATTGATTATTCGCGAATCGCACGCTGTTATAGCCGTTAAATGCGGTGATCGCGTTTGGTGTCAATTGATTCACGCCGTTATTCAATGTAGAAACTCCAGCCTGAAGCTGCGTTTGTTGCGCCGATAATTGTTGAGTTAGCGTTTGAAGATCGCCAAGCAATGTCGTCGTCTGCTCAATAATTGTCTGAGTTTTCGTGAATGCCCGAGAAATACTGCTAATTTGCGGCAGGCTTATCGTCGTAGACTTGCTACTAGAAGCGGCTGCTTGCGTACCTAAAGTTTGCAAAGTGCCGCCTGCCGCCAACAAGTCAGACTTCGAATCTTGCATTGTTTGCACCAAAGTTTGCGCGTCCGCTTTTACCTTGTTTTGTTGAGCCACGAGCGCTGGCGATGGATTACTCACGCTGGCGTTTAACTGATTTATGCCAAATTGCAATTGTTTCATTCCGTCAGATAATTGCGACAATTGAGATTCGGTCGGCAAACTGTTCGACAATTGACCCAATCCCGCCTGCAATTTACGAGAGCCGTCGCTGAGTTGCGCTAATCCGCCAGTCAAGGATTGCTGATTTACCGCTAATTGTTTAACGCCACCAACGTATGTTTGTGTGCCAGATTGCAATCGTCCTAATCCATCGTGCAAAGTTGACGCGCCGTTAGCTGCCGTTTCCAACCCTAGTCCAAGTTTATCCAGATTTTCCAAAATACCCTTGGCGTATGCCTGAGTAATTTGCTCAGACACCGAAGATTTAACTTTTGCGGCTGCTTGATTACTGACTAACGAACCGATATAGTTTTTCGCTGGCGTGGTCGTAAAATTAATAACCGCTTGCTGGGGTTCAGATTTGGTAATTGATGACACTTTCTGTGAAAAGTCGGACGGAATAGTTACCACTGCATAAAAATGCCCGCTATTCACGCCTTCGTCTGCTTGCTGTTTACTGACAAACTCCCAGCCCAAATCGTGATTATCTTTCAGTTTTTTCTCGACAGATTCGCCTACATTCAGCGATTTGCCATTTAAGCTGGCGCCCTTATCTTCGTTCACGAACGCCACCGGCAAGTTTTTTGTTTGTCCGTATGGATCCCAAATTGAACCTAAGAAAAATCCACTATATAAAATCGGGATAAACGAAATCACAGCCATGGATATTAGCAATATTTTATTACTAAACAAATGCTTCCACTCGGCTCGTAACATCTTATTTTTAATCATGTGTAACCTCCTCTGCGACATCTTCCAGCGTCACAGTTTTCAAATATTCACTCCACTTTTCCTGCGCTTCAGAAAAAACCTTTTCTATCATATTCATACCAATTTCCACCTGACGAGGACGCGAATGAAAAACTCTCTCAACAATTCCCTGGGGTTGAAAAAATGGCGATTCCCCCTCAATTGCAAGGACAACGTCATGTAGCGTGACCTCGTTCATTTTTCTCGCTAAAATAAATCCGCCGCCAGTTCCCTGCGTTGAAGTGATTAGCTTTGCTATTACTAACTTCCGACTAATTTTCTTCAAGTATGTCGGCGAAACCAGCATCTTTTCCGCCAGCGCATCGTTAGTTACTGGCGTCGTCCTTTTCGGATCCGCCAGAATTGCCATAATGCAGCACGCCTGTTCAACAGCTCCCGATAATCTCATGTAATTCCTTTCCCGACTTAGATATAATAGATATCGATTATCCACTATACTACGTCTAAGAAACTTTTGCAAGAAAATAGTCTAATTAAGTGCCACTATTATTCTTCACAAATTCCACAGCCTGAATAAAATCGTCAATTAAAGTCTGACGCATACTGCCGTTATAAAGCGCAGCCGCCGGATGATATAACGGAATCACTACGAATTCAAGCTCATGCAGACGCACCTTACGCGGACGACCGTGTTCTTTACTGATCTGCAATCCCGGAATAAATCCACCGCCGCTGTGCCGCCCTAAGGTCAGAATAGCCTTTGGCTGAATGATCTCTAATTGCCTGAGTAAATATGGCCAAAATTGACGCTTTTCCTCTGGTAACGGGTCACGATTATTCGGCGGTCGATACTTAACAATATTGGTAATATATACATCTGACCGCTGTAAATTGGCAGACTTTAGCATCTCATCAAGGAATTTTCCCGCAGCGCCAACGAACGGCTTGCCCTGCAAATCTTCATTCTTCCCCGGCGCCTCGCCAATAAAAACGATATCAGCATCAGGATTTCCATCGCCCATAACTAATTGCGTTGCCTGATCCGCCAAATCTGAGCAAACCTTCTCTTTTACAATTTCTTCCGCCAGCGCGTCCAACTTAGCTTGCTTGTCCATATATTTATTCTATCAAAAAACGCCCCGCAAGGAACGAGGCGCTTCTGATATTTAGCAGAACTATTTATTTACCTTGTTTACCAGTATAGCTCCTAGGTTATTTAGCTCGTCCTTAATTTCGCCCTCTTCTGCTATTTTTTGTAGTCCCGAAGACCATTCGCGGGCAGTCTTCTGTATCGCAGTAAGAGTGTCGTAAAAATCACTGATATAGTTAGAGTCGTATTTTTTGTAATCAGATTTCATTTCAGCAACTTTTGGCAACATTTCTTCAAGTTTTTCCAATTGAGCAGTAAAGTCCTTGACGAATTTCTTGTTGTGCTCATTCTTAATGTCTGCACCCTTAAGATCCTGTCGAGCTTTCTTAACCGCACTCTCTAAGGTAGATATATTAGAGCTGTTGCTGCTGTCAGAAAAATCAGCTACTGCTGGAAGTATCTTTCCGTAAACTTCATCAAATGCACCTATAGCATCATTAAACTTACCTAGCTTATTTTTCAAAGCATCATACTTTTCACGAACCTCTTTATCGCCAGTAATAGCCTTCATCTTGCCTAGCTCGCTTAATTTACCGTCAACTTCATCCTTTGTCGAGGAAAGCTTTTTACGAGTAGACTCTAGTGACGTCTTAGTTTCTGAAGTAGAAACATACGAAAGTGACGTCGAAGCTTTATTGTAAATTTCGATTGTATCGTTCACTTTGTCTACGGCAGCTTTATAATCCGCCTTGCTTGGACCACCTAGTAGCAAGACAGCCAGGACTACACCAACGATAATTACGACTAGTCCAATTATTCCGCCGATGATCCCCCACTTGGCACCTTTGCTCATTTTCTTTTTTGGTGGCATTTGGTATGGAGTTCCCATGACTGGTTGCTGTGGGAATTGTTGTTGTGGTTGAGGTTGCTGAACCTGAGACTGTTGTGGAGCCTGCTGGAATTGTGGCTGAGGCGGTGTTTGAGGCTGTGGTTTATTATTGTTGTCGTCCATAAATAATAGTCTCCTGACTTTTATACTTTTTGTCATTATATCGCTATAGCTTAATTGTAGTCAAATAAAAACACCCCGATTTCTCAGGGTGCTTTATTTTTAATTACAGACTATTTATTAGCTTTTTCTTCCAAAACTTTCTTAAAGTTTTCGCTAGCTTCTTTCCATTTATTCAATGTATCTGCCTTAATATCTATCTTCGGTGATGTCGGTGCCTTTGGCCTCGATGCTCCCGACGATGCGTTCTTAATGTATTCTGAAAGTTCTACGTAATATTGCTTTATTTCTGAGTAGTATTTCTTCAGATCTTCGCCATATTTAGCAACTAGCTTGTTATTAGATTTTGACATCTTATCCAAAGAATCCATACAGTCTTTCATATTAGAGTCAAAATATTTCTCAATACTTTCTTTGGATTCCCGAATATGCTTACTTACTTCAGTTAACCTACACTTCTCGTAAAAATTATTTTCAGTAAAGGCTCCTATGAACTCAACATATTCTTTTGCGCCGTTATTCCAACTGTCCAAGTATTTATCGTATGCCTCTTTCACATCCTTATCGCGAAGCGCTTTATGTGAGCCCATTTTTTTATTAAGATCGTCAATTTTACCAATAGTCTCGTCTATTTCAGCTTTCCTATTTTTAGTACCAGTGCTACTTTTACTGATAAAGGCGTTATTTATATCAAAGCCAGTAAACTGTGAAAGCAGGTCTTTATAATCCGCCTTGCTTGGACCACCTAATAACAAGACAGCCAGGACTACACCAACGATAATTACGACTAGTCCAATTATTCCGCCGATGATCCCCCACTTGGCACCTTTGCTCATTTTCTTTTTTGGTGGCATTTGGTATGGAGTTCCCATGACTGGTTGTTGTGGGAATTGTTGTTGTGGTTGAGGTTGCTGAGCCTGAGGCTGCTGTGGAGCCTGCTGGAATTGTGGCTGAGGCGGTGTTTGAGGCTTGTTGTTGTTACTATTGTCCATAAAATTTTCTCCTAAAATTACGCTTTTGCTATTATATATTTACAAACCAATCATCGTCAAATTAATCTTACCGCGCTCGTCAATTCCAGTGATTTTCACGCGAACAGTTTGCCCTTCTTTCACGACATCAGTCACTTTTTCAACTCGATGTTCTGCCAATTTCGAAATATGAACCATTCCGTCAACACCAGGAAGTATATTCACAAACGCGCCAAAATCTTTAATACCGACAACTTTACCTTCGTAAATCTTGCCAACTTCCGGCTCCTCAACCAGACTTTTAATCCAGTTCATAGCCTTTTCAATTGACGCGCCGTCTGGGCTAGCCACAGTGATCAAACCATCTTCCTTGATATCAATTTCAGCACCAGTTTCCGAAGTAATCTTATTGATCGTCTCACCACCCTTACCGATAATCACACCAATCTTATCTGGGTCAATCTTAATCTTCTCAATTCGTGGCGCATACGGACTGAGCAACTCACGAGGTTCTGGAAGCACACTAAGCATATGTTCCAAAATATGTGCGCGACCTGCTTTACTCTGCTCAATCGCTTGACGCAATACCGCCACTGGCAAACCATGAACCTTCATATCCATTTGAAGAGCTGTAATACCCTTTGAAGTTCCGGTTACCTTAAAGTCCATATCGCCAGCAAAGTCCTCAGCATCAGCGATATCGCTCAACACATACGGAATGTCGCCGTCCATCATTAATCCCATCGCAATTCCGCTCACTGGAGCCGAAATTGGCACGCCAGCATCCATCAACGCCAAGCAGCTAGAACAAGTTGCCGCCATCGAAGTCGAGCCATTCTGGCTCATAATTTCTGTCACCGAGCGAATAGCGTATGGAAAATCTTCTTCAGTCGGCAAAACTGGAAGCAAAGCACGTTCCGCCAAATATCCGTGACCAATTTCACGTCGACCTGGACTACCCATTCGCTTAACTTCGCCAACCGTATAGCCCGGCGCGTTGTAATGATGCATATAACGTCGCTCACCGTCGGTAATTTCCATAGTGTCAATCAATTGCGAATAACTCAGTGGCGCCAAAGTCACAATATTCATTCCCTGAGTTACACCACGCGTAAACAAGCTGGAACCGTGAGCGCGCGGCAAGAATCCAACTTCCGAACTGAGCGGACGAATCTCGGTCAATTGTCGACCATCGGGACGAATTCGTTCAGCGACAATTCCCCGACGAACATCTTTATGTAAAGCCAAAGTAAACGCTTCGTCATAATCGCCACGAACTTCGCTATATTCTTCCTCGTCTAGTCCCAATTTTTCCGCCATCGCCTCATGGAACTCGGCACGAATTTCGCTAATCATTTCATTGCGCTCTGGATATGGACGACGTATTTTCTCACCAAATTTCCCATCAGCCCACGCGTTAACCGTTTGCTGAATTGATTCGTCTGGCAAAATTAAATCATATTCCTGCTGCGTCGGCGCAACTTTTTCTGCTAATTCGCGTTGCAAGGCAATTGCTGGCTGCATCATCTGGTGAGCCCACGCCATAGCGTCAACGATAACGTCCTCCGAAACTTCTTTGGCGCCAGCCTCGACCATTGTTATACCGCTTTCAATACCAGCCACAACCAAATCAAGATCCGACTTTTCGCGCTCTTCTGGAGTCAAGAATGCCTTAAATTCGCCATTCACTCGACCCACGCGCAAACCAGCCACTGGGCCGTCAAACGGCGTACCGGTTAGCATTAACGCACTAGACGCAGCGATCATCGCAATTACATCTGGACGGAAACTCGGATCCATACTCAAAACAGTCGCGACGACTTGGATTTCCTGACGATAACCCTTCGGGAAAAGCGGACGAATCGGACGATCAATCAATCGCCCAATCAATACAGCTTCATCGCTTGGACGACCTTCACGCTTGATAAATCGGCTGCCAGAAATCTTACCTGCAGCATAAAACTTTTCTTCGTAATCAATTGATAATGGAAAATAATCCAATTGCACTGGACGCGGACTAACCTGAGCGCTGCCCAAAACTACAGTGTCGCCATAACGCACCAAAACACTACCAGTCGTCCTAAAACCGACGCGATTCACCTCTAACGTCAGCGGCCGACCACAAAAATCAGTGGTAACACTAAAAATCTCCTTGCCGCTTGGATTGATAATACTCATAAAGAGCTCCTTTCTTGCGGTAGTAACAGGGATGAAATTACTTAGCAATTTAGTCGTCTCATCTCTATCACTTCCGCGTTACAAATTGCTCCTTATATTATACTAAAACCTCGACCCAAACGCCAGCCGCGAGCGCGCTTAGCATGACCTTATTAACAGACGAGTGTGCTATAATTTATTCATGTCACTTCAGCTAGATTCAGTAAAAAATCGCCAGAAAAGTTGGAAAAGCTATATCTTAACTATAATCGCAATCTTAATGATTCTTGGCGGAGTTTATTTGCTTGCTCTCATCAGCACGCCCCTTATTTTGTCGCAAAACATCAATCCAAAAGACAACCAGACCACTCAGCTCATCACTAAAACCGAGAATAAAATTACCGAAAATCGACTTTATATACCGAAAATCGACATAAATTTGCCTTATAGTACTGGCGGCGCCGAAACAATGGAACATGGTGCGTGGTGGCGTAAACCAGAAAACGGCAACCCAAAAGATGGCGGCAATTTTGTCTTATCTGCACACCGTTTTATTATGGGCCTAACTCCTCAGCAGACGCTCAGAAAATCGCCTTTTTATAATATTGATAAATTGACTGTCGGCGATGAAATTATCATTGACTATAACGGCGTGCGTTACAATTACGTCATCAGTGAAAAACAAAGCGTTAAGCCAGATGCCGTGGAAATCGAACAACTTACAGATCAGCCGCAATTAACTCTTTATTCCTGCACTTTGGGCGGCGCAAACGATGGACGAGATGTGATTATCGCCAAATTGAAAAAATAGCCAGAACAACAAAAATCCCCTTTTCGTCAAAGGGGATTTAAGCAGTTTTTAACGTAAATTATTTACGCAAACCTAATTTGGCAACAACTGCTTTGTAACTCTCAAAATCAGTTCGCTCCAAATATTTCAGCAAACGCTTGCGCTTACCGACCATTTGGATCAAGCCGCGGCGAGCCATGAAGTCGTGCTTATTCGCCTTCAAATGCTCCGTGACTTCTTTGATACGAGCCGTCAAAACTGACACCTGAGCTTGTGGGCTACCGACGTCGTTTTTATTGACCTGAGTCAAAGCAATTGCTTTCGCTTTATTTTCTTTGCTAATCATAGCTCTGTAATTATACCAAGCTTCCCTGTTTTTTGCAATTAGCTAGTAATTCCAAAGTCCGCCAGAGTCTTCGCCTGATCAATAGAATAGTCAGCTATTTTTGTTCGGCGCAAATTCTCACAATACGCGCCCGTCCCTAGTTTCTCACCAATATCCACTGCCAACGTTCGGATATAAGTTCCGCTTGAAACGTGAGTTCTAATCTTTAATTTGGGATATTCGTATGCCAATAGTTCCAACGAGTAAATTTCTATCACACGCTTAGGAATCTCAACTTGTTTACCTTTACGCGCCAATTTATACGCTCTTTCACCGTTAATTTTTATTGCGCTAAAAATCGGCGGCGTCTGCTCAATTTTTCCTACAAATTGACTAATCACTTTCCGAACTTCTTCCAAACTCGGCTCATAATCAGACACATCAGTAATTTCGCCTTCCGGATCACCTGTCGAACTATTCTTGCCCAGAATAATTTCCGCCTCGTACCACTTATCTAACTTAGTGAAAGTTTCAGCTTCTCGGCATTTCTTTCCAGTCACAATAATCATTAGTCCAGTAGCAAACGGATCAAGCGTACCCGTATGGCCAACCTTCACCTTTTTTCCCGCCTGATTAGATAAAACTCGCCGCAAGCGCGCTACCACCCCAAAGCTAGTCATTCCCTGAGGTTTGTCTATGATAATCACTTCGTCCATCAACTATTGTCCTGGAATCTGGAATTGTGCTGGATTGAAGTCTGCGTTCTGAGCTGGCTGAGTTGGCATCGCGGTGATCGGCGCAGGTGCTGGAGCTTGCGGAGCGGCTGCCGGCTCAGGAGCCACTCCTAGCGGTGCAATCTGTGGCAATCCATTCACATCAACACCTGTAGGCGCTGGCGGCATTGGTGGCAAAGCGCCGAAATCCGGCATTGCTGGCGGCATTGGTAAATCGAAACCCGGAATGCTATTTTCAGGATTTGTTATTGCTGGCTCAATTGGCGCAATCGGCTGACTCGGAGCTGGCGCTACTGGATTATTCAATTGATTTGTGTCGTTGGTAATTGCCGAAATAATCGACTCTTCAGATTTCGGCGCAACAGGTATCGTCGACAATTTTTGCTCAGCGGCGTTAGTTGTCGCGAACGGATCAATCTTTGGTGGCTCATCAGACACGCCCATAGCCGCATTTAACGGAGTATTGCCAAACGACGGCGTATTATCACCCACATATTTACTGTGCGTTAAGATGGTTTTATTTTGATCGCCAGCCAATTCCCTAATCTTATCCTCGGCAGCCTGTGTAGTCGTTGCATTCAGAGTGCCACCCATCAGCGGAGTTTCCTCAAAAGAAAGTTCGCCCTTTGAAACTATTTTTTCACTAGGCTTTTCTTCCTCGGCTTGTGGCTCCTCCTTTATTGGCTCAATTTTAGCCAATTTCTCTTCGGCAATCCTAGCAGACTCTTCTTGCTTTTCCTTCGCTGTTTGTTCGGCTACTTCATCAACATCACCCTTCTTTTCGTGACTAATCGACAAAGTTCCGTCCGCGTGTACAGTTTCCTCATCTTTCTCTACTTCTTCAGTTTTATCCTCTGAAGCTTCTTCTTTTTCTGGAGATTTTTCTTCGATCTTTTCAATCTTCTGTGGCTCGTCCTCTACTTCGCTCTCTGCAATCTTTGAAACCACCAATTGCTGATTTGCGCCAGCCGCCATAAGTTCTGCGGCCGTGGTCATAACCTTTGATGATGTATTTCCATTACTAAACCTCTCAGTTACTGCCACAATTCCCGTAAGCAAAGCCGTCGCCATCTGCTCGTCCAGAGTTACCTTCGGCGTCTTCAGATCATCAAGAAGCTCAACAACCATTTCACTCACACCACTCGCGTTAGATTCGTGCCAATCAACAGAACCCAGACCACTCTTTACGTCGCCCGCTGTTATAGCCACAACCGTAGCGTCATGCAAAATTTTACCGTGCGCAGTCAAAGCCGTATCAATACTTTCACTATTTTCAACATTTAGCGCCAGAACCAGCTCAACGTTATAATCGCCTTGTGAAAATTCCAAGTCTTTATCGGTAATTGTCGTACGATATGGCGTAATAAAAATCTTTACAGCGTCGTCAACAACCTTATAGCGCAAATGATCAGCCTTCTCTTTATCCAAGGCAATAATAAAATCACGTAAAGAATCTGCGGTCTGCTCAAACGTCTTATCAGGATTCAAGAACGTAATTGCTGGCGGAATGTCGCCACTAAACACAGCCGTAGCATGCTTCCCCAGTTTATTAAGGAAAATTGTCAATCCTAAAGCTGCCGATAATTCGTCGACTGACGGGCTAGAACTCACCGTCACTAAAATATTAGTTACATCCTTTATACTCTGGATTACTTTTTGCTTTGCTGATCCGTTTGACATGATTTTTCCTATGTTTGTTTTTTGTAATTACGCTTGGCATCACTATACCATAAGCAGTACCATAAAGTCAATATCTAAGCCACCTCTTTACAATTTATGCTATTTTCTGTATAATTCTTCCTGATTAGCGATACAAATCTATAGAGGTAAAGGAGAAACATGCCAATCATCAAATCCGCCATCAAGCGTGCTAAACAAACCTTAAAGCGCCGCGAGCGAAACATCAGCATTAAAAAAGACATTAAGACTGCTGTTAAAGCTTTCTCTGCAGAGCCAAGCGCAAAAACTCTTGCTGCAGCACAAAGCGAAATCGACACCGCTGTTAAAAAAGGCTTGATTAAGAAAAATACTGCTGCTCGCCGAAAGAGCGCATTGAGTAAAGTTGCTAAAAAAGCAGGTGTTACATTAGAAGCTACTGCTAAAAAACCAGCTGCAAAGCCAGCAACAGCTAAGAAAACTGCCGCTAAAAAAGCTCCAGCAAAGAAGCCAGCTGCTAAGAAAGCTGAAAAATAATCTGTAAAGATTACTAGAAAATACCCCGGAATTAACTGGGGTATTTTTATTTAACATCAGTCGACTAATCGACTCGCCAGGTTATATACCTGTTTAATTTCTCTGCTCTCTAATTTCCAGCTACTGAGCTCCATTTTAATCAACTCTGGAAATTTCTTACTAATATCTCTCAAAGCATTTCCTACCGACTTTCTAACATATTCACTGGAATCTTCTTTTAATGTAGCAATTCGTCTAATGGCTTCACTCGGATTTTCCCTGAAATATGGTCTACTCGTCCATATTCTTAGTCCCTCTGTAACTGCTCTCCTCGTATTGGGATTGTTATTTTTTAACCATTCATCAATTACTGGAAGTGCCTTTTCATATCCTATTTTCTTGCAAAATTCATCAAATGCCTTTGCCAATACTTCCTGAACTCTCCAATTATCATCTTTGGAAACTTCATCTC
>CALHKG010000017.1 GCA_938033875.1 uncultured Candidatus Saccharibacteria bacterium | reverse complement strand
ATAAATGCAAAAGGGAGGCGGCAGTGTAATACGAATTGCGATTTGCTATACAAATATTCGTTTTTTAAGTTAGACAAACTAGACAAGAAAAAGCTAAGACGCTTACGTTTGCTATTTTACTTTCTCCTATCTACAATGTGAGTATAAAGGAGAGAGTAGTGTGAAAGATGGAGTTCGGCGTCCGAGCTATTTACGTAGATCGCAAGAACCTAGCAGTAGTCATTTATTGAGTCGAAATATTGAAAAACCCAGTCAACCGTCGTATAGTTATGGTGAACCGCCCGAACAGAGGCGACAGCGTTTAAAAGAATTGCGGGAACGGTACAGTAAACTACCGGAAACTCCTTTTGCTGACTATGATCTTGGTGACAAAAAACTACCTGCATATAAGCACAAAGCAGAGATATTAGACACATTATCGGAAAGTAAAATATCCTGGCTGTGCGGACCGACGGGTAGTGGTAAAACGACACAAACCGCTCAGTATGCACTGGAGCGGTTTGATCGTGTCGTGGTGTTGATGCCGCGGCGGGTTATCGTCGATAATGTTACTGAATATGTCGAGAAGAGTTTGCGTGAACAGCTTGGCGAACAATATCCTAATCACTTGGTGGGCAAGATTCACGGACGTGCCACTGAAGCGACGCCGGACACTAGGCTCTGTTTCATGACTCCAGCAACGTTTACGAAAAAGCTGGAACAATTTTCTAGCGACTGGCAGGACGAGAAGACGCTTATCCTGGTTGATGAAATACATGAAGCCAATTTGGAGATGGAATTTGCTACCGCTCTGGCGGCAAAATCGATAGAGAATACCGGCAAATGGCATATGGCTTTTTCTAGTGCCACGCCTGATACAGAAGTTTCTCAGGCGATGTACGAAGATATTAATGGGTCAGAACTACCAGTCGTAACCATTGAGGGTCGGCCGCATGATATTGATATTGAAGAAGATAAGGTGAATACCGTATCCGAAGCTTACCTTGAATATGGTAAGGACTCGAAAAAATCACTAATCTTTGTTGAAGGCGTGAGGAGTATTGATGAGACCATTGCGTCAATCAAACGTCATACTCGCCATCAATCCGGGAAAATACGATTTTTCAAACTACATTCTGGCATATCAGAAGCTGCACGCCGAGAGATTTTTACTGCCAAACCAGCAGAAGATGAGTCGTTTGTTATCGTTTCGACCTCGGCTGGACAGTCTGGAATCACTATCCCTGAGGTTGATTTGGTGCTATCGAATGGACTGACGAAGAGTAAGGAGATTGGCGAAGAAGGTGCAGAAGGGCTACCGCCTCGATTGTGTACTCAAGCAGAGCTGATGCAGCAGGCGGGGCGGGGCGGTCGTGATATTGATGGCGCTAAGTTTGTATTGGCTCGTCCGACATCTTACGATAAGATTTATTTGCCAGATGAGCTGAAAGGATTTTATGATATTGCGTCCCGTGAACAGCATATTCCACCGGAGATATATCACACGAATATTGTGCGCAACGTTTTGTCGGCTATCCATCTGAATGGTGATTTTGAGGATCTGAACCGATACCTGATGCATCCTGTTGCTAGTAAAAAAGTTATTCAAGAGTCGTACGATTTGCTGGAAACCCTGGAAGCAATTGATGGAGAGGGGCAGATCACAAAAATTGGTGAGTTTATGGATAGTTTACCATTGTCGCCAGAACTTTCTCGGTCATTAGCAGAAATGATTAAGAATGGAGGAAGCTTACGTGAAGTGTTGGCATTATCGGCCATGGCAGCCTCCGTCTCGGGTGGTGGCTTTGCCGCCTGGCATCAACCAAAGGAATTGTTCCAGGAATTTGTCAGCCCCGATACAACAGATGACTTTTTTGCCGAATACGATGCTTTTTTGAAAACCAGAGAGATTTATGACGGCTGTCGTACTGACAATGACGTCTACCTGACTAATGGTATTGATCCCAATAAGGCGGATAATATTCACTATCAATTTAGTAAAATATGTCGGCGCCTGTCGGTTAATCCAAACGATATCGACATGGGTGAACTAAACAGCGAGGAAAAACACAATATATCGGTGGCTTTGGTGCGCGGGTTTCAGGAATTATTGTATACCAAAGCTGGTAGTCGGCGCATTGGACGAACAACAGTCAACCAATACACCAACATTCACACCGGCGAACGTGGTATTTCTGAGTATGAAATTAGTTCGCACAGCTTAGTGCGACGTATGGGCTCGGAGGCGTTGACGTTAGTGCTGGCTTTACCGTGGTGGTATGATGCGCATGATGGTCGTCGATACACACTCAACACAATTTTACCAGTAACCAAGAATCAAGTTGCTCAAGCCTTGAGTAGCAGCGCTGTGTCTGAATCCCTTGGTGATAGAGTTGCTCCTAATGGTGACTTGGTTCGTGTGACGCGGCCGAAAGTCGGCTCGCTGATACTCGGTCCAGAGCGGCAGCAAAAAACCCCCGCCATAACAGATGAGCAAATCGCGCTGATAGTGGACGCAATGAAAAACAAGGCTAATAAACAAGTAAGAGTATTGTTTGATTTACAACATCAGCGAGTTATCACCAAGGGTCAATTGCATCAGGTCCTAGACGGGTCTGCGGTAAATAGTCACAATGTCCATGAGGCGGAGGCTAAGGTTTGGGCTGAAGTGCAGAATGTGTTAACGAGCGAGCAGCAAGAAGCTTTTTATGGTCAGATAAAC
>CALHKG010000016.1 GCA_938033875.1 uncultured Candidatus Saccharibacteria bacterium | reverse complement strand
CTCTTTGAAGCCATTTTCTATCAAAGAAAACTCTTTTTCTAAATTTGCGATATATTCTTTTACGCGAATATCATCCATAAAATCCAGTAACCTCCCTATTCCTTAGTTTATTTTCCAATTCCAACCAGCGCCGCCTCCACAAGCAGCCACGGATTTACAGAAGTTGTTTTCATTTGCAAGTCCACCCGAAGTAGCGCGTCATTTATCTTCTTCAATTTTTCCTTATCAACACCTTTTGCTGAAGACGCCAATTTTCGTAAAACATACGGACTAGCCGAAAAATCCGAAGCCACCAACTTACTGTCGCCGCCAGCCAAAACCAACGCCGTCAAGTTAGTCGCCTGCGAAGCAAGCAACCCCATTGTCTGGTAGGCGCCATCAACGCCACTTTCCGACTCCAAATAGCTAATTATATCGTGAACCTTATCATAATCACCCGCCAGCGCCGAAATAAACAAATCAAACACATTTTCCGTCCTCGCCAAAGGTATAAAGTTGTCAATTAAATCATCCGTCACTTTTTCCGCCAGTGCCAATTGATCCAAAAAATTGCTCAGTCGCAACTGATCAAATCCCAAACGATCAACAATTATCTCTGCTTGACGATTCGTTAATTCACACCCGCGAACCTTCGCCTCCGCCACGCACCACTTTAAAAGCTGCGGTTTTTGGCGATCACTAAGCGGTAAAAATTCCTGAACTTTGGCATTTTTCTGCAGCCACTTATACGTTTTTGTTCGCTTATCAATTTTATCTTCCACCAGAATAATCATCCTGTCATCATCAAACTTCATATCTGGAAGTTGCGACCAAATCTCAGAATTTTCGCCTAGTTTTGAAATCAAATACACCGACGAGTTCATAAACAGCGTCTGCCCAATTGCTATTTCCTGCATTCCAGCCAGCGTCAAATCTTCGCCATCATGTCGCGCCGCTTTTTCATTGCCGATCAGCTTAGCAATTGCTTGCCGTTTCTCGAATTCATTTTCGCCGTAAAAAAGGTAAATCACTTCACCTCCACTTGGCAAACTGGACAAATGTGCGTACCGCGTCCAGAAACTTTCATCTTTACAATCTCTTGGTCAGGATGCCGATGGCACGGCTGACCTTCCCGACGAAATACGTGCGCAAACGACAGATAATTACCTTTCCTACCTTCAGCGTCAACATAATTTTTGTCCGTCGAACCTCCCTGGTCAATGCTCAATTGTAAAATCTGGCGCAGTTCGTTAAACAAATCTTCCAATTGGTCATCACTAACATTTTTGACGCGCGTCTGAGGGTGGATTTTCGCAGCCCACAGAGCTTCATCGGCATAAATATTGCCAACTCCAGCGATCACCGACTGATCAAGAAACGCCGGCTTTATCATCGAATTTTGCCGACGACGAATTCGCTTAATAAAGTCACCCGCCTCAGTTTTTTTATCGAGCGGTTCCGGCCCAACTTTCTGCATAAACGGCAAATTTTCTATCTCATCGGTGGGCATCAATTTCATCCATCCAAACTTACGCTGATCATTGAAAAATAAGTGCGAACCATCCGTAAAATCAATTTGCACTCGTGTCGATCTATCTGGCAATTCACCAATCAAACTATCATTCGGATGACCGCCAGCAAAACTATTAGCCCCACGAAAAATCAATTGCCCAGTCATCTTAAGATGTATCACCAGCGAATAACGCGTATCAAGATCAATCATCAGCACTTTTGCGCGACGTCGCACCGCCGTTACATGCGCACCATATAAAAATTGTTGAACGTCTGTGGGTGAATTAGGAAAACTCTTTGGCGAATCAAATACCGTCGCTCGCACAACAGCCTGACCTGGCAGCAAATCCGCCAAACCGCGACGAACTGTCTCAACTTCAGGTAGCTCGGGCATTCGGCAAGTCCTACAGCTTAAACAAAGCTTCTTCTTGACTTAGGCCAATTCCAGCCGCCATTTTCTTGCCGTCAGGAATTTGCTTCAAAAACATATCCAAAATCTCGTTTACATTAGCTTGCGCCGAACCCTTAGAGCCGCTACAATCCGACGTCCACAAACTTTTCACAACAGAATTGTCCTTCAAAGTTTCGAATTTGTAAATTTTACCGCTAGCACAAATTCCCCGCAAATCATTTTGCTGCTCAGTTAGCGGCGTGCCCTCCATCATTTTTCGCTTATCAAGTGCATAAACCAGCTCCGTATAAGCCTTGCTGTTATTGTCCAATTTTTTCTCTGCAATCGGCTTGTCCAAATAACCCTCGTACGTCGTCATTTCGCGAGATTCTGGCGAAATAGTGATGCTATATGAGCGGAAATTCTCATTCGCTACAATTGGCCCGCGCACTGTCAATCGAACCGCACTTCCCACGTCCGTCGACAACAAAGCAACTTGCCCTACGTTAACATTCTGATCCGTTGTTTGACCTGAATCGTTTTTGCCAAATAATGCCCGACCAATCGCAATAACCGCTGCTACCGCCACAACCGTGATAACAATAACCAGCAGAATTGGTACAAATCGAGAAAATGAATTTCGTCGTTGAGTGTATTTCATGGCGTAATTATACCATATTTTCTACACTTCACCCCAATTTACGCCCGTACCGACATCTACTTTCAATTTAATCGGTAATTCTGGACAAACACCTTCCATTTCCGCTTTCATAATCTCGCTGACTTTCTGGACGTCTTCAGGTTTGCATTCCACCAAAATCGAATCATGAACTTGTAAAATCGCATCAGCCAAGCCCGACAATTTATCCTCCAATCGAATCATTGCCAATTTCATCAAATCCGCTTCCGTGCCTTGAATTGGCATATTCATCGCAGCCCTTTCCGCCGAAGATCGCACCATAAAATTGCTCGATTTTACATCAGGCGTTGGTCGTCGCCTGCCGAAATACGTTTCAACAAATCCCTGTTCCCGCGCTTGAGTTAAAATTTTGTCCAAATACTGACGAATCGGCTTTCGCACCTCAAAATAATGATCAATAAACTTTTTCGCCTCTGTAAATGACATTCCCGTAGCCGCCGCCAAACCATGCGGGCTCATTCCGTAAAGTACACCAAAATTGATCACTTTCGCTGCTCGACGCTGAGATTTATTTACTTCATCAATCGATATTCCATATGTTTCCGCCGCCGTTTTTGCGTGAATATCAACATTGCTATTAAAGTCTCCAATCAGCTTCTCATCGCCCGCCAACACAGCCGCCAACCTCAATTCAAATTGCGAATAATCCGCACCGACAAAAACTTTGCCATCACTCGGAACAAACGCCTGGCGAATTTTCCTACCCAGTTCAGTCCGCACCGGAATATTCTGTAAATTCGGATTCGTACTGCTCAGCCGCCCCGTGCTGGTTACATCCTGATTGAATGTAGTGTGAATTCGCCCATCAGTCGCCATCAATTTTGGTAACGCCTCAATGTACGTGCTGATCAATTTGGTCAATTCTCGATATCGCTCAATCAACTCGATAATCGGATGTTGTCCGCGTAATTTATCCAGCTCTTTCTGACCTGTTGAATATCCAGTTTTTCCCTTTTTTATGCCCGCGGTTGGTAATTGCAATTTGGTAAACAAAACCTCAGAAAGTTGCGCTGGACTAGACGCGTTAAACTCGTATCCAGCCATGGAATACATTTGTTGTTCAAGCTCGCTAACTTCCGCTGCCAGCTCATCGCCCATCTGTTTTAATAGCGCATCGTCCAACTTCATACCGCGTTTTTCCATCTGGAATAGCGCCCAAATTACCGGAAAATCAAACTCGTAAGCCACACGCGCAATTTGCGAATTGTTCGACATGTAAACTTTTTGTTCACGATAAATTTTATGTAAGCGAGCCAATTGATAAGGCGCGGAATTGTCATCAGAAAAATCAACAGACAGCGCATTCAAACTACGATCACGTTTCAGCGGGTCAATCAAAAACGCCGCCTGCCCAACATCCCAAACTTCATGAAAACGCACCGCCACGCCATGATTATCCAGCGCGTGATACAACTGCTTAACATCCGCTGCGATCACAATTCCCTGCGCCAATAATTGCCACATAGATTGACTAATTTCATCAATTTTCGCCGTCCATACTGACTCAGGATTCGAGCTTATATAAATTACGTCAGGCTCCGACGAATCGATATATATTATATTTTCCGCCTCAAACATCGGCATGTCGGGCAATTTTTCAATTCGTGGAATATCCAACTTCGGTTCTTCTTTTTTCTCATTTTCCGCCGCCTGCATCGTTCGCGGTAATCGTCCAATCAGCGAACTAAACTCCAATTTCTGCAGAATTTCTGTTACTCGCGCAAAGTCGCAATCATTAACATCCGCCACATCCCAGTCCAGCTCAATCGGCGCATCCGTCCAAATTTCCGCCACTTGCTTGGTCAAATATGCCGACTCGCGACCATTTTCCAACTTCGTTCGCAACGCGCCTTTTTGCTCATCCAAATGCTCATAAACTCCGTCCAGAGTTTCATATTCTTGCAATAATTTCACCGCCGTTTTCTCACCAATTCCCGGCACTCCCGGCAAATTGTCACTAGAATCACCCTTTAGCGCCTTCAAATCTAAGAATTGTTCCGTGCGAATTCCGTATTTTTCTTCAAAGTGTTCCGCTGTGAATTCCTCGATATTTCTTAAACCATTTTTCATGGCGTAAACTTTGGTCATCGGTGATATCAATTGCAATGCGTCCAAATCCGACGTTATCAAGCACGTTTCAATTCCGCGAGATTCCGCTTGCCTGGCAAACGCGCCCATAATATCGTCCGCCTCGTAATCATCAATTTCATAAAGCGGCCAGCCAAATGCATCAAGCAGCTCGTGTAAAATCGGAATTTGCTGGTAAAAGTCATCGGGTGCTGGCTTGCGACCAGCTTTATATTCCGGATATAATTCCCGTCGCTTGCGAATGTTCGTGCCTCGTTTATCCCAAGCTACCGCCACATAATCCGGCTCCAATTTTTTAATCAGCTCAATTGCCAAACTTACAAATCCGTACACTCCGCCAGTCGGAGTTCCGTCAGCCATCGACAATCCCGGCATAGCATAATAACCTCGGTAAAACACCGACTTTCCATCAATAACCACTAGACGCTTCATACTTCTATTGTAGCATTTAAGCGGCTATCGTCAGAGAATCGATCGACGTAGCGCCTAGCTTTTGACACACTTTTTCTGAAAAAACCTTCTTCAAGCTCTCTTCCCTACCCTGATGTTTTATTCCTAACGAAGCTTTTTCTATCAAACTCTCCTCGTATTCTCTTACCTGATCGTGATAAATACAAATTGGAGGACTGTCGTCATTCAAAATCACATCAAGCAATATTGGCATACCATCTTTATCATGACCAACTTCAAACTCGTAAGTTTTAGTAGAATATTCCTTAAATATTCTAGAATAATCAAAATATGACGCATCATTCACGATAACATATTTAAAATCCATAGATAATTTTACCGCCGACCAAACAGTAGATATAGTAGCTTGTCCAAATTTTTTATATGCTTCTATAGTCGGATTTTTCGTGTCGCCTTCATCCTCAAACATATCATCTTGTAGGATTGTGTATATCTGATAGCGACTTTTCGGATTAGATAGCGAAGCGGCAGGATTCTCCCAAATCATCCAAATCTGCCCATATTGATCCTCGATAGGGCTATCTACAAGCCTCTGCCATTTTTCGCTACCGTCTGGATTACGATCAAATTTCGATTCTAGCTCTTCAACCTGAGCCATTATCTTATAATTATTTGCTGGATTTTCTTGACCCTTAGTATCAAGGTCAGAAGGAGAATTCTGAGGTAACTCTTCAGTATGTCTATGAAGCGTTTTCATAGTGTGTAGCTTAAAGATACTCTCTATTTGGAAGAATGTCAACAAATTGTTAAAATTAGTACATGACACAACCACACGCAAAAATTATCGCCCTGGTTGGATTGGCGGGCAGCGGCAAAAGCTCAGCTGTCGAATATTTGACAGAAAAAGGATTTCCAAAAATTTACTTCGGTGGCGTTATTTATAAAGCCATGGACGAGGCTGGAATTGAAAAAACTTGGGACAATCAACAACAATTTCGCGAAGAAATTCGTCGCCGTGAGGGCAAAGATTTCGTAATCAAACGCGTCATAAAAAACATCCACGACTTAATAAATGCTGGGCAAAATAAAATCGTTTTGGACGGATTATACACTTGGAGTGAATATAAACTCCTTAAGCACGAATTTCCTGGACAAGTTGTCGTTATTGCTATTGTTACACCGAAATACCTCCGTTATCAACGAATGGCTAAGCGTACGGAACGCCCAATGCAACCGCACGAAGTCGATCAGCGCGACTGGTCAGAAATCGAGAATTTGGAAAAAGGTGGACCAATTGCTATTGCTGATTATTTCATCATTAATGACGGCAGTCTCGAGCAATTACACCAAAAAATAGACGCCGCAACTCACGACGCCCATTTTTGTAAATCGCCCGAACAGTGTTAATTAGTCCAGATATTCGTAAAGTTTTTTCGCGTCTTTGTGCTTGCGAAGTTTTGCTAGCGCCTTAGCTTCAATCTGGCGGATTCGCTCACGCGTAACTGCAAATTCCTGACCAACTTCTTCCAAAGTGTGATTTTTCCCATTGTCCAAGCCAAAACGCATTCGAACAATTTTCTGCTCACGATCACTCAAACTTGATAAAATTTCCTGAACTTGCTCTTTTAGCAATTGATTTGAGGCAGAATCTTCTGGTGAAACCGTATCTTCGTCAACGATAAAATCTTGCAAAACTGAATCGTCATCTTCACCGTCACGACCAACACCGGCATCCAAAGAAGAAATGTCTTGCTTGATCTTAATGACATATTCAATTTTCTCTGGTTCCATATCCAGCTCTTTAGACAATTCTTCAATTGTCGGCTCACGATTCAACTCCTGCGTCATTCGTCGCTGAGTACGCAGCAATTTATTGATTGTTTCCACCATGTGAACTGGAATACGAATCGTTCGCGCCTGATCAGCAATCGCACGCGTAATTGCCTGACGAATCCACCAAGTTGCATAAGTCGAAAACTTAAATCCCTTATCTGGATCAAACTTTTCAACCGCACGCAAAAGTCCAGTATTTCCTTCTTGAATCAGATCCAAAAAGTCCAAACCACGACCCGAATATCGCTTAGCAATCGACACCACCAAACGCATATTCGCCTCAGCCATCTTATCCTTAGCCTTCTTATCGCCTTCAACAATTCGGCGCGCCAAGTCCATTTCTTCTTCAGCGCTAAGTAGTGGAATTTTACCGATTTCGCGCAAGTACAATCTGACTGAGTCATCCGACACGTCGTCCAAATATTGCCCAGTTGTCAACGAATCCAAATCTTCCGATTCTTCTTCGTCTATAAGTGTTGGATCAAAATCATCATCTTCGTTTAAGTTTACTGGCTTCGTCGTGATATCGTCGCTCACATTTTCTCCTTAATCAGATTATTTAAGCTCTGGCGCAAATTCTGAGACAAAACCTCATCGCCCGACGCCTCGGCCTCTCTAAGCTGCGTTAATAATTGATTCTTTTTGTTTTCGCGATGTTTGATTGTTATCTGTCTGACTAGCCGAGCCATCTCTTCGTCCAAGCTTTTTTGCTCCCAATTGGCGTAACGACTTTCACTTTTCAACTGTACTATTTTCACATACTGTTCGATTTTTTGCAAGTCCAGAGGAACTTCACCCAAATCCGCGTCTGGATTCTTTCGCAAATAACCAATCAACTGCCGCGCGTTGTCATCATCCAACATTTCTCCAGAAACCGCCGCCAACCAGCGCCGCACGGATTTTTCACTCGCCGCCAACCCCGCCAGCACATCCTCAGTTTCATCCTGAACCGGAGTCGGTTTTTCTTTTTCAATTTTCGCCTTTTTCAATTGATGTTCAGCGACTTTTTCATTCGACAATTTTGCCTTCAGCGCGGTAATTGACGCGCCAGTTTTTTCAGAAATCACCGACAAATAATGCTCTTGCTCCACCGGGTCTTTCAAGCCTCGGACAATTCTCAGCGCAATGGTCGAAAATCTTCGCTTGCCCTCCGCCGACTTCAAATTCTCCATTTCCGCATATCTAGCAATCACCCAATCCACCGCTGGCTGAGATTGGTCAATCGCCGCTTGCCAAAGCGCTGGATCTTTTTGGATCAATTCGTCTGGATCTTTAACGCCATCAGGCAAGCTCACCACTTCCAACTCCACGCCGACTTCCTGCGCCAAATTGATAGCCCGCTCCGTTGCGTTAACGCCCGCTCGATCGCCATCAAACGCCAAGCGAATCCGCCCCGCCAATCGACTAAGCGACTTCAAATGTTGCGTCGTCATCGCCGTTCCAGAGGTCGCAACCACGTTTTTGACGCCCGCTTGATGACTGCTGATCACATCTAAATTACCCTCAACAATCACCGCCACATCGCTTTTTCGAATCGCTTCCTTGGCTTGATGCAAACCAAAAATATGTCGCGATTTATCAAATAACAGCGTTTGCGGCGTGTTCAAGTATTTTGACGCGCGCGGATCGTCACGAATAATTCTGCCCGTAAATCCCACAACTTCACCATTGCCATCACTCAGTGCCACCATCATTCGCCCGCGAAACAGATCGCCACCAAACCGATTCGACAAGCCAGCATCTGCCAATTCTTGCCTAGAAAATCCTCTTTTTTCCAATGCTTTCGTCAACGTGTCGCCGTTCTCCGGCGCATAGCCAATCAAAAAATCACCAATCATCTGACGATTTAATCGCCGTTTTTTAACCACATAATTTAACGCTGTCGAATTTTTCACCAAATTCTGCTGATAAAAATTAGCGGCCAGCTTCAGCGCTTCCCTAGCCCTGGCACGGCGCTTAGCTGTTCGTCCGTCGCCGTTAGAAAACAAAGTCAGATCAACGCCTGCCTTCCGAGCCAAATGCTCCAGTGATTGACGAAAATCCATTCCTTCCACCATCATCACAAACGTAAAAATATCGCCACCTTTTCCAGAAGAAAAATCATGCCAAATCTGCTTTTCTGGGCTAACCATAAAGCTTGGGGTTCGCTCGTCGGTAAACGGACTTAAACCCTTCAAATTGCGCCCCGCTCGCTTCAACTGAACATACTCACCAATCACATCCTCGATGTTCAGTCGCGCCCGCACTTCTTCTTTGGCATCATTCATATTTTTATTATATCACTCTTTACCTCTGTTATTGTTTGTGGTTAAATAGGAATATGTATCCTGACAATTTGAATAACCAACCTCAAGGTATCGATTATCTGAATCAAATTGCCACACCTCCGCCAGCGGAAGGTTTTGATAAAAAAACCAAAATCATCATCGCTATTTTGAGCTTTATCGGCTTGATAACCCTAATCGCGATATTCGTTTTTTCGCAAGATTCTACACCAAGCGCTAGTCCGTCACAAGTTGCATCACGCGTTAATAAGTTACTCACTATTTCCAAAAAATACAATAATAAGTTCCGCTCAACCAGTTTACAAACCACCAATAGTTCTCTGGTTGCAGTACTAACCACCGCAGACGCCTCAATGGGCGAAGCACTTCAGACAACCGGCATCAATTATAAGGAGAAACAAAAGGATATCCTCGCTCTAGATCCGTCAGAAAAATTAGAGAAAAAATTGGATGAAGCTCTTCTGAACGCGCAATTGGATATTACCTATGCTCATGAGATGAATGTGCAAATAACAGATACAATCAACATGATGAAAAAGGTGTACAAGTCCACCAAGTCAAAAAAGATGCGCGAATGGCTAGTAAAAACTGCTGGTGACTTAGAGAATATCCAGAAACAAATCAATCAAATTATTAAGGCAGATTAAGCTTCCGAGACTAATCGATAGCTCAACCTCGCCAAATCAAAGACCTCTTCGTCAGTTAGTTGACCTGAACAAATAATTGTATTCCAATGTTTCTTGTTTAAGTGATAGCCCGGTAAAACCGTTTCGTACTTTTCTCGTAAATTCTGCGCCAACAACGGATCGCATTTTAGGCTTACTCTGAGCGGCTTTGAGCCTTCCGTAACCAATGCTACCATTTTCCCCGCACCGTCATTATCTCTACCAAATTTATACACCGCAACATCCTCGCCAAATGGATAATCCAACCATACGCCCGGCAAGCTTAGGATAAAATCTTCAAATTGTTTATGTGTCATACTCTTACCTTTTTCAAATAATATTCAAGTTCCATAATACTGCCGCGGATGTCTTCCAGCGCTCGATGATCTTCCGGCTTGGCGAATTTCTTACCGTATTTACCTTCAAACACAACCTTCCAAGCACTCACATCCAGCACACGATAATGTAGTCTTTTTGACAACGTTGGCCACCATTGGTCAATGAATCGACGATCCTGATGAATTGAATTACCTGCTAACAAAATCTTCGCTTCACCCGCAAAATGCTCATCACAAAACGCCAACAACTCACGCTCTATTTCCACCAAAGGTTTGCCCGATTCATTCTGCTCCTCCAGCCCGCGTCGCGCTTCCGGATGCTCATTCCAAAAACCAGCATTTCGATCTAACAACTTAGCCAACTTTTCCGAATCATGGCGCACAATTCCTTCATACGTCGCAATTTCCTTAAAATTCCAATCCGTCACAATTGCCGCCACTTCCAAAATCTCATCGCGCACTGGATCTAATCCAGTCATCTCCAAATCCACCCACAAAATCTTTTTTGGCTTAAAACTTGCTTTCATATCTCTATTTTACCACTTCCATAAGGCGTGCTAAACTAAAATCATGACAAAACGCATCCTACTCAAATTATCAGGCGAACAACTTCAAGGCGAATTCGCCAGCGGCTTTGACCCAAAACGCGCTCGCTGGATTGCTGAACAAATTCGACCAGCGCTGGACGACGGGGCTGAAATTGTAATTATGGTTGGCGGTGGCAATTACGTTCGCGGTAATCAAATCATCGGCCACGGCATCCAGCCCGTATCTGCCCATAATATTGGTATGCTCTCGACATTAATGAATGCCATTGCCCTGGCTGACGTATTAAATGACGCAGGGCTACCAACTCGCGCACTGTCTACAGTCGAAGTGAATCAATTTATTGACCACTATACTTTCCGACGCGCCATTAGCCATATTAAGAAAAATCGCATCGTTATTGTGGCATGCGGCACAGGCCGACCATTTCTGACTACTGATACCGCAGCGTTAAATCTAGCACTAGAAATGCAGTGTGATGCCGTAATTAAAACAACGAAGGTTGACGGAGTTTACGATAAAGATCCTATGAAATTCCCTGACGCCGTAAAAATTGATCATTTATCTTATCAAGAAGCCCTAACAAATCCTAACATTGCCGTTATGGATAAGGCGGCAATTGGATTAGCAATGGACGAGCATATTCCAGTCATCATTTGCGACCTGCTAACAGACGGAAATATTCTCCGCGCAACCCGCGGAGAATCAGTAGGAACGCTTATTAGTTAAGGTTTTAATTCTTTTTCTTATCTAACTTATCGAGTTTCAAGAAGTGAATGATTGCATATACAACAAATGCAACGGCTATCAACGTAATTAACGAACTAACGAACGCGCCGTATAAAAACTCGCCTTTACGTCCAGCAATTTCAACTGTAAATGAAGCTGATTGCAACCCTTGCTGAGAACCGACAACCAGCTGCACTAGCGGATCAATGAATGCTGTTACCAATTTTTTCACAGTATCACCAGCTGCGGTACCGATTGCCAAACCAACCGCCATACCGACAACGCCCTGCTCGCGAATAAAATTAACAAATCCAGCCATGTGAGTGTCTTTTATCACTGTACCCGCAATTTTCTTCTCCTTAAGAGCGGCAACTTTCGCGGCGGCTTTTACACTCTTCGAAGCTAATTTTTTAGCTGATACTTTTGAACCTTTAGTTGATTCTGAAGATTTCATAACTATAAAACTCCTTTTATTATTTATAATTGAATATTATATCTTATTTGGCGCCACGATTCCCAAAATAGCCAGTCCAGCCTTAAGAATGTCGGCGTAAATTGCCACGATTCCTACACGATGCGCCTCTTTGTCGCTACCAATAACCTGATTTTTCTCGTAATATCGATTAAATTCTTGCGCCAATTCAAACAAATACGTACAGATGTGATGAGGCTCCAGACTTTCCTTAGCGCGATCAACCACGTCCACGTACTCACTCAACTTTCTGACCAGCATTTTATCTTCGTCAAACAACTCTGTCGGAAAGGCAATTTCTTTATCGGATTTAGTTAAAATACCTCGCGCTCGAGCATGGGCGTATTGCAAGTAACTTCCCGTATTTCCCGTCAAACTTACCGCGTCATTAATATCAAATATGACGTCGCCGCCGATCTTCACTTTCAAGAATTGATAACGGAGTGCGCCAGCAATCACGTCGTCAGTTGGCTCGCCGCCAGCATTTTCAATTGCCTTCTTAAACTCATCAAACAGCCAGCCAATTGTAACAACCTCACCCGTTCGCGAACTCATTTTTCCAGTTGTCAATTTAACCAAGCCAGTCGCGTAATTGAACAATTTTCCTTTCAAGGCTGGAATTGACAATTCACTAGCCGCAATCACACCACGGAAGTATGCTGCTTGCTCTTCGCCATTTACTGTAATCGACAAGTCCAAATTCGGGTAGTCCTTATACTTCAACTGAATCAATCCCATATCATGCGCCCCATAAAGACCATTGCCATGAGATCCAATAAACACGTTATCAAACGCGCCGTATTTGCTACCCTTAAAAACATACGCACCGTCAGATTTAGTAAACACCTCTGGGGTTTTCTCTTTAATCAAAGATTTTCCCAATTCTTCAGTTTCGCTCTCAACGTAACGTCGCTCAATCGGCACGTTTCCAAGTCGCCCAACATTAGAGTCAATTTCGTCAAAACTCCAACTTTTACAGATTTCGTAAACTTGTTTATATAGCGGATCATCCAGAACGAATGATTGCTTGGCTAGTTCATCAATTTCTGCCTTTGCCTCTGGAGATTCTTTCGCCGCACGCGCACCTTCAACGTACATGCGACTCATAAATTCATTCCGCTTATCAGCTGGGATTTTGTTCAATTTATTTACATCGCCGCCAATCTCGCGCAAAATCGCCCACATACTTTTACCAACATGCGTTCCGACATCACCGTGATAACTCACTCGATGCACAATTGCGCCATCAACCGCCAACAAATTAGCCATCGTGTCCGCCAAAATCGCATTCAAAGCGTGTCCGATATGCATAGCCTTAAATGGATTCGGACAATTGGTTTCAATTACAACCGTCTGACCGGCGCGCTTCGTCGTTGGCTCTTTTTTCAAAGAATTTAGAACGGATTGATCGCTCAGTTTTACATTGATAAAACCTGGACCAGCCACGCTTACTTCGCTAAACTCCTCTTCCTTGCGCAGATTTCCAGCAATCATCTCCGCAATTTCACGCGGATTCTTCCCTAGCGGCTTAGCCAATTGTAACGCCACATTTGTAGCAAAGTCACCAAACTTCGGATCAGGACGCGTCAATTGTATCGATATATCTTGATCAAAAAGTTGCTTCACTACTTGAGAAATAATCTGTTCCATACTGTCTAGTATACAACAGAGGTGGACTATTATCTAGCTAAATCTCTACGCAGTTTCGTCAAGTTCTTCCAATTCCAGACTTAATTTCGTCGCCGAACTTGGACTAGATCCTTTCACGTGTTGCAACACATATGTCAACGCCGACATATCGTCTCGACTCAATACGCCTTCGGTAAGTCCGTGAATATCTTTTTCTTCAGCCATTTTATTCCTTTTTGTTTTAATTTTTTATACAGTAAAATGATATCACATTATTTTTAATTTGTCAATAACTAGAACCTTGCGACCACTTACTTGACTTTATTTTTGTCCGATCTGCGCTTATATTCTTCTGCTATAACCCTACCTATTTCGCTGTCTTTTAAGTACTCTTTGCATGACGATAATAAACGCTCGGATACATCAGAGTCCTCCATCTTTAGCGCCTTCCTATATGAATTGCTAAACGCCGCAAACATACCATCCTCATCTTCCATGATTCTAATAGTAAGTTTCTTGTCCTCTGACGATACGTAAACAAATATCAGGTCTGCGCCAGATTTCAATGCCGTATGAATCGCTGCAGAGCCCATTTCACTGCGAGACTTTCGACCTACTGAGTCATCCGCTGAATATCCAGCCAAAACCAAAGACCCACCATCCTCAACAAATTTAACCGCTTCTTCGTAATGGTCTGTTGAAAAGTGAACCGGTTTTTTACTCTTTTTATCTACCCATTCATATGGCACACCAAAAAAGTTTTTAGCGCCAAACGCAAGATACTGTATAGCTTCTAAGTTGATTCCGCCAACACCCTTCTTAATCCAATCTCTATTAGTCGACGCTACACCAATATTAATTTTGTTCAACAAAGACGCTAAGTAACTAGCCGTAGGGACATCTTCTCCATTGAAATGCGTTGGCGCTATAACACTTCCCTTGCCCTCGTCTTTGGCTTTTTTGGCGGCTTCAATTAAGATATCTTCGCCAATTATTTCAACTTCCTTTTTGCCATGCATTAAGCCCATCAGCAGCTTAAGTCCAGAGGAAAGCCGAACGTCTGTTTCTGGTAATCCCAATTCTTCTCCAGCTGCCGCAAGTTTTTCTACCGCCGAATTGTTAGTTAGTCCAAAAGGTTTGCCGTGCTTTTCTCGTCTACCACGCACCCATTTCTTAAGAGAATCAAGCGCAACCGACAGAGAAAAACCCTCTCTCTGTGGCTCAGTTTCTTTTACGTCAATATCAGACTCTTCAGCGATGCCTGGATGGAAGACTTCATCGAACAATTTTTGTTCTTCTGGGGTTGGGGTAAACTTATCTATTCCTGCAGTCATTTTAACTATCTCTCCTTATTACGCAGCCAACACCGGATCATATTTATCACGCATATACCCTAATATCGCCTTCCCACCAAACGTCTCCAATATGCGACACTGCTCTTCACGAGCTGCCTTTGAGTAAGACGCTTCACGCGAAACATTGGCATAAGCTTCAACTTCATCAGGACTAGGCTTAATAGTCTCACCAAATACCACTCGCACAATTTTTTTACCCAAAAGCCACTTTAGATGTATCGCATTGTCATTGAGTTGATTAGGATTTCTCTTCTGACCCTCAACCTGCATAAGTACAGGAATTATAGTAGCACCCGTCGCCAGGCTTAGATGAGGAGCTAATTTACCCGCCTTTTCTGGCAGTTCACCGTTATTTTTTATCCCAATATTGCTCATCGGGTTATGCGCTGCAGTAATAACAGAAAGTCCACTATCTGTTATTTTTTCTTGCAGACCTAAGTAATCGTCACCATTAAACGGCAACGCGTACTTATTATCAATAGCACCTTTTTCCGCAGACGAATCTCTTCCATACGGAACCTGAAAAAAGTTATCCATCCCAACAAGTTCATATGGTATCCTCTGATGCCAAAGATCCATATTAGTGGAGGCTACTGTCATGCCTATATGTCTAAGCCTAGAAACTACGCTAGCAACAGTCGAAACATCAACGTCTGTTAGGTGACTCGTAGCAAATATAACACCCTTGTTTTCCTCGGTTTTCTCAGTTGCCTCCAGAAGATTACCGACCCCCTCAACGTCAACACCCACATTACCAAAAAGCAAATCAGTAACCAATTCAAGAGGAGCGCGCAGTCTTCTTGGGCTCGGATCATACAGACCTTCAGATGCGCCCTTTTTAGCGCACTGTTTAATCTCTTTTATAGCCTCAGATCCTGAAAAAGTCTCAATTTTTTTCATGATACCCTTAATTACACAATATAAAGCCCTATTTTGTCAATATAGATCTAATCAAACCAAAGAATAACGGATGTGAACGAAACGGTCGTGACTTAAATTCTGGATGTGCTTGCGTTGCGACAAAATATCGATGGTCTGGCGCCTCAACAAATTCTACTAACTTACTATCTGGTGAAGTTCCAGAGACAACCAAACCTCCTCGTTCAATTTCTTGAATAAACTTTTGATTCACTTCATATCGATGACGATGACGTTCAACTACTTCAGCTGCATTGTATGTCTTGGAGATAACGGAGCCTGGCTTTAGGTTAGCTACATAATCTCCAAGACGCATAGTCCCTCCTGTAGACTCTTTACCTTGCTGCCCATCCATAATATACACTACGTTGTTATCAGAATCAGCGCCGAATTCTTCGCTATTAGCGTTTGTCAAACCTCCCAAACGCGCCGCGGCAATAACTGCCACCTGCATTCCCAAACAAATACCCAAATATGGCTTATCTTTCATTAAGCAATACTTTGCAGCAGCAATCTTACCTTCTACACCACGAGATCCAAATCCCCCCGGAACGACAATAGCATCAACACCGTCAAAATCTGCTTCATTTGCAGTCTCAGCATTAATCCATTTTATAGATATCTCACTTTTGTTCGCCCAAGCCGCAGACTTAAGTGCTTCCGTTACAGATAAATATGTGTCAGAATTGTCTATATATTTAGCAACCAAACCTACCGTAACGCGCTTAGCATACTCTGACGTATCTCGTTTGGCTAAATGTTGCCAACGTCGTAAATCTGGCTCAACTGAATTATTAGTAAATTCGCCAAGTAGCTTACCTAAGTCGCGGTACACCGTTAGTGGAACTTCATATACAGTATCGACATTCGGCATCATTACGATTCCTTCGTTACGAATACCAGACGAAATAGAAATTTTCTCACCAATACTACGCGGCGGCTTATCGTGACCTTCCGTACGAACTGCCACAACATCAGGCATAATTCCAAAACCACGCAAATCGGCCAAGGCGTTTTGAGCAGGTTTTGTCTTATATTCATGCGACGCCTCTAAGAACGGTACATATACGACATGAACAAATAGACAATTTTCGCGACCAACATCTAGGGCGAATCCTCGAATAGCCTCAATAAAACTGAGCCCTTCATAATCGCCGACTGTGCCTCCGATCTCTACGATATGAACATCACCCTCAGCAGCCAGATGAATAGCTTTCTTAATAGAATTAGTTAAATGAGGGACCATTTGTACTGTTTGACCGCCAAATTTACCGGCTCTCTCGTCCGCAATCAAATCACGCAATAATCGGCCGGATAATGTTGCATTTTTTTGCGTTAATTCCAAATCCAAAAAACGCTCATAATGGCCCAAATCTAAGTCAGTTTCAGCACCGTCTTTTGTCACAAAACATTCGCCATGCTCTTTTGGGTTTAATAATCCAGCGTCAACGTTCAAATATGGATCACATTTTTGAACCGAAACAGAAACACCCTTAGCTTGAAGAACAGCGCCAATACTAGCAGCGGTAATTCCCTTACCTACACCAGACAATACACCACCCGTAACAAATATATATTTGCGCGGTGACGACATATTATTCGCAACCGTCACAAATAGTCAGACTTGCTGGGTCAACTGGTGCTGCAACAGTACCGTTCGACTTTGCTTGATCGTCAGCCGCTTCCTGTGCCGCTTTAAGAGCTGCATCAATGGCACTCAATTTTTCTTCCAAAGTCATGTCATCAGTAATAATTTGATTCGCATTCATTTTCATTTTCCCCTATATTTAGTAGTTACTTAACTAATTTTACGCTATATATAGTGCTTATGCAATAAAATGCAGCCAATTGCCCGTTGTAGTTTTTTCATCAAGTTCACCAATCGGCGCAACGTATATTTGCGGATTTTGGCAACACGGCATAAAATCAGCCAGCTTCTCTTTATAAGCCGCCATTGCCGCCTCTTTCTCAGATTCTGAAAGTTCAGTCACGTTAGTTTTTAAGAAAACTGCTCGCTTTTTATCATCCCAAACCACAAATTCCGCCTTACCGTTTCGAAACGCATTTTCTGAATGGCGCGCAGTCGGTTCTGATATCCAAATTATAGAATTACCAAAACGTGCAAAGTGTAGCGGCGTTATCAGAGGTGTCCTATCAACATTCACCGTTGCCAACGCACCAACTTCGACTGTATCTAATATTTCTTTCGCTAATTCGTTCATATCATCAACTCCCATTACTTCGTGGTATTAACTTCGTAACTAGTGTTTGTACTTTCAAAGAAATTCACCAATTCCAGCGTATCGTTGGCGGCTGCCATCCATTTGGCTGGATTTGGCACATTGTATTCAGGTTCAAAACCTAATTCTTGCAAGCGACGGTCAGTCATATGCATAACGTATTGGTTCACATAATCAGCGTTCAATCCCAAAATTCCCTTTGGTAGCATATCCTTATTGTAAGCCTTCTCAAGCTCCACTGCCTGCAAAATCAAGCCACGGATTTCTTCTGCAAATTCCTGTGTTTGCAATTCTGGATTCTCGTCCAAAATCGTCAAAAGTAAATTGATGCCAAACGTCAAGTGAAGATTTTCGTCGCGAGTAATCCAGTCCAGCAGCGAGCCAACATTACGCAACAAATTACGTTGACGAAAACTCATGCCAACCATAAATCCTGAATAGAACCAAATTCCCTCCAGCACAATGTTATATGCCACCAAAGACCTAACGAAATCCTTCTTGCCTTCCAGCGAATAAATATCCAAATTCGGATCAAGCATCACATCCAAATGTTTATTCTGGAAGTCAGCCTTATCAGCCAATGATTTTTTACCAAACCCTGCAGCATAAATTTCCTCGCGATCAAATGGAAATGTCTCAATAATGTATTCAAATGTCATGAAGTGATTAGCTTCTTCCCACATCTGTTTTGACAAATATAGTTGAGCTTCCGCCGCATTCACATATGGATAAATGCCGAACGCCAATGATTTATTGATCAATAACTCGTTTGGATTCAAATAGCTAATAACCGTTTTCAATGCGTGCTTTTCATCATTTGACAATTTTTCAAAATCTGCCAAATCTTGGACTAATTGAACTTCGTTTGGAAACCACGTGTTAGCCACTGCTTGATTATAAAGATCGTACGCCCAAGGGTAACGAATTGGGTGAAGTGACAATCCATCGCGTAATCCTGAACCTAAAATTCCCATCTTAATTTCCTCCTTTATTTATTAATTTTCGCAAATCCAAATCCGCGCACTTTACTATTTGTGCGGACTTTTTGTTCTGCAATTTTATCAACTGAAACTGTCGTTTGCTCCGACTGATGACGCGGCTTAACGTGCAGATAATATGTCGTTTTCAAGCCACGCTTCCACGCTTCCGAATAAATCTTCACATATTCATCAATGTCTCGCGTCTCCAGGTACATATTTCGAGAAATCGCCTGATCAACCCACTTCTGAGCCCTAGCCGCCACCTCAATAAACGCGTACGGACTGAGCTGGAAACTTGTTTTATAAACATCCTTGATGTTTTGCGGAATACCGTCAATATCTTGAATATCGCCTTGCGCCGCAAAAATCTCATCCTTCAAATTGTCCCACAATTCAAGTTTCTTCAAATCGCGAACTAAATTATGGTTCACTTCCAAAAACTTTCCATTCAAAGTCGAGCGACTGAAAATCTGTGCAAATTGCGGATCAATTCCAGGAGTTGTTCCCGCCACATGCCCAATATTAGCCGTCGGCGCAATTGCCATAAGAGTCGCATTTCGCATTCCCTTCTTCACCTTCTTTCGTAAGCTGTCCCAGTCCAGCCGCATCTTTTGGTCTATTTTAACCTTCACACCACGGTCTTTTGATAGCTTATCAACCGTATCAATTGGAAGAATTCCCTTGCTCCAACCACTGCCCGCGAATGTTGGATAGCTGCCTAATTCTTTTGCTAAATCAGCAGATTGATCAATGGCGTGATAGCTGATAAACTCTGTCAATTGATCAACCAAATCGTAAGCTTCTTTTGATTCGTAGCAATAGCCCAACTTCTCCAACGCGTCAGAAAGACCCATAATTCCCAGGCCAATTGCTCGAGTTTGCTGATTCGAATGCATCGCTTCTGGGATTGGTGTTTGAGTGATGTCGCACAAATTGTCCAATTGTCGCACCGCCGCACGAGCCGCTTCTTTCAATCTATCCCAATCCCAAGTCTTATCCTCGCTAAGAAACGCCGACAAATTGATACTCACCAAGTTACACGTCGCAATATTGTTTTTATCTTGCGGCAATGTAATTTCCGTGCACAAGTTACTGAGGTGAATCGTACCCGTATTGTTATTTAATGCTCGCACGTTAATCGTATCTTTCCAAGTTAGCCACGGATGCGAAGTTGCTTGCAAACTGGTCAAAATGCGCTTAAATTGCTGACGAGCTGGAACTTTATCAAATGTTCGCAATTTCCCAGCTTCCGCCATCTTGATATATTCTTTATATCGCGCCGAAAACGCTTCACCATATAATTCCGTCAAATCTGGAGTTTCTGCTGGATCAAACAAATACCAATCTTGGTCTTTTTCTACTCGCTTCATAAATTCGTCAGAAATAAATACCGCGGTATTTGCAAATCTGGTTCGTAAATATGGGTCGCCAGAGTTTTGACGAAGATCAACAAATTGATCAAAATTCAGGTGCCAGTTTTCCATGTAAATTGCAGCTGCACCAGCCTTTTTACCCTTACGAGAAACCGCAAAAAGCGCCGTATCAATCATCTTCATAAATGGAATTGGGCCAGTCGATTCGGTATTGGTGGTTTTAACTGGACTACCTGCCGCACGTAGCTTTGTAAAACCAATGCCAATTCCGCCCGTGCCTTTAGCGATCCACATTGTGTCGCGAACAGCCTTAGCAATTGACTCCATATCATCATCGACATTAAGTAAGAAACAGTTACTGAGCTGCGGGAAAGAACCGCCAGCATTAACTCGCGTTGAGCCACCCGGGACATACTCCAAATTGCTCATGTGATTATAAAACTCAATCGCTGCAGTCGTTGGGTCAGATTCGTTATAACTAAGCCCCATAGCAATTCGCATGTGCGTAAACTGAGGTGTTTCAATTGGTGAGCCGTTTTGCTTGCGAAGAGCATAGCGATTTTTATTAGTCACCACACCCAAATATTTACTCAAATCATCACGCGCTGGATCAAGTTCCACCGCCAACTTTTTCAGATCAAATCGACCGTCGGCCATACGCTTATCCAACAATCCTTCTTTCACCGCCGCCTTAACAAACTTCGGAAATTCACGCGCATGAAGCTTTTTCAATTCTTCCGCCGTCTCATAATCGCCCAAAATCTGCTTATAGACAGTTTTCAGTAATAATCGTGCCGCGATTTTATCGTAATCTGGATCGTCTTTAACATTCTGGAGCACCGTTTGAATAACCGCCTCGTCCAATTGCTCGGTCGTAATTCCATCAAATAATGTCAATTGCAATTCAGTCGCAACTTGAACAACTTTAGAGATTTGGTCCGGCAAACCTTCGCACGCCTTTAAAATAGCCGTGTTAATTTTATTTGCATCAAACGGCTCTTTCGTTCCATCTCGCTTAATTACGTTAATTTCTTTCACATACCCTCCTTATTTCCCCTCTTAAAAACAAACCACCAACACCTCATCTGGTGGCTTATCTTCGTAGCTTGTGTTTTTGTTTATTTATGGGCTCGCTATATATATAGCGTACAATAATAACTATAGCCGCTATATCTAGTGTTTTGCAAGCTATTTAGTAAAAATTACAACCTATTTATTTCGTGATCAGATAGAAATGCTTTTCCAATTAAAAAATACCGACAATACTTAAATACTGTCGGTAAATAATCTTCTTGGCGGAAGGAGAGGGATTCGAACCCTCGAACAGATTGCTCCGTTACACGCGTTCCAGGCGTGCCAGTTCAACCACTCCTGCATCCTTCCTTGTTGATAATTATACCACAACTTTATTGCCCCTTATGGTTGCACTTACTGACGTTCATTCTCTATAATAAGTCAAAGATGAAAGAAACTATTCCACCACGCATTAGGCTTGTTAATGTCACCAAAAAATTTGGCTTTGGTGATGCTGAGATTCGCGCCTTAGATAACGTCGATTTAACCGTTAAAAAGGGCGAGTTTATTGCTATTATGGGCCCAAGCGGCTGCGGAAAAACTACTTTATTAAACACCCTTGGGCTATTAGACCAGCCGTCAGAGGGCGAATACTATCTGGACGATGTCGCCGTCGACAATCTGAGTTCGCGACGACGCGCCAAAATTCGCTCCAAACACATCGGCTTCGTTTTTCAGAATTTCAATCTTATTCCTCGCCTGACTGTAATTGAAAATGTGGCGCTGCCGTTAACGTATAAAGGACTCGGGAAAGTCAAACGACTTCAAGAAGCTAGCCGCATTCTGAAAACTTTTCATCTGGGACAGCGTGAATATTATATGCCACATCAATTATCTGGCGGTCAGGTTCAGCGCGTAGCAATTGCCAGAGCGTTGGTTAATAGTCCGTCAATTATCTTAGCCGACGAACCAACAGGAAATTTGGATAGCAAATCGAGTCATCTCATTATGGAAGAATTGTCCGACCTGCATCGTCGCGGCAACACTATAATTATGGTTACTCACAACCCAGAATTGACCCATTATGCCAGTCGCGTCATCACTATGCTAGACGGAAAAATTGACACTGACGAGCATAAGGAAAAGCGCAAATTCACTAAGAAGTTAATTGTAGACGATGAAAAAGAAGAAAAACCTAAGAAGCAAAAATCTTCAAAGAAATCGAGGGCGAAAAAATCGTGAAAATATTAGTAAAAAATCATTTTGAGAACGCTACTCAGGCGCTGCGAGCTAATCGTGGACGAACATTTTTGACAATTATAGGTGTAGCTATTGGTATTGCCAGCATCACCATGGTTCTATCTCTAACTGGCGGATTTAATCACCTATTCGGCGACAATTCTAACCAATCATCCACTCCTGTCGCCATTGTTAAGTCTGGCAATCAAAAAGCCATCCCGAATCTACTGACCGAATCCGACAACACGACGACAGTCAACACATTGACTGAAACGGACGCCAGAGATATAGAAAAAATTGCCAATACAAAAGCTGCGCCAATTGCATTTCTGCACGCCGAACTGCGCGCCCGCGAAGGTAAAGTCGATATCCAAAACGCCGCGTTAATCGGCAGTACGGAATCGCTAAAAGACGTCGCTAATTTGCAAATTGCTACTGGGCAATTTATTAACGACATCGGCGGAGTTGTCGTCGGTCAGCAATTGTCGGTCGATTTGTTTGGCACCGAAAGGTCTATCGGAAACGTTATTTACATCAGAAATCAACCATTGACCGTTGTTGGCGTGTTGAAGAATATTGAAAATCAAGCCAATTATTTGGACGTGAATTTTAATAACGCCGCCATTATTCCATTGTCCGTGATTAAAAAATTCACTCAAGGAACGCCGCAGATTCAGCAAATCATCGTAACTACCAAAGATCATAAAAATCTCAATTCAGTCATAAAATCAGCTGACGATATTTTGAAGAAGAATCATGATAGTGATAAGAATTATCGAATCGTTTCTGGCGAAGAGATAAACGAAAAGAAATCTAATGTCGCGAGGTTTCTCTCAATAATCTTAACTGTCATCGGCATTATTTCTCTGTTAATTGGTGGAATAGGCGTTATGAACGTGATGCTTGTCAATGTCGCCGAGCGCCAGCGTGAAGTCGGCGTCAGACGAGCCGTCGGCGCCACAGGCTGGGACATCATCAATCAGTTCTTAATCGAGGCAGCAATTATCGGATTCCTCGGCGGAATATTGGGCTACGGGTTAGGCTTGGCAGGAGCTTATGTTGCCAGCTTATGCTTACCTCTCACACCTTATATTTATTGGCAAACAGCCGTCTTATCAATTGGACTATCAATAATCATCGGCGTAATTTCTGGCGTATATCCAGCAGCCCGCGCCACCAGACGCGACCCAATCGAATCTCTACGATATTAAATTAACTAAGTTCCGCTTTCAATTTTTCAACCAACTGAACTGGACCAGGATTGACTCCATTAAGAATAGCTGTGTAAATACTAGCCGCGTCAGCCAGCACCAAGCCCCACAGTAACTGCTCCATAAGAGTCTTTCCTCGAAGTTCCAGTACGTGTGCCTTTGGTCGCTTGCCGCTCAATAAACGATCGCTAAGCTCCATTCGCTCGCGGATTCTGTCCCGCTCCAAATTGCTACGAATATCAAAAATCGTAAACGGCTTCTCTACTGGATGCGACGACCAACCAATGAACTCGTTATGGTTAAATTCTGGATATTGATTCGAGAACGCCAAATTCTTCGCCGATTCATTCCAGCTAATTTTCCACTTATACGCCAGCGGCCAAGTCAATTCACCACCAAAAACAACCAACGTCTTGCCAATTGTTAATTTCGCAATCTGCTTTGCCAAATTATCAGCTTCTGGCGTTTTGGCTGTCCAATTAGATATCTCGCCCGCCAACCAATCAGCGCTATTTTTCACCTGATCATACAAATCATTATCAATCACCCAAAAATGCTGCAATAATTTCAATAATCCTCGCAGATGGTAAACCGTCGACATTCGTGGCTGCGCGCCGGCTGGAACTTGAGCGTAAGTTACGTTGTCATTTTTCGCTCGCTCAATCAACGCTCCGCCAGTCGACATAGCCGCCAAACACGCCTTCTTTTCTAGTGCTTGTTGATAACAACTCAGGGTTTCCTCAGTATTGCCCGAATGACTAACCGCAATAACCAACGTTTCCTCGCCCACGAATCCAGGTAAATCATAGCCCTTCACCACTTCAAGCGGAATGTGCAACCAGCCCGCAGTCAAAACTCGAACCATATCAGCCGCTAAAGCCGAACCGCCCATTCCCGCGATCACGATATTCTTAAAATCTCGGCGCTGATTCGCGCCTTCGTGAATCGACACTTCATACCGAGCTTGTTCTGGAATATTCAAAACGCCGCTTAAAACGTCGCCTGGATCATATTGTTTTATCACATTCATATCATCTAACATCTTGCGCTCCTTGATTAACTCATGTTATAGTGTAACATATATAAGCTTAAACAATTTAATATATAAGGTGGGTTATAATGGATTCTCAAGCTAATCAATCATTCAGTGACGACCAGGAACTGGCTAAGGTATTAGCTGGCGTGTCACAAGGTACAGACAATAATTTACAATTCGAAGAGACAAATGCTACAGCTTCACCTGTAATTAATCCTGCAACCATCTCACCGGATCCTGTCGCTACGGATCAAAACGATGAGCCTACTATTGATGATATAGCGAAGCCCGCCGCTCCAGAGCCAGTTGTGCCAACTCCAACAGTCAGCGCACCAGCTCCAGCCGCAGATCCTGCGCTTGATACGATTAAGCAAACTGCCTTGAACGAGTTGCGTCCATTAGTCGACAAGCTAGATGTTTCTCCAGAAGAAAAGTTTGACACTTATCTATTACTTCTTCGTTCTACGGACGATAAAACTCTAATCGCACCAGCACACGATGCTGCCATAGCTATTGTTGACGAAGCTCGCCGCGCTCAGGCTCTACTGGATATCATTAAAGAAATCGACTATTTCTCAAATCCTCGTTAAGTCATTTTTCCAAAATAAAAACCCGCCATTTTCGGCGGGATTTTTATTGCTCGGTGCAGATTTACATCATACCCATTCCCGGCATACCACCAGGAGCAGCTGCAACTTCAGCCTCTGGAATGTCAACCACCAAAGCGCCCATAGTTGCCGCAGTTGACGCAATTGACACTGCATTTTGGACAGCTTCTTTAGTCACACGAGCTGGATCAATCACGCCAGCCTTCTTCACGTCAATTAGACCATCTTCTGGCTTCATAACGTTAACGCCGAATCCAGGTTTACCAGATTCAACTTGAGCAAGCAACGCGTCGGCATTCAACCCAGCATTTTTCATAATCTGCAAGAATGGTTGCTTCAAAGCGTCTTTTAGGATTTGTCGACCGACCGACAAACTATCCGCGCCGCTAACTTTTAGATTGCCAGCCAAATTGACCAAAGTTACGCCACCACCAGCGACAATTCCCTCAGCCAAAGCCGCCTTAGTAGCCGCCACTGCATCATCAACGCGGAATTTCTTCTCGTCAATTTCAGTCTCAGTCGCGCCACCAACTTTAATAACCGCAACCTTACCAGACAATGCCGCAGCACGCTTGTCGAATTGTTCTTTTTCATACTCGCTTGAAGCATTCTCTGAAAGCGACTTAATCTCAGCAATTCGTTCTTTCACACCTGAAGGTTTGCCTGCGCCTTCGATAATTGTAGTTTCGTCTTTTCCAACAATCACCTTGCGCGCCGAACCCAAAACTTCCAAGCCAGCGTTTTCGAATGTCAATCCGTGATCTTCAGAAATCACAGTCGCACCAGTCAGCACAGCAATATCACGAAGAACATCTTTGCGACGATCACCGAAACTTGGCGCTTTAACGGCTACGGTATTGAATACGCCCTTCAATTTGTTCAAGACCAAAATACTCAACGCCTCGCCTTCAACTTCATCAGCAATCAAAACAACGTCCTTTCTACCGCTTTGTGCCAATTTTTCCAACATTGGCAAGAATTCCTGCACACTAGAAATCTTCTTGTCGGTAATCAAAATTGCTGGCTTTTCGTACACAGCCTCCTGGCGACCCGCGTCAGTAACAAAGAACGGACTCACCCAACCCTTGTCTAAGCTAAAGCCTTCGACAACTTCAGCTTCTAGTTCCAAACCTTGACCAGCCTCAACAGTAACCACGCCGTCTTTACCGACTTTCTCGATTACGCCAGCAATCAACTTTCCAATTTCCGCATCACCCGCCGAAATCGTAGCGACTTCAGCCACGCGGTCAGATTTGCCTTCAATCGGCTCAGCCAATTTGTTCAATTCTTTAACAATTTCCGCACCAGCTTGTTCGATGCCTTTCCTAAGTTCCATCGGATTATGTCCAGCCGCAATCAATCGATTCGCCTCTTTCAAAATCGAGTATGTCAACACTGTTACAGTCGTTGTGCCGTCGCCTGCTTGCTTGTTCAAATTCTTAGCAGCCTGCTTGATTAAATCGGCACCAACTTTATAGCCCAGCGTTTCGTCATCGTTTTCTGGCAATTCAATTCCTTCAGCCACCGTTACACCGTCATGAGTAACAGTTGGTCCACCAAAACCTTTCGCAATTACAACATTGCGACCCTTTGGACCGTAAGTTACCTTAACTGCGTCGTATAGTGACTTAGCTCCACTAAGCACGCGATTTCGCGCATCATCATCATAAAAAACTTTTTTTGCCATAATTAAACTCCCCTTTTTATCCAACAACCGTTGCTAAAATATCTTCTTCGCGAACAACCAAATATTCCGTGCCGTCAATTTTCAAATCCGTAGTCGAATATTCCTTATAGACAATTCGATCACCGACTTTGACGTTCTTCACATCGCCGCCAACTGCTTTAACTTCCGCAACTACTGGCTTTTCTTTAGCGTTATCAGGCAAGTAAATTCCGCTCGCTGTCTGCGTCTTTGCTTCTTCACGCACCGCTACAACACGGTCGCCAAGAGGCTTAATAGGTGTACTCACGTTATCCTCCATTTCGTTAACAACGTATCTATTGTAACGCACCAATTTAGCACTCGTCAAGTGTGAGTGCTAATTATCTAGATACTATTCAGTATTATACGATTAGTAGCTCAGGGAAATTATCATCACCATTATCACCTTTTTCCGATACAGAGATTCTTCCCGTAAAAGCAACCTCACACCCTTCTCCCTACTATTCCTCAATCTGTTATAATAACTCCATGCAATTATTCAAACATCTCTTAGAAACAATTCTCGGCTCTTATGTAAAAAAATATCTTAAATCTCATCCTGACACCAAACTAATTGCCGTAGTCGGCAGCGTTGGTAAAACTAGCGTAAAATCAGCAACCGCCACTGTTCTATCAGAAAAATTCACCGTGCGCCATAGTCGTGGCAATTTGAACACAACCTTAAGTGCGCCGCTGGAAATCTTAGGTGTAGACGGGCCAAAAAACGCCAAGTCTCCTCTGGCTTGGCTGAGAGTCTTCTCCTCAGCACACGCCAGCATAAAAAACCCCGAATCTCCAGATATAATCATTCAAGAATGCGGCATTGATTGCCCTGGTGAAATGGCTACTTTTATGCGCTATATTCAGCCCGACATTGCCATAATTACCTCTGTTGCTCCTGAGCATATGGAGTTTTTCAAAAATATGGATACGGTAGCTCATGAGGAATTATCCATTAGCCAAGTCGCTAAAAAAACCATCTTCAACCTTCACGATATCGATGAAAAATATCATAATCTCATAGTTGGAAATCGCATAAGTTACGGTGACGAATCCGCTGATGTTTTCCTGGAAATTAAAAAGACCACAGATACTGGCTGTATTATCAATCTGAAACACTCCGAAGAAACCTCTCAAGATATCAATATTTCTGTACTCGGAAAGCATAACATTCGCTCAATCACTGGCGCGGCGGCGGCGGGGTTAGCTTGCGGAATGAATATTGAAGAAGTTGCGGCGGCTTTAACAAAAATCAAACCGGTTTCAGGTAGAATGAATATTTTACGTGGCATACGCGGCTGTACGTTGCTGGACGACACTTACAACGCCAGTCCTATTGCCATGGAAAATTCGCTAAAAACGCTCTATTCCATCTCTGCCGATCATAAAATTGCCGTATTGGGCGATATGAATGAACTGGGCGAAACATCTGAACTAGAGCATAAAAAAATCGGTGAAATCTGCGACCCTAGCCAGTTAGAGTCGCTTATTACTATTGGTAAAATGTCAAAAAAACACCTCGCACCAATCGCTGAAAAAAATGGCTGTAAAGTAATTTCTTTTGACACGGCGCTTGAAGCTGGAGAATTCCTGAAAAATAGCGACATTAAAGATACGACAATCCTATTCAAAGGCTCACAAGGCGGCATTTACCTTGAAGACGCCGTGAAAGAATTACTACTCGATCCAAGCGATGCAGAAAAATTAGTTCGCCAATCACAAAGCTGGAAACAGATTAAAGCGAAATTTTACGACTCTTTTTCTCAATCTCAGAAATAATTTCCTGAACGACCTTCTTGTCGTTCCACGGAATTCGCTTGCCATTCACAATTCGGTACTGCTCATGCCCCATACCCGTAATCAGAACCGTATCGCCACGAACAGCCGACCTCAAAGCCTGGTAAATCGCCTGTTTTCGATCAGCAATTTCCGTCATCTTATGAGCCTTTTTCGTTCGCTCAATTCCCTGACGAATCATAGCCCGAATTTCATCTGGATTTTCGTTATAACTCTCCTCGTCAGTCAGGAAAATCCTATCCGCCAAATTAGCCGCCAGCTCGCCCATAATCGGACGCTTTGTCTTATCTCTATCGCCGCACGCACCAAACACCAAAGTTAATCGCCCCTTGGTAATTTTATGAGTGGTTTTTAGCAATTTTTCCAGCGCGTCTGGCGTGTGGGCATAATCCACAATAATATCAATTCCAAGCTTATTTTCTACTCGCTCGAATCGTCCAGGAATCGCCTCCAAATTCGCCACGCCCTCTTGGATATCTTCCAATTTTATCCCTAATAGATACGCCAAAGATACCGCAGCCGACATATTCATTACATTAAATTCGCCAGGCAAATTAGTCGCCAACTCCAAATGAGTTTGATGGTCAATCAGTAAACTCGCCTCTGTTCCCTTTTTATACAACTTAACGTGCGTTAAGTGAGCTTCAGCTTCCGGATTCGTTCCGTAAGTCATTTTCTCGCCAGAAGCCGTAAACTTATCAAAATATTCAAACCACTCGTCATCACGATTCAGCACGATATATTTCGGCTTTTTTTCAAACAATTTAGCCTTAGCTGCCGCGTAAGCTTCCATCGTTTTATGATAGTCCAAATGGTCTTGAGTCAAATTAGTCATCACCGCCGCCTCAATTGGCACGCCGTCAAATTTATGCTGCGACAGAGCGTGACTTGTTGCCTCTAAAATCACATATTCCACACCTTCACGCTGAGCCGTCTGGAAAAAGCTGAATAACCTCGCCACAGTCGGCACCGTCGCATTCAAATCATTTATCTTTTCCTTGCCAGCAATTTCAATCACCGCCGTCGTAAATAATGCAGTCTTAAAGCCAGCCTCTTTCAAGATTTCATTGATATAACAAGCGGTCGTAGTTTTCCCGTTCGTCCCTGTTACTGCAATAATTCTCAAGCCACGAGCTGGATTGCCATATCTTAGGCTAATCATCTTCGTGCGCGCAACTCTATAGGCGTTTTCGGTTTTTTCCAAAGCTCCTTGAGGTAGCGTTTTTCTAGCAATTTTTACCAACTCGTTTTTCATAATACCCATTTTACCACTTATATTTGCTATAATAAAAACAAATGAGGATTTTGGGAATTGAATCCAGTTGCGACGAAACGGCGGCGTCAATAGTTGAAGATGGCGAACGCTTGCTTTCAAATGTTGTCAATTCTCAAATTGATATTCACGCAGAATACGGCGGAGTTATTCCAGAAATTGCCGCGCGTAGTCATTTGGAAGTTGTAAATCCCGTCATTAAAAAAGCTTTGTTTGACGCAAATTGTACTTGGGATGATATCGACGCCATCGCTGTTACTTACGCGCCGGGGCTTATTGGCTCACTATTAATCGGCACTCTAGCCGCCAGAACTCTCGCTATTATTCACAATAAGCCGCTCTTTAAGATTCATCACGTAGAAGCTCACGTGTACGCCAATTTTATCAATAAGCAATCCGACAATTTATCTCTAACATTGCCGAAACAGCAGCCGTCATTCCCTATGCTTTCGTTGATCGTTTCAGGCGGGCATTCACAACTTGTCCTATTTAAAAATCACGGAGATTATCAGCTTATCGGACAAACCCAAGACGACGCGGTTGGCGAAGCGTTTGATAAAGTCGCTAAAATCATCGGCTTGCCATATCCTGGCGGCCCAGCTATCGCTAAAGCTGCTGAGTTTGGCGATCCGCGCGCGTTTCACTTACCTATCGCCAAATTATCCGGCGAATACGATTTCTCCTTCTCTGGGCTTAAGACGGCCGTTTTGAGAGCCGTTCAGCACGAAGTCGGTAAAGACTTCACTTTTCCCTCTCATGAGCTTCCAGCGCTCGTAGATGACGAATTACGACGTAATATGGCGGCAAGTTTCCAGTATATAGCCATAAAAACTCTCGTAAATAAAACCAAAAAGGCGTTTGACAATTTCCAGCCAGCCTCCGTTGTAATCGCTGGTGGAGTTGCGGCTAACCAAGAGTTGCGCCGTCAATTACGCGAAGCTTTGCCAATTGACATCGAATACGCCCCTATCCAACTCTGCACAGACAACGCCGCGATGATTGCCACTCTCGGTTATTTCAGATCTCAAATTGACGAGCCTACAGATCCATACGATCTGGAAGTTCAGCCAAGTTTATCAATGACAGCAATATAACGTTGTGAGGATTACAACATGAATCAACATTTTCTACAATCATCAGCCTGGGAAAAATTCCAACAATCGCTCGGTCGAAAAGTCTTTCACAACAGAGGTGAAGGATGGGAATATTTCGCAATATTAGAGCGCGGCACAGGCAATTCCCGCTTATATTGCCCCTTCGGTCCAACCGCTATTAACGAAGAAGCATTACGATTGGCACTAAAAGACTTAGCAGAGCTAGGCAAAAAACTTGGCGTAACTTTCCTTAGAGTCGGACCAATTAAACCCACCTTTTCTAAGGTATTATCTGATGAGCATTGGAAGAAAGCCACTTACATCCATTTACAGCCAGAACATACGCACGTTATCAATCTCCAGCAACCAGAGGAAGAAATCATAGCAAGTATGGCGCAACCTGTAAGGAATTGTTATAGGAATTATCACAAAAAAGGCGTAACGGTTCATCAATCTCAAAACCCAGACGATATTAAATATTTCTTAGAATTGATACATGAAGTTGCCAAGAGAACCGGCATGTCGCCGCATCCAGATTCATACTTTCATAAGCAAGCTGGTTCCCTACTTTCATCCAAAGATGCTTCTTTTTGGTACGCAACATACGACAATAAAGTAATTGCTACTGCCCTATTTTTCGACTCAAAAACAACTCGAATTTACGCGCATGCGGCAGCAAATTCTACACCAGAATATCGCAAGCTTAACGCTGGAACTGCCCTGCTCACCGAAGCGATAATCGATGCAAAACATCGCCAAATGGAGAAAGTCGATTTATACGGAATTGCGCCTGAAAACGCACCAAAAAATCACCCATGGGCTGGCTTTACGAAGTTCAAGCGATCATTCGGCGGCGAAGATGTCTACTCTGGGTCAACCTGGGAACTTCCCCTAAAGCCACTTCAATATTGGCTATATCGAGCGTATCAAACGATCAGAAAATAACCTTATTTCATCCATCGCACCACATAAATTTATGGTATAATTAAAATGTAATATAAACATGTGGAGAAATTAGAGGATTACATATTTAAGGGCTTTTGCACGTGAAAAGCTACTTTGTTTTCTTTTGTCTTTTTTCACATGAAAAAACCATGGAATAACTTATGCAGCTAGCTAAACAATACATACCAAACGATTACGAACCAAATATTTACGCCCTATGGGAAACCAGTGATGCATTAGATCCAACAGGGGTAGGCAAGCCATATTCAATCATTATGCCGCCACCTAACGCGAACGGTAATCTGCACATCGGGCACGCACTCGATATGAATCTGAAGGATATTCTGATTCGTTACCACCGAATGAAGGGCGACGACGCCGTATTTATTCCAGGCGCCGACCACGCTGGGTTTGAAACTTGGGTTGTGTATGAAAGAGAATTGACGAAGCAAGGGAAGAGTCGCTTCGATTTTTCACGTGACCAATTGTATAGTCAAGTTTGGAATTTTGTACAAGAAAAACGCGGCAATATGGAGCTGCAATTGCGCGCGTTAGGTGTTAGTGCATCATGGAAGCATTTGACATTCACTCTGGATGACAAAGTCATCAACACCGTATACGACACGTTTAAGAAAATGTGGGATGACAATTTGGTTTACAGAGGTGAGCGAATTGTCAATTATTGTACCGAACACCAAACCAGCTTTGCTGACATCGAGGTAGAACATAAGAACGAGAAAGGGAAGTTGTGGAAAATAGCTTACCCGACGCTAGATAAAATTGGCGAGATTATCATTGCTACTACGCGCCCAGAAACTATGCTCGGCGACGTCGCTGTGGCAGTTCATCCAGATGATGAGCGATACAAAAAATTGGTTGGAACTCGCATTTTACTGCCGATTGTCGATAAGGAAATTCCTATCATCGCGGACGAATATGTCGACATGAGTTACGGTACCGGTGCGGTTAAGATTACGCCGGCACACGACCCGAACGACTTTGAAATTGCAAAACGTCATGATTTACCTCTAGAGTCAATTATCAGCCCAGAAGGGAAGATGATAAATGTGCCAGCGCAGTTCTTAGGATTAACACCAGTAGAAGCTCGCGCTCGAGTTTTGGAAGCGTTGAAGGCACTGGAGCTACGCCGCGGTGAGACTGAAATTGAACACGCCGTTGGACATTGCTATAAGTGTGGCAGCGTAATTGAGCCAATGATTAAAGAACAGTGGTTTATTAAAACACAATCACTCGCACAGCCAGCAATTGACGCGCTTAAAAAAGAAGAAATTACTTTTTATCCAGCATCCAAGCGCAAAGAACTCATCGCATATCTTGAGCAATTGAAGGACTGGAATATTTCACGACAGATTCCATGGGGAATACCAATTCCTGCGTTTGTAAATGAAAACGACCCTAAGGATTGGATATTCGACACTCGCACCAACGAGCAAAGTATTGTTGTAAATGGCACAACATATATTAGAGAAGAGGATACCTTTGACACTTGGTTCTCATCTGGTCAATGGCCATACATTGTAACAGATTACTTAACTGGCGGCGATTTAGCTAATTATTTCCCAACTGACATGATGGAAACTGGTATGGATATTATGCGCGCATGGGTTTCTCGAATGATCATGCTTAGCCTATACCGAACAGGGAAGTTGCCGTTCAAAGAAGTTTATCTACACGGAATGGTTAATGACGAGCACAACCAAAAAATGTCTAAGTCTAAGGGTAATGTCATCAATCCAATGGAATTGGTTGCGGAATTTGGATCTGACGCCACACGCATGGGTGTTATTTCTGGGCGAGCGCCAGCTCAAAGCCAAGCTTTCAACAAGGGATCAGTCATTGCGGCACGTAATTTCTGTAATAAGCTATGGAATATTGCCCGATTTGTCGAGGCGCAAATTGGCGATAATCATCAAATTGTCGACTTAGAGCCGCAAACTCCGGCTGATCACTGGATTATTCGCCAATTGAACGACGCCGCCAACAACATCGCTGTTCGATTAGAGCAATATCGCTTCTCAGAGGCATCAGAAACTGTTTATCACACCATTTGGGACGACGTGGCCGACTGGTACATTGAATCGTCTAAAACCGCGATCAATCGTCCGTTGCTATCTTGGGTTTTGGCAACTTCTTTGAAAATCGCTCATCCATTTGCGCCGTTCGTTACGGAAACAATTTGGCAGACGCTCAATTACACCGACGGCATTTTGATGCGTGAAGCTTGGCCAACTCCAGAAAAGTTCGATCCGATTGCTGCCGAACAATTCGAGCAACTTAAACTCTTGGTTGCCGAAGGTCGCTGGGTGATTGCTGAACTGCCAGGGAATAAGAAGTATCGATTGTTATACGGCAACGACAGTCTTATCGCTGACAATCAAGGCACAATTAAGCATCTCATGCGGCTTGAGGCAATTGAACACACGGATCAGCCGCGCGGACTGAGATTAGCAGCTGCAAACAGGGAAGCGTGGCTAGATATTGATAGTGAAACTCTGTACCAACATCAGGAAAATCTGGAAATGCGCCTAGCCGAAGCACGTCAGAAATTGGCGGGATTAAAGAAGCGTCTGGAAAATCCGACTTACGTTGAGAAGGCGCCAGCCCACCTCGTCGAGGAAACTCGCGAGCAATTAGCCGAGCAAGAAAAAATCATTACTCGGCTTGTTTCGGAACTGGAAGTGATTAGCTTGAAATAGCCTAGCTCACACCTTCAAAATCAAGGTGATATCCGTCAAAAGTATGTTGACCACGAGCAGCATATTTTTGGCGCAATCGCTTCTTATCGTTGTTACGAGGCGTAGTTCGCGGTCGCGCTGAACCTTCTTTTAACACATTTGACAATTGAGCATGTTCTGGATGGGTATGAGGCTTTGTTTCTGGCATTTTTATTTCATCCTTAACGTTACTTTGAACGCTATATGTTTTCCAAGATGACAAAAACGCTTTATCAACGTTAGTATCGTGCAGCAGCACACCAAACGCTACATTCAAACTGACAAACATAGTTGTAACGGTGAAAAACTGTTGTACTAAATTCATTTTTATTCTTTCTTTTTTGTATCTATTTTTAGAATACTAATTGCAATGTTAGCATAAGCTTTGTTTTTTGTCAAGTATATTTCGCTGCATAGAAATAGTCATCCTGAATTTTACAGAGAAAATGTTTAGTATAATGGAGTTTATGGGATATCTAATTTCCATTAAGGTCGCACTAATTCTTTTTCCAATTTTGGCGTTTCTTATCACGTTGCCGTATATGATTGCGAACTATCGAAAATACGGCTCCGTCAATAAGCTGCGGACTTTGATTTTCTATTCCTTTATTCTGTATTTATTAACTGTATATTTCTTAGTTATTTTACCGTTACCAAATCCAGAATCCGTTCGCACAACTTACGCAGAAAATCTGAATTTAATTCCGTTTTCATTCGTCGCAGATTTTATAAAGAATAGTCCACTTGTATTAACAAATAGTTCAACTTGGATTACGGCGATAAAACATACCACTTTTTACGTTCCTGCTTTCAACGTTTTAATGCTCATTCCGTTCGGAATTTACCTGCGCTACTATTTCAAATGTAGCCTTAAAAAGACGTTGTTATTGACAGCTATTTTAAGTTTATTCTTTGAGCTAACTCAACTGTCTGGACTTTATTTCATCTATTCAGAACCTTACCGATTAGCCGACGTCGATGATATCATCCAGAACACGATAGGCGGATGCATCGGTTACTTTCTGGGCTGGTTTGCGACGTGGCTACTTCCGTCCAGGGAAGAAATAGATGAAAAATCCCTTGAGGCTGGCTCACGAGTTTCTGGAATTCGTATTAGTTTATCTCTAATAATCGACGCTGTTATCGTCCGTATTCCTTACACCTTATCAAAAACCCAACTTCCGTTTTCGCTATTTTTAGCCCTCTATTTTAGCCTAATTCCTCTACTGAATGGTAAAACTTTTGGTAGCGCATTATTAAAGTTTGGGCTAACATTTGAAAATAAAAAATGGATTCGCACAATTTTCAGAGGAATCTTACTCACGATATATTTTCGCATCATTCCCGCAGGCTTGTTTTACCTCGCGGATAAATTTAATAAGGAAGCAGATTCGCTATTGTTTCTCTGTCTGCTCGCGATTACGTTTTTAGCATTCATATTACTCGTATTAATTACAATTGTCGTAGCGTTATTTAACCGACGTTTTATGTTTGATCGTCTATCTGGCGCAAGTTACGAAAGTACGATTCAAGCCAAACAAGAGAAATAAAAATCTCCATCGTAACCAATAAAAAATAGGAGACCCGTATGAATCTCCTATTTTTTGACTTCAATAGCACTATTTTGGCGGAAGGGGAGGGATTCGAACCCTCGGTACGTTTTACCGCACGCCGGTTTTCAAGACCGGTACCTTCAACCACTCGGTCACCCTTCCGTACTATTTCTGAATTTTGGCGGAGGAGGGGGGATTCGAACCCCCGCTACAGATCTCTCCATACTAACGATTTAGCAAACCGTCCCCTTCAGCCACTTGGGTACTCCTCCAAATTCACTATTTAGTGTATCATAGAAGTGTAATTATTAATAGCTTTATCGCAAATAGAGTATAATAGAATTATGGTAAAAGGATATATTTCTAAAATTATAACAGGATTACTTACAATCGGATTCGGCGTAGCTTTAGTAACGGCTCCAGTTTCTGCATTAGGTGAGGGCGGTGCGCCAGCAGGAATTAACGCGGCACGCGGAGACAATACGCCGTCCAACTTGGCTAATGGTGATTCATCAATCATAAGGCGCGCCATCAACATTATGCTATTCGGCGTCGGCGTCTTAAGTGTCGTTATGCTAATCTTCGGCGGTTTCCGCTACGTAATATCTGGCGGTAAAAAAGAATCCGTCACAAACGCCAAAAACACAATTTTATATGCAATCATCGGTCTATTAGTCGCGGTCTTTGCTTACGCCATAATCAACTTCATCCTTGGCGCAGCTTTAAGCGGCGGATCAACCACTAACGTTTAATTGTTCACTAATTCTCATCGTGATATACTAACGTCATGAACGACAGTCCAGAAAACCAAGACTTTGAAACGCCATCACCTGACAGGATTGATTTAACCGAGCCAATAGCTTGGAACGCGCCGGAAGGCGTACAGGTTCAACGCGGTAAGTTGTGGTACGTGTTTTTCGTCATCGTGTTGATAGGATTAATGGCTTTAGCGATTTTGGTATTTAAGAACTGGACTTTCGCAGTTTTATTGCCAATTATGGCTGTAGCCTTGTTTGTATTATCAAACAAAACCCCACAAGTAATAAACTACGCAATTAGCCCCAAAGGCATTTACATCGCCGATATTTTACACGATTTTAGCGAATTTCGCGCATTTGGATTAATTCACGAAAACAACCAACATTCGATTCTATTATTGCCAGTAAAACGATTTTCGCCAGGTTTAACTATTTACTTTTCCGAGACAGAAGGCGAAAGAATCGTCGACATGCTCGGAGCGCGCCTACCAATGCAAGAAATTAAGCCAGACGCCTTAGAGAAGTTTATTCGGCTGATAAAGCTATAGCTTGATTGACTATATTTTATGTGGTAGAATACAAAAGTTCAGTGCTTTATAGCAATGAAAGTACATTATATTTTTTGTTGCGGCCTTTTTGAAAGGCTGTATGCACCCGTAGCTCAGCTGGATAGAGCGCTGGCTTGCGGAGCCAGAGGTCGTAAGTTCGAATCTTGCCGGGTGTACCACATTAGCTTTATGGAGAGATGCAGGAGTGGTTGAACTGGCCGCTCTCGAAAAGCGGTATGGGGCAACTCATCGAGGGTTCGAATCCCTCTCTCTCCGCCATAGATATTATGAAAATCACCATTATAACAATCGGAAAAAAGCACGAAGCCTGGGTTCAACCAGGCGTTTTTCGTTTTTTAGAGCGTCTACGAGCACCTTTTGCTGCGGAAATGATTATTCTACCGCATTCAAGCTTTGAAGGCGACAGAGCACGCCAGGAAGAGTCTGAGCGTATTTTTTCACGCCTCAATTCGGATGACTTCGTTATTTTGCTCGATGAGCGCGGTAAAAACCTATCATCGCCGGAATTATCTGACCTAATAACCGAACATATTGACAAGCACATTGTCTTCATCATCGGTGGCGCTTACGGAGTTACTAGCGACTTGCGCCAAAAATCCAACATCGTTTGGTCGTTATCGAACTTAGTATTTCCGCACCAATTAGTTCGTCTTATTTTAGCTGAGCAATTATACCGCGCCCAAGAAATCCATCGCGGCAGTCATTATCATCACTCATAATTTCGGTCGCCCGTGCCTGGCAATAACCGCAATGTCCACGTGTTTGGCACCATTTTTCTTCAAACATTCCGCCGCCGCCAACACAGTTGATCCAGTCGTAAAAATATCATCAATAATGATATACCGCTTATTTTTATCAATTTTACCCGCAATTTCAAAAAACTCCTTTGCTTGACGTTTTCTCTGGGCGGAAGACTTCGTAAAATGCTGAGTTACGTTATTTCTGCGCCGGAGCAGGGAGCGACATTCTATTTTTCTTCGTCGAGATAATTTAATAGCAATTTTTCGAATATGATCAAATCCACGACGCCGAATATTATTAGAAATTGTAGGAATTGGTACGATTACTGTATCTGGCGACAATTCAGGAAGAGCTTCGTCTAAGAACTCACTTAGCAATCCAGCCGCCGCCTGAACGCGGTTAAACTTATAATCATCAATAATCTTTGCGACAACACCTGTACGTTGCGAAAAACACCAGATCATATCACAGGGAAGATTATGCTTTTTACATAAATTGCCATTCTCCAATAAATCGCCACATAGAACACACATATCATACTTCCGACTCATGATGTATTTTTTACAATTTAAGCATAAAATACCACCCGTTTTACCACACTTATAACAGTGGTGAGGAGCGATGATTGATAATAGCGTGTCAAACATTGTAATTTTTACGTTTTAAGCCTTTCTCTGTTGATTATAACGCACATTACAGTTATACTAATAAAGACTTTGTCAATGAGCCTATTATAAAAGTGGAGGAAATTATGGCCCGAAAGCAAGATGATACATTACTAACAGAACAGGAATTGGCAGCGGCGTTTATTGACGATGATAACGACGATCTGCTACCTGGTTTTAACGACGACAATAGCAGAAGCAACAGTACACCAGCAACACGATCCGATGACAACTGGGAAGATGAGGCTGATGATGCAATGGGTCAATTGGCTGTTGACGTTTTTGAGACAGAAAACAACCTAGTTATCAAAGCTCGTACTGCCGGCGTAGATCGAAACGACCTAGACGTAAGTATTTCTGACGGCATCTTAACAATTAGCGGTACACTGTCTAGCGGCGACGAAGCAGATGTTCGCCAATGGCACATCCAAGAATGTTACTGGGGCGAATTCAGCCGTACGTTAGCATTGCCAACCGCTGTAAATGAAGAAGGCGTTAAGGCAGAATTAAAAGATGGCGTTTTGACAATTACTTTCGAAAAGATAAAGCAAGAAAGAGCAAAGAAGATTCAAGTTCTGTAAAAAACCATTTTACAGAAAATACCGTCACAAGTTGGCGGTATTTTTTTAGCCACAAAAAAAGAACCTCATCAGCGAGGCTCTTTTTTATCAATAGGAAGGATTATGATCCTGATGCAATCTTACCGATAACCATATTGACGATTGCGTATGCCAAAATAGCAACTACCAAACCGACAATTGCGTACAAAACTGTATTCTTAGCTGCTTGAACTTTATTGCTATCACCGGCTGAAGTAGTGTATCGGATACCACCCCAGATAAGCATAATAACGCTCAATGCACCAACAGCAAACAAGAATATGTTCACAAACTGCTTAACTAAAGATTCAGGGTCTGTAGATACCTGATCAACTCCCGTTCCTTGCGCGCTACTAACACCACCCTTTAGAGTAAAGTCTCCTTCAGCGCTTGCAGCTGGAGCTACAGCCAAAGCAACAGTTGGTACTACCAGTAGTCCCGCCAAGATTAATTTTAATTTATTCATTGTTATTTTCTCCTTGTTTAATGATATTACTATTATATATTTTTATCTGTTATTTGTAAAACTAATTATGGATTTATTATAGTCGCTTTATAACCATATTGACAATCGCCCATGCCATGATAGCCACTATTAGTCCAACTACTGAATAAATGAGCGTACTCTGAGCAGATTTCGTCTTTGAAGCGTCGCCAGATGAGGTGATGTAACGAAATCCGCTAAAAATAATCATAATAACAGATAAAATACCCACAGCCCAAAGTAAAATATTAACTACTGTTTTTATTAGACCATCTTTGCCGTCAATACTTTTGCCTTGCATTTCCGATGTTGTAGCCGTATCAATTCCTTTAGATACCTGAGCAGAAACACTACCTGACAGGGAAGCAGTAGATAAAACCGACGCTCCAAACACCGCACATGTCATAATTGCTATTGATATTATTGATTTTTTCATATTTTCTCCTAATTAAACCTATTAAATACAAAATTAACAATTGCCGATGCGAATAACGATACAGCCAAACCGACTACCGCATATAAAACAGTGTTCCTGGCTTTTGCGGCTTTCTGGGCGTCACCACTGGAAAGTGCAAACATAATACCACCAATAACTATCATAATAATCGAAATAGCACCAACGGCCGTAAGTAGAACTTCAACGATAGTTTTTATAATACCGTTAACTTGAGTCTCACCACTGCCCCTATTTTTACAATAGACAGAGTTTTCATTTCCATTTGAGCAAATATTAATACCGTTAGCTGCGGATGCCGCTGGAGCAAACACGCCAAGAAGTCCAACCATTAACATTCCAGCAGTCAGAATTTTCGTAAAAATCTTCATCTTAAACCTTTCCTATAATATACTTTGTTATAGCAATCGCACTAGCAGCAATAACCAGACCAATGACTGAATATAAAATAGCATTCTTTGCGCTGGCAGTTTTGGATGGGTCGCCAGAAGACAGGGAATAGTTTATTCCAGCAATAATCACCACAATAACAGCTATAATACCAGCCACCCAAAGTGCCAGATCGACAAACTTCATAATATCTACACCATTATTCTTCGGCACACCAAGAGCATCTGCCTCTCCTAATAATCCAGCAAAAAATTCCATATATCTCATTTTATACCCCTATCTTTGATGATATAAAGTTGACTAGCGCAACAGAAGCTAGGGCAATAACCAAGCCAATAGCGGCACTCATAATAGTTTTTCGTCCACGAGCGGCCTTATCTGGAGCGCCGTTACTGGTCATCATCAAGAAACCACCGTACATGATATATCCAATAGTCGTGTAGCCGATAAGCTGCAGCAAATCATCAACGATATTAAGTGCGATTTTCCAAATATAGTTAGCTTGAGAATTAGCATCTGCGCCTGGACTTTTAAGGGAACAGTCATGGTCATTATTAGTTAAGCCGCTATACCATGGTTTTAACGTTAAAATCTTTCCCTTATTAGAGCATGCATCATCTTCCGCAAAAGAAATGCCTGGGAAAGTTACACTCGCCCCAAACGACCCCATAATCATTAAAGACATCGCTATTATAATCTTTTTCATTAATCGAAAACTCCTCCTGGAATAATAAAGTTGGTAATTGCCACCATAAACGCAAACATTATTATCCCAATAACAGTATTCGTCCAGACTTCACGCGCTTTTTTTATCTTATCCGGGCTACCCTCAGAAGTGGTATATAAGAATGCGCCATATATAACAGCACCAACTGCCGCGACCAAAACTCCAGCAGTTAAGATTTTAATAACTTGCTTGATTATGTTGATAATTGCCGTGCTACCTTCGCCTTCACAAGAAATAACAGAGGTTTCCGCGCCACCACAGTTGGCAGCCAAAGCTATTCTGGGTATAAAAACACTTCCTGCGATTACTGTTGCTATAAATATACTGATTATAAT
>CALHKG010000015.1 GCA_938033875.1 uncultured Candidatus Saccharibacteria bacterium | reverse complement strand
ATAGAAATAATGCTTGCGATCAAACCGGCTAACGCGAGCAATCGGCGCGTTCAACGCTTTACCGGCGCGCACCGCCAGCTCGACAGCGTGCTTATTCAGCACTGGCAGCATGCCTGGCAGACCAAAGTCAATCTCATGCGTTTTTTCGTTCGGCTCAGCATTACGCGCGTCATTATCAGCCGGGCTAAATAGCTTGGTTTTCGTCGCCAGCTGAACGTGACATTCGATACCAATTGTCATTTCATAATCGTCATATACACTCATTATAATGCTCCCAAATCTTTTAATGCCTGTTCAAAACTCGCCATAGCTCGACGAAAACTCTGCGCCGTTACCGTTACACTGGTTTCGTGGGCAATTTGATTACGCAATTTATGCGCCGCCCAAAGCCCATTTTCATCGCTCCAATATCCCTTGCGAGATTTCATACGTTCGCCCATCGTTTCGCCAGCCACGCCACAGTCGCGCATAGCTTTGTCCAGCAACTTGTCCGCCTTCATTATCGCCATCTGCATACTTTCCGATTTTCTGGTTTCGACATTGCGCAGAATTTGCCGCCAAACCCTCTGATACATTTCCTTGTCAATTTGACCGCGACCACGAGAAGTCAATTGAATGAAAATCATCAGCAAGGCGCCGATAATCAATGCCGCAACAACTATCGCAACTATTAATCCGTCCATCAAATCTTCTCCACTTCCGAAACTAGTTTCAGCAAGTTCTTGTCCGACTTGTAATCGCCAATAAGCTGCACGCCAATTGGCAATCCTTCATCACTATTCCCAGCCGGCGCCGAAACCGCAGGAAGTCCAGCCAAACTTGCTGGCACGGTCATAATGTCCGCCAAATACATTTTTATCGGGTCACTGGCATTCTCCCCAATCTTAAACGCAGGAGTCGGCGCGACTGGCATCAATAGCGCGTCATATTCGGTAAATAACTTCTTAAATTCGTCAATCAACAACGTCCTGGCTTTTTGAGCCTGCATATAGTAAGCGTCAAAGAATCCACTTGACAATACGAAACTTCCTATCATAATTCGTCGCTTATTTTCAGTCATAAATCCTTCATTTCGACTACGACCGTAAAGTTCCGCCAAAGTTTTTACTTCCGCCGCTCGATGACCATATCGCACGCCGTCATATCGCGCCAAATTCGAGGATAATTCCGCCGGCACAATTATGTAATACATCGCCAGAGAATGTTGCATCATACTCAAATCCACTTCTTCAATTTCGTAGCCAAGCTGCTTCAATTTCTCCGCATAATCAAGCGTTTTTTGGCGGACTTCCGCGTCCACATCATCAGTCATACACTGTTTGACTAGACCTATCTTTTTCTTTGCAAATTCTGGCTGATTATTCCAAAAATCAGACAAAGTCGTCATATCTTTATCATCGCGACCAGCCATAATTTCCATCACCAAATCAGTGTCTTCTGCGTTCGTAGCAAAACAACCAATTGTGTCCGTACTTGATGCCATCGCCACTACGCCATAACGACTAACCGCTCCATAAGTCGGCTTAATTCCAACCACTCCGTTAAAGCTGGCTGGCTGACGAATCGAACCACCAGTATCCGTACCAAGCGCAAACGGAACCACGTCGAGCGCCGTAACTACCGCCGATCCACCAGATGATCCACCAGCAACTCGCGTTTCATCTGCAGCGTTCTTCGTTGGGCCAAATGCCGAGTTTTCAGTCGAACCGCCGTGCGCAAAAGCATCCAAGTTGGCCTTACCAATACAAATCGCACCTTCCGCTTCCAATTTCTCAACAGCCGTCGCCTGTAGTGGCGCATTAAAGTTTTCTAGCATTTTTGAAGCGGCAGTCGTCGGCGCACCAAACGCCAAAAAATTATCCTTCACAACAAATGGCACGCCCGCCAATCGTCCAGAAATCTCGCCAGCATCAACCTTGGCTGCACGCTCCAGCGCACGCTCTTCCGTCAAGCTAAGCAGCGCATTATATTCCTCAATTTCACGCGCTCGTCGCAACGCTTCTTTTACGTTCTCGACCGCGCTCTTGCCGATAAAATCACTAATCTTACTCATTACAATACCTGCGGAACTTTCACTTGATTATTCTGTTTTTCTGGCGCCAAATCGAGCAGGCTCTCAACAGAAATCCCCGCTTGAACTTCATCTTCGCGCCAGACATTGCTCAGTCCTGTAACTTGATAAGTTGGTTCAACACCCGACACGTCAAGCTCGCCCAACTGCTCAATATAGCCAATTATATTTTCCAAATCTTGGCGCAGTCCGTCGGTTTCGTCATCAGTCAATGCCAGACTACTCAAACTCGCCAAGTGCTGAATATCGCTGGTAGAAATAGTTATCATATCAATATTATACCACTAAAAAAAGCCGCCCATCAAAGTGAGCGACTTTATTTTTCCAAGTTTTATTACATTGAGTAATCTTGGTAGTTCTTGTAGCGACTGTAATCTGATGGAATAGTCTTTACTGAGCTACCCGTGTCGTGCGCTTTAACGGCGATTGTGATAGCGCCAGTCAATAATACGACAGAAGAAGCCACAATCAACATCAAAGACAAAGCCTTTGACATGTTGCGTCCTTTGACAATTTGGCAAATGAAGTAAGCGCCAGTAGCAACAATTGCAAGAGCTAATGCGTATGGCAAGAATTCGCCCAAGTACAAACTCTTATAGAATTCACCACCGTCACCAACGCCGATAAATAGCAATGAGTTGATCAAAATGCTTACTAATCGAGCGACTAAGTCAACAGCTGGAATAATCAAAACCGCCAAACCGCCGTAAGTTACCAATTTGTAAGCTGTTCGCTTTGTGTAGCCTTCACGCTCCGGAACAGCTTTTGATACGCGAGAGAATAGAACTAGTGACAATACAGCCAAAAGCACAGCAAATACTGACGCTGCAATAATTCCTGTTCCTTGAGTTACCATCGATGGGGCGAAAAATCCGCCAACACTTCTTAATAACATTGATGTTGAATTCGTCCACAAACCAAACACCTTGGTTATGATGTCAATCAGCAACATGATTGAAATAATCGCTGAGCCCATTGCTAAAGCGTATTCCAAAGTTAGCATCTTTGCCTTGCCCTTATTTGGGTCTTCGTATGCGTACTGTGGATATGCTTGATAAGCATTTGGTTGCATCGGCATTTCTGGTTGCGCGACGTTTGTTGGCTGTGGTTGTTCTTTTGTTGCCATAATCCCTCCTAATCTAATAATATTTTTATTCTACATCGTATGACGAATTTCTGCAATTAAATCACGCAGTTCTGCCGCTTTTTCAAATTCCAAATTAGCGCTATGCAGTTCCATCTGCGCCGTCAGATCTTTAATCAAAGCCGGATATTCGTCTTTTGGAATTTTCTTCAGGTTGAGCTTTGGCTTTTTATCGGATTCTTTCTGCGGAATAATCGAGCGCAAACCATCGTCAATTTTCTTCTGAATAGTTTGCGGCGTAATATTATGCTCTTCGTTATATTTCTGCTGGATCGCTCGACGTCGATTCGTTTCGTCAATTGCTCGACGCATACTATCCGTAACATTGTCGCCGTACATAATAACTCGCCCATCAACGTGCCGCGCCGCCCGTCCAATCGTCTGAATTAGCGCCTGCTCACTACGTAAGAAACCTTCCTTATCGGCGTCCATAATTGCCACCAAACTAACTTCTGGAAGGTCCAGACCTTCACGCAATAGATTAATTCCAACCAGCACGTCATACGTTCCAAGTCGCAAATCTTTCAGAATATCACCACGTTCCAGCGTATCAATTTCGCTATGCAAATATGCCGTCTTCACGCCGTTTTCTGTCAAATAAGCGCTCAAGTCCTCCGCCATTCGCTTGGTTAGTGTCGTCACCAACACGCGATGACCTTTCGCAATCGTCTGGCGGATTTCCTCCATCAAATCATCAACCTGCCCATCGGTCGGTCGAACTTCAATCGGCGGATCAAGCAACCCAGTCGGTCGAATAAGCTGCTCAGCTGGCTTTGGCGAATGAGAAAGTTCATAATCTCCCGGCGTGGCGGAAACGTAAATTGCCTGATGAATATGCTGATTGAACTCGTCAAATCGAAGTGGGCGATTGTCCAATGCGCTTGGAAGCCGAAAACCATGCTCAACCAAAACTTCCTTACGGGCGCGATCACCGTTGTACATTCCCCGAACTTGCGGCAATGTCATGTGCGATTCGTCAACCAAAAGCAGCCAATCGTCCGGAAAATAATCAATCAAAGTCGCAGGCTGCTCGCCAGGTTCTCGGTCGGTCAAATAGCGCGAATAATTCTCAATCCCTTTCACAAAACCAGTTTCCTTCAGCATTTCCAAATCATATTTTGTGCGCTGGCTCAGCCTTTGCGCCTCTAAAAACTTGTCGTTGTCCTCAAACCACTTCAGCCGCTGATTAAACTCATTTTCAATCCCAACAATCGCTTTTTCAATTCGCTCACGTGGCGTCGAATAGTGGCTGGACGGGAAAATTGTAAATTGGTCTGGCCGATCCAAAATCTCGCCAGTCAAAGGATCAATCTTCGTCAGCCGTTCAATTTCATCGCCAAAGAATTCCACGCGAACCGCAGTATCCTGACCCGCTGGAAAAATATCCACAACATCGCCGCGCACCCGAAAAGTTCCGCGCGCAAAATCAATGTCATTGCGCTTATACTGAATGTCGGTCAATAAGCGGATAAACTTGTCCTGGACTCGGCGCTCACCAACGGTCAATTTAATAGCCATATCGGCGTAAGTTTCTGGCGAACCAATGCCGTAAATACAACTCACACTCGCTACGATAATCACGTCACGGCGTGTAAGCAGTGCAGAAGTCGCAGCGTGCCTAAGCCGATCAATCTCGTCATTAATCTTTGAATCTTTTTCAATGTAGGTGTCGCTTGAAGCGATGTACGCTTCTGGCTGGTAGTAATCAAAATAGCTAACAAAATAGTGGACTTCATTGTCCGGAAAAAATTCCTTAAACTCAGAAAAAAGTTGCGCCGCCAAAGTCTTATTATGAGCCAAAACCAGCGTCGGCACATTGCGCTTGGCAATAATATTCGCCATCGTAAACGTCTTCCCCGAACCAGTTACACCCAGCAAAGTTTGCTCGCGCTGACCTTTTTCCAAACCTTCGACTAACTGAGCAATTGCTCGCGGCTGATCACCCGTGGGCTGATATGAAGAAGAGAGGCGAAATTCGTTCACCTCTCTATTTTACTATATTTATGAAAACTAGTCTTGGCTATAAGTTTGAGACGAGCCAGAAACTTCACATTTGCCGTCAACCAAACGACTCGGAACCGATGCCAACTTCAAGTCTGAGCACGGCATGCCACCTTGCTGCGTGCCCGCAACAATTGCAGTTTCGCCAGTACCGTTCTTTGGTCCGATAATAGTATAAGCGTTCGTTAAGCCATATACTGCCGCATATTTTCCGTATGCACGGTCGATGATTGGCTCATACGTAGAACCTTCACGCTCTGGAATTGGCTGACCAACTTTAGACTTCAAAAACTTCTTCAAAGAGCTATCAATATCCAATTTATCAACATCACTTGCTGAAGTTAAACGAATGCCCGTACCGTCGCCTTTGGTTCGGAAATCTTTATACTCTTTCTTTGCCTCATTTGACGGCTCCTCGCCTTCACCGCGAGTTTTTTCCAGTGAATCAGATGAATCCTTCTTTGTCTGGCTACCTTTTACCGAAGCGCTAGAATCCTTATCTTTATACACAGCACCAGCAATTATCCAAGTAGCCATAGCAACAATGATTATACCCATAACAATCACTGCCGCGATCAGCCATTTGTTAGCCGTTGATTTATTTTCCATAAAACCTCCATTTAGATTGTGCTTTGATTGTATATGATGGATTATTTGCCGTCAATGTATTGTAACCATAGGCATTTTATGATATAGTAATAAAGTTAAAATCATAAAATAAAAAGGATAATGATGACACCGAAAAATGTTTGTATTCCGCGCGAATTGCAACTTCAGGCTGCGATGTTCAGATTAGGAAAAGTCGATGACGAAATTCATGCCGGCTATGAAATTCTCCAAAAATATCATAAAACCGTGACTTTTTTTGGATCAGCCAGGATAACTGAAGATAATGAATATTACCAAAAAGCCAAAGACTTAGCATTCCAATTAGCTAAAGAAGGTTACACAATTATCACCGGCGGTGGTGGCGGAATTATGGAAGCGGCAAACCGCGGCGCTATGGAAGCTGGCGGAAAATCAGTCGGGTTCAACATTCGCTTGCCACACGAACAATCTCTAAACAACTATACGACAGATTCATTCGCATTCACCCACTTCGCACCACGAAAAATCGTTATGACACTTCTGGCTGATGCGTACGTTTGTTTCCCTGGCGGATTCGGCACAATGGACGAAATTTGTGAGATTATCACATTGACACAAACTAAGAAAATGGCGCCAGTACCAATTATCCTGTTTGATAAAAAATTCTGGGGTAAATGGGATGATTTTGTTCGCGACAACATGCTACCAAACAAGCTAATATCTGACGGCGATGAAAAAACCTACACAATTACCGAAGATATTCCAGAGGTGGTTAATTTGATCAAAAATCAGCGAACTTGTTGCGACCGATAATTATTTCTTAGGTTTCGGCTCAATCCAACAAATTCCACCCTGGCAGACCACTCGCTCTACGGCTGGATTGTACGTGCGCGGGTGGTTTTTATATCGGCGCGTAATCTCAAATCCCAAACCTCGCTTGCCATACGTTGTTTGCTGCTTTCCCAGAGGTAACTGGCAGTGATAGTTATTTATAATATCAATTGGATTAAACGAAATCACCTGACCATCAACGTCCAAAAGCACCCATTCAGAAGCCTTAAACGGCGCCCATTTATCCACTTTCGGTGCAATAGCCATTAGTGATTGATAAATTTCTTCTGCCGTAGCGTTTGACGGATCCAGACCTAGAGATCGAATAATTGAGTGCGCTCTAGCCAATATTTCCGCAATCAATCGCACATCGCTATCATCCCTAGTCATCTGCCTGAGCTCGGTTAATGCTCGACGCTTTTTCACGTCACCACCCAACAATTTTCCCAAATTTTGCGCCATTATAATTCCCTTTCTTGAATTGGCATAGCATGAAGTACTGTGCCAGCATATAAAATTCCAGCCTTTGCTCCAATTTTCATAACCACCGAACTAGCGTTCGCACTGCCCATAATCACAGAGTTTTTCAAATTGCCGCTTCGCGCCCATTCGCTCAAAAATCCCGACGCAAACGCATCTCCAGCGCCAGTTCTGTCAATTGACGGTCTGTCGTCGTACATTAGCGCTCGCACGATGGTTTTTCCATCGCTTGCGATTGAGCCATTTACGCCGTCCGTCACTAAAACGACCGGAACTAATCTCAAACCTCTTCTAACCAAGGCTTCCAAATCCTCACCAGACACCAATTGCTGCATTTCTTCTTTGTTCAGAGTTAAAACATCAACATCAGACAACAATCCCAGCAATTTATCCTTTTGCGCTAATTCTTTCTTCCCGGGATTAAAACAGATTTTCATATCGCGACGCTTGGCTTGCTGGAATAATTTATGAAGCATTGACATATTTCCCGCCAAAGTTGAAACGTATAGCCAATCCGCGTCCTCTTCAGACAAATCAAAATCCGCCTCATGATAATGCGTTGAAGCACCGCGGTATGTTAAAATTGTCCGCTCGCCATTTGAGGCTAATAATAACACCGAATATCCCGTACTGTATTTTGGCGAATATCGCACCAAATGCGTGTCAATATTTTCCTTGTCCAAATCCGCAATTACCGCTTGCCCAGCTGGATCATGACCGATTGCGCCCATAAAGCTAGCATAATGCCCTTGCCTGGAAAACGTTACCGCAGCGTTTGTAGCGCCACCGCCAGTCGAAAAATGAATCTGGTTTACGTCGGCTTTCGCACCCAAATCCAGTCGCGCAAAACAGTGTTCTGGACTTTCACAAACTGGCGTCAGTGCGTCCGATTGACTTAAAAATACGTCTTGAATCGCCGCACCAACGGTGATGATTTTTGCCATTAAACCACCGCCTTTCTGACGGAATTAAACGCCTTAATCTTTGACTCCACCACTTCCTGTACGGCAGCATAAACTGGCGGCATTAATTTAACAATAGCGTACTCATTTGGATTTTCTCGCAAGGTTTTCTCCAAAGTCGTTCGGAAAGCGTAGCGCATATCAGAATTGATATTGATTTTAGAAACGCCAATTTTCGCAGCATCCTCGAAATAATGTAGCGGCGTCCCAGATCCGCCATGCAACGAAATCTGACAATGAATCGCCTCACGAATGTCAGTCAACAAATCCAAATCCAACACTTTCGGAACTGGATATTTGCCATGCAAATTGCCAATCGCCGCCGCAAAAGTATCAATTCCAGTCGCCTCAACAAACGCACGCGCACCCTCTGGCGTAGAGAAAGTCTTTTTTATTTCCTTATAATTTATATCTTCCGTATGAACATTTGAGCTGCCGCCAAAATAATGCGGCTCAGACTCCACTAGCGCGCCAGTAAACTTGGCATATTCAACAACCTCACGAGTTTTGGCAATAATTTCCTCGTCTGAAGCGTCGTGATTCGCCTGAGAAATATCAATATGGACAAACTCATATCCAGCGTCAATCGCTCGCTTACAACCCTCAACCGTCGGACCGTGGTCCAAATTCAAATACATTTCAATTCCGTACTCAGTCTTATAATTGTCCACCAAATCACGGACGTTCTCTAGACCCATAGCCTTCACTTCGGCGTCAGAAACCTCAACCAACACTGGCGATTGAAGCTTTTGTGCCGCCCGCGCCACCGCAATCAGCGTCTCTTGATTGTCAATATTAAACGCCCCAACCGCAAAACGCTGCGCCCGTGTCCGCTGCATTAAATGACGCGCCCGCGTCGTGTTTTTCCGAATCTCTGAAATCGATAATCCCATACTGCCCCCCCTAAAATACTTATGGTAATTATATCAATTACCGCCCGCTATGCCAAGAGAATTGACATCATGTTGTTTTGGTGATAATATAAAATGACTTTTGCTCAAGGCTTACCCCTAAGGGCGGAAGAGTCCTTTGGTCCTGAGCGTTTTCTTTTCTGGAGGAAAGAGAGATGAGTCCTGTCGTAAGAACAGTAGAATTTGCCGCGATCATCATGGCGGTACTCTGCCTGATCTGGTGCGCCGCTATGGTGACCATCATTACAGTCTACGGGACAGACGGCGCGATTGCCGTCTTCATGGTTAACGTCATGGCGCCCGCTATCATCTACAGCATGGTCCGCGCACCAGACCAGTAGATGCAGCACGCACCCGTCAGGACTACTTGCTTTGAGGTCTTTAATTGGATCTTGGCAGTAGCTCCTGGCGGGTTTTTCACTGGAGAAAATTGACAACACTACGAACAATTGAATCGACATCCAAACCGTGCTTTTGCCACAATTCAGACATTTTGCCAGACTCGCCAAACGCGTCATTAACACCGATTCGCTTCATCTTTACCGGCAAATTATCACTAAGAACTTCCGCCACGCTTGAGCCAAATCCACCAGCAATCTGCCCTTCTTCCGCCGTAATGACGGCTTGGCATTTTTGAGCCGCATCAAGCACAGTGTCCTCGTCCAGCGGCTTGATCGTCGGAAAATGAATTACTTCCGCCTGAATGTCATATTCATTCGCGAGCTTTTCCGCCGCCAACAACAATTGATAAGTCATCACGCCAGTTCCAAACAAGGCAACATCTTTACCGTGCCTCAACGTATAACTTTTTCCAATCTCAAAAGTAGATTGATTTAGGAATAACGCCGTTTTTTCTCTTGGCAATCTTACGTAATTCGGGCGTTTATCTCCAGTCATTGCCGCCGCGATCAGCTTGGCTTCATTAGCATCACCGGGCGCCAAAACCACCATATTAGGTAAACTTCGCATCAGCGCAATATCTTCCAGCATTTGATGCGTCGCACCATCTGGACCAACATTTAACCCAGCATGAGAACCCACTAACTTAACCGGCTGATTGTTCAGGCAAATAGTCGTGCGAATCTGCTCCCAGTTGCGACCCGGACTAAACGCCGCATAACTAGCTGCAAACGGAATATTTCCCATAGCCGCCAGCCCAGACGCCACAGTAACCAAATTCTGTTCCGCCACGCCAACTTCAATTGCCCGCGGCTTCCCGATTTCCTCATAAAACTTACCAAAGCCAACGCTCTCCATTAAATCCGCACTCAGCGCCACCACCAAATTATTTTTCTTCGCAATATCCACCAAGCCTTCGCCGAAACCCATCCGAATTGCCGCAAGCTCCAAATTCTGCCAATTCTCCATTAAGAAACTCATTCGCCACCTCCTTCACTCAATTGAGCAAGCGCCCGCTCCGCCTCCTCGGCGTTTGGAGATTTTCCATGCCAACGGTAATCATATTCCATAAAATCAACGCCACGACCAGGAATTGTATGCGCGATTATCACGCTCGACTGCCGAGAATTCTTAGCCTTATCAATCGCCTGAATTATCGCCAAATGATCATGCCCGTCAATCTCCTGCGCATTCCAGCCAAAACTTCGCCATTTATCTGCCAAATCACCTAGCGGCATCACCTTTTCCGTATCACCACCAATCTGAATATTATTTCTATCAACAATCGCAATCAAATTCGACAGATTATATTTTTTCGCAAACATCGCCGCTTCCCAAATATTCCCTTCATCCAGTTCGCCATCACCCAAACTGCAGTAAACGAATCGCTCAGAATTGCCACCCAAATATTGCAATGAGTATGCCATACCAGCCGCTTGACTCAGGCCGCAGCCCAGAGGACCGCTAGTCGTTTCAATTCCTGGTAAGCTGCCGCGTTCCGGATGACCTTGAAGCTTGGAGCTAAATTTTCGCAAATTAGCCAACTCTTTTTTATCGAAAAATCCCCGCTCCGCCAGTGTGGCATATAAAAGTGGCGCATAATGACCATTGCTCATCACGAAAATATCCCGGTCTTCCCAATCAGGATTCTCAGGGTCTAGTTGCATGGCATGAAAATACAAAACCGCCATAACATCAGCAAACCCCAAACAGCCAGCCGAATGACCCGAGCCAGCCGCCGATAATTTGCTAATAACAGACTTTCGCAATTGTTGTGATATTCTCTTCAATTTCACTATTTGGTCGATATCCATTAAAGCACGCTCGTTTTATTAATCTCCTGTTGCAATCTGGAGAAAATGGTGCGCGGATCTGACGATTTCTGAATAACACCGCCAACGTTCAGAACGTTAACGCCGCCCTGAACCAAACTGTACGCATTATCTACCGCCACTCCACCGTCCCAACCGATTTCAACACTAGGATTAATAGCTTTAATAAGTCGTATTTTTTCCAGCTGCATAAGACTAGCAGTTCCGCCAAATCGCCCCAGCTCACCGCTAAAAATCATCACATGATCTGCTATTTTTATCAATTCCTCAACCGTTCGCGGAACCGTTGGCTTTAGTAGTGCTAATCCCGCCATAATTCCAGCTTGACGAATCTGCATAAGCGCGGTCTTCACATCTCCCGTCGCCTCCGCGTGAATAATAATCATGTGCGGTCTTAAGGCAATCAACTTCGGAACATACTCAGCAACATCATTAACCATCGCATGGATATCAATCGTCCAACCTTCCGGTGCCCATAATTCAGGAATGCCAACTGTCAATGTCGGAGCAAATTCGCCATCAGAAATGTCAATATGCACACGCTCAGCAAAACCCGTTATTTTATCAACCTGCTCTTTGTATTGTTCGGCATTTTCTGCCAAAATTGCTGGTGCAATTACAGAACTGCTCATGACAATTCATCCAACTGCGCATTACGCCTATTAAATCGCGGAGCATTCGCATAAGGAGTGTTCAGCCACGTTTCCACAATTCCTTTCCACGCTGATTCATTGTCTTCCAAAACTCGCGCTGGCAAACATAGAACATTCGAGTCGTTATCTTGGCGCGTCATTTTTGCCTCAAACGCATCCCAAATCACGCTGGCACGAATTCCTTTGAATCGGTTAGCCGCCATACACATTCCTTGACCGCCGCCGCAAATTAATATCGCGCGCGGATCCTTGCTATCATCACCAATGACCTTCAACGCCGCCGCCTGCGCAAATTGCGGAAAATCGTCATCAGGATTTAATTCTACACCGCCAACGTCTTGCACGTCATAGCCATTCTTAACCAAATAGGCAAAAACTTTTTCCTTCAACATAAAGCCACGATGGTCAGATCCGAGGTAGATTTTCATAATTTTAGTATAAGCGTTTTCGATGTTTTTTGCAAGGGAAAGTTAGGTATTTTATCAGAGGTAGGATGTAGCTATTTGACAAAAAGTATTGACATTTCGTGGCTTGTATGATATATATATATTAGCTTTTCAAACCGTGAAAAGCAACTCCCGGGGAGTTCACCCCGGTTGAGGTCGCGGTTTTGAAAGGCCGCACCTCAAGATCTTCCCTAGGAGGATAAATCATGCCCACCACTGCTTTGGCTGTAGTCGTAGCTATCACTCTGATCGCCGGTATGTTTGTGACCTCAGTCACAGCGCTGTACCGTCACCGACTGGTCGCAGCAAGCATGTTCGCGGCAGCCGACTTCGCCGCAATCCACCTCGCACTTATCCTGAGTGCGTGGATGGAACTGGAAGAGATGAGGGCATCGGGGGTACCGTATTACCCGTATTACCCCGGATTATCATCACTATCGACGATAGTGTATGACGCTCCCGCCTATATGGCGATCGTCTTCCTCGTAATCGCCATCGCGATGGTGATCGTCGACAAGATTCGTCGACGCCGCGGCTGAGATGCTCCGCGCCAGCAGAGGCGCGAGACAATAAATGTCTGTAAAATCGTCAAGATCTGGCGTCCCCGCACTGTCACGGTGCGGGGTTATTTCCTTTTTGGAAGATGTCCTTATTCACTCTTTTTCAGATAATACGCCACATCCGCCACCAGTTCAACCAGCCGGTTCGAATAGCCCCATTCATTGTCATACCAGACCATAACCTTGATCAAATTACCGCCAACTACCTTCGTTAATGGAAGGTCGACAATTCCAGAATATGAATTGCCAATGAAGTCGCGACTCACCAAAGGTTCTTCAGAAACACCCAAAATGCCTTGATAGAAATTACTCTGAGCGGCTTTTTTGAACGCGTCATTTACCTGCTCGACAGTCACATCTTCCCTGAGAAGCGCCGTCACGTCGCTAAGCGACACAACTGGAGTCGGTACGCGCACACTAAGTCCGTCAAATTTTCCAGTTAGCTGCGGCAAGGTTTTAGTTACAGCAATTGCGGCGCCAGTCGTAGTCGGGACAATGTTTTCGGCGGCGTTACGACCTTCTCTAAGATCCTTGGATGGCGCATCCTGAAGCTTTTGGCTAGCCGTATAACTATGTACCGTCGTTAGCATTGACTTTTCAACGCCAAACTCCGCGTCCAAAATCGCCATAACCGCACCCAAAGAATTGGTCGTACAACTAGCGTTAGATACGATTGGCGTCGCATTTTTTACCTTGTCATCGTTAGTTCCCAGAACAATCGTATCGACTCCCTCAGACTTCGTCGGACCACTGATAACTACACGCTTTGCGCCAGCCGTTAAGTGCTTGCCCGCGCCATCTTTATCAGTGAAAAATCCTGTCGATTCAATCACCACATCAATATTCAAATCTCGCCACGGCAGATTTTCTGGATCTTTCTCAGCCAGCACCTTAACCGACTTACCCTCAATAATCAGCTCGTTTTCCGTAAAATCAACTTGACGTCCGTACTCACCGTAATTGCTATCATGCTTCAACAAATACGCCAAAGTTTTCGTGTCAGTCAAATCATTGATCGCGACAATCTCCAAGTCGCTTCGCTCGTTAGCAATCTTAAACGCATTGCGTCCGATTCGCCCGAAGCCGTTAATTGCTATTCTCGTTACAGCCATATCGCCCTCCCTGTTAGATATTTTCGCTTTAGCTTTTCTTAATTATACTACAAAGTTGTATAATATAAATATGACGCGCGAAGAGTTATTGTCAATTGCTGAACAAAAATACGACGAAGTGCCAGTATTAGTTTTAGCGAGCGCAATCGATTACGCCACGGAAAAGCACGCTGGACAAAAGCGCAAAAGTGGCGAACCCTACATTAATCACCCATTGGCGGTGGCGGGAATTCTGATTGAATGGGGCATGGACATCGATACGGTTGTGGCGGGAGTTTTACACGACACCGTTGAAGATACCGACGCAACTTTGGACGATTTGGAGAGTTTGTTTGGACGCGATGTGGCGTTTCTGGTGGATGGCGTAACTAAAGTTTCACAAGCTCGCGCCGGAATGCGAAATTTGGATAGTTATTTATCACACACCAAGGACAATTTGACCAAGTTGATGATTGCCGTGGGCGAAGATGTGCGCGTGATAATTATCAAGCTAGCCGACCGCCTGCACAATATGCGAACGCTGCAATTTATGACGCCAGAAAAGCAGAAAAAAATTGCCAGAGAGACAATTGAAGTTTTTGCGCCGCTGGCCGACCGCTTAAACATGGGACGAGTTCGCGTTCAATTGGAGGAGCTGAGTTTTAGATATTTGATGCCGAAAGCTTTTCAAGAAACCAAAAATTTGATGGACAGTCGACTGAAAAAATCGCAACGAAAATTGGATCACGTTCGCCGCGAAGTTGAAGCGCGACTGAAGGCGGAAAAGCTAGTTTTTCAGATGGACGGGCGTGTTAAGAGCGTTTATAGTCTGTTTAAGAAATTGGACAAAGTTGGCGATATCGATAAGATTTATGATTTGATTGCCCTAAGAATAATTGTTGATGATTTATCGACCGGCTATCTGGTTTTGGGAATTCTACACGAGATGTATCAGCCGATGTATGAGAGGATTAAAGATTACGTTGCCAATCCAAAACCAAATGGATATCAAAGTCTTCACACAACCGTACAAACTCCGAGCGGACAAATTGTTGAATTCCAGATTCGCACCAAAGAAATGCACGAATATGCCGAGCGCGGATTAGCGGCCAGCTTCCATTATAATGAGCAAAAATTGACCGACGCCTATAAAAAAGGAAAAATCGGAACTATGCCAGCCGATTTGTCATGGATTCGCGAACTTCAAGAAGCCGCTGCTTTAATTAGCGAAGGAAAGCGATTCGACTCCAACAAATTCCGAATGAAGCTGTTTTCTGATAGGATTTTCGTATATTCACCAAAGGGCGACATTTATGATTTGCCTCGCGGAGCGTTTCCTTTGGATTATGCCTACCGAATTCACTCCGACATCGCGGCGCGCGCAAGCGGATTTAAGATCAATGGCGTAATGAAGCCGTTCAATTACAAATTACAGCACGGCGACACAATTGAAGTCTTAACAAGCAAATCCGCTCGCCCGAAACCAGATTGGCGGGACGTCATAATCACACCACACGCCAAAGATAAATTACGCCTACAATTGTCCCGCTCAAACGGCATCTTACAACAATTAACTGGCGGCGTTTCCTCGTTCTTTCGACACAAGTAACGCTCGCCAGTCTCTCGGTTTTAATCAATAATCAAACGTGATTTATTTTTCGTTCCAACGAGTAATTGACTCGCGGATGATTTGCTTTGCCCTTTCTACGTCGCCGAAGCCCTTAACTACAGTTGAGCCAGGCTTCTTCAAGTCCTTGTAGTGATTGAAATGGTGTTCAATTTGCTTCAACAATTGTGAAGGTAGATCTTCTAGTGAGTTGATTGCGTTGCCAGTGTTTCGGTCGTCGGCTGGCACAACGATAACCTTGTCGTCAACTTCATTATCATCAACAAATTCCAACACGCCGATAACTTTTGCTTCCATAAAAATACCAGTCGTCAATGGTTCGTCGGTAATAATTAGCGCATCCAATTCATCGCCGTCCTCGTCCAAAGTTTGTGGAATGAAACCGTAGTTTGTTGGCTTTGCAAAAATAGCTGGCTCAACACGGTCCAACTGCATCACTGCAAGCTCACGATTCCACTCAATCTTATGACTTGATCCCTGTGGAGTCTCAACAACTACATTTATGATGCCATTTTCGACATCACCAGGTGTTAAAATTTGATTAAAATCTGCCATTTTTTACTCCTCTCTGGCTTTTTCTTGTAAATATTCACGAATCTGCACCGCAGCTACTGCGCCTTCACCAACCGCCGAAGCGATTTGCATAGTTGCCCCCGAGCGCACATCGCCAGAAGCAAAAACGCCAGGAATATTAGTGTGCAGATGTTCGTCAGTAATGATGTGTCCGCCTAAATCCAACTCAACATCCGAGTTTATCAGGAATTGCGTGTTCGGAATTAGCCCAATAAACACAAACAATCCGTCAGCGGTAAATTCTTTCTGCTCGCCGTTTTGGGTCGATTTAACGCCGTAAAACTTATCGTCCTTGACAATAATTTCATCAGTCGTTGCACCGATGTGAACGGTAATTTTTCCATCATCGACATACTTCTGCAAATCTTTTTGCAAGATGTCACTGGCGCGCAATTTACTGCGAACCAACAGATCAATATGACTAGCGTATCGCGTCAAAAATATCGCCTCTTGCACCGCTGAGTTTCCGCCACCAACAACGATTAGATTTTTATCACGATAAAACGCACCGTCGCAAGTCGCACAGTAATGCACGCCTCGACCATATAATTCATCTTCGCCCGGAACGCCTAATTTGCGATAATTCGAGCCAGTCGCCAATAAAACCGACTTCGCGCGAACAGCTTGACCGTCAACAGTCAATTCCAACTCGCCATCAACTTGCTTCAATTCCGTCACGTCGCCATACTCAATCTTCGCGCCAAACCGCTCCGCTTGTTGTTGCAATTCAGACGCCAATTTCATTCCCGTAACGCCCTCGGCAAATCCAGGATAATTGTCAATTTGATCAGTAATCGCCGCCATTCCGCCGACCACGCCGCGTTCATATAATGTCGTGTCGACATCTTCGCGCGACAAGTAAATTGCCGCCGTTAACGCGCTTGGACCAGCGCCAACAATAATAACATCTTTAGACATTGAAACCTCGCGATCGATAATATTGCTTCATCACTTCTGGCATTTCCGGTTCTGGAATATCGGCTGGCTTTTCAATAGCCATCACCACGAACTTAAGTGGAGAATTTGCAGGAATTTTATCGCCCTGAGATTTGTCGCCATAAGCCTTGTTGGCTGGAATTGTTAGTTCGCGCACGCCGCCAATTTTCATACCAATCAAGCCCTCTTTCCAACCCTGAATGACTGCAGTATTTGCCGGACCATCCATATTGAGCGGAGCTTTCAATTTGCCGTCAGCAATTGATTGATCGAAAATCTCACCCTTAGCGTTCCAGCCAATGTAATAAACAGCCAATTTGGTGTCATCCTTAACCTCAGCGCCTTCGCCCTCAACCAAATCTTCCTTAACAAGCTCTTTCACGTCACCGGCTTCAAACGCACCAACTCGTGAGCTAAACTCAGAAAACTTGCCGTAATATTTTTGGCTCAATTCATTAGCCTGAGCCTCTACTTTCTTTTTTCGCTCGTTAGTAGCCTTGGTGTATTCATCCTGAGCTTTCTTAAGCGCGGCTTGGTCCTTGGCCTCATTTCCAGGAGCTACCATCATAGCGACAAATCCGCCAACGGTCCCCAAAAACATCATGCCGGCAATAACCCAAATACCTATTCTCTGGCCTTTTGTAGTTGCCATATTCCTCCTTTATTTACCTTTCAATTATAGCAATTTTTATCAAGCGCAACAAATCGCATTAAACCTGAGCGGCGTCGAATTCTTCCGCAGCCATCGCGGCAATCTCCTCAATAATCGGCGCAATATCTTTATCTTCCAGCGTCCGCTCAGTGCTCGTAAATTTTACATTCAAAGTTACAGTTTTTGTCGAATCGTCATTTTTTGGCTGATATATCGCAATCGGCGTTATACTAATTTGTAACTCACCGTGTTTTTTCGCAACTTCTTCAGCGCAAGCATAAACCTTCGCATAATCAACATTCGAATCCATTTTCAATGAAATGTCTCTGGCAGTCGACGGAAAACGACTTAACGGCTGGTAATTATAGCCCTGATTTTTACTCAGATTTTTCTGCAATTTTTCAATATCAATAGAAAACGCTGCCGTGTAATCTGGCAATTTGAAGTTGCGTCGAGCAGATGAAACCAGCTCGCCAACAATCCCCAAATTGTCGCCGTTATTCGCCACAATCCAAGCGCTGCGTTTCGCATCAAATGGCGCTGGAACGTCGCTGTCAGATTCCGTAATCTTCACAAAATCAACCTCAACACTCAAATCCTTCATCAGCCTTTCAGCAATTTTTCTCACCTTGTAAAACGGCGCGCCAACTTGAGGTTTTTTATTCGCATAAACTCCGTCAATGAAAGTCTTTTCAATCGGCAAATTCTCATCGTTAAATCCTAATTTTTTATCGTGAATTTTACCAATTTCAAACAGCATAAATTCGTCATGTCCAGATTTTATATTGGCGTGAACTTTATCCAGCAAACTCGGCAAAATGCTAATTCGGTAATATTGCAAGTCTGGACTAAGCGCATTGCTCAAGCGATACGCACGGCTCGGATCTTGCTCGGAATTTTTCAAAACTCGCTCATGAACGAAACTATACGTCAAAACTTCGTTCGCTCCAGCTCGCGACAAACTTTGGCGAATTCTCTGTTTCAATTCACGACACTCATTCTTCGGCGCAGGCTTAATGCTTCGCTCTGGCAAATGGCGCGGCAGTCTATCAAAGCCGTATAATCGCCCAACTTCCTCAACAATATCCTCAGGAAGCTCAATATCTGTTCGCCAAAATGGACTGTAAACCATCACGCCAGCTTCGTCATATTTATTACCATCGTCAACGATAAATTCAACATTCTTTAGTAGTGTCTCAATCTCATTCTCGGCAAAGTCAACACCCAGACGTTCTTCGACAAACCTTTTAGGAATCAACAATCCACCGTACCAGTGCTTACCATCGACCAACACTTGTCGCAATGAAGAATGATTCTTAAATAGCGTAGGACTAGCTTGCTCACCACCAACCATACCAATTAACCATTTTAAGACAGGGTCAATTTGTGCTGGCGACTGTCCCTTATTGAAACGGGTCAGCGCATCTGTAAAAATTCCGTGACGCATAGCCGTACGACGTAGCGCGTACATATCAAAATTGGCACATTCAAGGACAATATTCTTCGTTTCAGCCGAAACTTCCGTATCAACGCCGCCCATAATTCCCGCTAGCCCAATCACACCTTCGCCGTCAGCGATCACAATATCGTCAGCCGTCAATTCATATTCCTTGCCGTTAAGCAAACCAACTTTTTCGCCATCATGCGCCATTCGCACGCCGAGTTTATGCCCGCGCAACTTGTCATAATCATAAGCATGAGTCGGCTGCGCCGTCATAAACATCACATAATTCGTTGCGTCAACAATATTGTTAATTGGCTTTCCGCCCATTGCAACTAATTGACATCGCAACCACAACGGGCTTGGATGAATATCTACATTTTTTATAGCAATCGCAGAGAATGCGGGTGCAAGCTCATTGGCTTCATTAAACACTTCAAGCTCTAAGCCATCGCTATCTGCGAATTCTTGAATAGCATTATACCAGTCAGGACTATTAAACTGCTGATGAAAAATGCCAGCAATTTCGCGCGCCACACCGAGTTGCCCAAAACAATCCGGCCTGTGCGTAAACATCTTATTTTCAATTTCCAGCACGTAATCATCCAGCCCAAACACTTCCGCAAAGCTCGCACCAGCCTGAAGTGTAACGCCAGCCGGAATATCACGCTCATTGATCTCAATAATTCCCTCGTGATCCGTACCAATCGCCAGCTCGTCAGCCGCCGCCAGCATGCCCTGGCTTAGAATTCCACGCAGCGGTCGCGCATCCAGCACGAACGGCTCGGCGTCATCAAAACTTGCTGGGACGGTGCTTTTTGGCGGCAACCAAATTGCCCACATATCAGCATGAACATTCGGCGCACCGCAAACTACTTGCACGTAACCATTGCCATCCCTTGGAGCGTCCGCTACGCCACCATCGTCAATTTTAGTCACGCTCAAACGATCCGCATTCGGATGTTTTTCGCATTCAACAACCCGCACAATGCGCGCGCCACCATATTTGGCCTTCAGATCAATCACTTCCTCGACACCACCAAGTTGCTGATTTACCCGCGACACCAACTCGTCAACTGACGGCAACTCAAAATTAATCAATTGTTTTATAAGATTTAAGCTAACTTTCATACTGATATAATTATATCATTTTACCGGCAGGTAATCGACCTTAGAAAACTATAAATAACCAAGGTAAAACTGCTCTAGGGCAAAATACAGCCATCCTTGAACAAGCGGGAGATAATCCTCAAAGGCACTCCTCTCTTCAGACTTGGAGAAGGGTCATCCCCTGAATTATAATATAGCTATGGATTACGATAAATATCTAGAATTACAAACTCGCCTAGAATGGTTTTACGATTTTCATCCAGAGTTTTTTAATAATATTTCACCCGAACAGAAGAAACTGCTACAGAATACATTCCTGTACGATATGCCCGATGAAATCTATCCGGCGTCATTGCGGGATTTTTATGATAAGAATATTGACAATCAGCCAACACTTCAGAACGATATACTCTTAGCGGTAAATGCTTTATATAAAGCGGCGGGAGCTGGAAGTTTGTTTGGTTATGATAAATAAAGCTTTTCTTCGTACAAACACGCCACCGAGCCTATAAGATTTAGGCTAACTTTCATACTGATATAATAAACTCATGATCCACAACTTGCATTCAGCATATTCTTTACCAGCAGACCACGACACGTGCCACTTGTTTGAGCATCTGATTATTAGGCGATTCTTAAAGGAAACGGAAAAAGCTGGCAGCAACCGAGCTTTCACTGGGGAATTGGATGGCACGACTAGCGAATCAAGCGTATTTTTTACGTCCGCACTATTCACAAGCGAGTCTAATGCATTATTTGAAAAAACCATCAACGATATTACGCCTTTTGAGGCGTCTCTTATTCAACAGTCCATCTCACACATAGAAGCCGAGATGCAATCCAACATTGATATAGCAGACATGACGCTATTACAAGAGCAGCTCGCTCTTTGTCAAAAATATTTTATCGATAGTCAAAAAACCACTCCCAGCAATTCACACCCAAAATCTAAGATTTCTCCTCTTAAAATCAGTCATAGTCCGAAGGATTTTACAGACGTTAAGATTGATATAGAAATTGCTGACGCCAGCGATGAATTGACTGCCGCATTTTTCTGCACATACCCAATACTTTTAGATCTAGTGCGTGACATTTGTTTTGATAAAATCTCATCCTATCCGTCCAGCCCAGGAAAGTTTATAGCGTACTATGATGGCAATTACACCAGCCAAACCTACACCGTAAAAAATACAGACCTTGCTCAACTGAGCTCAAGTGAAACTATACAGACATATTTACAAAACTTTAACATATCCTCGCACGCAACCGACCTAAAAAACCTTGCCGAATCTTTCACGTCTGACCCATTTTACATTTCAGTGCCCATATATTTTTATCAACAAACCGCTACGCCACTATCCAGAAATGACCTAGCGAAAACTATAAACGTCGCAAACATGAACGCAATTCTAAAACAAGTAAAGGCGACGATAGTCCTGGATTATTAGCTCTAGCCGATTTTCTAGTAGAGAAAAGATTCTGAAGATGAAATATTAACGCCGCCAAATTTTGCAGGATTATTATGAATGAAAAGGTTATTGAAGGGTTTGGCAACGCAATAAACCAACCACTCTTACAGTGACTGCCTTACTGGTGTTTTCTCGATTCGTAAAAGTGGCTTCGTCTCCAAGTTGGATTTTTTGGCGCTTTTCATTGTTCACAGTACATCACATTGATCAAATATTGCTTCTTCATTACAATTGAAATATGGTTAAAGCAGTATCAAAAGCGCTTATTAAGAATAAAAATGGTAAATATTTGCTGCTTTATAGGGGAGACACGCACCCTAATTTCCCTGGGCATCTTGATTTTCCTGGAGGAGAAGTAGAATCGGAAGAGACCTCTAAGACGGCGACTGCGCGAGAAGTGCAAGAAGAGACTGGCATATGTATATATCCAAATGACTTAAAAAAGCTATTTGTTAGACAGCACAAAAACACAAGACATGTACTTTTTGAGATAATTATAGATAAAGCCGACATTCCTGTTAAATTGAGCTGGGAGCATAAAAAATACCGCTGGATGACGTTATCGGAATTATTAGATACTAATATTCCAGAGGGCGCAGATCCTTATTATATAGATGCTATTGATTATTTAAAACATTTATCCGAGGCTTGATCTGTCCGACATATTTTCCCATACTACGAGCAGACTTTGCGCGCTCTTTTTTTATTAAAATAAATCTTCCCAACATTCTTACTGCCCCTATAGCAAGCCTTATGATCTCCTCTAATTTCTGGATATATATGGGCTATAGCATAATTACCCTCGCCATAGTAGACTCCTCGAACATAATTATTCGCCGGTGATAATTACGGGTTTGGATAGTTTCATTATTATTCGACTATTAGCGGGTACGAGATTGCGAAATATACGCCTGTAAAATTGTTTTTAGATCCACGCTGTGGCGAAAGTTTATATCGTCAATCTTATCCAGATCAACCCATTCTGGCGTGCCGTTAGTATAAGTCTTCTCACCGTCGGTTATGTTGTCGTTATTGATTTGCCCGTGCAGCTGACTGTGGGTAAAGTACAGTTGGATTGACTGATTGGCTTGCGACTCAGTGTTGCGCTTGAAGAAAGTGGTTGCTTGGTGAATGATTTTATCTGGCGTGATAGTCAGTCCAGTTTCCTCCTTGACTTCACGGACAATTGATTCCTCGATCGTTTCGCCTTTCTCGACACCGCCGCCAATCAAGCTATATCCGTCCCATTGCCGAGTTAAAAGAATCTTATTATCCTCAATAATCACCGCGTACACGCCGACGCGAATATTTAGTTCGTCAACAGGAACGGTATATTGATTGCCGAAGACGTCTTTACAGATGATGGATTTAATAAAAGTCACCTCTTTCAGATTATAAACATCCTCTTGCTGCGAAACGGCGCGCGGATGTTATTTGTGGTTTTATTTTAGCATACACAATAGATGCGGGTCTAGACATGTGATATGCCGATAACACTAGGACGATTGTATTATTTGATTTATTACGCGACATCCTGTGTATTATTCTCAACAATATCAACCCAAACTTGACCGATTTCTTCAAATAATTCATCTTTAGTGTTTTCATTAAAGACAGTATAGTCTGTTCTGTATCTTAAGTCAGATAACAGTTACACTAGCCCAAGTCACTCGCATTTGTTCAGGTGGATTTCTCCAGCCTAGAGGATGCGCACCTCCCTCGTTGTCCTACTTTTGAACCTCGATGACGTGAACACCAAGATTCTCCTTGTGGCCAGGGTAGATCTTACGAAGGAGACGGAGAGCCTCCCTCTCGCTCTCTGCCTGCGGCACGATCTGCTGCCACGGCTCAGCCGCCAGCATGTCGGCGAAGCTACGGTAAATACGTATCGACTTGATCCGTACCACGCCCGATGTGTGACCGGTCTCGAGCTGTAGCAGCTCACCAGCCTTCAGCCGCTTGATGCTGTTATAGCCGACTCTCACCTCGAGAGTCTTCTTGCCGGACATGATTGCGTCGTAGTATGGACGCTTGATGCGCATCTTACGCATAGACACTCCTTTCTTGTTGAGACTGATTCCCCACTGCTGAACGACGCTGGCAGGCGCATACCCTCCCGGGAACACGCCCTCCAGGCTCCAGCCGTGACGCTGGAGACAGACGACCTGCCATGGCTCAGGGACGAGGTGGATGTACAGCTTGCGACCGTAATCCTCCAACAGCCCTTGAAGGTCGATAATGAGCGCCTCAAAAGCTGCTTCCGACTTCGCCACGAGAGGCATCAGCTTGATAGGCTGCCCCTTCTTCGGGGTCACACCAGCGACACCAACAACCTGACCGTTGCACTCAGCTACAAAGATGATCTTGAACTTGTTGTTGACGTCGCCAGATTCCATACGACGGTAGCCAGCGAAAAGGGCGTCAACCCAACTGTCGTCCACTCCTTCGAAGTCGTCACTCGTCTGCGACAGGATGAGAGCTCGCGCGCTGTCGGCGTGCTGACTCTCGTTAAACGGAACCACAGAGATATTCGGCGAGTCGAACCCCGCCTCGTCAACGAGCTGCTTGTACAGCATGTGCTCATCGACCCCCATCTTGTAGTGGTTGCGAGCCGTGCCAGTGACGAGGAAACCCTTCCGGAGGAAGAACTGAAGCGCCTTCTGGTTCGGCGACGCGACAGTGCAGTACAGTTGTCGAGCATCGAGGCTGCGGGCGAAATCTTCAGCGTGCTTGAGCAACACGCTTCCGACGCCCATCTTTCCTCGGTATGCCGTGTCAACAATGAGAGGGCTGATCTTGACAGTCCCCTGTTTCTTGTTGACAACATGAATGACACCCACGGGTTGCCCATCACTCTCGGCGATGAACATGTGCTGTCCGGCCGAGAACTGGCCGACGCGGTCAACACCGCCTGCCATGTGCGTATCAAAGATACGCCGTGCGTGTGCGTAGTGGTCACCGTCATAAAACGGTGTGAGCGCCCGGATCATAAGATCCGCGACGAAATCGAAATCGTCCGCCCTTGCCGGACGTACAATGATATCATTGACTAGCGCTTCAGTCATAGTACACCTTCCTGTGATGACTACGATTTTTAGTGTAGCCTGATAGGATGGTCATTATTATATCATTAAAATATTTCAAATTCGATACCTATCACGCCATTTTCCAGCTGGTCGCTGAGAGAATAAAATTCAGAAATTTGATTTTCTAACCATTCGACATTATCACCGCCGAACTTTCGCAGATTATTGTGGAAAAATAAGTCACGAAATGTCGCGTATCTCAGCAAACCAACAACCTCAGCGGTAACAGTTTGCTCGGAATTATCTCTATTTGTAAAAATAATCCGATCCCCAATCTGGATTTTCTGTCGTTTGGCGTCATATAATCGCGACTCGATAGTCTTATTGCCAGAAATAATAGCATTAAACGGCTCGGTCGCCAATTTTAATTGGTGTGTAGTCATAAAATTATTCGCCTTTCTTGCTATAATTAAACCATCATATAAATAAATATTCAAATATCTACACTTCCATAAGAAAGGCTATCAAATGACCAAAAAACTACTAGAAATCGAACGCAAGCGCCAACTAACGGGCAATATTGAAGAGCTAATCGGGCGGTTGCAAAACATCGGTTTTGAGCTAAAGAGTAGTCTCCGCGAAATTGATACGTATTATTCTCGTCCTGATGTCGATTTTATGCAAACGATTGAATGCTTGCGGATTCGCCAGCGTGATAGTTTTGCTGAGGTAACATATAAGCCAGCAACGACCGCTGCGACGCATGCGGAGAATAATGTAATCATCAAGCCCGAGACAAACCTACCAATTCAGCCTGAAGATGCGGCAACCGCCAAGCAGCTACTGGCAAACCTCGGTATGATGCAACTGGTCGAGGTCAACAAATACCGTCGCTCGTTTCAGTCCTCTGATTTTCCGCAGGCAACGGTAGCTATCGACGCAATCAAAGACGCCGGGACTTTCGTAGAAGTTGAAGTTTTGTCAGATGATGAGGCTAGTGCGCTGATGACGATTAGTGAAGTTGAAACCAAACTCGGCCTGGATTCAATGGAAATTGCAACGCGACCTTATCGGGATATTTGCATGGGTTATTAAGAAAACCGCTACAAAACTTCACAACTCCACTCGCAACCAATATAATATACCCATGAATACTTCACGAAAAAATCGCATCGTAAAAATTACTATTTGGGCAGTCTGCTCAATTGTCATTATAGCCGCCTTACTAGTCGCCGCAGCTTTCTTTTGGCCAGCAACATCCAAGCAATTGCAATCTTCGAGCTCTGAAAAATTGAGCTATGACGACGCCATCGCCGCTGCAAATCGTACTGTTAGTGAAGACACTTCAAATACCGACGTTAGACCAGAATGCCGATCGATTATTAAAACCCATGGCAAAAAAACCACCAAAGCCGTCATGATGATTCATGGCGTAAGCGCATGCCCACAGCAATTCGCAGACTTGGGCGACACCTTTTTCAATGCCGGCTATAACGTCTATATTCCCCGCGTCCCCAGTCACGGTCTGACAGACAACAAACGACACGGAGAAATTACCATTCCAGCAATGGCGCAGTTTATGAATTCCAATACCAGTATTATCAGCGGCCTGGGCGATGAAGTGGGCGTTGTAGGGCTTTCTGGTGGCGCCAATATGGCAACCTGGATTACTCAGTACAATAGCCAGACGATATCACGAGCGCTATTTCTATCACCTTTTTATCAGCCTTCAGCGTCAGAAACTCCTTCCTGGAAAATTCCGCTTTTACGAAATCTTTACGGACGAAATATTCTCCCAGATTCGTTCACAGGTAGCAATTTGTCATACCGCGCCCTCGGAAAATATATAATAATCGCAAAGAACTATAAATCCGACCTCAAAGCTCCAGGATTAAAATACGTCGGGGTTGTAACGAGCGAAAACGACACCGCAATTGATAAAAATCTCGCAGTCAACATACCTAAGCAAATGGCTGCAGTTTCTGGCGCCAAATTCCAATATTATTCAATTCCGGCCTCATTTGGTATCGGTCACGACATTGTAGCCTTAAACCAAGACGAGGTTAAAAAGCACGCCGACAAATTATATCCGTTCTATTTGAATATGTACGAAGGAAAAGACGTAAAATTAGGATCAAAATAGAAAATTACTATTTACCTTGCACGGCTAAAATTCGTGCCTGAATTTCATCCAATTGAGCGTCATCCATTTTTGGACCTTCTGCAGTCGTTAGCCAGCCACGATACACTTCACTAAACTCAGTCTCTTTACTCCACACATCAGTTTGGCTAGCCAGATCGCCATGCAGCGGCACCAACTTGGCATGAACGTGCGCCACACCCGTCCCTTCAAAAATCAATGCCACTCGCGGCGTATCAAAGGCTTTTTCCAAGATATTTGCAACCTTTTTCACTGCCTGCATCATTTCGGAATATAAATTATCGTCCAAAGAAAATACGTAATCGCCCGGATTCTGCTTCGGAATCACCACGGTAAAGCCCGGCGTATTTGGAAACGGTGTTAAAAATGCTAGGAATTTCTCATCTTCCCAAATCTTCCAAGATTTCATTTTTCCAGATACGATGTCGTCAAAAATTGTGTGATTCATAATTACTCCTTTATGTAAATAAATCGTTTAATGCCTCACTCACCGTTGGATGAGTGAATATTTGGTCACGCAGCACAGTATATGGCAGGCCATTATCCATTACAGTTTTGATAATATTAATGACTTCTGGTGAGTTACGACACAATAAACTAGCACCCAAAATTTGTTCAGTGTTTGCATCAATCACCGCACGCAGCAATCCTGTTGTAGCATTATCAACATGCAGGCGTGGAATCGCCATAGCAGGCAGCTCTTTTACGATAATTTCGCACCCCGTCGCACGCGCCTCAGCCTCTGTCATACCCACCCGACCTAGCGGCGTTTGCATAAAGACCGCGTACGGCAAGGTTTTTTGTTTGGCGCGAGTGTACAGACCGTCACCCAGCAACTGGCTTCTCACAATCCGAAAATCGTCCAGCGACGCATAGGTAAATTGTGGCCCGCCCGTTACATCGCCCATTGCCCAAATATGCGACCGACTAGTGCGAAGTGTTTCATCAACCACAATTGCCCCGCGCTCATCCGTCGCTACACCAGCAGCTGGTAAATTCAAGCTCATCGTTGCCGGGCGACGGCCCGTAGCCATCAAAACCGCATCATAACCAGCGTAATCATCATGATTTACTGTGCGAATCGTCGCAGTAGACTCACCCTCAATCGCTGTCACATCCACACTAAACACAATCTCAATACCCTGTGCCTGCAATGCTTCAGTAGCAGCCCGAGCAATTGCTGGATCTTCACGTGCAAGCAGAGCATCGCCCCTCTCAAATACTGTTACTTTTGTACCAAGTTTGGCATAAGTTGAGGCAAATTCTAACCCAATATAACCGCCACCAATGATAGCTAGCTGTTTTGGCTGCGTCATTCTATCCAGCAATTCAGTACTAGTATACACAAACGGCTTATCAACACCTGGAATATCTGGGATGATTGATTCCGCACCGGTGTTAATAAAAATCTGCGGTGCACTAACTACTAGCTCGTCGCTACCCGCCACAACCTTCACAGTACGATCATCTACGAACGATGCCTCACCCTCAATGACGCTCACTGTTTCACGATCCGCAAGCATATGATAGTTCTTCTCATTCAACCGCGCTACCACTGTTGTCTTATGCGCCATCGCCTCATCAAAACTTTGATGATGTTCGGCTGCATTGACTAGCACCTTAGTAGGAATACAAGCAATATTAATACAGGTGCCGCCATACATCTTTGGCGACCGCTCCACTAGCGCTACCTTTTTTTTCGCATTTGCCAGCGCTACCGCCAATGTTTTGCCAGCTTTGCCAAAACCAATGATGAGTGCGTCAAATTGTTGTGTATCCATTTTACCTCCTCCTATCTTTTTTAGCGATCTCTCTCGCTGCAACAAATTCTCTATCGGCACACAGAACTGCCTCTTTTATTACGAGTTTTTGAGCTACTACTATTATCGTGTGCGATAGCTCCTTAAAACTGTTCCAAAAAGTCCAACTTACCGCTTCCAAAATACCAGCAACTTTTTTCACTGCCTGCATCATTTCGGAATATAAATTATCGTCCAAAGAAAATACGTAATCGCCCGGATTCTGCTTCGGAATCACCACGGTAAAGCCCGGCGTATTTGGAAACGGTGTTAAAAATGCTAGGAATTTCTCATCTTCCCAAATCTTCCAAGATTTCATTTTTCCAGATACGATGTCGTCAAAAATTGTGTGATTCATAATTACTCCTTTTGAAGTAATTATAGCATTTTACGAAGTTTTCAGGTCGGACAATTTAAGTTCCATTCGACGGCAAACCAGGACTAGCCACATCGTCGCAAAAATTCCCAATAAAACTTCTACTATCACAAACCAAAACTTGCCCATCGCGTAACCTTGCGCCGCTATAATTGCCGCAAAAATCGGAAAACTGAAAGATGAGATTCGCTCACGATGAGTTAAATAGCTCAAACTCGATGGCAAAATAAACATCAAAAGTACCATCAATATCACGATGCCGCGCGAGAAAACAAAATGCGCCGCGTGCATCGTATCGTTCGGACAAAGCGCCACTCCTATCATACAAATCGCAAACAATGAAAGTATCCAGCCAGATATCCGAGCAGAGCGAATTTGACCAAGTTTAAGATAACCACGATTCATAAAAAATCCAATCATCCCCATAATCAAACCAGATAAAAATACTCCCGAATTGAACGAAAATGCAGACAAACGGTTCGAGGTGGTTTCGCCCAATCTACTCAAGCTCCAGTTCGTCCACCGAGTATCATCAGAAAGCAGCATCGCCACGATCAAGCCCACAGCCAAAACGACACCATTAAGAATGCAGAGCGCCTGAAGGCGATTCTTACACAAAAAATCCTTAATCTGTCGAAGTTTCATATTGCTTAAAATTGTTCCAAAAAATCCAATTTGCCACTTTCAAAATGACGGACATCTTCGATTCCATACTTCATCATAACCAAGCGGTCGATTCCGCAACCAAAAGCAAATCCCGTATATTCATTCGGGTCAATTTGTGCCGCCCGAAGGACATTCGGATGAATCATTCCGCAGCCCAGTAGCTCAATCCAACCTTCACCAGAGCAGACTTTACAATCAGGATTTTTTCCTTCACAAAACGGACAACTTAACGCAAACTCGAAGCTAGGCTCAGTGAACGGAAAGTAGAATGGATTAACGCGAACGTCAAGTTTCTTGCCATAATATTCCTGCAAAAATTCTTGCAGCGTGGCAATCAAATTGCCAACATTAACCCGGCGTGAAACGTACACACCTTCAACTTGATAAAACGTATGCTCGTGGCGCGCATCCAAATCTTCGTTGCGGAAAACGCGATCAGGAACGATAGCGGCAATAGCCTCGCCTTTCTCCAAATTGTCGCGATATTTCATTAGCACGCGATTTTGCATAGTAGACGTATGCGCCGGTGCAATCAAACGATCGCCATTAGAATCAGTTTCCTCGGTCATAAACGTATCGTAATCATCGCGCGCTGGATGACCTTTTGGAAAATTCAGGCTCTCGAACATATGGAATTGATCGTCAATCTCTCTGGACTCTTCCGTGACAAACCCCATGCGATTAAAGATCTCAGAAATGTGCTCAATTTCAGCGCTCAGCGGATGAATCGTGCCTTGTTCGCTCGGCAAAAGTTCAGGCTTGGACGAATTCACGTCCATCGGCGCCGTAACGTCAATCGGTTTCAAGTCAACTTTTTCCAGCTCTTCCAGTCGCGCAGCAATAGCCTGTTCAATCGCTTGCTTCAGCTCGTTAATCTGCTTGCCAAACGGACCACGCTCAACTGGCGGCAATGACTTGATTTGATCATACAATTCCCTAAGTCGTCGATCGCGTAAAAACTCACGCGGAGATTTGGATTGCGAAACCGCCAAAACTATTTCTCTTTTCAATTCGTCTAAGTCAACCATTTTATCGTCCTTGCATTAAAAACATTACAATCACCGCACCGGCCATAATAGCAATTAAAATCCACGCCCACGCCAAAGTCGTCGTCTGTTTCGTGCCTTCCAAATATCTTATGTCGTCGACGCCGTCCATAGTTGCCTTTTCTTGCAAACTCGAAGCCTTTGCCTTCTCTCTTAATTCCGCTGCAATTCGCTCTTGCAATTCACTACGCTGATCTTGTTGATTTACAAATAATCCCATAACTACAGTATAGCAAATTATGTTATAATAGTCGTGATATTACTTTAAGGAGGGAATATGGCTACGAAGAAAACTTCAAAGAAAGCCCCAGTTAAAGCCGCAGGAAAGAAAACTACTGCCGCTAAGACTGAAACCAAAACGACCGTCAAGTACGTCGTTACTGAATCTACCGCTAAAAGCAAGCGTGTCGAACTAGATTCTAAATTACCAAACAACTTAATTAACATCGTTATTGCGGAAGTTATCGGCACATTCATTTTGACACTTGCCGCATTATTCGCATCAGATATTTTGTCATCGATGTATGTCGGTTTTGCATTGATGTTTATCGTTGCAATTATCGGCAACATTTCTGGCGCACACGTAAACCCAGCTGTCACATTTGGTCTATGGACAATGCGTAAGCTAAAGACTGTACTTGTTCCATTTTACTGGGGCGCACAATTCCTCGGTGCAATGGCAGCTATCGTGCTTGTCGGCTCATTAACAAACGGCGGATTCGCTCTAAGCTTTGACCAATTCACCGCGTTCTCTTGGAACATCTTCGCGATGGAGTTAGTCGGTACCGCTGTATTTGTATTTGGTATTGCCGCAGTTTTGCAGCGCAAAGAAATCAAAGCAGCTGGTCAAGCTTTTGGAATTGGCTTGGCGTTGATGATTGGTCTTGTCGTATCTGGCTCAATCTCTTCATACATTAAAAGTACTGCCATTGCAAAAATCCAAAAAGATCAAAGCACTACTCAAACTGAGAAAAACGGCCGCACTTACCCACGCGAGATCTACATCTCAGGCGCAACTTTGAACCCAGCAGTTTCTTTGGCTGTTACAGAGAAAACCGACTCTCAACTACGCAGCAACGGAGTATTGCCAGCTGAAGGTGAAAAGAGCTATTCACGCTTTAGCTTGGAAGTAATTGCCGCTACCCTAATCGGCGCAGCATTAGGCGGCAACCTATTTCTACTCGTCAATTACCGAAACAAAGACGAAGAATAGATTATAACTTCACAATAAAATATCCCGCTTAATCGGCGGGGTATTTTTTATGTCAATCTTCCTGAGTCGGCCGATCAATCAGCTCCGGCTGAGCTTGGTTATCGCCACCAGAAATTCGCACAACATCCTTATCAATCTTCCCTAGTTCCTTATACGTATTGTTATAATGACCAACAGTCGTACTTAAACTCTTGCCCATTTTCGTCATCAACTCGTCAAACTTTTTAATATGAACGCCCAATTGCCCAACTCGAACTTGAATGTCTTTGGCTTGCTCTTCAATTTGCAAACTACGAAGCCCCTGAAGAACGGTCTGCAGGTATGCCAAAAAACTAGTCGGACTAACAATAATCACTCGCTTATCTCGGAACGCATATTCAATCAAATCGCGACTCGAACCGCCCTGACCAACATTGTTAATCAGAAGATCGTAATACAAAGATTCGCTAGGGATAAACATAAAAGCAAAATCCATGGTGTTTTCGCGCGGACGAATGTATTTACTAGTTTCGTCAATTCGCCCCTTAAGATCAGCCTTCACCTTATTCAGCCACATTTCACGCTCAGATTTTGTCTCGGCATTAATCATCCGATTGTAATTCTCCAAAGAAAACTTACTGTCCACCGGCAATATCTGCCCCTTGTCCAGAAAAATAACCGCGTCAACAATTTCACCGTCCTTGAAACGATATTGCATTTGATATTGCTTGGCTGGCAAAACGTTATCCAACACACTCTCCAGATAAAACTCACCAAAGACCCCGCGTTGCTTTGGATTTTGCAACACGTTTTGCAAGGTCTTCAGATCGGTCGCCACATCGACCACACGCTTATTGGTCTCATCCAATTTCGCCAATCGCTGCGTCACGTCAGCCACCAACTTTGCGCTTTCTGACAATTGTTTCTGCACGGAAGTCTGAACTTGCGCGTTGCTTCGCTCCAACTTATCACTAACGGATTCATTCAACTTCGCAATAGTCCGCCCCAACTCCACGACATCGGTTTTAATCAACTCGACGGATGATTGATTTTTTAGCTCGCTGATTTTTGATTGCAAGACAAATAAAGTCGCGCCCAAACCAATAGTAATAACGATTAAGAGAATAATGATAATGACTTCCATACACTTAGTGTACAGTGATTATAGCGCCAAGACAACTCGTGCTAAGATTGCGAATAAAATCATAAATAAAATTGCTGCGCCATTGCCACGAATTCTATTCAACCAGATTAACGACAAATATACCAAAACTGTCGCCAAAACTACCCATAGTAATGACAAAATCCAAGATCCACCAGCCCATAATGTAACACCCCACAATGACACAGTTGCCGCGACCACTACCAACAGAGGTCGCTTAATGCCAAATACCGCCAACACTGGCACCAACATAATTCCCGCCAAAACCAACGCAACGTAAGATGCAATGATTGTGCTGTTTGCGCAAATAGAAATATGCTCAGCGTTTGCGCAAAATACAGGCGTGATCATAAATTTATCAAACGCAAGCGCCAGCAGCCAGATAGCTACACCGCTAGCAACTAAAATCGCCAAAATCCTCAAGAAAACTCGCCTTGAAAATGGATATGTGTAATCTGATATTTCTTCACGGAAAATAGCTGACAATAATTTCATACGTAAATTGTAACGTAAACTTGTCAATATTGCAAATGTATATGCTTAAATATTATGCTTTTTTCAGGAGATTCATCGGTTTATACCAAACAATCCCTACGCAGGCAATCAATAATCCGCCAATAACGTCAAGTGGCGTATGCACCAGAGCAATAACCCGACCTACACATATTAAGATCGTCATAACCAAACAAACAACAGCCAGCCGCCAACTCTTTGCTCCGAAAAATACAGCCAAAGTAATTGCCATTGTAAATAGAGCGTGATCAGACGGAAAACCCGGATTATTAAGGAATGACGCGCCGGCAGATACGCCCAGAATCTCGAACGGGCGCATCTGATCTGGTTGATAAATTGACCCGATAATTTTTGCCGCCACGTAAGCAGTCAACCCAGCCATCAAAACTTGGCTATAAACTTGATACTTCTCTTTATTTGGAACCAATTTTATCAGCGCGTACGCACCAATTAGCACGACCGGCACCACTAGTCCGTCAGCAATTAACTTTACAATCCATTGCAAATCCATACTACCAGTATATCGCGTCAACGCTGGCTCGTAAACGCTTGCGAAAATCATTTTTCTATAGTACAATTATGTTTGCCGTTGGGATGTCGCCAAGTGGTAAGGCAGCGGGTTCTGGTCCCGCCATTCGGGGGTTCGAATCCCTCCATCCCAGCCAAGTTTGAGATTTAGCAGCCAATTATTTGGCTGTTTTTTTCGTCGATAAATTTGCGCAAATCAACAAAATCCACATCATGAATACCAGAAAAATCGCAGCCACATTATTCACATTCTTTATCGTTGCACCAAATATCACCGCCGCATGTCCGTTCGCAAACGCCAAAAAACTAATTACCGTCATAATCCCCAAACTCAAAAAACCAGCCACTCTGCTCGTCAGAGTAATTCTTTTTGTCATATTCATATCAATCAAAAACGGCAACGACACTAGCTCAACAATCACCAATGTTATCGCAATCGGAAGACTTAAATATGGCATAATCCCTGCAGAAATAAGGACCGCAGAAAACTTCTCAAACGTAAATAATTGACATAATAATGGCACCATTATCAATAGTCCTATAATCGATTTAACAATTTTATTCACTTTTCTAGACATAATTTCAGTATAGCTTGCGCGTCAAAAAAGCTCAAGCTTGTTGTATTTTTTACGAAAGCACTTGCACTTTTTATAAAAACGTCATAAAGTTAAATCAGCGAACGTTACAAAAATAAACACAATATTCGCTCTACGACAAATCCACCACAACTTAAAATACCCCGTCTCTATGGGGTATTTTTATTGGTCAATATCCGCGATTGTTCAGCGCGCCACTCGGCAATTTTTCCGTGGTGTCCGCTCAATAAAACATCCGGCACACGTAAACCTTTAAACTCCTCAGGTCGTGTATATTGTGGGAATTCCAACGTTTCTCCATCTGAAAAACTTTCAATTTCCGCAGATTTTTCGCCGCCCAAAACTCCAGGAATCAACCTAACAATAGAATCAATCATCATCATTGCCGCCAGCTCTCCGCCCGTCAGCACAAAATCGCCAATACTCCATTGCTCATCAACTAGCTCTAAAATTCGCTCATCAACACCCTCGTATCGCCCGCAAATAAATATCACACCTCTGTTATCATCGGCTTCTTCCTGGGCTTTAGCCTGCTTCCAGCGCTGCCCGCGCGGACTCATTAACACCACCTTCGCTGTTTCATCCTGAGATTTCGCAAATTCTACCGCTTTCCATAACGGCTCAACCATAAGAAGCATTCCGTCACCACCACCATACGGCGTATCATCCACCTGACGCCGCGGCCCCAAACCAAACTCCCGCAAATTCACCGTAGTGAGCTCCACGATACCGTCTTTCTGCGCCTTCCACATCATGGAATTATTAAAAACTCCCGTTGTCATTTCTGGGAAAAGCGTAATTACTTGAAACTTTCTCATCTGTTACAGTGTAGCAAGTGTTGACTTTTTTGTCCAGGTATGATATGTATATATTAACTTCTACTCAACCGAGTAGAAGTAGCCCTTAGAGGAAGAGAGAGACGTCATGTCTTGTATCACCGAGAAAAACACTAACTGGTCCGCGGAAGGTTCTAATCTCTCCATCAAAATGGAGGAGCACACTCTGGAAATAAACGCGTGCACCATACCTCGTCGTGGTTACAAAAATCACATCGAGGACTTAGTACGGGAACATCTCACCCCCTACTCCGACTCCGGAGATATTAACCGAATTGAAACTCTGAAGTCTGATTTCGATGAAGTTACCGGCTTCGCAGTCTACGCCGGAGACACCATGGTACTCAAGGTAGTACCACGGTCATGGAGTAAGGGGAAACCCGCCAAAACCGGAATAGGAGTCGAGATCTGGCCTGTTGTAGAACAGGTAACCGAATCTAAGCGACTTGCAAGCGCTTTCGAGATAATCGCCAAGCTAGACGAACCCTACGTCCTGTTCTGGGACGGAGGACATTGGTCGATTAAAAGGGTTTTCTAACGCCCGCCGAAAATAGCTCGTTGAGACATCAAGTCTCGACTTGAGTACGTTTTCGGCGGGCTATTTTCATGTCTTTTTACAGAAATTATTCCCCACCAAAAAACCGTCCCAGTAAGGACGGTTTTTTAGCACAAATAAGGCTCTCAATGGTTTCCCATTGTCTCGCATAGAGCTGTTCTCGCATAATGTCTGTGCTTGAACTGGTTTTAATTATATATCAAGATCGTCGAGTTCTGCAAGCTCTTTTCTGGTGTTTTCTGCGTAAGATGATTCATTTTCCACAGCTTCATCTGTTGAGTTGTCCACAGAAGCATGATCGTTATAGCTATTACTCTCACGCTCACCAGAAAAACCATCATTGTTAACAATCTTCAAGTTATATCGAGCGTCATTCTTTGCACCCAAAGCTCGCAGAAGTGTACGCAAACTCTGTGCCGTACTGCCGCGCTTACCAATAACCCGACCCAAATCTGCTGGATTAACTGTCAATGTTAGTAAAACGCCCTTTTCATCAATCGTTCGGTCTACTATGACGTCTTCTGGATGTCCAACCAACGCCTTTACAGTATATTCTACAAACTGCTGATCTATTGTTGACATTCTGCCCCTCCTCCTGGAATTAAACTGTATTTTCATTATACACGAGCAGTTTACGCCGTGCAAACTTTAATTATTTCTCGCCAGATTCTTTATATTTAGCAATTGCAGCACGAGCAGCTTGCTGTTGGGCAACTTGCTTAGACGGACCAATGCCTCGCCCCATCATATTATCACCAACAAAAACCCCAAGAGTAAAGACTTTATCGTGATCTGGACCTTCTTCGCTCAGGACTTTATATACCGGCGTTTGATTGTCAACTCGTTGAGAAATCTCCTGCAAATATGACTTCGGATCGCGCCAACTGCCCGACTCTAAAATTCCATCCAACTTAACAATTATATGCTTGTAAATAAAATCTCGAGCATCATCAAAGCCACGCTCCAGATAAATCGCGCCGATTACCGCCTCAAATGCATTAGCTAAAATCTGTAAATGCGCTCGCTCTGAGCCGTTCTTCTCACCCTTTGACATACGAATCAGCGGGCCGTAACCCAACTTATCACCAGCATCGCCAATACTTTCCGTTCGCACCAAAGCCGCCCGCCAAGCAGTCAAAATTCCCTCTGGCTCAGAAAAATGCGTAAACAAATATTCCGTTACTGCCAATTCCAAAACCGCATCACCTAAGAATTCCAAGCGCTCATTGTGGTGATGAACGGATTTTCGATGCTCATTCACATAGCTACGGTGAGTCAAAGCTGTAATCAGCAAATCCAAATTCGTAAATTCAAAACCTAATTTTTCGCGCGCAAAATCTTGATATGGCGCAGTGTTCATTCCGTTCATTTATAAATTCTCCTGTCTAATTCGTTTCATCGCCAAAAGAATCAGCTTGCCAATATCTTCATATTCAACTTCATCCAGCGCCTCATGAAAACTAAACCATTTAAGACCATTCATCCACTCTTCCTTTTGGAGTTTCTCATTAGGATCCAGCGCCTTAACTAGATAAACTTGCGTTGTCATCAATACCAATTTATCGATTCGACGATAACGAAAATTCACCTTGCCTAGCCAGCCGTGCAGTTCAATTTTCTTCAGTCCAGTTTCCTCGCCGATTTCCCTACGAGCCGTCACTTGAGCTGTTTCACCTGGCTCAATGTGCCCTTTCGGAATTGTCCAGCGGTCGCGAGCGTCCTGATATAGCAAAAATTCCGCCTCGCCCTTTTTATTACGACGAAAAATCACGCCACCAGCAGTTGGCTCGCGTACAATTTCCTGAATCAATGGCTTCTTGCTGCCACCAAAATATTTTTTTATCTTATCAAAGTTGCTTGTTCTCACTGTCGGACTCCTCCACGAGAGTACGGAGTGCCGTGCCAAGCACGCCATTCACAAACTTACCCGAGTTATCCGAACCGAACGCTTTTGCTAATTCTACCGCTTCGTTAATCACCACTTTTGGTGGAACGGTATCTGCACAATATAGCAATTCATATAAACCAATTCTAAGTACCGCCCGATCAATTCGCGGCAACTGACTAATAGGCCATTCTGGCGCCAATGGCTGCAATTTCTCGTCCAATTGACTCTGCGTCGAAAGTACGCCACTGATCAAATTATCAATAAATTCAATGTCATCAACCGATGATTTATATTCAGCCAAATTACGCTTTAAAATAGTCTTATAATCAACATCGCTATCACCAACCTCTTTGCGAAATTCATGTTCATAAAGTGTTTGCAGTGCGACAATTCGTCCCAAATGACGGTTTGATGCCATTATTAAGCGTCCTGTTCGTAATTATTATTTTGTTGTTTTACCGGTTTCACGCTTGGTTGTCTTCACCTTAACTGGTGAAGTTGCGTTAACGCGACGTGCCAATTTTAATACCAAGTGACTGCGACGAAGACCAGTTTTACGTGGGCTACTCTGTTTCTTAGGTTGTGCCATAATTTATTCTCCTCTTTTAGGTTGTCATAAAACTTACGTACCATTATACCTTTTTTATTAGACAATCTCAAGAGCTTGTACGTAAATTAGATAATGATACTAACTTTTTACAATAATAAAAGACAAATCGAGATAGATTATTTTCTAAACCACAATATTCACCAGCTTGCCCGGAACGTAAACCATCTTTTTAGGTGGTTTATTGTTTGTGAATTTCTGGACATTTTCATCAGCCAGAGCAGCCTCTTCAACACCCTGCTTGTCCATATCACTCGGCAGTTCAAGTTTCGCACGAAGCTTGCCGTTCACTTGAACTATAATAGTCATCGTATCGCTCTTTAGATATTTTTCGTCCCACTTCGGCCAGTGACCAACGTGAACCGTATCATCATGACCCATTTCATGCCACAATTCCTCTGTGATATGCGGAGCAAAAGGCGCCAAAATTTGAATCAAACTTTCTAATGCAAATCGCCACTCGTCCGACATGTCAATTCCATGCGATTCTTTTATCTTATACAGACCATTGATCATTTCCATCATCGAAGCCACGGCTGTATTAAACTTCTCATCTTCAATGTCGCGAGTAACTTTTTTAATTGTCGAGTGAGTTAATCGCAATAGTTCTTGAGTTATTTTTTCATCCATCTCAGGAGAATTGCTTGGGTCATTATTCTTATCAACGAACTCCTGAACCAAATTCCATGCTCGGTTTAAGAATCGATAAGTTCCCGGAACGCCACGAGGATCCCATGGCGCGTCCATGTCATAGGGCGCGATGAACATTTCGTAAACTCGCAGCGCATCAGCGCCGTATCCACTATCCATAATTTCCATTGGATCAATAACATTGCCCTTAGACTTGGACATTTTCTGACCGTCTGGGGCCATAATGTATGCATTGTACATCATTCGCTTGAAAGGTTCTGGAGTCGGAACGAGACCGAGCTTATAGAAAAATCGCATCCAAAAACGACTGTATAGCAAGTGAGCTACGGCGTGGTCGGCACCGTTGTAATAATCAACCGGCATCCAATGGTTAATTCTCTCAGGATTCCACGCTTCATTATCATTGTGCGGGTCGAGATATCGCAAGAAATACCAGCTAGAACAAGCATAGCCATCCAAAGTATCGGTCTCGCGTCGACCTTCTACCCAATTGTCGCCGTCAGGTTTATTTTCCGCAATCGGCACAGTTTTTCCAGTTTCAACATCCACCCAAACTCGCACCCAATCATCAACTTGGGCCAAAACAGAAGTATTCCCGCCCGTTGGCTTAAAATTCTCCACCTCTGGCAAAATCACCGGCAAGCATTCATCAGCCACGGCAATTGGCACACGACCATCAACATGGACAATTGGAATCGGAGCACCCCAATAGCGCTGACGAGAAATCAACCAATCGCGCATTTTATACGTGGTTTTGCTTCGTCCGGAATTCTGCTGCTCCAGCCACGCAACAATTTGCTCGCGAGCATCCTCACTCCTGGTCCCGTTGAACTGTCCGGAATTTATCAGTTCACCTTCACTAGAATAACAGCCAGCATCGGCTGAATGTTCAGGCTTATCAATAACCTGGACAATCGGCAAGTCAAACTTCTCGGCAAACGCAAAATCGCGCTCGTCGTGCGCTGGCACCGCCATGACTGCGCCGGTTCCATAGCCACCCAAAACATAATCCGCCACCCAAATCGGCAATTTTTGACCATTAACTGGATTTATGACATAACTGCCAGTAAATACACCTGTTTTCTCTTTATTCTCTTGACGTTCAACATCAGATTTTTGTTGCGAAGCTTGAACATACGCTTCAACCTTTTCGCGCGTATCAGAATTGACCAACTGAGGAATCAGAGGATGCTCCGGCGCCAAAGCTACATACGTCGCGCCAAATAACGTGTCAGGACGAGTCGTGAAAATTGTAATCTTGGAATCTTGACCACTAACCGCAAACTCAACTTCCGCACCAACTGATCGACCAATCCAATTCTTCTGCATGGTTTTAACCATTTCCGTCCAATCAAGCGCATCGGTTGCCTCTAAAATTTCATCTGCATACGCCGTAATTCGGAAAAACCACTGTTTGAGATTTCGCTTGGTTACAGAGTTACCGCAGCGCCAACATTTGCCGCCTTCAACCTGTTCGTTAGCAAGCACTGTATTATCAGTCTCACACCACCACTGCGGCTGCTCTTTTTGATATGCCAAATCGTGCTTATATAATTGCGTAAAAATCCACTGAGTCCATTTATAATATTCTGGATCGGCTGTAGAAATTTCTTTTGTCCAATCATAGCTAAAGCCAAGACGCTTCAATTGCTCCTTAAAATGAACCTTCGCTTCATCGTGCGCTACACGCGGCGTTTTACCGACTTTAATAGCGTAATTTTCAACCGGCAGACCAAAACTGTCCCAACCGATTGGATGATAGACATTATAGCCCTGCTGACGCTTGAATCGTGCCTTGATGTCGGCAAATTGAAAAGTACGACCGTGACCAATGTGAATTCCCGCCCCTGTAATCCCCGGAAGCATGCTCAAACTGTAATATTTCGGTCGGGTCGTGTCATTAAAATCAACCGCGTAAGTACCGTCAGCTTCCCATTTGTTTTGCCATTTTTGTTCAATTTCTGTCGGATTATAGCGTCTCATATCTGTAATTATAGCAAATAATCCCGCTCATTACGAACGGGATTATTATTAGGCAATTAAGCTATCGTCTGGTCGAGGTTGATGACAATCCGCTCGAATATCCGCTCATAAAACCTTCTACAAACTCTTTCAAGCTTTCAGCGTCCGACGGCGCCTTTATCTCCTCAGACTTGTTCATGTTAATGTCAAATGAAATCTCTACAGAAGCCTTCTTGCCATCACCTTTCAACTCTAAGGCTTTCAGTTCATGAGACGACCTATCAACCCACACTTTCAATGAAGCTGTGTCAATAGATGATGATTCACTACTCTTGTAGCTATTAGATTTTCCGCACTTACCGAGCGCCTTGCCTGCTGATGAATTTTTAAACTCATCATTAAATTTCGACAATTTACCGTTATCACCCTGCAGCTCAAAACCACGTCCACCATTACGGTCGCTGATCTTTGAGTCTTTTATAGTGAAGAAGCTATTCTTTTGATAAAGTTGAGCTACTTCCTTGCGGACACTTTCATCACTTTGAATTTTCTTCAGGGCGTTAATTCCGCACTTATATTCACTACCAATTTCATCTGGAGAAACCTTCATCCACGTGTCGCTCATTTTATCTATCTCAGAGCTCATCTTTCTCAAAGTCTGATCACGGTAAGTTTCTATTTGAGCCCTTGATGCCTTGCCGCCAGAAGAAGACTCCATAACTATTTCAAGCAAAGTGCCATACAAATCCTTAAAATTATTTATCTTCACGTATATCGTCCCGTCATCACCAAGAACCATATCACCATCTAGTGGAATACTCTTTTCGACCCCTTTGATATTAAGCTTAGCGTCAATATTCGCCTTTGATTTTCCCGACTCAGTAGCAGTCTTTACGTTTAGCTCTATTTTTCCTTGGTCGCGCATGTCAATAACTACCTTACCGTCGGCAGTCATCTTCTTTGCCATAATAGCATTAGACACAGCGTCCGTAACCATCTTTTCTGGATTCTGCCACCACAAGAAATAAACTAACACAGCAGAAATAATAGCAATAAGAGCTATAACTCCCAGCACTACACCAATTATCAATCCCGTTTTCTTCTTTTTTGGTTGCATCGGTACGCCGTTATATTGCGGCTGCGGTGCAGGTTGATTACCTTGATCCATATTCCCCCTTGTTTTATATACCTTGAATTTAATATATCACATTAATCTTTAAATTGTGAGAAAAATTGGTTTTTCCTTGCAATCCACTCCGGCGTTTGCCTGACTAAGTATTTATCGTCCTCAGTGCTATGAAGGTTGATTTTTATAGATTCCTCTAGCCATACACCGCCGCTCGAGCCCTTAAACAGAGCAACGCCTTCAGATTTCAATTTATCGCGCACGAAAGACCCAGCCTCGATGGCATTCTTACATTCCTTCACCTGGCAACCTTTTTGACGAGCGGCCGGCGCCAAATATTGATTAGCTTTCTCACCAACCGTCACAACCCAATCCAACAAATCCGGACTACAATGAGAACCAAGTTCAGCGTGAGCTTGCTCGAAAATCCCCTTTAAGCCATTCATATTGCCAAGTACAGCAATTCGCTGCGGAGTCTCAATTCGATATAAAGACTGTAAAGCCGCCAAAGCAGTCAACGGCGTCGAACTATAACTATCGTCAATCAACCAAGTATTGTCCGCACCCTTCAGCAAATTCATCCTGCCAGGCAGTGGACGCAAATTCTCTACACCTTTTTTTATATTCTCCTCAGTTTCACTAAACGCATACCCAATAGCCGCCGCCACAATTGCTGGACGAATATTATGCTCGCCAATTAGCTTAACATTGACCTCTAATCCGTTAGGATTTTCTGGCGACACAATAAAGCCGTGATGCCCGTCTTTCAGAGAAAAATTACGATCGTCAAAATTATACTCCGCCACTGGATCACTTCCGTACGTAGTGATATTCGGATTTGTCAAAAAACTAGCAAAACGCCCGTCAATGTCATCACGATTTATCATCGCCATTCGCGAGAAATTCGCCAGCGAAATCATCTCATTCGCCACTTCCTCCAAGGAATATTCAACCTGCATTCGACCATTCGTCACAGAAGTTACAACCGTAATATCTGGCACAACATAAGCCTTAAACCAATCGTTATAGCCAAGTTCCTTTGGATTAAATTCCTGAACAATCACTTGAACTTCCGGTTTTTCAGCCTTAATCCTCTTCTTTACGGCGCGCATCACTTTCCACCATTTGAATAAGCCTTTTTCAGGCATTTTCACACCCATCATCTGAAGGAAAACATCAGCTTTCGTCTTCGGCTCTTCATTGCGAAGTTGAATATCAAATTGTTGCGCCAAAACCGTACCGATAGCTATTTTCGCGCTAGCCTTTCCAGCGCTACCAGTTATCGCCACAAGCTTCACATCTGGATGAACAGCAAAAAATTCTCGCACTAATTTTGCTAGTTTTTCTTCCCTTTTTTTTGAAACAGTAACCATAACTATATCATACCATAAGCATTATAGAAGAGCTGCTACGCGCCCACCCGGGGCATATTTGAATGTGTGTTTGTCTTTCAATTGGCAAGCATAGGAGAATGCCCCTATGCGTACCAGCTCATGTTTAATTATGCATTATCGTCCAAAAAAACACAAGCATCATTTCTCATTTACATATTCTGGCAAAACTTTCCCAGCTAAAACTACCGCCATCAAAACTGCAAATCCACACATAATTGACGGAATTCCGATAATAGTCGATGGATCGATGATATTGACAAACGTTGTAGGCGCCATAAATAGAACATATCCCACAATCAACGAACCTAGAGAGCGCCGAATGTGTTTACTGGAGGTTTTATTCCTAACATACGCATAAGCAATTGCCGCAAATAATAGGCCGTAATAATACAAACCATACCACATTCCGACGCCCGGCTGGTTTTCAAAAATCACATAATTACCCAGGCAAGCCCCAGACTTAATTCCGTTAGCCTCCAATAGAAAATAGCTAATAAACATTGCTGCAAAAGTATAACCAAGCGCAGGAATCCATCGCCTATTATCACCAGAAATTTCATATATCAAATGAATGCCCAGGGGCGGAAGCATAGTAATTGCAATATAGCCAAGTTTAGCCCAGCCGAGATTATCTAGAAGAATCGCACCTTCACAAACGTTATATTCAGCCCATTGAAACAGCGCCAAACAAATCAACAGCATGATCACAATCTTCGTCACAGCATTCAATTTATATTTCCAAAAAGTATATATCGCCAGAATGATTTCAATTGTCAGCGTCGCCAGCATTACTGCTGGAGAAAAACAATAGAGTCTCGGTTTTTTAATCTTATCCATGCGTAAATTATACATTAATTCATCCCGCGTTTTCTATCATCCTCAACAACTCTTCTTCGTCAATGATTTTTGTGCCGTATTGCTCAGCCTTTTTCAATTTGCTAGCACCAACCTTACCGCCAGCCACCAAATATGTCGTGTCTTTAGAAACTGTGGTTTGAAAAACTCCACCGAGATTACGAATTTTATCCGCGGCAGCGTCGCGTCCCATAGATTTCAGAGTACCCGTGATCACAAAACTTTTTCCACTCAAACCGCCAGATTTTTTATTAAACCGAGGAATGACGCCTAGCTCGGTAAATTTATTGAGCAATTTTACATTATCCTCATCAGCAAACCACGCCACTACAGATTCGGCAACAATTTCACCCACGCCATCAACTTGTCGCAAATCATCAATCGTCGCTTTCGCCAAATTTTCCATACTCTCAAAATGATTCGTCAAATCAATCGCCGTTTGCGCGCCAATATGACGGATTCCCAGACCGTACAAAAATCGCTCTAATTCTGGACTTTTTTTATCAGCAATTGCCGAGATTAACTTTTGTGCAGAAATATCAGCAAACCGATCCAACTTCAACAAATCGTCCTTAGTGAGTGTGAAAATATCCGCCAAATCGCCGACCAAACCGTTGTCAATTAGAATTTCCACATTCTTTTCGCCAAGCGTATCAATATCAAGCGCGCCCTTAGATGCGAAGTGTGCCAGAGCTCGCTTCAAAATCAGCGGACCGCTAGAGCCCTTAACTCGGTAAACAGCTTCACCTTTCGGTCGCACAAATTCCAACTCCGGATATTGCCGTTTCAATTCTGCTTTATAATCAATTGGCTCAGAATCTGCAGGTCGCAATTCCTTCAAAACATTCTCAACTTGCGGAATAATATCGCCAGCCTTAAAAACCACCACAGTGTCGCCTCGCCGAATATCCAAACGCTCAATCTCATCGGCGTTATGCAAACTGGCGTGCTGCACCGTAGTTCCCGCCACCACTACTGGATCAAACACAGCCACCGGAGTCGCCGCGCCAGTTCGCCCAATAGAAATTACTATATCCCGAACAATCGTCGTAGCTTCTTCAGCCGCATACTTATAAGCCACCGCCCCACGCGGATTTTTGCCCACCATCCCGAGATTGTCGTATATCTCTCGATCATTAATCTTAATAACCAGCCCATCCGTATTAAACGGCAAATCATGACGCTTGTCGCTCCATTCATCAACAAATTTCATCACGTCGGACAAATTGTCAAAAACACTAGCCTGCTGATTGCGAGAAATCCCCAGCGCCGTCAAAGCCTCGTAAGCAAAACTATTCGTTGGAACTTCCGAACTATCATCGCGAATTACATCATAGCCACGAAAATGCAATGGTCGCGCCGCCACCAGCGCAGGATCTAATTGACGAATTGTCCCCGCAGCCAAATTGCGCGGATTGGCAAATGTAGGCAGCCCTAGAGATTTCTGCTTTTCATTAAGCTCCTCAAAATCCCGTTTCAGCATGACAATTTCGCCACGAATCTCTGTCCGACCGTGCAAAAAATTCTCAAAACCCGCCGCTTTACGCAGACGAAGCGGTACGTTTTTAATGGTCCTAACATTATTCGTTACATCTTCGCCAACAAAACTATCACCACGTGTCACAGCCTGCGACAATACACCGTCGATATAAATTAACGCGCACGCCAATCCGTCCATTTTTATATCCGTAAAAAATTCATGTCGCTGACCCGGTATCAATTTATCAGTTCGCTCAATCCACGCCTCAACTTCACCTTTATCGAAAACGTCATTCAAACTGACCATTCGGCGCGCGTGCTCGACTTTTTGAAAACCGTCGAGCAGCTTATTTCCAACTCGCTGCGTAGGACTATCAATAGTGATCAGTTCCGGATGATCCGATTCAATTTTCTTCAGCTCATCCATCAGGCTGTCATAAACCGCATCGCTCACACTCGGCTTATCTAAGGTGTAGTATTCGTAGCTATAACGATTTAACAGGTCTTTAATTTCGTCAATTCTTGGTTTTTTTGGTGTCACTTTCAACCACCTTTCTGTAGAACAAATAAACATACACAGAAATCATAATTATCGTTACGTAAAGTAAAATCAAGCCAGTTGTCGGGACAATTGGCAGCCAGTCGATACCACTAATCCATCCCTTCAGCGCGCCGTCAAGCAGAATTACCGGAATCAGAACGACCGCCCACAAAAGCACAGACAGAACAACAGCCCACGCAAATCTCAGCAAAATCCTCAGTCTTCGACCCGTCACAATATCACCCGACAAACGCAGCGCATGAAACGGATACATTCCCGGCAATGTTACGACGATCATCGCAAAAACCGTAGAGGTCGCCCAATAGACGGACATCGCCACTATTAGAATCGCCGCACCGCCAGCCGCCATCAGAATCGGCGTTTGATTTAACACTCCCGAAGCATTAAGCGCGCTATAAATAATCACCGCCACTGCCGCCGGCACCATTTGAATTAGGAAAACTCCGACGACAATTATCAGCGCAATTATGGGCGACCCCGAACTATACAAGCCGTCGCGCATTTTCGGTTTTTTACCAATTAAAATAGCTCGTGTCAGCCAAACGGACGACAGCCAAGTTAATAGTCCCAGAAAGATTCCCGCCGCTTGCTGAACATTTCCACCAGCCGTTCCACTACCGGAAATATAACTAACCGCAACGCCAGAGAATAGGCTAATTGTTGTATAAATTCCGCCGAATCCATTCGACTCAGCCTGATTCATCACGTCTTTAAGTTGTTGGTATGTATCTTGCGACATGACGCTGGCTAAGGCAAACGTCAATATCGACATAACGAGAATTAACGCCAGGAAAGTCTTCTTATTTCGCCACACTAGACAGCAAGCCTCACTGGTCAGCGACCAATATCCTGGAATTTTAAGATCTCGTTGGTAATCTCGTCGCTTAGTTAGCCGAAAACTACGATGAGGGCGACGCTGCAGAAAATTACGTCGCTGCTGATTTAATTTACTAAAGTCCCGTTTAATACCAGGCCACACACCTTTTTTATGATCAGCATTTGACTTCTTAGGATTCTTGATTACTCGTTTTTTGGAGGTTTTCGTCGCCATAATTACATCTTTGTTGCGTTATTTCTCAACCTTGCAATTCTGTCTTCTAGTGGTGGATGAGTACTAAATAGTTTCGAGAAAAATCCGGGTTTCAAAGGATTATTCATGAACAAATTGGCAGTGGAAGAACTTTGTTTTTGCATTGGTCTGCCGTATTGGCGCAATTTTTCCAGCGCGCTTGCTAGCCCTTCAGTATCTCGTGTCAATAGCACACCCGAAGCATCCGCCAGATATTCACGCTGTCTACTAACCGCCAATTGAGTTATTGTTGCCAAAAGCGGCGCCAATATAACCACGATCAGCCCGAGAGCGTAGACGATAGGATTAACATCTCTGTCACGATCGTCACTATAAAACATCATTCTAAGCGCCAAATCTGCAAATAACCCAATTGCGCTAACCAAACCAAAAGCAATCATACTCACGCGGATGTCGTAATTTCGCACGTGGCTCATTTCATGCGCCATAACAGCCTCCAGCTCACGCTTGTCCATAATATCCAAAAGCCCAGTGGTTGCACCGACAATGGCATGATTTGGGTCGCGACCGGTCGCAAAAGCATTTGGAGCTGGATCGTCGATAATATAGACTTTCGGCATCGGCATACCAGAAGCGATAGACAAATTTTCCACCACTCGCCAAAGTTCAGGAGCGTCATTTTTACTAATTTCCTGAGCGCCAGTCATCATCATAGCCAACTTACCAGCTATAAAATATTGCAGCCAAGCATATAACATTGCACATATAAAAATGATGAGCGCTAGTGAATAGCTATCCGTCGCCGCTCCAATAAACAGACCGATAATTCCAATAATTATTACAAACACAGACATAATTAATATTGTGTTGCGTTTGTTTTGAGAAACTGCATTGTACATATGTTAATTATACCAAAAATCGCCCGCTAAAAATAGACGAGCGATTTTCATTTCAAGGTTCAATTAGAACTTTACTTCAACTGGATTTTCAACGCTTGCACGGTCCTCAACGTCGAAGAATTCCTTAGCTTGGAAGCCAAACATTCCCGCGATGATGTTTGTTGGGAAAGTCTGAATCTTCGTGTTTAAGTCGCGAACGCCACCATTGTAGAATCGGCGAGCTGCTTGGATTTTGTCCTCAGTGTCAACCAATTCCTGTTGTAATTGCAAGAAGTTTTGATTTGCTTTCAATTCTGGGTAAGCCTCAGATACGGCAAACAAGCTCTTCAACGCGCCTTCCAAAGCATTTTCAGCCTTAGCGGTTTCAGCCACGCTGCCAGCATTCATAATTGCTGAACGAGCTTCTGCAACCTTCTCAAACACTTCTTTTTCGTGTGTAGCGTAGCCTTTTACTGAATTGACCAAATTTGGAATTAAATCAGTTCGGCGCTTTAGCTGAACAGTAATATCACTCCACGCTTCTTCTACGCGGTTGCGTAGTACCACCAAACTGTTGTACGCACCGATTACAACTCCTACGAGTACTAATAAAACTACCACTGTAACAATAAGTACAATTACCAATGGACTCATTTCTTACCTTTGTCCCTTTCCTATTCAATATTACTTTCTTTACAACTTTGGTGCGCAAGGCGGGAATCGAACCCGCACGACTTTTGGTCAAGGGATTTTAAGTCCCTCGCGTCTACCAATTCCGCCACTCGCGCTTATTTATATACAATCCAGACACCTACGCGCCAGACTGTTTATATTATACTATATTCGCTAAGTAAATTGTACAATTTCGCAAAATAAAAAATAGCCCAATACTCAGGACTATTCATCAAAAAATTGGAGGCACGTACGAGAGTCGAACTCGTCTAAAAGGTTTTGCAGACCTCTGCGTAACCGCTCCGCCAACGCGCCACCGCTTTTATTATATCAGATTTTACAAAACATATCACAAACAATTCATCCAATAATTGCAATATGTTTGGTGCGAGCGAGAAGACTTGAACTTCCACGAGCGCAATGCTCACTAGCCCCTCAAGCTAGCGCGTCTACCAATTCCGCCACGCCCGCATAGCCACTTACCATTATACCCGATTACGGGGTTTTGTAAACGGACTTTTTCTCTGTCGCCCAATATTGAACATCGACATAGCGATCGACGGGATTGACAACTTCGGTGCTTGCGTCGAGAGCTTTAACGTTCCGAATATGAATATAGTCAAACTTCGGTTGATACAAGGCAATCGCTGGGGCGTCTGCTTGCCAAGTGGCAGTAAACTTCGCATAACGATCAGCGCGTTGCTTCGCTGAAATCTTAGATCTACCGCTCTCCAAAGCATCGTCCGCTATCGCATTATTGTAATTGGAGAAATTCAAACCATTGTTGGTTGCCTGTGAAGAATGCCAATAGGCGTAAACATCGGGGTCGCCACCCAAGGAGAGCTCATAAACCAACACATCAAAATTGCGCGGCTGTAAAACTGTCTGAAGAATATTTTGAGTGGCGTCGTTCGGATCGACAACCTTAATATCCGATTCTATGTTCAGCTCGTCATACCAAACTTGAGCCAAGTATCTGACGACCTTTTCGTAATTGCTATTCTTTAAAACAACCACGTTGAGTTTTAACTTATCATTTCCCTTCTGACGAACATTATTCACACTCTTCCAGCCCTCGGCGTCAAGTAGAGATTTCGCTTTCTTGACGTCATAACTAGACGAATTCGAATTATTTCCTAGGAATTTGTTGAGCGTTGGACCAGATAATTCCTCTGTAGACAATGACAAAGATTGGCGTAGCTTGGATGTGTCGACACTGAGCGACAAAGCTTGGCGAACTGCTTTTGATCGCAAGAACTGACTGTTGTTATTAAACAGCGCGTAAACTCCGTTATTCAAAGAATGCGCTTCTGCGGCATACATAGATTTTACCTCGGCGGATTGATCGTTATAAATCAATTCTGGAGTTCCTGTAATTTCTCGCGTACGCAAACTTTTCGCAATATCATCCTGCGTCGGATACGCGTACAACTGGAATCGCTCTAACTTAGGCGTGCTGCCATAATAATTGCTGTTCGACTGCAAATATAGCACTTTTTTACTGCCATCGCTAGTTACATTCTGCAGCAACCTAAAGGCGAATGGGCCGCTGGATATAGGCGACTTATTAAAATCATGTTCACGTAAATTCGACGGTTTAACATCTTTTAATATATGTTTAGGAATAATCGGGAATGTCAAAGCGTGGACAAACGGCGAATATGACGACGGCAAGATAAACTTCACCGAATCGTCAGACACTTTCTCGAATTTTATAGACTTCCAGCCAGATATCTCAGCCCCAACTTCTGGATTCGCTAATAGTTTCAATGTAAAAATTACGTCGTCCGCCGTTAAATCTTGTCCGTCTGACCACTTCAAGTCCTTCTTTAGCTTAACCGTATATTCAGTTTCTTTATCATTCACGCTGATACTATCCGCCATGTCAGCCTTTATATTGCCCGTTGAGTCATATCGATACAAACTTGAAAATAGCAACTTCGCGGCAGATTTTTCAGCATTGGTTTTTGCGAAAATCGGATTTAGATTTTCCAAAGGACCCAGCACACCCTCAGAATATGATCCGCCAGAAGTGTACGCCATTGTTGTGAAAGAATTGCGAGAAATATGCCACTGCACCGCGCTGGCACCAATCATCACCAATACTAGAATAATCCAGACAGAAACCCGACGTCGCACATTAGATAAGCGATCCAGCCTGGATGTCACGAATTTATGCGCATGACGCAAGCTCCCCTTTTCAATCTTACGCAGACGCTTATTGACATCTTTACTGGAAACTTTTAGCCGCGCAAAACGATTCCATGACGAATTATCCGAGCTCAAATCTATTCTCCTATTTTTGCAATCCTGGCAAAATCATACTTGCTAAAATCGATAGCACAAAAATCACCGCAAAAACAATAGTTACATCAAACAAGTTTTTATCAAATCCGCGACGAGTAGTGAATAATTCCCCAGACGAGCCGAATCCTGCACCCAAACTTGCGCCTCGTTGTTGCAACAAAATTGCGATAATCATCAGTACGGCAGATCCAAGCGTCACGTACGGTAAAATTGTATCAATTGACATATTACTCCTTTTCTTCCCGCTGCAAAACCAGCGCGCTACTTATAATATAGTTTACCAAACTCAATATAATCCCGGCAATAATTGAATGCGCAAAAGTCATAGAAATTCCTGGCGCCAAAGCTAATGAAATATAAACCATAAAGCCATTTACAATTAAGGTAAACAGTCCTAATGTCAATAGAATTGCTGGCAGAGCTAGAATTGTAACAATTGGTTTCAATACACTATTCACTACCGAAAATATCAACCCCGCCATCATAAACGTCCACGCAGAAGTTGCACCCGGAGTTTCATTTCCAAGCAACCGCACTGCAACCCAAATACCTACCGAGTTAAGAATTAGCCGAATCAAAAACGTTGCAAATTGTCTTTTCATTAGTCTTATTATATATAATTTATGCTTTATTGTCGATTGAATGCTTGATTTTAAGATAAGTGCTTAATCAAATTCGCCTTTTTCGAGCCAACTTCCGCCTGCAATTCCGTATAATCCGCCTCGATAATTTTTTTCACACTACCAAATTTCCTCAACAATTTCGCACGCGTCTTTGGACCAATTCCCGGAATTTCCTCCAGTTGATTTTTCGTCTGATTTTGACGCTTCAGCGCTGTATGATAGCTCACAGCAAATCGGTGCGACTCGTCACGAATCCGCTGGAAAAGCTTGACAATATCTGTCGTCGCAATAGAACTTTTTGTAAAATTGTCCCTGCTGGAATCGTCATCGATAGCAGAGCCTCGTAGATTCTTTGAATGAGATCCGGCGTTGCGCTGAGTAGGATGCAAATTCACTACATATACATCACCATCCTCATAAATAGCAATATCCCGATGAATAGATTTTTGCAATTCTTCAATATACGATACGTCAATTTGCGAGCCAATTTTATGAATAATAATTTCCTCTTCTCGCTTAGCTATGCTGATAATTGGCAATTTTATTCCGCGCTCATCCCTTGCCTTAATCGCCGTCGAGAGTTGACCCTTTCCACCGTCAATCAACAACAGATCCGGACGACCCCAGCTTTTGATATTTCGCTCGCCAAGCCGCCTAAAAATCACCTCATACATATTTCCAGTGTCGTCGTTTTTTTCACCCACCTTAAATTTGCGATATTCCGCACGATCGCTCGCACCATTCGTAAAGACCACCATACTCGCCACGACTTGGCGTCCGCTCATATGCGAAATATCATAACCCTCAATTCGCACTGGAATATTTTTCAAGCCAAGTAGTTTTGCTAAATCAGCCAGCGCCTTATCTTTTGAAATATCCAAAAATTCCTTATCGCCAAACATAACGCGTCGCTGAAGCTCTTGCATGGCGCGCAACTTATTCCTCAGACTTGCCGCCCGCTCAAAATCGTGAAGTCCCGCAGCCGTTTTCATATCACGCTCTAGCTCCACGGCAATAGCCTTGCGATTTCCCTTGATATAACTTATCAATTTACGCAAACCAGCTTTATACGCGTCCGAGCCATCACTTATTTTTGGACTTAAGCCCAAATCTTCATCCAACTTTGATTGCCCAGGGCGTCTTTGGTGAGTGAGATATGGAAAAATTCGCCTCAAATAGCGCAATGCCTTTTTTAACGCAAAACCATTGTAAAATGGACCAAAATAATCCGCACCATCATCGGCAGGATTCCGCGTAAAACTGACCGTCGGCCAATCGCTTTTCATATCAATCCGAACATACATCTGAGACTTATCATCACGCAACAGAACATTGTATCGCGGCATATAACGCTTGATCATCTCACTTTCCAAAAATAGCGCATCAACCTCACTCTCAGTTTCAATCCAATCAGTATCAAAAATCTCCGCCACCAGCGCCATAGTTTTATTGTCTCGCCCGCGCGAATCTTGAAAATACTGACGTACGCGGTTTTTAAGAACCGCCGCCTTGCCAACATAAATTACCTCGCCGCTCGCCGACTTATGAAAATAAACACCGGGCGTTCGCGGCAAAGTCTTCAGCTTGGCTTGCAATGCTTGATTCATTAAATATATTACAATCTAAACACGACAATTATGCAAGCATTATTCTAGCGATTGACTAATCTTCCAACCACTTTTTGAGAACTATCGCCTGATTATGTTCCGCATCTTTGGCGCCATATAGCAGTGTAACTGCAGATTGTTTGTTCCAACTATTCTTTGCTTCGGCAGCCGCAGGATTATTATCCAGCTCCTTCATATAACGGCGAGAAAATTCCGGAAATTTTTCTGGGTCGTGGTTAAACCATTTACGCAATTCATCAGTTGGGGCAATTTCTTTATTCCACTCATCCAATGCAGCTCGTTCTTTGCTAATTCCGCGCGGCCACAATCGATCGATCAGCACACGATAACTATCATCTGACGCGGTCGGCTCATAAATCCGTTCAATTTTATACTTTGTCATAATTTCATATAACTACAAAGCGCTAATCAGGTCAATAAAACGCTCTTTTGAGCTAACATATTCGCCTAATTCTATACTCGTTACTGGCAATTTAACATCGTGTTTGCGCAATAACTTTCGCACTTCATCTTGCTTGTCATACGGTACTTCCATATGTGAAATATTTGCAATATTTATCAGTTTACTAGCACGAACTTCGTATTGAGACATTGGCTTATCTAGTTTTATCTGTGAATCAATATTTTTCACACCAATTAATATCGGATAATTTCCAGATATGTCACTACCTAAGCAAAAAACGTCCCATACATTTCGCGCTTGGCTATTTACTTTTTTACCCCAAGTATTATCACCATTATTATCATGAGACAATGCTCGCCACGCTTTCCAGCGACGCATCATTTTAAAACCGCTAGTTATAAATAGACGAGCGTAAAACATGCCATAATAATACGACACCCATGTAAGCGCATCACCGTAACGATTTTCTTCTTTCCAGCCAACGCCGTGCATATCAGCATATGATCGCGCGATCATTCTGCTCCGACACAGTGAAACCGAATACACAACACGTTGCTTACTCCCGCCAAATACTGCATACACATCACGTACTGGCTTAAGTCCGGCAGCATCACAAAAACTTTTCAGGACATCAGTTATACCGTGCTCACCATGCTGCCAGCGGCCGGTACCATGCCAAAACTGAGTACCTTTCGTCAGTTTTTGATATTCTTTTATTTCAGACTCTTTAAACTGGCGTATTGATTTTGGCTTGATTATGTATTTTCTGGCAAATTTGTCTAATATTTTTTCAGCCCATCGCAATCGTATTCTATGAGAAACCGCTAATAATAGATGATGCGGTAAATATTGTAATGATTTCTTTACAAATAGTCTTTGATATTTATCACCTTCAGCTTTATTGCCTCGTCTTAGCGAGTTTCGAGAATATCGGTGTGCGCGCTTCTCGGTGGCACTATTTTTAGCTAACTTACAAAACCGAGTATTAAGTATCTTCAAGATCTTTTCCATACTAGACTATAATATTTAATATACTAAGTTTAGTCTATCATAGACATCGATACTACGTAAATATTCCTCCAAAAATTCACTCCAGTCAGATGCATTCTTCTCGCGGAAGTAAGCGCGAAGAAAATCAACCATAATTTGATGACGATTTCCCGCTTCTATTCGCCCCGGCTCAGTCAACATCAAACCTTTCAATTTCAGCAGTTTCTCAAAGAAGTGATTGATAAATCCGTCAGTATCATGCGTATTGCCATCAGCGTTATATTCGTGCGCCGCCAGATTGACATTCGGCCAAACTTTAGGATCAAAAATCCGCCCACCATGATGACAAGCATAAACCAACGCTCGCTCAATGCCGACCGCACCAATAGCATCACACATATCAGCGTCAGACGCCAATTTCCCCGCCAACCGCTGCGGCTGCTTGCCGTTCAGCCGTTTACTATAACCAATCGCCGCAATATTTTCCAGCACAACCTGACTTAAATCATCAGCTATCTCTGCCTGCGCCATAATATTTACCGCGTTCGTCAATTTTTCCGCCTGCGTTTTACCGACTAATTTATAATCATCGACATCATGCAGCCAAGCCGTCAATAGCACTTCTTGCAGGTTCACTGATTCGCTGCATTCGTTAGCAAAACGCTCTGCCAGCAACGCCACTCGCTCAACATGATCATCAGCATGCCCCGAAGTGTCGCCGCCCAGCAACTGCCGGACTTTAGTCTTTACTATTTCAAGCTGGGAAATTTGTCGATCATTCATACTCATATTATACATAAAGCAGAGTCGCCTACTGACGCTTATTAGCATACAAAGCGTAATATTCTTTAGGAAGATAATCCCTATTAAACCACCGGGCTTCCATTATTTCAAAGTTGCATTTTATGTCATAATCAGACGCGTGCGCCGCAAAAACTCGAACTGAAAATTTGGCATATGATTCATGAGAATTAGCTTTTCCGAGATATCGCAGATTATGTATCTTTAATCCAATTTCTTCCAAGACTTCTCTAACGGCAGCCTGCTCATAACTCTCATTATATTTCACCCCGCCTCCTGGCAAAGCCCATTCTTGACGACTAAAGCGGCTTCTAACTAATAAAATCTTACCATCATCACGATAAACAATTACCCGCACGCGATCCTTCTGCGGTGCAATCCTAAAAATTAGCGATACGACACACGCAATTCCACGAAAAATTGCTCGCCCAAATGAGCTAAACATCTCGCCGACGATTGATCCTTTGCGAGACATAATTAGTAAAAACTTTCTCCTTTGGCAGCAGCTTATTCGGTAGTTACACCATCAAAATCTTCTTCGTTAGCATCTGCTTCTTCACGTGTTGCCCGAACAATTCCATCTTTATGATGCGCTGGGCTATAAATAGTATAAAGCTTAAGCGGCTCCTCGCCAGTATTTATCACATTATGCTCAGCGCCCGCCGGCACAATAATCGCACTACCATTAGAAACAGCATATTCATTGCCATCAATCAAAACCTTACCTTCGCCAGACTCAAATCGGAAAAATTGATCATTCTCCTCATGAACCTCCGAACCAATTTCCCCACCAACAGGCAAGCTCATCAATACCAATTGGCAATGCTTCGCAGTATATAAAACCTGACGAAAATTATCATTTTCTAACGTAAGCTCTTCGATATTTCCACTAAAACCCTTCATAAATCCCCCTTCTATTTTTTTTATTTCGCAGCTTTTTCCAAAGCGTCAATCAACGTCTGCTTTGGCTTCATGCCTATCATTTCGACAACTTCCTCGCCGCCAACAAAAATCTTCATGTTTGGAATTCCCTGCACGCGGTATTCCATAGCCAATTGCGCATTTTCCTGACTTGCTTCAGTGTCAACCTTAACAATATCAAACTCTGTTTCTTCAGCAATTTGATGCAAAAGCGGAGCCATTGCGCGACATGGCGGACACCACGGCGCCCAAAAATCAACTAGTACAGGACCGTCGCTTTTTAGCACCTTATCTTCAAATTCTTGCTTCGTTGTAATTTCATATAAAGCCATTATTTCCTCCTTTTCTGGCATTTTTTACAAACTCCCGTCACAACCAACGGGCCGTCAATATAGCAATCGCTAATTTCATGCGCAATCTGCTTTCTCATCTCATCGGCAATTTTAATATCCATCAGGCCATCACAATCGCTGCACACAAAATGATCGTGATCGTCCTTACGAATATCATATCGCAAGCAACCCTTTTTGGTCGATGGCGCCAAACCAATCACCCCGTCGCCACATAGGCGCTGAGTTATTCGATGCACCGTCGTGTCACTAACTTCAGGATGAATATTCCGCAATTCCTGAGCAATTTCAGCATTCGTCGCGTGATGTTTGCTCTTTAAAATCGCCATCACATCATTCGTGTATTTTGTTGATCGCCTAACAATTTGCGTCATGTTCCTATTGTAAAGTATTTACAATAAATAAACAAGGCCTTTGCTCCACAAATTGACTTATATCTATATATTCCCTATAATAATCAAAGTCTATGAACTCCCGCTGGCGAGTTCCTCTAATATACATTTTGAATAATTAAGAACGTTCAGTTTTCTGCGCAGTTTATAAATATTAATTTATTATCGAAAGGAATTGATTTGAAAAACAAACCGAACAGCAAAGAAATATTTCGTCTATTCTGGAAAACATCAGAGCCGTACAAACATCGCCGAAACTTGGCAATATTTTTTACAATACTCACAGTAGCAATGAATCTTTTTGCAGGACCCCTTATAATTGCCCAGCTTCTTAGCATTATCCAGCACAATCAGCTACACGACACGAAAAGCCTATGGACGCTAATTGCTTTATATGGCGTCAGTGAATTATGGACGTCTGTTATTGGTAATAGGTTAATTACATATATAGCATGGACATTTGAAACCGCCATGCAGCGAGATTTATACGCTCGGTGCTTCAGTAAACTGACCAACCAAACATTATTCTTCCATTCAAATAAATTCGGCGGATCGCTCGTTAGCCAAACAAATAAATTAGTCGGCGCGGTAGAACGTTTTTGGGACACGATAATTTGGTCAATCTTGCCGCTAGTTATTTCACTAGTAGGTTCAATAATTGTCCTGTCAACTCTCCTTTGGCAATACGCATTATTCTTGCTTATTTTCTCAATCGTTTTCAGCCTTGTCGTTTATTACGGATCCAAGCCAATGGCGAAATTGACAAAAAAAGAAGCCAAAGCCAGCAATAAATTGAACGGACAATTAGCCGACGTAATCTCAAACATTCTAGCGGTCAAGTCGTCTGGTGCCGAATCTACAGAACAGAAATTTTTCACAAAAACCGTCAGTTCTTGGCGAAACTCGAGCCTCGACGTAATGCGTGGATTCCTGAAGATTAGCACTGTATATTCCTCTATTAGTATGACTATGAAAGTTAGTGCAGCCGCTTTCGCAGTATATGCAGCTCAAAATAATTTAATATCAGTAGCGGCGGTTTATCTTATTATTACATATACCAGTAGCGTCACTCGTGAGTTGTGGAACATGAACGGAATTATGCGCAATTACAACCGAATTATCGGCAACGCAAATGACATGGTAGAAATCTTACAAACACCAACAACATTGATTGATAAAAGCGATTCAAAACTAAAAGTTACAAACGGCGAAATTTCTATGGATAAAATAACTTTCACGCACGACGAAGGTCAAGGCGACACTCTATTCCACGACTTTTCTCTGGAGATTAAACCGGGTGAAAAAATAGGTTTAGTCGGAGCGAGCGGTTCTGGAAAAACGACGCTCACTAAATTGCTATTACGCTTCGCTGATATTGACTCGGGAAAAATCACCATCGACGGACAAGATATTTCCGAAGTCACTCAAGCAAGCCTGCGCGCAAAAATCGCTTACGTACCGCAAGAGCCATTGCTATTCCACCGCTCCGTACGCGAAAACATCGCTTACGGTCGACCCGATGCAACAGACGCAGAAATTGAAGAAGCCGCCAAAAAAGCTGGCGCTTACGATTTTATCGTTGGACTTAAAGACGGTTTTGACACAATGGTTGGCGAGCGCGGAATTAAATTATCTGGCGGACAGCGACAACGAGTTGCAATTGCTAGGGCAATCCTGAAAGATGCGCCAATTCTAGTCCTTGACGAGGCGACTTCAGCGCTAGATTCTGAGTCAGAAGCGTTGATTCAAAAATCCCTGGAAACGTTGATGGAGAATCGAACCTCAATTGTCATTGCCCATCGCTTATCTACAATTGCTAAGCTGGATCGTATAATTGTCCTGAAAAATGGGAAAATCGTCGAGGACGGATCACATGACGATCTCATCAATAAAAAACGCGGTGTTTATGCCAAATTATGGGCGCGACAATCTGGCGGATTTATTGAAGAATAGCTCAATCTGCATACGCTAATTATGTTATAATTAAGCTATGGAATCTTTTGTTAACTTGATAACTAGCTTCGGCGTATTCGCAATTTTATTGGTAGTTTTTGCAGAATCCGGTCTACTGATTGGTTTCGTCTTACCCGGCGACAGTCTACTCTTCACTGCTGGATACATGGTTCAGCAAAATCCTCAGCACATTGATATTCACATTTTTGCGCTTTTGGTTTTTGCGGCGGCAGTGCTGGGCGACAGTGTTGGCTATAGTTTTGGTCACAAAGTTGGACGCAAGCTGTTTGAAAAAGAAAATTCCCGATTCTTCAAGAAAAAATATTTGGAGCAAACAGAAAAGTTTTACGACAAGCACGGCTCAGCGACAATCGTCCTGGCTCGATTTGTACCAATTGTAAGAACCTTCGCCCCAATCGTTGCCGGCGCCAGTGAAATGCACTATAAAACTTTCTTAACTTTCAATCTTATCGGTGGATTTCTTTGGTCGTCAGCATTCGTTTATCTAGGCTTCTACGCTGGCGAGTTTTTGACCAAAGCAGGCGTAAATATTGAAGTTGCAGCAATCCTCATTATTTTCCTGTCTATCTCACCAATGGTTATTCATGCTTTGAAACAACCGAATACTCGCGCTTTGCTAAGAAAACAATTGTCGGTTCTCCTCTCGAAAACCAAGCGTAAAAAGTAGTCTTAAAGCATCTTTTTCAGATATTTGCCAGTGAACGAATTTGGAACCTTGGTAATATCTTCAGGCGTACCGCTAGCTACAACTGTACCGCCACCGATTCCACCTTCAGGCCCCATGTCAATTATCCAGTCAGCCGACTTTATGACATCCAAATTATGTTCAATGATAATCATACTATTGCCGCCCTCGACTAATTGCTGTAGAATGCCCAATAATCGTTTCACGTCGGCAGAATGAAGTCCAGTCGTAGGCTCGTCCAGAATGTACATAGTTTTTCCAGTGGAGCGCTTGGAGAGTTCCGTTGCCAATTTAATTCGCTGCGCCTCACCGCCCGAAAAAGTGGTTGCTGGCTGGCCAAGCTTAATGTAGCCAAGCCCAACCTCAACCAATGTCTGTAATTTACGTGAAATATTCGGCACACTGTCGAAAAATTCCGCCGCTTGATCAATCGTCATGTCTAGGACATCGGAAATAGTCTTATCTTTGTACTTAATCTCTAGCGCCTCGCGATTGTAACGCTTGCCGTGACATTCGTCACACTGAACGTAAACGTCCGGCAAAAAGTGCATTTCAATTTTTATCACACCATCACCCTGACAATTTTCACAGCGGCCGCCCTTAACATTAAAGCTAAATCGTCCAGATTTGTAGCCTCGAACGTTAGCCTCGGGTGTGCTGGCAAAAAGCTCGCGAATCGGCGTAAAAATCCCAGTATATGTTGCTGGATTAGAGCGCGGCGTTCGACCAATTGGCGACTGATCTATGACAATCGTCTTATCAAGCAAGTTCACACCTTCTATAGCGTCGTGCAACCCTGGCGCTGTCGTTGCGCGATTAAGTTCCGCCGCTAGTTCCCGCGCCACAATATCATTCACAAGCGTCGACTTTCCGCTACCAGAAACACCAGACACTACAGTCATCAAACCCAAAGGAAACTCTATATCAATGTTCTTAAGATTATTTTCGCGAGCGCCACGAACAATCAACTTTCTATCTTTCACGACTTTGCGACGCTTTTTCGGAACGGCAATTTTTTCCGCCCCAGATAAATAGCGACCCGTTATACTATTCTCATTTTTCGCAACAATTTCAGGCGTCCCCATTGCCACTACTTGACCGCCATTCACACCAGCTCCCGGTCCCATATCAACCAGAAAATCACTCTGACGAATCGTGTCCTCGTCGTGCTCAACCACCAGCACAGAATTGCCCAAATCACGAAGACGCTTCAACATATCAATCAACTTGTCGTTGTCACGTTGATGAAGTCCAATTGACGGCTCGTCCAGCACATAAAGCACACCCTGAAGTCCAGCGCCAATTTGCGTCGCCAAGCGAATTCGCTGCGCCTCACCGCCACTAAGCGTGTTAGCTGCTCGACTTAGTTCCAAATAATTCAACCCAACATTACTCATAAACGCCAAACGAGATTTAATCTCCTTCACAATCAAGCGAGCAATCATCATTTCTTGCTCAGTCAATTGAAGTTTATTGTCAAACAAATCCAACGCGTCATCAACACTCAAATCGCACACGTCAACGATATTCAATTCATGAACCGTCACCGCCAAAACCACAGGTTTCAGGCGCGCACCTTTACAAGCATAGCAGTCCCTCTCGCGCATAAATCGCTCAATATCTCGTCGCATAAAATCGCTATCAGTTTCTTTCCAGCGTCGCTCCAGATTAGGAATAACACCCTCATAAGTCGTATCGTAATGTCGACCGCCACCCAAATCAACGCGATATTTTTGGTCGCCAGTTCCGTATAATATTTTATGTTTAACATCATCAGAAAGCTTGCCTACGGGAACTGTCAAGCTAAATCCGTGAGCTTCAGCAACAGACGCCAATCGCTTCATATTCCAAGCGTCAGAATTCATTCGATTATACGGTCGAATTGCGCCTTCGGAAATTGTCAAATTGTTATTAAAGACCAATTCTGGATCAACCTCTAACCTCGACCCCAAACCTGTACATACAGGACAAGCTCCCTGAGGCGCGTTAAAACTAAACAATCGCGGCTCCAGCTCTGGAATATCGACATCAGGATGATCAACACAAGCGTATCTCTGCGAAAATGTTTTCATTTCATCATTATCCGCGTCTAAAACCTCGATAACTCCCTGACCCAAATCCAGCGCCTGCTCAACGCTCTGACTTAATCGAGATCGCATTTCCGCCGTCAACGCCAACCTATCAACCACCAGCTCGATGTTATGCTTGTAGCTTTTTTGCAGCTCCGGAAATTCGTCCAGCGCGTACACCACGCCGTCCACGCGAACCCTGGCGTAACCAAGTCGCTGATATTGCTCCGGAATATGCGCAAACTCGCCTTTTTTATTCTTAACAATTGGCGCCAATAGCAGAATTCGCTTATCAACAAATTGTCGTAGAATCTCGTCAATAATCACCTCGGTCGTGCGACGCGTCACTTCATTGCCACAAATCGGACAATGCGGCACACCAATTCGCGCAAACAAAAGCCTCAGATAATCATAAATTTCGGTAACTGTAGCCACGGTAGATCGCGGATTGCGACTAGTCGATTTCTGGTCAATCGAAATCGCTGGACTAAGTCCTTCAATCGAATCAACATCAGGTTTATCCATCGTCCCCAAAAACTGACGCGCATAGGAATTGAGGCTCTCCATGTAGCGACGCTGACCTTCGGCGTAAATCGTGTCAAATGCCAAACTAGATTTTCCAGACCCACTAAGCCCAGTAATCACCACCAGCTGATCTCGCGGAATCTCAATATCTACATTTTTCAGATTGTGCTCACGAGCACCCTTAACACGAATTACCTCTGTCATAACCGCTATATTATACAGGTTTTTGACAATTTTTTCCAGTCCAAATATCGACGCAAATCAGAGTTAAAACACATTACGCTTATGATTGCAAGTCAATATCTTATTTGCTACAGTTAGATCTATGAGAAAGCTGGGCATTTACTTAATTATGATCATCGGAGCGATACTACTCGCGCCTTTTGTGATCGACCAGCTATTTTTCTTCTTTTTCCTAGGAAAAATCCCATTCACGAACATCAGCCTGCCCGCAATTTTAATGGTTATTTTCTGGGCAATTATCGTACCGTTGGCAATCATCCTCAGAGAATCACTTTCTGTCCTGTTTTGGAAGTCCATTGACATTGCCAGCGAAATCGCGCAACGACGAATTAACAGAAAAATCCGCTACTTTACGCCAAACCAAAAAAGCGAACTTATTCTATTATCAATTTATCTACTTTCCAGTATGAAAAAGAGCGAGCCTAATCATGAAGTCGAACCTCAAAAGCTCGCTCCATCTATGAGTTAATTTTTTACAGCCGTTTTCTCAGGACTAATCCGCCAGCCGCGACAGTCACAACAGCTAATCCACCAACCATCCAAGTTGAAGTTCCTGTTTCAGCCAAACGTCCTGACGCTTTTCCTGGCTTTTGCCCAGGAGTGGCAGAAGTAGAGCCTGTGGATGGAGTAGCGGCTCCACCTGCACCCGCTCCAGGAGTTACAGGCTGAGATGTCGGCAGAGTTCCCAAACGGTAGACACCATCGTTGCGCACATAAAGCAGCTTAGATCCATTGCTCGACATAATCACTCTATCGAAAAATCTAATAGCATCATCCTCCGAATGCCAAGTCCTGCCTCCGTCTACTGACGTAAGAAGTATCGATTTGCGCTGAATAATCGACGTAGCAGCAGCAAATAACTTCTTACCATCATCACTAATATCCAAATACAAGACTTCGTAACCAGCTGGGGTTGGAGCGTTTGAAGGAGTCCAGTGATTACCACCATCCAACGAAATCCTATCTCCCTCAAATATGTTATTTCCGTTATTACTGAATGCTGTATTGCCGAACACGTTTAAAACATCAGGGGTTTCCGTCCAAGTCTGACCATAATCAGTTGATCGCGCCAGATCACCACCATCTTGAGCGATCAGCGTGCCGTTGTTAGACACATACCTAGGGCACGATATATTATTAGTACCTTTCTGAGTCCAGGTCTGACCGTCGTCAGTAGAAATGTAGGTTGTATAGGAGGGAGCAACACCATTAAGACATTTCACTAAAAAGGAGCCGTCTGGGCTAATACGTACATTCACACCTTCTGGCTCTGGTCCCTTATCCGTCCAACTCTGACCGCCGTCTGTTGATATGCCGAAATAATCTCCATATCTCAATACTATCTTAGACCCGTCCGTACTAATTAACACGTCACCCATGAATGTTGTTACTAATATCTGCTTCGAAAATATTTTTCTCCAAGTAGTCCCATCATCCGCAGACATCCATAAGTCTGTTATGTTATGAGCAGCATCCCGCTCCATGGCAAAAAGTTTCGAGCCGTCTGGGCTAATATAAATACTTCCTATTCTATAACCTGGCACTGACGTTAAATTTTTCCACGTGTACCTTGCTTCTTCTGCTTTAGCCAGTGGCGACAGAGCTGTAGATAAAGACAGCGTGAGCATAAGCATCAAAGCTACTGCGCTCTTTAATATGTTTTGTACTTTTATTTTGTTTTTATATAACATTTTTTCCTACCAATTTGTTTTTGTTATATACGAATAGTTTATACCTATTCTGGCATATTACATGACATTGGTCCCTCACCCAATTTATTGTTTGTTTCCACTACATAGTAATGATTGCTTTTAATTAACATAAGCACATACGCTATGTCAACAGTTTCTTATAAAAATATACAACGATTTTAAAAGAGCGCGACTTACAGCCGTTTTCTCAGCGCTAATCCGCCAGCTACAACGGCGATAACAGCTAACCCACTAACTACCCAAACAGAAACTCCTGTTTCAGCAAGGTTTGATGATGATTTTCCTGGTTTCTTACTAGAAGTGGATGATGATGTAGTGACTGAAGCACTCGAAGACGCAGAGCCTGTGGATGGAGCGGTAGGAGTTGCTGGAATGATAGTTCCACCTGTACCTGTACCGATGCCACCGGGAGTTACAGGCTGAGGCCTTGGTAGAATTGCTAGGCGATATACGGACTTAAAATCTGGATCTGTAAATTGTGCTGTTGCGAATACTCTAGAACCATCAGCAGACATAGAAACTGATGAGAAAGAAACTCCCTCGTCACCCCATTTCTGCCAAGTTTTACCTCCATCTGAAGATACAAAAACCGGTACAGTTGGGGTGCCATCAAATGTAGCAAATAGCTTTTTACCGTCGTTACTAATGCCGCTCAACACGACATCGCGTATGTCGTGTATAGGATACTCGGGCAATTGAACCCAGTTAGCGCCGCCATCTATAGACGTATGAAAGCCGTCGAACACACTTTTGCCGTCAGAACTGAAGCTAGTACGACCAGCAGAACCCCCAATAGCAGACCAAGTCATGCCATAGTCGGTAGATTGTCGTAATGTACCGTCATTACTCCGGCGAGCCATCTTTCCGCCATTAAAGACATAGTCGGGATATTCATATCCCTTTGGAACCCAAGTATTGCCGTCATCAGTAGATATTGCCATAGGATCATTATAGAGACTATGTTCAAAGTACATGGCCAGCGTGGAGCCGTCTGGGCTCATCAATACATGCGCAGTATAAGGAACAGACGAATTACGCTTAACCCAAGTTCGACCGCCATCGGTAGAAACATAGATGGCATTTTCACCATACTTCCCCTTTACGACCAACTTAGAGCCATCGGAGCTAACTAGTAGTCCATTTGCACCCTCTGGTGCAGCAAAAGTGCTCCAGCTTGCACCATCATTCGCAGAGACCAGAAGATTAACACTACCGCTAGCCAAATCTCTACGCAAGACAAAAAGTTTTGATCCGTCAGGACTAACGCGCGACTCCGAAATATCCCCCTGTCCAGGTATAGTTATATCCCTCCAAGTATACAGCGGCGCATTTTCCGCCCTGGCTAACGGTGCTAATATTGCAGACAAAGAAAGTGCAAACATGGAAATAAACACCATCACACCCACATATAGTTTATGACCCCTACTCTTAAATGACATCAGAGCCACCCTCCTTAAATTACCTAATTAATATTCCACTTTTTATCTAATTGCTTCAATTTTAACATAACCGCATTTCAGGAGTCAACGGGAGGTAAAACCGACTCCAGCCATAATTGCAATTCTTGCAAAATAAACTGCTGTTCGTCAGTCGCACTAGGCGCCAATCGTTGCAAAGATTTCATAAATTGCGGCATTTGCGCCTGTAAATGCCCAGTTCGCCACTCTTCCCATTGTCGCAACTCATCTTCACTAAGCAAATTAGAAAAACTTCGCGCTTTATAATGTAACAATAGTGGAGACAATCGCTCATCCTGAAAATCCGGATGAAAATCAGCCAATTCGCGATTGTCAGCATTACGCACAGCTTCAACGCGAACTCGATCGCTATTATCCAAAAACCCGTCATACAGTTGCGCTTCTGGATCGGTCATTTTCTTAAACTCTGGCTTATTTTCAAATATACTACGCAGCCTTTCGGCAAAATCTGGATGAGAAAGTAAAATATCTTGGTGCTTCTGTACAGTTTCCGCATCCAGAGAAATCTTCTTCCAACCATCGCCCTGAGTCAACACACCAAGTGGCGAAACTGCCGGGCAGCGATTATATTGCAATTCCTTAACTGGCAATTTAACGAAATCTTCAGCTTGCCTTTCTTCCCATGTTGCAAATATCTTAGCCGACAATTCCTCAACACTCAAATCAACAAACGGCGTCGGATCATAACGCAAATCATAAACAATCACGCCACCATTTCGGCTCGTGGTTAGCGGAAAAGCCACAGTCGTTTTGGCGAATTCTTTATCATAACGACCGCTCGCATAAACAAAAGGTTTTTTATCATCGACATTCACCAGTTTCTGAACCAATTTCTTATCGCGCATTTTCAGCAAATAGTCGTACATTTGCGGCTGATTCTGCTTAATCAATTTAGTCACAGCAATCAACGCCGTCACGTCTGCCAACGCATCATGGGCGTTTTCATGTTCTATTCCGTTAGCTTTTGTGATGAGCTCCAGGCGGTTGCTCGGTTCACCTTTATCGTCAATTGGCCACTCAATTCCCTCAGGTCGAAGCGCCCTGGTTAAGCGTACCACATCCAACAAATCCCACCTGGATCGACCATCTTTCCAAGTCCACTCATATGGATCGTAAAAATTCCGCCAGAACAAATGACGAATAAACTCGTCGTCAAAACGGATATTATTAAATCCAACAGCAATCGTATCAGTCGTAAATATTTCCTCACTTAACATACGCGCAAATTGAGCCTCAGTATAACCCTCTTCGACAGTTTTTTGCGGCGTTATGCCCGTCACCATCAACGCATCAGGACTCGGCAGCGTATCGTCATTTAGCGTCACGAGAATATTATACGGTTCACCAATCGGCTGCAAATCCATATCGGTTCGCTGACCGGCAAATTGCATAATTCGATCTTGCCTGGGATTAAGACCACTAGTTTCAAGATCGTAGAAGAAAAATGTTTGCGCCATATTTATATTATATCATCAAGCTCACGCTAATTTGCGCAATTAAAAATCTATTGTTCAACTAATGTAAATGGCATGGACTCGCCAATCTGAACCACGCTCTCACCAATCGCACCCTGGCGCAACAATTCATGAGTAATTCCCATTTTTCGCATAATGTTCCGCAAGCGATTAACAGATTCAAACTGATCAAAGTTAGTCCGACGAGCAAATTTTTCAATCTTAGCGCCCGTAACAATAAACTCAATTTTCTCGTCTTCATCGTCAGCCTCATTAGATTCAGCGTCAGAAACACGCCTTACAGACCAAGCATCAGAAATAACCTGATCGTCCAACGAAATTGTCGGCAAATCTTCCTCTTTTTCATCAACAATCTCAGCTTCACGCTCTCGATACCCAGCAACTTCATCACGCAACATTCGTAGAAGCTCAGTCACTCCGTCGTGTGTCTGGGAAGAAATCGCTACGACCGGCGCGCCATTAGCTACTTTTTGAAGGGCAGTCGACTGCATAGCAATAATCTCATCATCCAAGCCTTCGCATTTGGTCAGTGCTATTATCTCTGGACGCTCCGCTAATAATTCAGAATATTTTTCCAGCTCGCGACGAATTGTTTGGTATTTCTCCGCCGGATCATCACTATACACATCAATCATATGAAGCAGCACGGCCGTTCGTTCGACATGACGCAAAAATTGATCGCCCAAACCCTTACCTTCTGACGCACCTTCAATCAACCCCGGAATATCAGCAATCAAAATCGACCCATCGTCAACATCAGCCACTCCCAAATTAGGTGTCAAAGTCGTAAATTCGTAATTAGCAATCTCCGGACGCGCATTAGAAACCACACTCAGGAACGTCGACTTACCAGCGTTCGGAAAGCCAACCAAACCAACGTCGGCCAATAATTTTAATTCCAGCTCTGCCTCGAATTCCTCGCCAGCCTCACCAAGTTCAGCAATTTTAGGCGTTTGGCGCGTACTGGATGTGAAGTGAGCATTTCCGAATCCACCATCTCCACCGCGAGCCACCACCGCCTGCTGTTGATCTTCGGTCAAATCCGCAATTACCATACCGTCGCGCTTCACTAGGGTACCCATCGGTACCTTAACGATTAGCGGCGCACCACTTTTTCCTCGTTTATTACGTTTTCCGCCATCACCACCCTTTTCAGCCTTAAGCTCCGGCTTATATCTAAAATTCAAAAGCGTATTAAGATCCTTCGTCGCCAAAAAAACAATATCACCACCACGACCACCATCACCGCCATCGGGACCACCCTTATCGACATATTTCTCATGACGAAAACTGACTACGCCATTACCGCCTCTACCGGCGCGCACTAAAACTTTCGCAATATCTACAAACATATCTTTAGTATACCAAAAAGCACCCCCGAGAGATAGCGGAGGTGCTAATATTAACTAATTCTAGTGGATATATAGATAACCGCCTGCACCGTTGAGTGTACGGTGAGTAATGATTCCATAACCTGCGTAGTTCATGTCACTAACGTAAACCACACCGTTTTCAACTCGCTCGACAATACCAACGTGACCATAATATCCGGCAGTCGTCTGGAATATTGCACCAGGTGCCGGCGTATTATTAACTACAAATCCAGCAGCACGAGCACTTGTGGCCCAAGTATTAGCATTACCCCAGAAGCTACCAATTGGACGGCCAAGCTGCAAACGACGCTCGTATGCGTACCATGTACAGTTACCGGCGGCATAACGATTACCGACAGAAGCAGTCAACCAACTTCGACTCGCACTCGTAGTAGTAGAGGATGCCGAAGAGTATTGATTTCCGTACGACCTACTTCGCGGAGCGACATAACCAGGTCGCTCATTTTCTGGAAGCTCACCTCCAGGCAACACAATCCTAGAACCAGTAGACAGCTTTGCGCCGTCATCGATATCATTATATAGAACAACACGCTCAGCGCTCGTTTTATACTTTTCCGCCAGAGATTGGGCAGTATCACCGTCTTTAACAGTATAGATAACACCGTCAACAAGAGGCACAACTAGAGTCTTATTCGGCTCTACAGCGTCTGAAGTTGTATTATTAGCCCAACGAAGCGTCTGAGATGAAATCTTAAACTTCTTAGCAATAGACTCCATTGTGTCACCCTCTTTGGTTACGTAAGATGAAATGCCACGCGCCGCCGAAGTGTCTGGCTTAACAATGTCAGGTTTTGTTATAACTTCTGCATCATTCTGAGAAAGATTCTTCTTAATTGTTAGTGAAGTTTCAGACTCGCGCAAGTCACCAGCCGAAGGCAATTCCGCCGTTTCCGCCAAGTTAGTTACAGCATTAGCTGCTGCTAATTCATCTACTGAAGCTGTTTTAGATTTAGCAGACTTAGATACCGATGAAACACCAGTAGTTTCAGATGATGCCAAAGTTTTTGATCTTTCAGCGGATACATTACTACCACTATTACCGTAGACCAAAAATGATATAGTCAATAAAAATATTCCACCGTAGATTGCAAATGATTGCAGTCTACGTTTTTTACTCCGAAGAGATGTAAAATGGTTACGAATAATCGTTCTCCTTGCGCCAATGTTACCACTAGCGCCTCTACCAAATTGTCTTTCTTCTCGCAATAGAACAGGATATGTTGTCGACCTAATTGATTATTATTATTCTACATTAGTTTTGCTATATCCGTAGCGACAATTTTGGCAGGTCATTTATCGCAATTCACCTCTGTTTGATAAATTAGACAAATGATCTAACATCTATTTTACACAACATTGACAATAAAGTCAATAAATTTTATAAAATGCGTTTTTGTCAAGAAATCTGACACTTCTTTTGACAGTGAGCCTTGATATTAGCCTCATGCTCTTCGTTGGTTTTTGCAAAATACGTAATATCATCGTCGCCGCTCAGAAAATATAGATAATCAGAGTTTATCGGGTCAGCAGCGGCATTCAATGCACTCAAACTAGGCGAAGCGATTGGTCCAGGAGTTAAGCCTTTTTGAATGCGTGTATTATATGGCGATTTAAGGTTCGGTGAGCGCTCTACCCCTGTTTTGTCAGCAATATACTGATATGTTACATCAGAGCCCAACGGCATATTAGCTTTCAGGCGATTGTAAAATACGCTAGCAATCTTACGCTGATCCTCGCAAGTTTCCACACCAGACCCGCAGCCAATCGATTCGCGCTGAATAATCGACGCTAGTGTTATCCCTTGATATAAGGTCAGCCCACGAGCTTTAAATTTCTCCTCCAGATTATATTTCTTAACAATTTTCTCCAGATGATCAATTGAGCGCTGCAAAACCTGTTCTGTAGTTTCGTCTGGGGAAATATAAAATGTTTCACCGTAAATATACCCTTCAAGACCAGCATTTTCCGGTCTACCCGCAAAAACTAGACTGTCATACTTAGCGGCAAATGCCTTTTTTATCTGATCGTCCGAGAATCCCGCCTTAAGCAACACGGATTCAACTTCTCTACCGTCAGAATTCTTCATTTTTTTATTCAAAGTCGATCCAGGATAAAATGTTATAGCAATCTCATCAGTTTTACCGCTGGTCAAATGATTAATTATCTCATCGACAGATTGGGATGCTTTTACAGAATAAACGCCAGCCTTGAATTTGCTTGCCGAATTATGAAGCCTTGTGTAAATAGAAAACGCTAAAGAGTTTTTGATAATTTTATTATCCTCTAAAGTTTTGGCAATATTACTAGACCCCATACCTTCTTTAATATTAATTCTGAAGGTTTGCTGACTATTTACGTCGACAGGAGAAAGCATCTGCTTGTACCACACCGTTACCCCAAGAGCGCCAATTCCAGCGATAGCCACAACTATTGACAACACTAATAGCCAAATACGTCGTTTACGAATTTTCATAATTCTCCTCCAAAAAATCCTGCAAAATTATGCTAGCAGCCTCCGCATCAATCTCGCCCTTATCTTTAATTTTATTCCCCAATCTCTGCTCGGCCTGCACACTTGTTAAAGATTCGTCCTGAAAAACAATCTCTGTATCAAGCTCAATGTCTTCAAATTGCTTAACAAATTCTTCCACAAATTCCGTCTGCTTCGTTGGTTCACCAGATTGATTTCGTGGATAGCCCACTACGATCGTATCGATGTCGTGCCTCAATACTAGCTCTATTATTTCCTGGACAATATTTTCATTATTCTCCAACCAACCGAACGGCACGGCGATCTTCACTTGCGAATCCGCCATAGCCAAACCAATTCGCCGCGATCCAACATCCAGCGCTAAAAAGTTTTTACTTGACATCTTTTATCTTAAATTCGACATTAATCTTATTGATATCTTTTGGAACAGATTTAACCCAGAATGGCGAGAATTTAACATCAACATCTTCAACGCCTTCAATAGATTCAATGGCAGACTGAACCTCTCCGTAACTCTTACCTTTGGCTTGATCCTTTACGTTCGCTTCTTTAATATCTGGACCAACCTTGCCATTCGTAGTTAAGCGCACAGTCTGCGTATTATGCGCTCTAGAAAATTGTGAGAACGCAACCTTGCTTACTCCATTGTCATAAATTCTCTGCGACTTCTTACCGGAAATTTCCTCTTTAAGTTTTGCTTCCACGAAGTTTTTTAACTCATTCTTATCAATAGCCAACGCGCTGGCGGTAATTGTCGATTTCAGAGTTACAGCTCCAGTCGCTTCGCCGTCTACCGCTACACTTGAGTTAGGGTCTAATCGATTTTCAACGTAGCTTTCCGTTATAACCGTTGCCGAATCGCCGAATGACGACAACAACTGCTCTTTTAATCCATCAATCTTCTTTTCGCTCAGCTTGCTTTTTGCCGATTCTATATCACTAGCCGTCACAACCGTTGCAGTTTTATCGGTGCCGCCACTAGTAGCAGACCGTAGCGACGCAGAAATATCATCAACCGAAATACTCATACTACCAGTTGCCGCATTATACTGAGCCCCGCCCTCACTAGCAGTAATAGCCCCAGAAGCAGATCCCGGACACTTATATCCTGGACAGTTCCAACCCAACGTAGCCCCTGGAACAGTCACAGAAGAATTCAAAGTATAAGATAGTCCGCTATTTTTCAAAATTGTACCAGCTGAAATAGTCACACTACTTGACGACGAATTACTGAAGACAACCACTCCGGTAGCTTTTTCTCCGACATTCTTCTTGCCCGTAGCAGAAAATTCAACACTAACCTCTTTAGCCAGCTCCTTTTTCACAGACTTAATGACATTAGATTTCGCGCTTGTAGTGGCTGTTTCATTCAAGCTGACGGTATCACTGACTGTCATACTAGTAGTCTTTGCTGAAATAATGACCGTGGCATGTGGAGCAAACCAAATTGCCCAAACCAAAAATACGATCAAAAGCAAGGCTCCGCCGCCTACCAATAAGAGCTTTTTACGAAATGTATTAAAATCAGGGACTTTCGGTTTTTTAACCATCTTTTTCAGAGAGTCTAATCCCTTAGATTCCTTCTTGTTTGCGTCAGCTATAGCATTATCTACAACAGAATCTTCATCAGATTTCTTTGATCTTTTCGCGGAATCCGCCATATCTCCAACTGCCAGCTTGCCGCCATCAATCACATCATTGTCGTCATCAACTTTCAGAACCGGAATCTCCGCAATTTCTGGCTTGCTCTGAAGCGTTTTTGCAATAGGAATTTTCGCCGTTGCCGCCAATCCAGCCAAAACCGAATCATTCGTGATTAATACAATTCTCTTATCCGCCAAAGTTGCCGCCCGAGCTAGTAATCGAATATTGACTGCACTCTGTAAAACGCCAATTCTTCGAGGCGGAACTAACGCAATAATTCGCTCTTTCGACGCCTTAATCTTACTAATTATCGTCGTAATGTCGTCTTCTACATCGATATAAATAACGTCTTTATTCATTTTAAATCTTTAACAACCTATTTACTTTTTCAACTAAACTATTACCGTCTTGACTACCGATAATTGTATCATATCCAACTCGCAACAAGCCCATTGCAGTTACGAATGTGTGATCGCTAATATCTCCGGTTTCGTCAACTATTCCTGTAATATCACTTGGATTGATATATTGAACTACCGGTTTCTTAGTAAAAGGCAAATCTTCTGGCCAGCGTCGAGTTTTTAGAGCTTCAGTAATTTTTTGCAAGCTCGATCCGCCGCCACACAGTAAAATCCTATTCGGCAAATAATCGACATTATCAAAATCGCTCAGCGCCAATTCAACACCTGATAGCCAAACTTCCAAAGTCTTGTCTATCGCCGCGTCAACTTTTTTCTTTACGCTAGGCTTCAAATTCTCATTATCAATATTCAGCTTCAACTTTTCTGCATCTTTGAAGCTTAAATCCAGGTCAGCCGCAATAGTCCTAGTGAAACTTCGTCCACCAATACCAAACATTTTTGTGCCTTCGACTCCGCCGTCATTAACAACTGCAATATCTGTCGTGCCACCACCAATGTCCGCCAAAATTGCCGTGAAATTGCTATCCGTATCCGATCCCAAAACGCTTCTACTCACCGCAAATGGCTCGGCAGCCACAGCCACCAAATCCAGCGCAAGCTCGTCCGCAACCTTCTCCAACGCACCGATGTGAACCATCGGAGCAAACGCCGTGTAAATCTGCACCGCCACATCTCGCCCCTGGAAACTAATCGGGTTCGAAACTTTATAGCCATCAATATGAATACTCACCAGTGCCGAGTTGACCAATTTTACCTCAACATCTTCATTGCCAGTTTCCAGTGCAATTTGAGCCTTAGCTTTTCCCTGGGCTCGCTCCTGAACTTTCTCAATGATGAACTCCATCTCAGCAATGTCTAGTGGCTTATTTGGCTGCGGTCTGCGATAGCGAATAGTATTCGTAACACCCTTAACTAACTCGCCCGCGATGCCAATAACGACTCGCTTGCCCTGAACGCCAGCTTGATCTTCAGCCTCAGACAGAGCCTCTTCGCAATTCGCCACAACCCCAGCAATATCAGCAATCGCACCGCTATGCATATCGCCCATTTCCTGCTGTTTTCGACCAACGCCAATAATCTTCAGCTCGTCGTCTTTAACTTCAGCGATTAACGCCTTAACCACTTCCGTACCAATATCCAAGCTAACCAATAGTTCGCGACTATCTTTATCAGACTTCTTCAACATGTCTTTCAATGCCATATAAGAAATATTATATAACGCTTGTGATTTTAGAGCAACAGTTAATTATCTATCTTAAAACAGCCTTGATTCGACGAATTCCAGCCGAACTAGATTCTTCTTTGGTGATTTTGAATCGCTTGCCATCTTCAGCCAAAACTCCAGTGTGTTCGACGTGTGGGCCGCCGCAAACCTCAAAGCTAACAATGTTGCCATCCTTGCCAATGGAATAGACCTTAACCTCATCACCGTAACGCTCACCGAATGCACCAATTGCCCCCATGCTCAATGCCTCATCGGTCGGATATACAGCAAAACTAACTGGCAAATCTTCATCAATCCAAGTATTAACCTGATCTTCGACCGCCTGTTTTTCTTCTGGCGTCAATTTATCGTGATTAAAATCAAAGCGCAATCGATCGGCGGTAATATTGCTTCCGTGCTGCTGTAAATCTGGCGCATTCAAAACCTTACGTAACGCTGCACCCAACAAATGCGTCGCCGTGTGATATTTCAGATGAATAGAGTCATGACCTTCTAAGCCACCGCTAAATTGCCCCTTGCGAGCCGTCTTAGAGCGCTGTCGCTGCTCATTCATTTTCTTAGCAAATTCCTCGCGCCAATTGTCCGAAAGTTTAATTCCTTGTTTATACGCCTCTTCCGTACTGAGCTCCACCGGAAAACCGAAAGTGTCATACAAAGTAAACAATTCTTCACCAGTCAAGCCATCGTCAATGTAGCGCTGCATTTGTCGCAAACCTTTTCTTAGAGTCTGGCGAAAAGCTTTTTCCTCCTTAACGAGGACGGCAATTATATTGTCGCGATTATTCTTCACCTCTGGAAAATCAGCTTCATACAAATCAGCAATCGCCGGCACAACTTCTTGCAGGAAATTCTGCTCGATACCCAAATCAAAGCTATAGCGAATTGCCCGACGAAGCAAACGACGCATCACATAGCCCTGCTCTTTATTACTTGGCACACACCCATCAACCGCCATAAACGTCGCAGCCCTCAAATGGTCAGCAATCACTCGCATACTTTCGGTATGTGAAGCGTAATCCTTGCCGCTCAGATCTTGCAGCTTTTCAATAATCGGCCAAAGCAAACTAATCTTAAAGACGTCAGGATCATTATTTACTGCAGCCGCAATTCGCTCAAGTCCAGATCCATGGTCAATATTTGGCTTATCGAGTGGCTCAAATTGCCCCTCAGCAACTTTTTTATATGCCATAAATACGTTATTGCCAATCTCCATAAATCGACCACAATCACAGTTTGGATGACAATTTTCACCAAATTTTGGATCATGCTCAATGAAATCAAACTCATAGAACATCTCACTATCTGGACCACACGGATCACCAACGGGAGTAGTTTCTGGACCACCATTACGGCTCCACCAGTTTTTACTACCATCATAAAAGAAAATTCTTTCGCCCGAATTTATACCGCGAGATGCACCTTGCTCCTCGCTGCCGATATCCGCCATTTTTGCATCAATGCCCTTTTCTGCAAACTTTTTCTGCCACAATTTAGCCGCTTCAACATCTTTATCGATATTATATTCCGGCGCACCAATAAAACACGTTACGTACAATCTCTGCGGATCAAGACCAATTTCCTCAGTCAAAAACGTCCACATCCAGCCAATTTGCTCTTCCTTAAAATAGTCGCCCAAACTCCAGTTTCCAAGCATCTCAAAAAACGTTGTATGACGATTGTCGCCAATGTCGTCGATGTCCTGCGCTCGCAAACACGTTTGAGAATCGGCAATTCTCTTGCCTTCGGGATGCGTCTCACCAAGCAAGTACGGAATCATCGGCTGCATTCCGGCGCCCGTAAATAAAGTCGTCGGGTCATTAGTTAAAATCAACGGCGCACGCTCAACGACGGCGTGACCTTGTTTTTTATAAAATTCAAGATATTTACTACGTATTTTTTGGGCATTCATGAGTGTTATTATACCATAAAATAACCCCACCTTACAGATGGGGTTTATAGATTAAATTGCCAATCTCAACAAATTATTCAGCTACTTCTTCAGCTGGTTCTTCTTTTGGTTGATTCTTGCGAAGTTTTTCTGGATTGCGGATGGCTTTGTGCTTGTCAGCTGCAACTTCCTTAACCCACTTTGGCAACTTAACGCCAGCTTCTTTCAATAGCTTAACTACGCGTGGTGTTGGCTGTGCGCCATTGTCCAAATATTTCTGAGCCAATTCAACTTGGATATTTGATTCTTTAGTGTGTGGATTGTAGCTACCGACATAAGCGACTACACGACCGCTTGATGGATGACGATGTGCTTCTTGTACCGCCAAGCGATATACTGGATAACCTTTGCGACCTAAACGTTGCAAACGAATTGCTAGCATAAAATTAATTCTTCCTTTAACTCTACGTTTTATTATTCCTTACTTTAGAACAGTTTACACTATTTTTCCTATAACGTCAATCTGTTTTCACGATTCCGCCACCCAAACATTCATCGCCGTCATATATTACCGCAGATTGACCCGCGGCTACGGCACGCTCCGAAGCAGAAAGGTGCACAATATCTCCGTCAATTTTCGCGTCGAATAAAGTGCCTCGATGACGCAACCGAACTTGTACGTCCTTATCTTTATGCGGTGCTTGATTAATCCAATGAATATCCGCCAGCCTAAGCTCTTTTCGCCACAAACTTTCATTGTCAATTGAGCGCGAAACATAAACTTCATTCTTCTCCATATCCTTGCCCACAACATAATAAGGTAATCCACCTCCGACGTTCAGCCCATGACGCTGACCAAGCGTATAGAAAATTGCGCCGTCATGCTTACCAACGACATATCCAGTCTGCTGATCAATAATGTTTCCTGGCGCAGTTTTAACATATTCCGACAAAAACTCGCGAATTCCAACTTGCCCAACAAAACAAATTCCCATCGATTCCTTTTTGCTAGCCGTCCACAAACCACGCTCTTTCGCCATTTCGCGAACTTCCGCCTTAGTAAAATCGCCCAACGGAAATATGGTTTTTGACAAAGCCTCCGAAGTCACTCGATATAAGAAATACGTTTGGTCTTTATTATCATCACGGGCGCGTAACAATTTAGCCGACGAAGACGATTCGTGAACGACACGCGCATAATGTCCTGTTGCGATATAATCCGCTCCAGCCGCCAACGAAGCTTCCAAAAATATCTTAAACTTCACTTCTTGATTACACATAATATCTGGGTTTGGCGTGCGGCCCGCTTGATATTCGCGAATCATGTAATCGACAACGTTTTGCTTATATTCTTTCTGGAAATCAAAAACTCGAAAATCAATGCCCAAACCAACCGCCACACGCTTGGCATCAGCAACATCTTCCGCCCACGGACAATGCATCCCAGGAAGATCTTCCGACCAGTTTTTCATATAAACACCCGTTACATCGTAACCCTGCTCAACCAAAAGTACTGCAGCAACGGAGGAATCCACACCGCCCGACATTCCAACAAAAACTTTCTTACTCATCTAGACAACCCCATAGCAAATAGCCCAATTCTCATTAATTCACCCATTGCTAGCCACCAACCCCACGGCGTCAACCACCACCACGAACTCCAGTTTTTATCAGAAGCAACAGGATGACTTCGAATCTTCACGTCGTTAAATTGTGCTGAAAATTCGAGTTGCGCCCGACGCATATGATATCCACTTGTCACCAGAATCACATCTTCAATTTTTCGCGAATCGACAATTTTCTTCACTTCAGTGGCGTTTTGTCTAGTCGTCTCGGAAGATTCATCCATAACAATGGCTTTCTCAGGAACACCGCTGTTAATCGCTCGCTGGTACATAGCCTTAGCATTGGACGGGCCAGTTTTATCGGCCGCTGCGCCCGACACAACAATCAACGGCGCCCAACCTTCTTTATATAGTTTAATAGCCTCGTCAGTTCGCGCATTCGTATCGCCACCACTGACAACAACTATTGCATCAGCCTTACGACAATCGCCTTCACCCACGCCTTGACATTTTCCCAAATCATCTGGGGATAAATACATGCCAAGCCCAAAAATCACCAAAGCAGCAAAAATAATCAAGCCAACTAGTTTATGGATCATCGACGGGTCCTCTTCATTTCCGCTTGCACAGCCTCAATGATAAATTCGCCAGCTCGCTTTATATTCTCATCATTGTTCAACTTGCCTAAGGTAAGCCTTAGGCTTCCGTCAATCTCTGATTCGCTCAGACCAACACTCGCTAGTACATGAGAACGCGTTCCAGAATTAGCCGCGCAAGCACTACCCGTAGCCACTAGAACTCCACGAGATTCTAATAAAAACACCAATCTTTCAGCGTCAATTCCAGAAAATGATATATTCAAAAAACTCACCAAACTTTTTTTCATATCTGACGATATCAACATATCAGGAAAAGCTTGCTTCAAATCTTTTACCAACTCTTCCCGCAACTTTCGCAGTCGCTTCACTTCAGCAGAACGTCGTTTTTGTGCCAATTCCAAAGCAGTCGCAAAACCAACCACTCCAGCAACATTTTCAGTTCCACTGCGAAGACCCAATTCTTGACCGCCACCAAAAATATTAGCTTTCAGCGTAACACCAGGTCGCACCCACAATAATCCAACCTGCTTTGGGCCGTAAACTTTCGCCGCAGACAATGTCAATAAATCAACACCCAGCCTTTTAATCTTCACGTCAATTAAAGCCGCCGCCTGCGAAGCGTCTGTATGAAAAATAAGTGGTGTAGATTCACTATTTTCTTGGCGCCTAAGTCGCTCTGCTTTTACAATTTCCGCAATTTCTTCAATTGGCTGTATGTAGCCCAGCTCATGATTCACCAGCGCAACACTAACAAATCCAACGTCTGGCGTTAACATTTTTTTAACCGTGCTCGGGTCTATTCGTCCATTTTTCATTGGCGGAATTAGCTTTACTTCCGAACGCGCTTTTGCGGAATTAATAACCGAGTCATGCTCAATTGCCGAAATTAAACTTACACCATTTGTTGCATTGAATGCCAAATTAACAGACTCAGTTGCTCCAGCTGTCATTATCAATTCATCAGCCATCACACCCAAGCAGCGCGCCAGCCGAGCCTTCGCGTCTTGATATTCACGCTTTGTAAATATTGCTGGAGCATACGGACTAGACGGATTGAAAAACTTTTCAGAAAAATATGGCAACATCGCCTCAATCACCAACGGGTCCATTGGCGTGGCAGCAGCATGATCAAGATAGATATAGTCTTTATTCACTTTTTTATTATATCAAAGCGGCTGACCGGTTTGCGGATCTTTCTTATATAATTGCCGAGAAACTCGTTCGTAATATTCCTTAGTTGCCAAGACAAAATTCTGAAGCTCGTCGCCCTCCAAATAGCTATAGCGATAATTCGGTTGAATCTTCAAGATTCCCTTTGGTTGCACTTCATAACGCGTCGTCAATTCTTGTCGGCCGCCCTTACCATCAGCAACTTCTTCATACCAAATCCAAGTATCTTTATCTAAATTAAAAAATTCTCGTCGCGCAACATACGCCGGCTTCTCGCCAAAAATTGTTGCGCCAATTTCACTTTCCAATTGGATTAGCTCGCGCTCGGTAAATTTCTTTAATGGACGATCTTTTTTACGAAATTTCAATAAAGACACCGCGTCACTATCATCAGCAAAAACCAAACTTCGTACTTTTTTCAAAAACTTAGTCACTTATTGTACCTCGTTAGCTTTAGTTTTTCGAAGATCTGCTAACCTAATGCTAATTTCTTTCACAGAATCAACAGGATCGGTAGGCTTCTTTTTTTCACCAAGCACTTCCCTGCAGTGATTAAGCGCTTCATCACTGCCACCTTTAACTGCAACCTCGCCTAAATTGGGATTTAGTTTAGAGTCAAAGTTATCCTTCTCGGTATTAGGATAAATTCTATAAACCTCTTTAAGAGCTTCAATTTCAGGTGTTTTTGTAACACATTCCGGCGTACTACTCATTTTCTCCACTTTCAAATGCCAAAAAGTTCTTTTGTGTTGTGAAGAGTAGCTTGGCTTAAAACATCGAAATCAATATTTCGTTGCTTCGCCCAATACTCAGCCACCAATCTCACATATTCTGGCTTGTTTATATTACCACGAAACGGCGCTGGTGTCAAGAATGGCGCGTCAGTTTCTAGCAATAATCGCTCCAGCGGGATTGAAGCGAACAATTCTTTTTGCAATTGATCCTTTGTGAATGTACTAATTCCATTAAGTCCAACGTATAAATTTCGCGAAAAGCCTTTTTCTAAATTTTCACGCGTATCTGTAAAACTATGCAAAACACCGCGCAGTCCAGGAAAATTATCGAAGATTGGCCAAAAATCACCCCAAACTGACGGCTGATCCTTCGCGCCATCGCGAACATGAAAACTTACTGGCAAATCATAATCTATTGCCATTTGAAGTTGCGCCTCCAAGCCCTCAATTTGTGTTTCCCGCGGACTGTTATTGTAATAATAATCAAGCCCAATCTCACCAATTGCCACAATCGGAGAATTTTCCGTCTTATTCTCCAACAAAGTTTTGACATCTCCCCAGCCGTCTTTCGTATCGTGCGGATGAACGCCAATTGCCGCCCAAGTAAACTCATGATTCGCGGCAAATTCCACAGCTTGACGGCTACTTCGCTGGTCAGTGCCAACGCAAATCATGCCAATATTCACCTCGACCGTTTCTTTGTAAAATTGCTCGCGATTATCCGTAAAAAATTCCGTATCGTGCAAATGACAATGCGAATCTATCAGACGTAAACCCTTAGTCGTACTTTTCTTATCTGCTTCAATCATAAACTATTTAACCTGAGATTCTGTTTTCGGAGCACGTGGATCTGGCGTGTGAATATATTTGCGCGGGAACAAAGGCGTCAATTCTGACGGCACGACACCACTAGCAAACATATCATGAATTTTCTCGGCAGTTTGCGGCATGAATGGTCGCAGCATGTCGGACACTTGCAATAATGTGCCACAAGCGTGCGCCAAAATCTCACTCAAATGCGACTCTGCTTCTGGATCTTTATCACGATTTTTAGCAACTTGCCAAGGCTGAACTCGCTCAATATATTGATTCAAAGAACGAACAATTAGCCAAATTTCATCCATTGCTTGGTCAAACATATAACTTTCCATCGCCTGACGATACGGTCCCATATCGTGTTCTGATTGTGGAGCATCACCAATAACGCCAGCTTGATAACTCTGCACCATTTTAGCGACTCGCTGAACCAAATTGCCCAAATCATTGCCAAGTTCGCCATTATACGCAGCTTCAAACTTTTCCCAAGTAAAGTCGCCGTCATCTTGCGTTGGTACGTGGCGCAAGAAGTAATATCGAAACGCCTCAGCGCCGTAATCTGGAATAATATCAGCTGGACCAACACCATTTCCGAGACTCTTTGCCATTTTCATTCCGCCAGAATTAATAAATCCATGAACAAGTAAAACCTTCGGAAGTGGCAAATCCAGCGCCATGAGCATTGCTGGCCAAATACCAGCGTGGAAACGAAGAATGTCCTTGCCGATGACTTGCACGTCAGCCGGCCAAAAAGATTGCCACTCTTCTGGACGATCAGGATAACCAATAACCGTAATGTAATTGCTCAAAGCATCCAGCCAAACGTACATGACTTGATTATCATCACCAGGAACTGGCACACCCCAGCTAAGATTTTTGCGCGGACGAGAAACCGACACGTCTTTCAGGCCGTCTTTCATCAATTCCAAAAACTCTTTTTTACGGAACTCAGGCACGATTCTCATTTTATTTGACTCAATTGCCTGACGAATATTGTCCGAAAAAGCACTGGTCTTAAAATAGTAATTTTCCTCACTCAAACGCTGATAAGGCGTCTGGTGATCTGGACAAACCCCATTATTATCGGCAGCTTCTTTATCCGTAACGAAAGCTTCGCACCCCTGACAATACCAGCCTTCATATGAACCTTTGTAAATGTAGCCGGCCTCAACGAGTTTCTGCCAAATATATTGCACCGCAGCAACGTGATGCGCGTCAGTCGTTCGAATAAAATCTGTCACTGAAATATTTAGTTCAGCAATCATATTCTTAAAATTGACGTGCGTTTGGTCGACATATTCTTGAGGTGTTTGATTTTGACTGGCAGCTTTGGCGGCAATTTTATTACCATGCTCATCTACACCAGCTTGAAAACGAACTTCACGCCCGTTCTGTCTGGAATAACGCGCCCACACGTCTGCCAATATATAATCCATAGCGTGCCCAATGTGCGGCAAGCCGTTTACGTAAGGAATAGCAGTGGTTATGTAAGCGTGTTTCTTAGTCATAGGTAAATTATAGCAAATTCAGCAGATCATGACTAATGATGAAAGATGCTAATTGACATGATATAATTATAATCACAATTTATTAGGAGGGGAGTTATGAACAAACTCATAAAAAACTTAACCGTAGTCGCAGCTATTAGCATTGCTATAATCGGCGTCTACACACCAGCAACAGCAAGCGCTAACGGAGGGAGTTGGCAGAGGGATTCAGTTGGATGGTGGTATAGAAATTCTGACGGTAGCTACCCTCAACTTCAATGGAAGCACATAGACGGCAAATGGTACTACTTTGACGGACGCGGATATATCACACATAGCAAGTGGGAGTGGATAAATGGCCACTGGTACTACTTTAATACCAGCGGACACATGACAGAAAACACCTGGAAGATGATTGGAGACAAGTGGTACTACTTCGACACTAAAGGTCATATGTTGCGTGAACAGTGGGTCGGCGACTACTACGTCGGCAGAGACGGTGACATGTTGAAGAATGCTATTACACTAGACGATTACTTAGTTGGTAGCGACGGAAAATGGGATAGGCGTTTTTCTAGAGAATTGGTAAAGAATTTTAGGACTAGGGATTTTTGCGGAGGCCCTTACTCCAAGTCATCGGCCATAAGCGCTATGGTACACGCAAGCAAACCAAATGACTACGACACAGCGCTACAATTGTTTGAAATAGCCTGCCCAAACTACAACCCTGTAGATGCTGCAAAAAGGATAATAAAAGTAGGCGTCAAGGCCTACTCTAACGAACAATACCCGTATTCTATTTCCAAGAGTCACTTAATAGAGAATACTATAAACTATCATACGCTACCAAAAGAAACAGTCGAGAAAGCATTTGACGAGTTAGGTCGTGAAATTAACTTTTCTGAATTCTTTAAAAATCAAGCCATAAAAGCTCTGAAGAGTATAGACTCCCTCAGGCACACATCAAGGATACAGGGCGAAAGACATCTTACCGAGAGAGGCTTTACCAAGGAAGAAATAGACAACGCATTTAAGGTGGTGAGTATTGATTTTGTACACAACGCTACCCTGATAGCCGCCAAAAATACTACTGAATGCAACAAATGTACAGTCTCAAAAGAGGTTCTCATACAATCACTAGTGAACGATCATAGCTTCACTAAAGAAGAGGCAGAAACAGGAGTTAATCGGTTAAATTACGACTTCAAGATAAATATACGCAATTGGATGAATAGACACTCCCTAGATAACGACAGCCCGTGGGCGTGGGCTAAACTGTATTCAAAGAATAGCATAATACGTTATCTGACAGATAGTGATAAATTCGTAGAATCAGAAGTTCGGGAAGTACTGGCAGAGTATAACATCAACTACACCGAGCGAGCACGACTGCGCGCTATAGACATTCTGAAGAACGGAAAATATAGTAGAAGTAACTTGATAAAAACTCTTACCAGCTATTGGAAGTTCACTGAAGAAGAAGCTATCAACGCCGTTAAGGATTTAAAACACGAAAATCTGATTGATTAATTAACCTTTAATCACAAAAGCAACTCAGCCTTAAAATACTGAGTTGCTTTTTATTACAAACAACTGTCGACGGTCAATATCGCATACACGCAACGACAACAAACCTACCGCCAATATCACCCGATGAGTGCGAAAAATAATTTGGATTGTCCGCCGTATCAATTGGTGAGATGAAAATATTTTCAGCAGGAACGCCCGCTTGGATAGCCAACGAACGATTAAATCCTTGCATATCAAGATAAAATCCATCGGCCTTTTGGTGGCAGAAGTTTTGCCAATCATCATCACCTGCATAGTTAAAATAATCCATGCGATAGTTTTTTTGTGTTATACTTGGTGACATCCAAATCTGCAAATCCCTCACTTGGCTACCCTGCTCGACAAAATACTGGACGGCCTGAGACATCAACTGCGCAACTGTCGAATGCCGACCCAAATGCGCCAGCATCAACGCCCGACGCTTTGGATCATATATAACGGTGGCGATACAGTCCGCCACTGGCAAGAACAAGCCTACGCCAGCCGCTTCGGTATATAGCGCGTCAGCAAAAATCCCCTCGTTGTTGCACTTAACTGTGTCAGTTTCAGTAACTTCGGCGATATTATCAAACGTTTGTCCTTGGTCATATGAAATCACGTGATAGACAACGTCGTCATACTTAACACCAATATGATCGCAAAAATGCCGCCGATTCTCCAATACCTCAGCTACGTGGCGACCGCGAATACGATTGAGCATAGTGCCGTCATCTTTCGACGAGACCGCAACCAATAGATCAGATGGAAAACACGTCGGCTGGTCTGCCACAATCATCGCGCCC
>CALHKG010000014.1 GCA_938033875.1 uncultured Candidatus Saccharibacteria bacterium | reverse complement strand
ACTCTGATAATCGATCAAAATTGGAAGCTACTTGGCGAATTACTGCTAATTTTCCGCCGAACCAAAATCGGGGAATCGCGCCAGTTTTTGTTAAGAAGTACGATGATCACTCGACGAATTTTTCATTGCAATCTGTAACTGATGAAAATGGTACGCCGCTTGAATATTCCTGGAATGACGATGAGTTGAGAATTGGTAATAAAAACACTTACGTGAAAGGCGAGAAAACTTATATTATTAAGTTTACACAGCGTGATGTAACTAAGAATTACGGCGATACGGGGCGTGATGAGTTCTATTGGGATGTGATCGGCGATGAGTGGCGTGTCCCGATGGAAAATGTGCAAATTTCTGTGAAACTTGATAAGTCTGTGGCTGCGGCAAGGCAAGGGAAAGCTTTTTGTTATGTCGGCAGTCGAGGCTCGACGACGCAATGCGACTTGAGCGAAGATGAGAGCCGGATTGCTGCGAAAATAGATAAGTTGAGTCGTCAACAAGGCGTAACTGTGGCGGTTGGATTTAAGAGCGGGACTTTTTCTGGATATCAAGAAACGCTGATGGAAAAGTTGATTGGAATTTGGCATTTGATGCAGATTTTAGCTTATACAATCGCGACACCTTTGGTGATTTTTCTAATAATTCGATATAGGCGGTTGGTTGGCAGAGATAAGGAATTAAAACCGATTCCACCGGAATATTTACCGCCAGAGGATATTAGCGTTTTGATGTCGACATATGTTTTGAAAAAATACGACCCATTCAAGGTTAAAGGCTTGCCAAAGGTCGCGCAATTATTAGACCTGGCGGTTCGGCATTATATTAAAATTTATGAAGTGAAAAAATCTTCGCTGTTTAGCGGTGCGCAATATGAGATTGAAATTATTAAAGATTTGCAGGAACTTAAAGCCGAGGAAATTGAAATTATCCAGGATATGTTTGACAGTTCATCTATTCCAAAACCAGGTCAACGCCTAAATCTGAAAAATCTTCAAAATAATATAAAATACATGACGCGAACACGTGACGATGATAAAAATCTGGAGACGCTAGCCAGAGGGAAATATGGTTTATGCGAGCAAAATCCAGAAGTGAGACGAATAATGAGAGGATGGTTTAAGCGAGTTCTTGTGTTGGCTGTTTTGTTTTTGTCGCCGATGCTCCTTGTTATGTCAATTATGCTCGTCTTAGCGTCCAGAGGTTGGTCGCTGACTGATGATGGTTTGAGCTTGAGGCGATATTTGGAAGGATTGAAAATGTATATCGGCGTGGCTGAAGCTGAGCGATTGAATATTCTACAAAGTCCTGAAGGCACGGAAAAAGTAGTTGTTGATGTGAATGACGAAAAGCAACTTGTTAAATTATATGAAAGAGTTTTGCCTTACGCCGTGTTGTTTGGGCAAGAGAAAAATTGGAGCAAGCAGATGGGCAAATATTACGAGCAAGTTGGCGAGGCGCCAGATTGGTACGTTGGGCGGGGCGCATTCAATGCTGTGGCGTTTTCGTCTGGGCTAAGCAGTTTGTCGACGGCGGCTGGTCATGCTAGTGATTATTCTTCGACTTCTGGCGGTTCGTCTGGTGGTGGATTCGCTGGCGGCGGCGGAGGAGGCGGCGGAGGCGGCGGCTGGTAGAATTTGGTATAATTAAAGATATGGATTTTTTATTGGAGTTATTTTCTGGCAGGCTGTTTTTAGCTGCGATTCAGAGTAGAGGTTTGTAATTATGTCTAATATTTTATTATGGCTGGCGGCGGCTGTTCTATTGGCGCTTTCTGGGCTATTTTCCGGTCTGAATATTGGTTTAATGATGGCGCGGCCTGATGACTTGAAGCGAAAGGCCAGGCAGGGCGACAAAATTGCGGCGCGAGTGTATCGATATCGAAAAGACGGCTATTATTTGATTTTCTGTATTTTGCTCGGCAACGTCGGCGTGAATACCGCGATGTCGATTTTGCTTGGCAATATGACGAATGGCGTGGTTGGCGGTCTGATTGCGACGCTCCTCATTACGATGTTTGGCGAGATTTTACCGCAGGCGATTTTCTCGCAGCGTGGATATCGATTTGTGCGATATTTCTTTTGGCTACTTGACGTGATTTACGTGCTATTTTGGCCGCTTGCTCAGCCGATGTCGAAATTGTTGAATCGTTGGTTGGGTAAGGAAACGCCGCAATTATATTCTCATCAGGAGCTGGAGGAGATTATTCACGAGCACGCCGTTAGGTCGGATAGTCCGGTTGATTATGACGAAAGTCGCATTGCTGCGGGAGCGCTGCAGTTTAGTAAAAAGACGGCTGGCGATTTGGTTACGCCGATGAGCGAGGTTTTCGTCGTGGATCTGGATGACGAGCTGGACGCGACTTTACTCGCTCAGATTAAGCACGCTGGACATTCGCGAATTCCGGTTCAATCTGACGGGGAATTGGTTGGAGTTTTATACGTGAAGGATATCGTTGGACGAGATTTGCCGTTGCCAATTAGCCAATTGTACCGCGATAAAATTTACGATATTGACAAGAGGTCGCGCCTGGATACGGTCTTAAGTCGATTCATTCAAACGCACAATCATTTGTTTGTGGTGATGGACGATGAGGCGGAGCTGGGAATTATTACGCTAGAAGACGTGATTGAAGAGATTCTGGACCAAGAGATTGAAGATGAGTATGATGAGGAATAGGGTTAAATCGAGGAGGTTATAAAATGTCTGAAGAATATGGTAGTTAGGGCTAAACGTCGAAAATAGTGCACCTTAATCGGGTAAAATCTATGATCTTTCAAATGTTGTCTTAAAAATACCTTGACAATTTAAGGTACCTTGTATAACATAGTACTATGTATAATAAATCAACAAGGAGCTTAATGTGAGAAGAATTGACATTATTAAACGCGCCGGTCGAAATTTGGGGCAATCAAAAGGTCGCACGATTTTAACCGCGCTGGCAATTTCAGTTGGGGCGTTTACAATTGGTCTGGCGCTGATGGCTGGAGAAGGTGGTCGGCTGTATACGAACAGCATGGTCGACGCGGCTGGCGATAAAAAATCTGTTTCGGTCTATAAAAAAGTGACCTCATCAGGACCTGATAGCAATCTTCCAGAATATAGCGACTCGGAAGATACGGAAAAGAATCAGTCTAAGTCGATAGAAAAATATTCGATGACTGATAACGATGTGAAAAAAATACAGAAAGTTCCGCACATAGAAAAAGTGACGCCAGCTTATTCTATGTATGGAGTTTTATACGCCAAAAGTTCGGCAAGTGACAAAAAATTCGTGCCGAGTGTAACCGTGAAGTTTGATAAAACTCGAATGAAGTTTGCGGCTGGTAATTTGGACAATTTTATGCCGAAAAAGGGCGAGGTTGTTATTCCGGAATCTTACGTAAAAGAAATGGGATTTAGTGATGCAAAATCAGCAATTGGACAAACGATTACGCTGGGATTGAAAAAAGGAGATTCGCCGAGCAAAAACGCTGACAAGGAAATATCTCTGAAAGTTGCGGCAGTCGATAAACCTTCGGACACGATTCTGTTTTATCAGCCAGCCGTGCGCGTTTCTGTGGACGACGCTAAGGATATTTACGACTTTAGTCACCCTAAAGATTTGCCTAATGATTATTCTTACGTAATTGCGTCGGTTGATGATGAGAAAAATGTTGAGGCGGTGAAGAGTGAGCTTGGTAAGGACTACATGGCGTCTTCGGTTCAGGATGTACGCAAGGCTATGCTGACTTTTGTGAATATGGCCCAAATGGCGCTGATTGGGTTTGGTGGCTTGGCGCTGCTTGCGAGCGTGTTTGGAATTGTTAATACGATGTACATTTCGGTTCTGGAGCGAACTAGTCAGATTGGGCTAATGAAAGCTCTGGGAATGCGAGGTCGTGATATCGGTAAAATGTTCAGATACGAAGCGGCGTGGGTTGGGCTTCTCGGCGGTTTGATCGGCGTTGGTTTGGCGAGTTTGATGTCGCTACTTAACCCTATGATTGCTAATTTTCTGAAGTTGGAGCAAGGTACGAATCTATTAGTCATCAATCCTCTGCAAATGGGACTTTTGATAATCGGACTGATGATTATGGCGGTACTTTCTGGCTGGTTGCCGAGCCGCAAGGCAACAAAATTAGATCCAATTGAGGCGTTAAGAACGGAATAGGAGAATTGTTATGATTGAGCTTAAAAATGTGACGAAAATTTACGGCAAAAAGAAGAACCAATTTGTGGCGCTAAATGATGTGAGTTTGCGAATTCCAACGGGCGTGAGCGTGGCGATTTTGGGAAAATCTGGTTCAGGAAAATCGACGCTAATGCACGCAATTTCTGGCTTGGATCGACCGCAGCAAGGTGAGGTGATTATTGACGGTCAGGACATTCTGAAATTGAAACAAAAGCAAGTTGACGAGTTCCGCGCGAGAAAAATAGGTTTTATTTTCCAGAGTTTCTTTGTTCAGGGCAATGAAAGCGTGGCGGATAATGTGAGCTTGCCGCTGGAAATTGTGAAGATGCCAAGGGGCTTGAGGGAAAGTAAAATCAATGAGGCGCTGAAGGCGGTTGATCTGTATGAGAAGCGTAAGAATCGTGCGAAGGATTTGTCGGGCGGTCAGAAGCAGCGTTTGGCAATTGCGCGGGCGATTGTCGGTAGTCCTCAGATCATTTTTGCGGACGAACCTACGGGAAATTTGGATAGCGAAACCGGCGCGAAGGTGGAAGAATTGCTATTCAATTACAACAAGCAAGAAGGCGCAACGCTGATTATCGTGACGCACGACGTTGATTTGGCTAAGAAATGCGATTATCAAATCCTGATCAAAGACGGCAAAATTAAGGGCTCTAACATACCGAAAGAAGGTAAAAGTGGACGTTGATAGCTATGCGGAAAGCTTGGCGGTCCAATTGCGAAAAGGATTTTTGGTTTATTGCGTTTTACTGGTTTGTTCTAATAAAGCGCAGTACGCTGGCGATATCGTTAAGCAATTGAACGATTCGGATTTAACGGTGGTTGAAGGTACGATTTATCCGCTGCTGAATAGGCTGCAGAAAGATGGATATTTGCAACACGAATGGCAGGAAAGCGAGCAAGGTCCGCCGCGAAAATATTATTCATTGACAGATCATGGCGATCAATTGATTCATGAACTTAAAGATCGCATAAATATGTTAAATAATTCGCTTGATAACTTAGAGAAAGGAACAAAATAAATGAAGGAAATAACCAGGATTCATCTGGCAAAAACGGCGTTTAGTGTGGAAATTGACGCTAAGAAATCGCTAGAAAAGTACCTTAATTCGATTCAGAAAAATATGCACGCCGACGAGGAAGCAATGAAGGAAATTGAGGCGCGAATGGTTGAAATTCTAGCCGAGCGTGGCGTGATGAAAGAAGGTGTTATTAGCGACGATGACGTTTTGGCGATTAAAAATCAAATGGGCGAACCGCGTGATTTTTCGGATGATAGCGAGGACCCAACGGATGAATTGACAGATGATAATGAAAAACCAGAAAAGCAATTGATGCGCGACACGGACGGAGCTGTCATTGGCGGCGTGTGTGCGGGAATAGCGGCGTACTTTAATATTAATCCATTGTGGGTGCGACTGATTGCAATTGTCTCGCCGTTCGTAACATTCGGTACGATGGTGCTGGTTTACCTCGCGATGTGGGTGTCAACGCCGCCAGCAAAAACCGCATCGGACAAATTACGAATGCGCGGGAAGCCAGTAACTTTGGCTGCTCTTAAGGAGGTTTCTGCTGATGGAAATTCAACTGTGTCTGCCGGAAAAACTCCAATTGCGAAATTTTTCCAATATTTTGTCGGCGCTGTGGTGCTACTTACGACGCTAGCGATACTGTTTGGACTGATTGTTGGCGGGGCGCTCGGCGTTTCCATGATTGATATGCTCGGCGGTTTGGGTATGCAAATGTGGGCGTGGGGAGTGTGGACTTCCTTGGCAATTGGCGGAATCGCGACGGTTATATTTGGTGCAATTGTAACGCGTAGCATATTCGCTTGGAAGGTCAATCGAATGTCTGTAATCACAATGATAGTGTCGGCGTCCGTTGTTTTTATGAGTTTGGCAAGCGCCGCAATATTTAGTGCTCACGCTGGCTTGGAATATGCGCGTGAATCGCAGCAGCTCACGAAGAAAGTGAATATCGATATTCCAGATACGACGAACGCTAATTCAATTTTTATTGATATGCCAGTGGGGAATGTTTCGCGAATAAATTCTGACAAGTTTAAGGTGGAAGCAGAGTTTGTGGATTTGCCAAAGGCGAATAAGCCAGAAATTAACGTGCGCCGCGATGGCGATAAAATTGTGCTATCTGTTTCTGAGAAGTGCAACGCGATATTCTTTGACGGTTGCTTGAAGTTTTATAAACCGATAACTGGCTTGAAAATTTATGCTCCTGCGGGCGTGAATGTTAGCGGTTTGTTCTATCACAACTCGATTGAAGCAGAAAATTCCGAATCTTAGGCCTATGCATTTGAATGATTTTATCGCTAATGCTACACTTGAAGGATGAAAGGTAATTTTTAAGCGTGGCTTGGTGGCAAGCGATTATTCTCGGCGTAATCGAGGGAATTACGGAATTCTTACCAATTTCTTCGACTGGACATCTGACGATTGCTGAGAAGTTGTTGGGAATGCGAATTGACGATCCGAGTGTCGTGGCTTTTACGGCGATAATCCAGATCGGAGCAATTTTGGCGGCAGTGATTTATTTCTGGAGCGACATTTGGCGAATCCTGCAAGCTTGGTGGCGCGGTTTATGGTGGAAGCGAGCTCGTCGAAAGTTTGATTATAAATATGGCTGGGCAATTATTATCGGCTCAATTCCTATTGCGATTGTCGGACTGTTATTCAAGCACGAAGTTGAAACAGTTCTGCGCAGTTTGTGGTTTGTGGCGTTTGGGTTGATTGGTTGGAGTGTTGTTATGTGGCTGGCTGACAATCGTGCGGTAAATAACAAGCGTGGCGAAACTGAGACGAGCTGGAAAGACACTTTGGCAATTGGCGCAGGGCAATGCTTGTCGCTCATTCCTGGAGTTAGTCGCTCTGGCGCAACAATTTCAGTCGGTCTGTTTCGTGGATTTGACCGCTTGTCGGTTACGAAATTAAGTTTCTTCTTGGGTATTCCAGCACTAGTTGCGGCAGGACTATTGGAAGTCGCTACCAAATATAAACACATTTCTGGCGGCGTTGGCTGGACTCCAACTATAATCGCCACGGCAATTTCATTCGGTGTCGGCTATTTGGCCGTGTCGTGGTTGTTGAAATTTATTCAGAGTAATAATTTCCGACCATTTATAATTTATCGATTTGTCCTGGGGCTGTTTTTGTTGGTTATGCTTAGTATGGGAATGATTTCTCACGTTTAATAAAAAATTGTGGATAAAAGAGTAAAAAATAGCTTGATTTTTAAATTAAATGCGTGTAGAATGATAAAGCATAAGTAGTTTAAAAACGATTTGGGGGTTGTTTTTGATGGAAGAAACAAATAATAGGAAGCCGGCATCAAAGGCATTTGTCTTGAGTCTGTTTACTATAACAATAATATTGATATTGTTACTGTTTTTCATCTTTTGTAAGATGATGCCACGTGGCGGTTTTGACATAGATTCTATATCTGTTCGTCAGGACTCAGGCGAGATTCAGTATCAATATTCAGGCGGCGATTGGAAGAAGATTATATCTCTTGACGAGCTTCGCGGCAAAGACGGTCGTAGTGTTGAAGTCCAAAAGGGTTCTTTGTATATTCAGTGGCGATACACTGGCGACTCAGAGTGGAAGAATGTCATAGCATATTCTGACCTACTTAAGGGCCAGAATGGTCAAGACGGCAAGGATGGTAAGGACGGTAAGGACGGTCGAAACGGCATTAACGGCCAGAATGGCCAAAACGGCAAGGATGGTAAAGACGGCCGCAACGGAGCTAATGGTGCTACAGGAGCTAGAGGAGCCACGGGAGCTACGGGTGCGACTGGTGCTACAGGGCCAGCTGGCCAAAATGCTACAATTTCTGTAACTAATAGCACTCAGCCTTGCTCGACTGGATTGACTATTACCGGAAATGGTACAAGTAACCTAGGTTTACAATTTACAGGCAAGAATCTTCCTGCGGGCGGTAGAACAAATCAAGTGCTCGGTAAGAAAACTGATAATGACTGTGACGTAGAATGGAAAGATACGTACGAAATTCGCGGAACTGGTATGCCTGAGGGTAATGTTAAGGCTAGTGTTGGTACGTACTATACTGATACAGCTGCTACAAACGGTGCCATTCGCTGGATTAAAACTAGTGGTAGTGATAAAACAGGCTGGAAGGTCGTATACGGCGACACTGGCTGGAGAAGTGTTCCTCAGATTCTCTCAACATCCATGAAAGCCAGCGTAGTCAAGGTTCGACGAATTAACAATACTGTTTATCTGTATGCAGCTCTTACGGGCTGGGCATATAACTGGAACGGTGGTGGTACAGGTACATTGCCAGATGGATTACGTCCTAGTGACCAGATGCAAGGTCCTTCCGCCGGTCGACATGGTAATTCATATTTGACTTGGATTGTTCAAAACACTGGACAGATTAATGCTGAAGCAGCTAGCGCTCAGAATCCAACACCAACACTTCCTCCGATCGTTAGCGTATCGTATGTGCCAAACGACAACGTTCCATGGCCAACAACGTTACCTGGCACAGCTATGTAAGTAAATTATTTACACTTATCTAAAACCCCGTCTGTTAAATCTGGCGGGGTTTATTTATATATAGTCTATGTTGTTATATAATTGAGACATGTTAGACATTAAGTTCATCCGAGAAAATGTCGATTTGGTGCAAAAGTCGGCAAACGATAAAGGCTATAAAGTTGATATTGCGGCATTGTTGCAATTAGATGATGAGCGTCGCGATTTGCAAAAGCAGGTTGAAGCGTTACGCGAACAGCGCAACGCAATTTCAGCGAAAATGAAAGGCGGTCGACCAGACCAAGAACTGATTGATCAGGGCAAGCAATTGAAAGTTGAGCTGGCAGAGGGTGAGAGTTATTTGAAGTCAACTGAGGAGAAAGTTGCGGCAATTCTTAAAAACGTCCCGAATATCACTTTTGACGACGTGCCTTTGGGTGGCGAAGAAGATTCTGTTGAGGTAAAAGTTTATGGCGATTGCAAAACTGGTGCAAAAGACCATTTGGATTACGCCGTAAGCCGCGACTGGGTAGACTTTGAGCGCGGCGCCAAGGTGGCTGGTGCGAAGTTTTATTATTTGAAGGGCGATTTGGCTTTATTGGAAAATGCCGTAACTCAATTTGCCTTGGATTACGTAACAAAGCAGGGATTCACATTTATGACCGTGCCGCATATGGTCAATTTGCGAACAGCCGAGGGCGCAGGTTTTACTCCGAAGGGCGAGGGCAGTAATGAATATGTAGTTGACGGCGAAGATTTGACGCTAATTGGTACGGCGGAAATGCCGCTAACCGGCTATCACGCGGATGAGATTTTGGATGAAAAAGATTTGCCATTGCTATACGCTGGATATAGTCCTTGCTATCGAAAAGAGGCGGGAACATACGGAAAGCACACGCGTGGTCTGTTCCGAGTTCACCAATTTAATAAGTTGGAAATGTACGCGTTTTGTTTGCCTGAGCAATCTAAAGAAATTCATGAGAAAATTCTTAGTGTTGAAGAGGCGCTTTGGCAGCAAATTGGTATTTCTTATCACGTGGTTAATATTGCGGCGGGCGATTTGGGTGCGCCGGCTGCGAAGAAGTACGACATTGAATATTGGTCGCCAGTTGACCAAACTTATCGTGAACTGACGAGTTGCTCAAATTGTACTGATTATCAAGCTCGTGGTTTGAATATTCGAGTCAGGCGAGAAAGCGGCACGATTGAATCTGTTCATACATTGAATGGAACTGCGGTGTCGCTGGCTCGCTCGTTGGTGGTGATTTTGGAGAATTTCCAGAATCCAGATGGAACTTTGACTGTCCCTGAAGTACTTCGTCCGTATATGAATGGTCGTGACGTGATATAATAAGAGCGTATTAGTTAGTAGGAGGAAAAATGATTAAGGATATTACAATTACTGGCGTTAAATATGAGCTGAACGCTACAACAAAAAAATACGTTGAGCGAAAAATTGGTTCGTTGGGAAAATATTTGCCACGCCACGCGCGAAAAAGCGCATCTGCAGATGTGAAGATTAAGCAGGTTGACAATCCTGGCGGCAACAAATACGAAGTTGAAGTTATTATCAACGTGCCGGATAAGAAAATTGTAGCTAAGGATTCAACCATGAACGTTTTGGCTGCGGTGGATATTGTTGAAGCTAGGTTGAATGGTCAAGTTCGTAAGTATAAAGACGATGTGTTGGCTCACGTTGGCGGAAGTCGCGGGGTTTTGGCGAAGCTAAAGCAAACTTTCGGTCGAAAATAATTGATAGATGAAATTGGCAGGAAAGCGTTCAGATTCTGGGCGCTTTTTCTTTTCAAATTGCCCGAAAAAAGTTATAATAAAAGAAGTTTTTGAAAATGCCTGAAAGTGAGGGAGTTTTAAGGTTTATGGCAATTACACAACAAAAAGCGCTGAGTAAGATTTTTGGCGATCCGCAGAAGAAGATTTTGAAACGATTGCGTAAGCAAGTTGACGTTATTAACGGCCTGAATGACAAATATGAAAAGATGTCCGATAAGGAACTTCGGGCGCAAACTGATGAGCTGAAAAAGCGTTTGTCGAAGAAAAATGTGACGCTTGATACTATTTTGCCAGATGCGTTTGCTATAGCAAGGGAAGCTGCTAAGCGTGTTATTGGTGAGCGTCCATATGATGTGCAGCTGATTGGCGGCATGGTTCTTCATGAGGGTAATGTCGCTGAGATGAAGACTGGTGAAGGCAAGACTCTTGTGGCGACGCTGCCAACTTACTTGAACGCCTTGGAGGGTAAGGGCGTTCATGTGGTGACGGTTAATGACTATTTGGCTCAGCGCGACGCTGGCTGGATGGGTCAAGTATATGATTTCCTAGGTCTGACTACTGGTGTGATTATCAATGAGGCGTCATTTGTTTATGATAAAGATTACGACAATGAGCATCACGACGATCCTCGAATGCGAAAACTTCGTCCAGTTTCGCGTAAAGAGGCTTACGCTGCGGATATTACTTACGGAACTAACAACGAGTTTGGTTTTGACTATTTGCGCGACAACATGGTTAATGATGTTGATTTGCTCAGGCAACGTGAATTGAACTTTGCAATCGTTGACGAGGTCGACTCAATTTTGATCGACGAAGCTCGTACGCCACTTATTATCTCTGCTCCAGCGGCTGAAAATCCTGACAATTATTACACGTTTGCTAAAATCGCCGCAAAGTTGGTTCCGGAAGATTACGTTTTGGATGAGAAGCGCCGAAGCGTTGCCTTGACTGATGAGGGTGTTGAGAAAGTCCAGAAATTGCTGGGAATAAAAAACTTGTACACGCCAGATCACGTGCGCAGTGTTTATCACATGGATCAAGCTTTGCGAGCACAGACGTTGTTCAAGCGCGATAAGGATTATGTTGTAACTAACGATGGCGAAGTGATTATTGTTGACGAGCATACTGGTCGTCTGATGCAGGGTCGCCGCTACAATGAAGGTTTGCATCAGGCCATTGAGGCAAAAGAAGGTGTTCCTGTGCTGGAAGAGAGTATGACCTTGGCGACAATTTCCTTCCAGAATTATTTCCGTTTGTACAATAAATTGAGCGGTATGACTGGTACGGCATTTACTGAAGCTGAAGAGTTTCAACAAATTTATTCACTTGATGTTATCCAAATTCCACCGAACAAACCAGTTATTCGCGAGGATAAGGAAGATCTGATTTTCAAGACTGAAAAGGCCAAACTGAAAGCTGTCGCTGAGGCGATTAAGGATTACCACAAGCAAGGTCGTCCTGTTCTGGTTGGCTCTGGTTCTATTGAGAAGAATGAGCAAATTGCCAAATATTTGGAAAAAGAAGGTATTAAATTTGAGATTCTGAACGCTAAGAACAATGAGCGTGAGGCTGCGATTGTGGCGAAAGCTGGCGAAAAGGGCGCGATTACTTTGGCTACAAATATTGCTGGTCGTGGTACCGACATTAAGCTTGGCGAGGGCGTGAAGGAATTGGGCGGACTGGTTGTTATTGGTTCGGAGCGACACGAATCACGTCGAATTGACAATCAGCTCCGTGGTCGTGGCGGACGTCAGGGCGATCCAGGCGAGACTCAGTTTTATGTTTCGACCGAAGATGATTTGATGCGAATTTTCCAGGGTGAGCGAATTGCGTCGTTGATGGATAGGCTGGGCGTCGATGATGACACACCAATCAGAACTCGCGCCGTATCGAAAACATTGGAAGCGGCACAGAAGAGAGTTGAAGGCTATAACTTTGATACGCGCAAAAATGTTGTTCAATACGACAATGTGATTAACCGTCATCGTCGCGTCGTTTATGTTATGCGACGTAGGATTTTGGAAGGCGATAATATTAAGCCAGAAATTGAGCGATTGCTGAAGGCTAAAGTTCACGAATTGACAACTCTTCCATCAAAGAATAATCCAAAGTTTGTCGAGGATTTTTCGGTTATTTTCCCGGTTGATAAGGAAAAAATTGAAAAGGTTGGCAAGGAAAAGAAAGATCGTTTGCGCTATGAGAAGGCGCTGGAGCTGGCTGAAGAAGCTTACGCGGAGAAAGAGCGTGAGATTGGCGCTGATGATTTGCGCGGAGTTGAGCGCGAAGTCTACATGGCGGTGTTGGATACATTGTGGATGCAACATTTGGAAAATATGCAACATTTGCGCGAGGGAATTCACTGGCGAAGTGTTGGACAGCGCGATCCTTTGGTGGAATATCGATCAGAATCCCAGAAGTTGTTCGAGAGTTTGCAGGCTAATCTCCGCGATGAAGTTCTGACAACGATATTTAATATTCATAAAGCCGACGCTACAGTTCGTCAATCTCAAGACGACGAATATGACACCGAGCTAACTAGGTTGGCGGAAAATGCCGTTGAGCGTGGCGTAAATGAAATTGGTTCGGGCGAGGAAAATCGCGACGATGACTTCTCTGTGAAAAAGGGCAAGACCAGTGCGGAATCAAATCGTGCGAAGAATCAAGCTCGAAAGAAGAAAAAGGCTCAGCGACAGAACCGTAAGAAAAATCGTAAATAGTCAGAGAATTAGGCAATGAAACATACGGTTGAGGAAATTAGACTGAAGAATGGTGCGCGCGGCTTGTTGATTGACGTTCCAGACGCTACGGTAATGAGTTTTCAGGTGCAATTCAGGGCGGGTAATCGCTATGTTCTGAATAAAGACATTTACGAAACGGCTCATATTATGGAGCATATGGCGTTCGGCGCGAATGAAAAGTTTCGTTCGGAGCACAATTATGAGCAGGAATTTACCAAGAACGGTGCTTATCACAACGCTTACACTTCTGACTATTCAATGGTTTATGAAGCGATTTGTGCGGATTTTGAGTGGGACAGGATTTTGGAGCTTCAGAGGTTGGCTATTACAACACCACGCTTTAACGCTGATGAGCTTGAGGCAGAAAAGGGCAATGTTCGCTCTGAGTTGACTGGTTATCTTAACAATCACAACCGCGTGATGTGGCCGCGCATTCAGCAGGCGCTGGGTGAAGATATTTTGACGTATAATCAGCGCCTAAAAACAATTGCTAATATTGAGCTAAAGGACATCAAAAATCATCACAAGCGAACGCATACTTTGAAGAATATGCGGTTTGTGGTGGCTGGAAAAATGGCTGGACGAAAAGCGGCTATTAAAGAACATCTTGAGGGCTGGCAATTAGAGACGGGCGAGCGATTCGTTATTCCGCGCGACGAACCGCGCAGAGCTAACCCAGTCTTAGTTAGGCGAAAAGAGGCGACGAATTTGACGTTTGGCTGGTCGATGATGATTCCGCGCGAGTTAAGCGATGAAGAAGTTACGGCTATGAACGCATTGAACCATATTTTGACTGGAACGATGAGCTCGAGGATTTTTGGCGCGGCTCGTAAAAAAGGCTTGGCTTATGGTATTTTTAGTGATACGTCGATTGGTTTTTACGATTCGGCTTGGGACTTTGGCGGACAAGTAAATGTTGAAACTGCAGAAAAACTCTTTGATATTATCGTGAGAGAGTTGAAGAAAGTTTTGGCTGGGTCTATTTCTGAAGAAGATTTGGAAAGCGTGAAGTCGTATTCGTTGGGTCGTTATCAAATGGGCGCTCAAACTGTCGGGCAAGTCAGCAATTTTTACGTAGGACGATATTTTGCTGATGATTTCGTGAGAGATTATGCCGCCGTTCCAGATTCTATTTTGGCGGTAACTCCTGACCAGTTGATTGAAACGGCTCGTCAATTTTTTGCATCCAACACATGGACGTTGGCAGCAGTTACTTCGGAAGAAAAAGAGTTATTAACAAAGCTGTACGATAAGCTCGACAAGCTGTTCTAGGGTGTAATCGTAAATTGCCCGTGATATAATCAGGTTATGAAAATTGTCATTGCTGGTTTTGGTGTTGAAGGTCAATCTAATTTGCGTTATTTTCGGGAGAAGTTTCCGGAAGCTGATTTTTTGGTGGCGGACGAGCGTGAAAAAGTAGATAATTTGCCGGAAAATGTGGCTTATCAGACGGGATTTTCGGGGCTGGAGAACGCGGATTTAATCGTTAGGTCGCCAAGTCTTCCGCCAAAAAAGATAAAGACTAACGGTCGAATTTGGTCGGCGACAAATGAGTTTTTTGCCAATTGCCCAGCGACTATAATTGGCGTGACTGGCACAAAAGGCAAGGGGACGACGTGCAGTTTTATTTCGTCGATTTTGCGCGCGGCAGGTAAAACCGTTCATTTAGTGGGAAATATTGGCGTGCCAGCTTTGGATATTTTGCCAAAAATTGAGAAAAACGACATTGTTGTTTATGAATTGTCCAGTTTTCAATTGTGGGATTTGCAGAAATCTCCGCACGTTGCCGTGGTGCTGATGATTGAACCTGACCACTTGAACGTCCACGCTGATTTTAATGACTATTTGGCAGCAAAAGCGAATATTGCCAAGCTCCAAACGGCGGACGATTATGTTGTTTATAATTCTCAAAATGAGTTTAGTTCGTCGATTGCAGATGCGAGTTTGGCGCAGAAAAAGGAGTATCCATTTGCTCTTTCGGATGACATAACTTCTGCGATTCGCTTGCCGGGGAAACATAATATTGACAATGCTTGCGCGGCGGTAGCGGCGGTGAAGTCGATTTTGCCGAACGTGTCGGATGATGAGATAAAGAAGGGGCTTAGCGAGTTTACGGGGCTACCGCATCGATTGAAGTTTGTTGCTGAAAAATACGGCGTGAAATATTACGATGACAGTATTTCGACCACTCCAGGTAGCGCGATTGCGGCATTAAAAGCTTTTGCGGAGCCGAAAATTTTGATTTTGGGCGGCTCAGATAAAGGCGCGGACTATTCTGAACTAGCGAAAGAAATTGCCAGGCAAAACGTGCGACTGATAATTATCAATGGCGCTAACGCTGATGAAATTGGGGAAGTTTTAAGGGAAGAAAAAATTGATTGCGAAATTGTCCAATTGAATATGGCAGGAATGAAAGAAGTTGCCAAACTAGCCAAAAATAAAGCGCAATCTGGCGACGTGGTGATCCTTAGTCCAGCGGCCGCCAGCTTTGATATGTTTAAGAGCTATTCTGATCGTGGCGAGCAATTTGTTGCCGCCGTAGAAGAGCTTTAATCTTGATAAACTTCTGGCTTTAAGACGCCGATGTATGGCAAGTTGCGATATTGCTGGCGAAAATCTAGACCGTAGCCAACGACAAATTCATTCGGCGTATCGATGCCGACGTAATCGGCTTTTGCGTCAACTTCGCGCCGTGCTGGTTTGTCTAATAGCGAGCATATTTTTACCGACGCAGCATTTTTTGCGGCAAATAATTCTCTTAGTGCCTGGGCGGTTCGACCGCTGTCAATTATGTCCTCAACTATCAACACATGCCTATCAGTTACGTCGGTGTCCAAATCTTTGATAATTTTTACAGATCCAGAAGATTTTGTGTCGTCGCCGTAGCTGGAAACCGCCATGAAATCAATTTCCATATAGCAATCCATCGCTTGTATCAAGTCGATCATAAACGGCGCCGCGCCGCGTAAAATACCCACGATAACAGGATTTTTATCTTGATAATCCTCGGTCAATTTTTTCCCAAGTTTCTGAACTGCCGTTTTTATTTCTTCGTTCGTAAATAGAATTTTCTCAATATCTTTATCCATCTTTTTATTTTAACAGAGAATTGAGCGCTGAAAAATGGTACAATAAAATATATGCAGCCACTAAAAAAGAAAATTGGTGAATTAGAAAAAGAAATTGAACAGGCTAAAAAAGCGCTGAAGTTTTCTGATTTGGAGCAGAAATTGGCGGAGCTGGATGATCAATTAAACCAGCCAGAAATTTGGAATAATCCTGATTACGCCCAAGAACTAACGAAACAAGCCGCTAGTCTTCGTCAGACCGTCGAGCCTTGGCAGACTTTGACGGTGCAGGTTGGTGATATGGTGGAGTTGATGGAGCTTGGTGATGACGATTTATTGCCGGAATTCCAAGCGCAAGTTGCGGCAATTGATAAGAGTTTTGATAGGCATAAAACCGATTTGTTATTCTCTGGCGAATATGACAACCGTTCGGCAATTATGCGCATTTCCGCTGGAGTTGGCGGACTGGACGCTCAGGATTTTGCGGCGATGTTGGAGCGAATGTATTTGCGCTGGGCGGAAAAATCTGGAATGAAAGTTGATACGCTGGAACGCTCGACAAATGACGACGCTGGAATTAAAACGGTCGTTTTGGAGATTTCTGGATCTTTTGCTTATGGAAAATTGCGGTCGGAAAATGGCGTGCATCGTTTGGTGAGATTAAGTCCGTTTAATGCGGACAATTTGCGCCAGACTAGTTTTGCGCTTGTTGAGGTTTTGCCGAAAATTGACGCGCCCGATGAAATATCAATTGACCCGAATGATTTAAGAATTGATGTCTATCGCTCGGGCGGCAAGGGCGGTCAAGGTGTGAATACGACGGATTCGGCGGTTCGGGTGACGCATGAGCCGACGGGAATTACTGTGGCTATTCAGAATGAGCGCTCGCAGATTCAGAATAAGGAAACGGCGCTGAAGATTTTGCGGTCAAAATTGCTAGCGATGAAATTAGAGCAACACACCGAAACTCTGTCTGATCTTAGGGCTGGCGAATCGGCAAATTGGGGCAGCCAAATTAGAAATTACGTTTTGCATCCGTATACGCTAGTTAAGGATACGCGTACAAAGCACGAAAATCGCAACGCTCAAGGTGTTCTGGACGGTGATATTGACGAATTTATCACGGCGTATTTAGAACAAAACACTAATTCTAAAAATATTTAGCTTATGGTATAATACTAGTAATGATTCTGTTAGATAGGGTAACGAAGAACTACGGAAAAAGTAACAAGCCGGCATTGAATCGAGCAAGCATTCATGTTGGCGCTGGTGAATTTGTGATTATTGTTGGTACGTCGGGTGCTGGCAAATCGACACTTTTGAAGCTTTTGACTCGCGAAGAAAAGCCGAGCTCTGGAAAAATTGTAGTTGGTGGAATTGACTATGACAATTTGAAGGACAAGCATATTCCGCTGTTGCGTCGGAAAATTGGCGTGGTTTTTCAGGATTTTAAGTTGCTTCCGAATCGAACGGTGTTTGAAAATGTGGCGTTTGCGCTGGAAATTGCTGGAATGACAAATCGGGAAATTAAGGCAACTGTGCCGAAGGTTATTGAGTTGGTTGGTCTTAAGGGGAAGGAAAAACATTTTCCTCATCAGCTTTCTGGCGGTGAGCGTCAACGTGTAGCGATTGCTAGGGCAGTGGTACGTCAGCCGAAGATTCTGATTGCAGATGAGCCGACTGGAAACTTGGACCCGAAGCACAGCTGGGACATTGTTCGCTTGCTAGAAAAGATTAACAAGTATGGCACGACGGTTATTCTGACGACTCACAACGTGGAGATTGTTAATAAATTGAAGCGGCGCGTTATTACAATTGATCATGGTAAAATCACCTCTGATCAGGCGAGAGGGAGTTATAAACAGTAATGAAATCATCAAAGTCTAACAAAAATAAAGAAACTATCCGTATACGTCAGCGTCGACGAGGTTGGTTGACGTTTGTCAGAATGTGCCGATATGGTATCAATAACTTTAGTCGTAATGCCTGGCTAACGATTGCTGCGACCGCGGTGATGAGCGTTACATTGATTATCGTGTTTATAACATTATCAGCGCGTCAGGTTTTGGTTGATACCGTTTCAAATGTCTCCAAGCGTGCCGATATGTCAATTTACTTAAAGGGCGACACGCCAGAAAAAACGATTAAAACGATTAAATCTCGAATTGAAAAATTAGATAACGTTGATAGCGTTAAGTATATTTCCGCAGAAGAAGCGCGCGAAAAGCAAGCTGAACAATATAAGGACAATCCAGACACGCTTGAGGCGATTCGCGAGTCTAGTAATGAGATGTCGGCGACGCTTCGTGTTTCCGTGAAAGAACTGAATAATCAGCAATCCTTAAATAATTTTGTTAAAACCGATGATCTGTATAAAAAATATAAAGACCCTCGTAGGGAGCCGTCATTCTCAGGTGAGCGCCAGCAAGCTATTAAAACGGTTGGTAATTGGGTGAGATTGGCGAGTATCGGTGGATCGATTGCTACGGTTGTTTTCGTGGTAATTTCTTCGCTTGTGGTCTTTAATACTATTCGTATGGCAATTTTCAACCGTAAGGATGAGATTGAGATGATGAAGTTGATTGGCGCGGAACGCAGCTTCATCAGAGGTCCGTTTATCGTTGAGGCCATAATGTATGGATTTATCGCGGCAATTATCGCAACGGTGGTTGGGTATGGGCTGCTAATTCTTGCGCATGATCCGATGGTAAAATACGGAATTCCTATTGATAATCTTTTGAATCATCTAAAAATGTACGGCGTGCTGGTTTTCTTGAGTATGATTCTGGTCGGCGCGGCAATTGGCGTGGCGTCATCCTGGGTGGCAACCCGCAAATATCTTAAGTTGTAAAAGTTCTTGACATACTGATTACGCTTATGCTAACATAGACGTATGAAACTACGGTCCACCACACCAGTTTCGGCATCATTGGTCAGCAGAGCGTCTCTGGTGGCGATGTCTGCATTGCTCGCTGGATCGGGCATTTTTGGCTTGGCATCACACGTATTAGCTCGCGACTATAACGCCGAAATTCAGGCAAAGCAACAAGAAGCAGACAACTATAATTCTGAGGCTTCGCGCTTGGGTGAGATGGCTGATAGTTTGCAGGCGGAACTTGATAAGATAAACGGACAAATATCAGCTATTCAGACACAGATTTCTGATAGCCAAAAGAAGATAAATAGCCTTAATGATCAGATAAAAAAGAACGAAGAGCTAATTAAGCACAATCGTAAAGCAATGGGGCGAATTTTGGCGGATTTGTATGTTGATGATCAGATTTCGCCGCTGGAGATGCTTGCTAGCTCAAAAAATATTAGCGATTACATTGACAAGCAAGAACAGCGTAATTCTTTGAAAACTTCATTGAATGATAAGATCAAAGAAATTAAGTCTTTGCAGAAAAAGCTGGAAGAGAATAAGAAGTCTGTCGAGAATACGCTTCGCGACCAAGAATTGCAGCGCAATGCGATGGCGGCTAAACAGTCTGAGAAGGCAAAACTGATTACTGACACGAAGAATGACCAGAATAACTATGCGGCTCTGGCTCAGAAGCGCAATTCCGAAGTCGCCAAGCTCCGAGAAGAGCAGGCTGCAGCCAACCGACGAGCTCTTGGTGGCAGTAATGTTTCGATTCCAGGCGGCGTACCCGGCGGTGGCGGTTATCCTGGCGCTTGGGCGAGTGCTCCACTCGACGCTTATGTCGATCCATGGGGGCTATACACGCGTGAATGCGTGAGCTACGTGGCTTGGAAAATTCATAGCACTGGACGATATGTTCCGCATTTTGGTGGCGCAGGCAACGCAAATCAGTGGCCGTCAACTGCAGCGCGCTATGGTATTTCTAGCGGCTCAACGCCAAAAGCTGGCGCAGCAGCCGTGATGAATATTGGATATTACGGACATGTTATGTATGTTGAATCTGTCAATGGTGATGGAACCATTACTGTCAGTGACTACAATTTCGCCTGGGATGGTTTATATAGGCATTACACACGCTCAGCTTCAGGATTAACATACGTTTACTTCTAATCAGCATAGTGATACACAAAAAACGCTCGTGTTAAACGGGCGTTTTGTAGTATAATAAGCATATGGTTACGGGAGAAAAAAGACAGCAATTAAGTTGGTTTTTGACGCTTATTATTGTGGCTATTGTTAGTTTTGTGGCGGGAGCTCGCTCCGATGCGCTGTTTGCTAACGTGGCGTCGGTATTTGGCGTTAGAACTTCAAATAAGACGATTGACTTATCTAGCGTTCAAAAAACATATCAAGAGCTAGTTGCTAATTATGACGGAAAATTGGATACTCAAAAGTTAATTTATGGCGCTAATCGCGGGCTAGTTGAAGCGGCTGGCGATCCGCATACGGCGTATATGGATCCTGACGAGACGAAGGAGTTTGACAAGTCATTAAGTGGTCAAATTGGTGGTGGAATTGGTGCGGAGATTGGTCTTAGGAATAATAAGCCAACTATCATAAAACCTCTGGAAAACAGTCCAGCTCAGAAGGCGGGAATTAAGGCTGGTGAGGCGATTGTTAAGGTGAATGACGAGGCTTCTTCTGACTGGTCAGTGGAAAAAGTTGTGAGTAAAATTCGCGGAGAAGTTGGTACGTCCGTTAAATTGACGTTATTAAGCGGTGGCCAAACGCGTGAGGTGTCGGTTGTGCGTCAGAATATAGTTTCTCCGGCAGTAGAGTCGGAAATTGATGGAGAAATTGGTATTTTGAAAGTTAACCGATTTGGTGATGATACAGTGAGCTTGGCCAGAAAATACGCTTCGGAGTTTGTTGAGAAAGGTGTTAAGAAGGTGATTTTGGATTTACGAAACAACCCAGGTGGAACTGTCGGGTCGGCTCAGGGATTGCTGGGGATTTGGCTGGATAAGCAGGTAGCAATGACTGAGCGTCGTGGTTCTGAGATAGTTAAAACACTTCATACGACTGGATCACCAATTTTAGGCAATATGAAAACCGTGGTGCTGATTAACGGCAATAGTGCCAGTGCCAGCGAAATAACAGCTGGGGCGCTTCGTGAATACGGAAAAGCTACGCTGGTTGGGCAGAAGAGTTACGGTAAGGGAAGTGTGCAGATCGTGCTTGGATTACCTGGCGGGTCGCAAATGAAGGTTACGGAAGCCAGATGGTACACACCAAAGGGTAAAAATATAGATAAAACTGGTATAGAACCTGATGTAAAAGTTGATCTTTCGTCGGATGATGTCAATAATAACGTAGATCCGCAGATGGATAAGGCGAAGTCGTTATAAAGCTTGTGTTTTTGGGCTGGACAACATAAAATGGAGATAGTATGAACGGACAAAAAAAGAAGATTTTATTAGTTGAGGATGACATGGCTCTGTCTGCGGTTTATAGGTCGCGGCTGGAGATCGAAGGATTTGACGTCAGAGAGGCAAATAATGGTGAAGACGCTCTGTCTGCCACTGTTGAATATCGTCCAGATTTGATTCTTTTGGATGTGATGATGCCAAAGATTAGTGGTTTTGACGTTCTGGATATTCTTCGTAATACGCCAGAAACCGCTAACGTGAGGATTATTATGCTGACGGCGCTTAGTCAGCCAAAGGACAAGGAACGCGCTGAGAGTCTAGGTGTTGATGATTATTTGGTGAAATCTCAGGTTGTAATTGGCGACGTTGTGGCTCGCGTAAAACATCATTTGGGTATTCAATAGAGAAGTAAATCGAGTGGGAAGCAGGCCTCTTAGGGGTTGACTTTTTGTTTGTTTTTTGGTATAAAATAGTTATATATGGAAAACTTAAAATCAACACAAAACCACGAACAAGAACGACCAAAAACATTGGAAGACTATGCAGTTGCAACTTTTCATGCCGATGCTGACCCAGATATTACAACATCTCCGCTAACTGTTATTCGCAGTGGTCAAGACGGAAAAGGTGTCAGATATGATGGAGGCTGGATTCCTGGCGATATGCTAAGTGTTTGTGATACTGATTCCGAGGGGGGTATTGGTCCGATTGAGCTGTTTGTGAAAGTACATAAACCGATTAAAGTTTATGGAGGGCATGTTTATGAAGAGTATATTATTGCAACTAAGATTGTGTCATTGAAGAAGCTCCAAAGTCGAGAAGCAAATAAAGGTTTTGACGAATCTTATATTCAGGATCTTTACGGAAAATCTACTGAGGAAATGCTTAAAGAAGGAGCGGAGGCTGCTGATCAAGTTTGGCGGCAGAAACATACGGCTAGTGATTGGAATAGTCTGTCGACTGCGGAAACGGGGCTAGATGAAAGTGATAGCTCAGAGCTAAATCGTTTTGATAAGAGAGTACTAGAACTGATGAAGCCTCTAGAGACTGACGTGGACGGAATGTCTTTTAGGGACGATTACACATCTGTGAAGTTGAAATTTGAGCACCTACTTGATCCGAATTATGTGCCGTCAAATAATGTAGAGGATGCTGCCGTTAGAAACCCAAAAGGAGTTCCTATATCTGAGAGTAGCTTTAATGCTGCGAAAGAGGCTATTGATAATCTAGCTATGAATCCATCGTTAATGCAAATAATTAATCCCGAGAGAGCGCTTGACTCTAAAGCACTAATAAATAACATTAGATCTAGTCACCTGACGCGTTGTCGTTTGTTTGAATATTTAACCTCCAGTCTTGATAGGCTGGCGGTAGTTAATCCAGGCGCTTTGGCAGACAGAGTTCTTCGCGACTCAGAGGATAATCTAAAAGCTCCTAATTATCTCGGAGGTGATTATTATGCGGGTAAAATGCGCAGTCGTGAATATACTGTAGTGCTGGCAATTGCTATGATGGACGGCTCATTTAATGTAGACAGACAAGACAAAATGGTTACTCATTACAGGGGTGGCAAGGAGAGAAGCGGTATGCATAGGGATTCTGCAAGGGCACTTCTCGAATATGTAAGAAATAATTATTAATAATAAAATAACTCCGTATTTACCGGAGCTATTTTAATAAAAAGTTTTTACCGATTAAAGAACAACAACTTGCGTTCGGCGTTCTGATTTGCCGGTAAACTTAGTTTTCTTAACTGATTTAAAGCCAACTACGCCATCTTTTGCAGCGTGGATGGTGAAATTACGGCTAACGTATGTACCGTCACCAGCGATCTTTGTGGCGCCAGTTTGGCGAACTAGAACTTCTCCAGCGGAAACTTTTTGACCGCCAAATCGCTTAACGCCAAGACGTTGACCAGCATTGTTGTGGATATTCTTACTAGAACCACCAGCTTTAACCTTTGACATTCTTTACTCCTTATAGTTTCTATAAAACAATCTGTTCTAGTTTATCGAAAATAAAGCCAGTTGTCAAGCGGTTTTGGCTATATCTGCTGGTTTTAATACCAATATTTCTCTGGCAACAACTTGATCTTCACGGTAATATAAGAGGTTTTTATCGATAATTTGCTGATATCCAAGTTTTTTAAGATTTTTTATCAGAGGTAAGTGAGTGAATTTACCTTCGTGATTTTGCCACGCTGGAACGGCTATGCAAAGCGTCGTGCCTGGGCGGATTTGCGAATGGATATTTTGCAGAAAATCGCTAATTATGTGATTGCAATTTCCAACTACTTCGTGAAGTTTTTCTGGGCTTGGCGGAGCGGAAAATGGCTGACCTAAATATGTTTCACAAACAATTCGAGAAATCCGTTTCTTCTGTTCATCTGTTAATTTTACAGAGGTAGCGTCGGCCTGATACGCTTGCCAGAAAGTGTTTGTCGAAAAAGTTTTTTCCACCCAGTTCATATTTTCAGTCGTGTAAGATATCATCTTATCGCTCAAATCGCTGCCATAAGCATTCACGCCGATAAGTGCAGCTTCTTGTAGTACCGTTCCTGTGCCGCAAAACGGATCCCATAGGTAATCGTCAGGTTTTGCGCCAGATAGGTTAATCATAATTTGTGCAAGCTTGGGCGGAAGCATTCCCACGAAGGCATCGCGCTTTGGTCGTCCGCGGTCGCGCTGAGTATACGAATTGATATTTTGAGCGCCACGACTTTCAGCGATTATCAAATCTCCGTACACGTTCTTAGCTATGATAATTTCAATTTTCGCCTCAGACCTGCCGAGTTTATTATTGTGAGAGGTCGCAGTGGACAGCGCGGCGGTTTTATTAGGAATTAGGCGCAAACTAACGCCAGATTTTTTCAGGTTGTTTTTTAAGATAATTCCGATTTTTTGGACGTTTCTCGGATCTGTTTTATTGCCATAAAAGCTTATCCCAAGCGTTATTTTTTTCTGACTATTCGAAAGTTTTTTCGTGTATTTTTCAACAATAATTTTTGAGGCTTGAAGCAGGGTATTGCGGTCTGATTTTTGCGACTTTATCTTCGTGATGACTTGTCCGCACTTAATCGTTCCGCCAAGATTGTCAATTGATAAATTGTCGCAATTAACCGTGGCGGCTTGGTTGGAGATTTTTTGGACATTTTTAGCACCGTAAACCGCCTCTAATTCAGCGATAGAGATTTCTGGTTGACGGCCAAGAATAGCTATAAACATGTCGTAATTATAACATTTATCGTGGTATAATGAAGGTTATGTTACCGAAGGTGTTGCAATTGTTGAAATCGCCACGAGCCATTATGAGCGTTTTGACGTTGGTGGTTTTGGCGATAATAATTTTTCTATCTCGGCATGAGCTCGTGAAAGCGTGGAATTTGTTTTTGCACGCGGATTTATGGCTATTATTCTTACTATTGCCGTTTCAGATTATCGTGTATTTCGCTGGCGGCGAGATGATTTTTTCGTATTTAAGAGAGAAGAATCTGATTCATCACATTTCCAGGTTGGAGCAGACGAGGATTGCGCTGGAGCTTAATTTGGTCAATCACATTTTTCCGTCGGGCGGAGTTAGTGGAATTTCGTATACGACGTGGCGAATGCATAAACTCGGCGTGAGTTCGGCGCGTTCGACATTTGCGCAGGTGATTCGTTACGTTACGGGATTTTTGTCGCTTTTGGTTTTGTTGGTGATTGCTGTGTTGGCGCTGGCTATTGACGGCAAGGTTAATCGTTATATCGTTGCCGCTAGCTTCTTGCTGATTATCGTGGTTTTGGCACTGACGTTTGGTCTGATTTTCGTGTTTTCGTCAAAGCGTCGTATGCAGGCAACTGCGGCTGGGCTGTCGAGGTTTATTAATACGCTAGTAAAAATTGCCACTTTAGGTAAAAAACGTCGAGTAATGAAGTCGAAGAAAGTCGAAGAGTTTTTTGTTGATATGCAGGACGATTTTCAAGATTTGTCCAATCATCCGAAACTTCTGATAAAACCGATGATTTGGGGAACTGTTTATACTGTTTTTGACGTGGCGATGTTTGCTGTGGCGTTTCTGTCGCTGGGTGTTTTTGTTAATCCGGCGATTTTGATGGTTGGATATGGCGTGGCGGGATTGGCAGCGATTGTCGTGTTTACACCTGGAGGGACGGGAGTTTATGAAACTATTATGATTATTTTCTTAAGCATGGCAGGCACCCCGCCAGATTTGGCGATTGCTGGAATAATTTTAACGCGAGCAATTTTACTTACTGGCACGATTATCTTTGGCTATATTTTCTATCAACACGCACTGATTAAATACGGCAAGCCAGATGATTCCCAGATTTAGTGTTAGCAATTTCATAGCAATTGTCAATCAAACTTTTGACGTGGCTTTCGCTGGGATGGTTGAAGTTGAGGGTGAGGTTTCTGGTCTCAAGTCTTATCCTCCGAAATACGCTTTTTTCGATCTGAAAGATGACGACGGGCTGGTTCGGTGTTTTGTTGGTTTTAGCAATTTACGCACGCCAATTGAAGATGGGATGAAAGTTGTCGTTCGGGCAATGCCGGCGCTTAGGGATAATGGCGCCTTTAGTCTGAATGTTCAAGAGATTCGCCCATTAGGTAGGGGAAGTTTGAAGCGAAGTTTTGAGCTTTTGAAACAAAAATTAACAGTCGAGGGTTTGTTTAATTCTGAAATAAAGCGTTCATTGCCGCAATATCCTCAGAGGGTGGCCGTTATTTCTAGTACAAAAGCTGCGGGATATGCTGACTTTATGAAGATTTCCGGTGAGCGTTGGGGTGGTGTGAAATTCGTAGTCGCCAACGTTAATGTACAGGGTGTGAATGCCGCAGATCAAGCTGTGCGGGCAATCTCATATTTTAATCAAATGTCAGAATCTCCAGATGTGATTGTTTTGATTCGTGGCGGTGGTAGTGCGGAGGATTTGGCAAGTTTTAACGATGAAAAATTGGTGCGGGCGGTGGCGAGCAGCCGTATTCCGACGATGACTGGAATTGGTCATGAAATTGATGAGAGTTTATGTGATTTGGCGACGGACGTTCGTGCAGCCACGCCGAGTAACGCCGCGCAATTGCTGTTTCCTGACAAGCGAGAAGTTATTCGGCATTTGCATTACAGGCTAATTGATGCGGAAGACTCAATTTGTAGAGCTATTGAAGAACGGTCGCTTAATGCAACAATGTTGCAAAAAGAAGCACTAAAACAGTGGTCAAGTCGCGTGGATACGGCTGTAAATGCAACATTGTCGCAACAAAGAGTCATCACTGAGTATGATCCGGAAATGGCGCTGCGTCGTGGTTATGCGATGATCAAGGGTGATCTACAGATTGGTAATATTGTAGAGATTACAACAAAAGATATAATTATGAAAGCGAGGATTGAGAATAGTGAACAACGATATGACAATTGAGCAAATGATGACTGAATTGAACGAGCGAATCGCGTGGTTTCAAGGCGATGATTTTAATCTGGATGAGGCGAAACAGAAATTTATTGAGGCGAGAGAGTTATCAAAAAAAATTACTGCTACGCTGGAAGATATGCGACATGATATCGAGGTTCTTAGCGAGGATTTTAACACTGAGTAGGATCTTTACATCAATTAAAGCATAAGCTATACTCTAATTATGATTACGAGAAATAGAAGTGAGCGCGGCTCTGTTAATGGTTGGATGGTCGGCACAATCGGCTGTCTGATATTGTTTTTGATTGCTGGATCTTTGGCAATTTGGGCGTACATGCAATACTCCCGAGAAAAAAGCAGTGTTGATAGTAAAGTTGCGATTGAAGTCGCTAGAGGGAAGAGTGAACAAGCCGAATCAGACCAGAAGAAATTTTCTGAAGAAGCAAAAAACCCGCGTATTGAATTTGTTGGTCCTGCTGAATACGGTCGAGTATCGTTCATGTATCCAAAAACTTGGAGTGTGTATGTAGCGAATGACGGCAGCGACAGGGGTGATTACAAAGCTTATCTTCATCCTGTTTCAGTTCCTTCGACAACTAATAAAAATAGTCGGTTTGCATTAAGGCTGGAGATTATCAACAAGAATATGGATACGGTGCTGAATGATTATCAATCACGACTAAAGAAGGGTGAATTGACCTCAAGTAGTACCGAGTTTAACGGAATTTCAGCGACTCGGATTGATGGTACGTTTGAGAAAGAATTGCGCGGCTCTGTGGTTTTGATGAAAGTTCGCGATAAAACTATTCGTTTTTCAACCGACGCGGACACGTTTAAGCCAGATTTTCAGACTATATTGAGCACTGTAAAAATCTCTGAATAGAAAAACCTAGTACATATTTGCTATACTAGAATTGTATGGCAGGTAAAGAGTGGAGTGATGCTGATTTTGGGGGATTGCCGAGCGTTTTGGTGGCGGCTCACGAGCTGAAAACGCCGCTGGCTTTGATTAGGCAATTGGCGCTACTGTTGGACGATGATTTAACCAGTTCTGCCGATAAAACTCAGATCCAGCAACGAATTATTCGGACTTCTGAGCAGGCGTTGCAGCTTACGATCGATTTGGCAAATTCAGCTAATTTAACGCCGTCGTTATTTCCGCTTGAGCCGGTCAATCCGTTGGCTTTATGTCAGCAAGTAGCGATGGAAACAAAGTTCAATGCAATGCTTTATGGACGAAAAGTTAGCTGGCCTAAGAGTAGTCGAAATAGTCAATTGATATTAGCGAACCGAACGCTTTTGGGGCGAATTTTAGCGAATTTCTTAAATAACGCGTTGGCGTATACGGAGGATGGATCAGAGATTAAGGTTTCGGTTAAGACGACAAAAGATGCCGTGAGAATGAGCGTGCGGGATTTTGGACCGATGATGAGCTTGAAGGAATATCGGCTTTTGCTTGATGAAATGGAAACGCGAAAAACCGTGCGAACAAGGCCGGAAAGTAGTGGGCTGGGGATTTACGTGGCGAATCAATTTGCGCGGGCGATGAATGGGCGGATTGGTCTGATTCGTCACCGTGATGGATTGACTTTTTATGTAGAAATGCCAATTAGTCGGCAGTTGAGTTTGATATGAAAAAACTGTTAATCGTTGAGGATGATAAGAATTGGGCGGATATTCTGGGCAAGTTTGCCACGGATGTTGGGGCGGAACATCAAGTGGCGGTTTCTGGTGGTCAGGCGATTGAAATTATTGACGATTGGCAACCTGACGCTTTAATTTTGGATATGTTGTTAACTGGTGAAACGGCGATTGCGCTACTTAACGAACTGCGATCGTACGCGGATTTGGCGAGTTTGCCGATTGTGGTTTGTACGAATATCGACGTTAAAATGGACGATTTGCGTCCGCTTGGCGTGAAGGCAATTTTGAATAAAACATCGATGCGTCCGAATGAGGCGCGGGCGATTTTTCGCGAGGTTCTAAATGACGGGGCAGAGTGAGCGAGTAAAGGCGATCGTTCTGAGGCGAACGAATTACGCCGAAGCTGACCGAGTTTTGCAATTATTGACCCCAAAAGGTCGACGTAGCGTAATCGCAAAAGGTGTGCGACGCGAGCGCAGTAAATTGGCGGGCGGAATCGAATTGTTCGCGATTTGCGACGTGGTTATTCGTTCTGGTCGGGGTGATTTGGGGCTATTAACTTCTGCTCGATTGTCGGCTTTTTATCGGCATATTTTGGAAGATTACGATCGGATGCAGTTTGCGTATTCAGTAATGAAATTGGTTTCTGCGGCGAGTGAAAATATTGACGAACCAGAGTGGTATTATGTACTGAGTCAAGTTTTAGAGCAATTGAATAATCCCGCGATAAACCAAAAATTGATTGAAACGTGGTTTTATTTGCAATACGCGAGTTTGCTGGGAGATGAGCTGAATCTTCGCACAGATGTGACGACAGCGGCGTTACTGCCAGATAAAAAATATATGTACGACAATGCGGAAAAAGGCTTGAGATTGGCAGAGCAGGGCGATTTGGGCGCGGACGCCATCAAGCTACTTAGGCTTATTCAGGCAAAACCGCTCGTGAATGTGGCGCAAATTGGCGGAATAACTGAGGTTATAAACGATTGTTGGTTGACCGCCAGACAGCACACCGCGGTGTAAAATTGCTCGTAAAATGGTATAATTTAGGAAATAATGTGAATCGCCATGTTGCCAACATGGAGAAAGGTTTTTCAATGAGTCAAGCAAAAATGGAAGATATTATTAGCCTGTGTAAGCGTCGCGGTTTTATTTATCAGGGTTCGGATGTTTATGGCGGTTTATCTGGAACGTGGGACTATGGTCCGCTTGGCGTTCAATTGAAACGCAACATTATGAATTTATGGTGGCGAATGTTTGTTGACGAGCGCGATGATATATATGGCGTCGATGCGGCAATTTTGATGAATCCGAAAGTTTGGAAGGCGAGTGGGCACGTGGATACGTTTGTTGATCCATTATGTGAAGATACGGTTAATCACCGGCGTTATCGTACGGATCATATCCTTAAAGACAATGGGGTTGAGGCTGACGGTTTGACTATGGAGCAAATGGACGAAGTGATTGCGGAACGGGGAATTAAAAGTCCAGACGGAAATCCACTAAGTAAATCTCGCACGTTTAATATGATGTTTAAGACGAGCGTCGGCGCCACTGAAAGTGAAGACAGCGTTGCGTATCTTCGTCCAGAAACTGCTCAGGGAATTTTTACCAATTTTAAGAACGTTGTTGATAGTTTTTATCCAGACTTGCCGTTTGGAATTGCTCAGCAGGGCAAGGCGTTTCGCAATGAAATTGCGCCGCGAGATTTTGTTTTCCGTAGCCGTGAGTTCGAGCAAATGGAGATTGAATATTTTGTCAATCCAGAGAATTGGCAGGAAGCGTTTGATGAGTTGCTGAAGTCGACACACGAGTTTTTGGAGGCATTGGGATTAAATTCTGATAATATTCACGAGCTGGATGTTCCGGCGGAAGATAGGGCGCATTACAGTAAGAAAACGATTGACATTGAATACGATTTTCCAATTGGCAAGGAAGAGCTGATGGGGATTGCGTATAGGACTGATTTTGACCTGATGAACATTCAGCGCGTCAGCGGAAAGAGTATGGAATATACGATCAAGGGGACAAATGAGAAGTTTGTGCCGCACGTGATTGAGCCGAGTTTTGGTGTCGAGCGGGCGCTGATGGCGGTATTGTCGAGTGCGTATCGCGAGGACGAGCAGAACGGCAGTAAACGTGTTTATCTGGCGCTTCCAGAACATTTGGCGCCTGTTAAATTTGCCGTTTCGCCGCTACTTAAGAATAAGCCAGAGCTGGTGGAGAAGGCGCGTGAGATTTACGCTAGCCTATCTAAGAAAAATCCTGGACGCGTTATGTGGGATGACAATGGAAACATTGGTAAGCGCTATCGCCGTCAGGATGAAATTGGTACGCCGCACTGCGTAGTTGTCGACTTTCAGACGCTGGAAGATGATACTGTTACCGTTCGTGAGCGGGATACGACGGAACAAAGGCGAGTTAATATAAAAGATCTCGTATAGGAAGGTGTAATGACGAAAATACTTGCAATTATTTCTACTCATGGCAATGAGTTGTTGGGGTCGAATGTACTTTCGTATATGTTAAATAAACGTTCGGAGCTGTTGGAGTATGTTGATTTTATGGTGGCTAACCCCAGAGCTTATTCACAGAATGTTCGATACGTTGAGTCTGATTTGAATAGGAGTTATGGGTCTAATTTGGATACGTACGAAGCACGACGATCGAAAGCCATAGAAGATCGAATTAAGTTGTTGCAGCCAGAATTGGTACTAGATTTTCATACAACCACCGCTGAGCAGCCAGATTTGCTAATTACCGCGAACATAGAAGATAAAGTCTCTCGTGATTTTATTAATGCGAGTGCGATTAAAGATGTGTTAGTTGTTGAACCGCTTAATGATATCACGACTGTAGCTCCGCATTTTGTAGCTTATGAGGTGTCAAATTCTCATTTGAATGCCGATTTATATGAACGGATCTGTACGGATATTCGGAAATATCTAGACGGAAAAGTGTCAGATCAAGAACATACTTTTTATAAGATGATAGGGAAAATTTTGCCCGAAGAAGTGCGGGTGGATTCTGGTCTTGAGAATTTTGTATATAGTGATACGCTTGGGGCAATTCCGTCGTTCCTTGGAGAGGAAGCGTATCGGCAGGATGGTACGTATGCCGGTTTTAAGCTAGAAAAGTTCATATAATGATATAAGATCGCTTACGTGTTAGTTGAGTAAATAATTGTGATATAATCGCTATTATGTCAAACGCCATAAACGGACAACTCATTACGCACAATTCAGAAGGTACTATCAAGCGCGATTACCTCTATCGTGTTTCTATAAAGGCTCTGATTTATAATGATGCTGGGCAGATTTTGGTTGTTAAAGAGGATGGGCGACCGCTTTGGGATCTTCCTGGCGGCGGAATGGATTATGGTGAAACTTTTGAGTCGGCTTTGAAGCGGGAATTATATGAAGAAGTTGGCTATAAGGGCAATCTTCGCTATCAACTTTTTGACGCGTCGGACGAGATTTATGTTGAGCGAATTGATGCTAATCAAATTTGTTTTTCTTGTCGTGTGTGGACGGAAAATTTTGATTTTTCAGCGGGCGTTGATGCGGACGAAGTGATGTTTATGGATCCTGAAGAGTTGCGACTCCAAGAGAGCGAGTCGGGTGCGCCGCTTCGATATAACGTACATTTGAAGTGGCAGAAATTGTGTGGCGCAAAGGGCTGGTCGACAGAATAGTATTGACTTTTTCCATAAAATAGTATAGAATATCAGGCATGAAAAAAAGTACAGGCGGCGTATCTTTTGATTGATATAGCTAATGCATAAGGTTTAACGTATGAAGAAAACTGATAATTATGGCGCCATAGTTGAAATCGAGAATATCGTCGGGGGGCGACCTTAGTAAAGTCGATGAGAATTCGTTATTTACATTATTGACCAGATTAGCTATTGGAGAAGGTCGGATTTTTGACATGGGCATAATATTGGCTAGTCGTGATGATAAATATTCGGGACACGTTGAATTAGCGGAGAAGCGTCTCCCTAGTCAGTCTACATCCATACAATCGCCATCTCAGTTTCCGTATGATAGGATTGAGTTGCGAAGCTGGCGAGATAAGCTGGGTGTGCAGTCTTTCGGCAGAATGAAAGGGGATTTCGACAAGGATGCCTATTTTTCTTCAGATAATGCGAAATATCTCATGGGGCGAGTGGCTGCCGTGGCTGTTGGGATTTGTTTGGAAACGCCTTTACAAGAGCTGGGTTCTGTCAAGGAGTTTTCAGCTGAGGAACTGGCAGAAGCTTGGCCGAGGCTTAGATACGGAATTTACATTTAATATTGCCGTTGTTATAATAGTCATATGCATATTATTCTTGGTGGGACGAGTGGGCTCGGTTTGGAAATGGCGAAGCAGCTACGGAAACGTGGCGAGCGTGTGCTGGTTTTAGGTAAAACACATAATCCGCAAAAACACGGAGAAGGTTTTCCTCTGGATGTGTATTATTCAGATCAAGTGGAAGCGGCGTCGGCGCGAATTGAGCAGATTCTAAACGGCGATGATATTGATCAATTTGTGTGGGCGGCTGGATATGGCTGGCGCGGCAATTTTGAAGATCAACCGAGCGTTCGTAGTATGGCGGAAGTTAATTTTTCGGGCGCGTTGCCGCTGGTCCAATGGGCTTGGCGTAAGATGTCAACGCAGAATCGTAAGTCTGTACTGACGATTATTGGATCGACAAGTAGCGTTAAAGCGCGCTCGGATGAAGCTGTGTACGTTGCGACGAAGCATGCTCAAGCGGGTTTGGCGCGAAGTTTGGGAATGCAGGCAGATGAACAAAAACTTCCAGTCAGAGTTGCATTATTTCTTCCAGGCGCCATGAAAACGCCATTCTGGAACGGTCGAGAACTTCCAGCTGACTATATGTTTTTTAATGATCCGGCAAAAATCGCTACGCATATTATTAACGCGATTGATTGTCAACAGCAGCCCTTTTTGGAATGGGCGTTGCCAAAAGGTACGTTGGTTTAGGGCTTATTAAGTGCTATAATTCAGGCATGACAGATGGTTCGAATAATGATTATTTCGGGGTAAAAATTGTAGTTATTGGTGGCGGAACGGGAAGTTTCACGCTGCTTTCTGGATTGAAAAAATATACACACAGCATTACGGCGTTGGTCAATATGGTCGATGATGGCGGCTCAACTGGCGTGTTGCGCGATGAATTGGGCGTGTTGCCGGCGGGCGACGTCAGGCAATGCCTGGTGGCGCTGAGTACTTCGCCGAAAGTTCGCGATTTATTCAATTACCGGTTCGGCGAGGGCAGTATGAAAGGTCACGCGTTTGGTAATTTGTTTATGGCAGCACTTGAGAAGATGACAGGAAGTTTTGCCGATGCGGTGGAATTGGCTAGCGAAGTTTTGGGCGTCAATGGCCGAGTTTATCCGATTACTCTAGACGATACAACGATGTCGATTAAGCTGAAAGACGGCACAGTGGTTGATGGTCAACACGCGGCTGAGTCGCTAAAGATTCCGCGCGGCGAACGTCCGTGGCTAGAGCTTAAACCGCCAGCTACTATTAACCCGCGAGCCCGTCAAGCGATTTTGGATGCCGATTTGGTGGTGATTGCGCCGGGGCTTTTGTATGGCAGTTTGGCGCCAGCGTTGTTGGTTCGAGGCGTTACTCGGGCGCTTGCTGAAACGAAGGCGAAGAAAGTTTATGTCTGCAATTTGGTCACTAAGCCAACGCAGACTGATGGATTTACCGTGGCAGATTTTGCGGATGAAATTGAGCGATTTTCAGGGGTGAATATGGATTATGTACTTTACAATAACCATCGCCCGCCAGAGGAATTGATAAAGAAATATGCTCACGACGGCGAATATTTGGTCGAGTGGGATAAGGAATTGCTGAAGAAAAAGCATTATTATGCGTCGGGCAAGCGTTTGATTGCTGATGACGTGTGGGTCAATACGAACTCCAGTAGCGATCCATTGGCGGCTCAGCGCAGCTTGATTCGTCACGACGCCGACAGGGTAGCGCGCGAGCTGATGCGGATTTATTTTGCGTAAGACGATTGAGCGTCTTAAAATATTGGCCAAGTATATACTACAAATTCCGGCCGTTATAGTATAATTGAGATAGTCTATCATGAAAGAGCTTCAGTTTTATTTTATTAACTATAAAAATTCAATCGCCGGAGTGGGGGGTGTTGGCACGGTAAGTAGAGACCTCATTGAGTATTATCCTGGTGTGAGATGTATATTTTGGGATGGCACAAAAGCAATAAGGGGTTCTGACGTTGGCATTAATTTAGGAAATGGTGTAAATCATGGCGAAGTCCATTTATTGTTTTTCAAGAAATATCTATGGTCATTACTGCACGGCATAGAGTGTAAAATTAGCGATAAACAACTTAATATAGCCAGGCGGGATTTACGCAAGCAGGTGGCGGTGCTTGTTAGCAAGATAGTGCAAGAAATAGGAACGAAAAACAATAGTTTTAATGGTGATATATTTTGGATAAACGATTATACAGCACTGCCTTTGGTACGAGAATTAAGAGATCATTATGAAAGAGCTACGATAGTATTTAGTTTTAGAACCCCTTTTGGCAGGGAAGGTTTTTACCCTAACATACAACAACCAGACGTTGGCATGTTTGTTGACTTGCTAAATTCTGATCTAATCACCTTTCATAGAAGGTGTGATATGTTAACATATATTAAATTTTTAGAAGAAAATGCGACTAGCGTTATTGATAAAACCAGGGCGGTCGATGATTTTAGTATTTTGATATTGACCAAGGATGGTCATACTGTAGAACTACTTGTTGTGCCAATGGGTAATAATCTACAGTATCGTCAGAGTCTTGCATATACAAAAGAGGCTCGTGAGATTGTTAAGAAAATACGAAGTGACCATAAAGGCAAGAAGATAATTACTAGTATTAGTAGATTTGAACAAACAAAAGGGGTGGAGTACGAGATTGATTTAGTTAATACTCTAATAAAGAAACATCCTGAGTTGAAGGATAAATTTGTATTTATGCGATATACGTACAGGTCTAAAAAGAAGATTGATGACTATGAATATAGTGCTTTGCACGACAGGGTATTAAAAGGAGTGGAAAATATAAATCGTAAATACGGAGGAAAATCGTGGACTCCTATCATATATAGCAATGAGCACAAGCTAACCGACCAGGAGGTTACTGCTGTATTGCAAGTTTCAGACATTGTAATTGTAGCTTCTGTTGCGGATGGATTTAATCATTTAGCGCTTGAGGCAATCCATAGTCAAACGCAGGAAATGCCAAAGGTTCAATTATTGCTTAGTAATATAGGTGCAACTGATTATATAAAAGGATATAACCGATTGAAGCTCAGTCTTGAGAATGATGTTGAAATTCTTTATAAGGCGCTTGTACGATCGGAGAAGGAGATCAACGTCTCGTACAAGGAGCTTAGAAGCTCGGCTAGTAGACTTTCCTCTAGGAGTTGGCTCGATACGATCATATCCAGAGCGCAAATAATATCAGAGTCTAAAGGAGGAAAAAGATGAAGTTAGCAATAATTACCCCAGTTAATAGGTATTTAGGTTTCTCTGCGCCGATATCGCCGGTTGAGCAGTTTAATAATGCCATCAAAAACTTTAACGATGTTGAGATGGTGTATGTTGACCCTCAACGAACCTTAGTTTATGGAGATTGTCATAGCAAACCAATCCTCTACGACGACTCCGGCGAAATGTTGGATGCTGACGTTTATTTTGCCTTTTCTCACAGTCCTTTAGATAGACAGATGACAAGATATATAATAAAATCCTTGGAACGTACTGGCGCAAAAGTCATTAATAACTATCGAGCATTGACGGTTGCTGATGATAAGGCCCTTATGGCAATAGAATTAGCGGGATCTGGCTTGCCTATCGCTCAGTCTTTTATTGCATCAGCCCGCTCAAATTCACAGAAGATTATTGACGCCTTGAGGTGTAAGGGTGATTTTATAATTTCAAAAACCAGTGGATTAACTGCAGGCGGTGTTGGCGTTAAGCCTGTGGTTAAAGAAATTAATCATTTAGCGCCAGAGCTATGGTCGTGCAGACTGAGCGAAAGACCAAAGGTCATACAGAATGACCTTGATGCTGGCAATAGTAAGAGAACGGTTGTTCGGACTTATGTTGTGGGGGGACGAGTAGTAGGCAGTTATACAACAACAGGGTATGGCGTAGTTAACTGTGCTGGATTAACAAGAGAATCAAAAGCCGTGCAATATAGTCTATCGGTTGACGAGGCAAATATTGTTCTAGCTGCTGCTGCGACTGTGTATTCAAGTGGCTTTTGCAGAGTTGATTGTGTGGGCGGCAAAAACTTTTCAATTCTTGAGGTTAATCCGGTAGCCAGGATTGATGCGTCGGATTATGGTATAGACGTGCCGTGTGCTATCATAAAATATGCGAAGGAGTTATGCGTTGAATGAAAATTGACAATAGTTTTCCAACTGTTTTTTGGGGCAAAGACAAGTCGACGAAAGCTCAATTTTGTCCGTGCGAAGAGATTTTCGATTCCTCGCTTGTGACATCGTGTATGGTTTGTGCAGTTCATGAAAATAAAATACTTCTGGCCAAGCCACCGCGTGGCTGGGGTTTGCCAGGTGGCCGTATGGAATTAGGAGAAACGCCAGAAGATTGTGCGCGGCGCGAGGTGTATGAGGAAACATCCGTTGAACTAAATTCTCTAAAATTGATTGGTGCTTGGCATATTGAAAAGCTATTTCATTCTAAATATAACGGTAGATACCCTGATAGGGCATATCAGCTGCTTTTTCTGGCTGATGTAAAACGAATAGATGATTTTGTAGCTTCGCACGAATCATCAGCCAGGGAGTTTGTAGAATTTGATAAAGTACAAGACTATCATCATGATTTTGCTAATTTTGCTGAGATTATGAGATACATTAGGAAGTGTATAATATGAGTGAGCTAATTTTTATGAGACACGGTAATCATATACCTGACAGCGACGACAATGAACTATTTTCTGGTCTTACCAGCTCTGGGTGTGATGAGATGCGATTGATTGGCTCTAGGCTAGTGCAGCAGGAAATGAAAGCCTATACAGTCAATAATGACAGATCGCTCGGTTCGGTAGCTTTAGCGTTGGATCCTGAAATTACTAATAGTGCTCTTGCAGAAGAGGTTAGTTCTTTGGTGGGGTGTGGAAAAATAAAAGTCGATAACAGACTGCAATATCTGGAGCATGAGAACCCTGTGTTTCAAGAAGGTTTAGAGGAAGCCTTCTTTGCTGGCGAATGTCTAAAATTTTTTGTTAAGGAGTCAGATCGTTTCTTGGGAGTTAGCACCTATTCTTGTATGGCTTCAAATATAGCGGATATTATTACTGAATATACAGACTCTTTGTTGTGCGCTCGCGAATTCTTTTACCCTTCCTTTAGGGCAAAGATGACCCACCTTAAATTAGGTGAAAAATTATCTATGCATTATGTCGATTATTACTGTTCGGAGGTGGAATTGAATCCAGATGCGCGTATTCAGACGCAAACAGTAGAAATAAGAGGGTCAAATTATAGGCTTACCGATGAATATGGCCACCTAGATTTTAATGACAATGATATAATAGTAATCAAGGAGGGTTTATAGTAGATGGCTAAGTTAATAGATAAAATTAAATTTAACGAGATTGAATTCCTGATGTTCGTACTGGATGAACTTGCTGATGAATTAAGTAAAGATGGTAAGGATGTAATTAAGTTGACTCTTGGTAAGGCGCAGGAACCTTTACATCCTAGAATTGTGTCAGCATGGGTGGATGCCGTCAAAGATGAGAATAAAAGAAATCTTGTGTATCCAGAAGGTTTGCCAGAGTTGCGCCAAAAGATTGCTGAATGGTATCAGAGTCTAGGGAATAATGTTAAGAAAGAAAATATCCTAATAAACACTGGCACTAGCCCATTCTTTAAGGATCTATTTAGGCTTTTAGTAGAAGAAAATGACGAAATACTATTGCCTGAACCATACTATTCGGTGTACTATGTTTGTGCTCTGTTAACAGGAGCAAAAGTAAAGTATTATCATGTCGATCCGGTAACTCTAAAGATTGATATGGATGATTTTCGTGCAAAATACAATCCTGAGAAAACACGATTTGTAATAATGTGCAGTCCGGGTAATCCCTACGGCAATATTCTAAGCGCGAAAGACTATCAAGAAATAATTAATATTACGTCTTCTAACACATATCTTTTGTCGGATGAGATATATCGAAACACTGGATTCAGGGCAGATGTAACTTCCATTTTAGATGTAGCTACTAAAAAAGACATAAATAGCCGCATTATTATAACTAATTCTTTCTCCAAAGGCTTCAGAATGTATACTGCTCGTGTAGGTTTTGCTATTCTGCCAGATAAACTATTGTTGCCTTATCGAGTAATGTTGCAGCACGCATTATTAGCTACAAACCCCACAGAGCAATTTGCTTGTATTGAGGCACTAAACCATCTTGATGAGGTAAAAAAATTAGCACAAATATACTCTGATCGTAACGATTATGTCGTAAAAAAGCTTGCTGGAATTGACGGCGTAAAAGTAATTCCGGCAGAGGGTGGCTTTTATCTCGTGGTAATGTGTGGTGATTTTATGGCGCAGAATAATATATTTACAAGCTTTGATTTAGCAAAAGATATTCTTGAGAAAACAGGTGTTGCTGTTGTACCTGGATCGGATTTTGGTGTTCCTAAGGGCTTGCGTATATCCTTTACACACCTTAGATTTAATGAGGCTATTGATAGACTAAAGCAATATTTCAGTAGAACATAGGAAGATAACGTAGATTATACGATAAGAAAGGGTGAGTATGAAGATAGCCATTATTGGACAAGGTTATGTGGGCAAAGCAATTAAAGAACTGGTAGAAAACCATTATGAGATAGTAACTTATGATCCTAAATTAAACCTAGACTATCCAAAAGAAGATATAGATAAATGCGAGCTTGCTATTGTCTGTGTTCCTACTCCTATGAGCGAGGACGGCACGTGCAATACGTCTATAGTAGAGCACGCTATAAATAGGCTGAACAATCCTCATATACTAATAAAGTCAACTATACCGCCAGGAACAACGGATTACTTGCTAAATAAAACGGGTAAAAATATTTCATTCTCCCCGGAATATATTGGAGAAAGTACCTACCTCAACCCCATACATGAAAGTATAAAGGATACGAGATTTTTCATAGTTGGAGGCAACACTGGCGAAGCTGAATATTTATTTAATATATTTGAGTCCATACTGGGGCCGCATACTCAATATTTTCAGTGTACACCCACTGAAGCTGAGATTGTAAAGTACATGGTTAACTCTTTTCTTGCTACGAAGGTCGCGTTTGTCAATGAATTCTACGAAATCTCGCAATTGTATGGTGTGGATTGGCATAAGGTGCGCGAGGGGTGGCTGCTTGATGAGAGAATAGGGCGATCATTCTCTAGTGTATTTGCAAACAGCAGAGGCTTCGGAGGTAAGTGCTTGCCTAAAGATGTCAATGCTATAGTTGCTGCAAGTGAGGCTAATGGCTATATTCCAAAATTGTTGAAGCAAATACTGGATAGCAATAGCTACTTTCAGAGCAAAAAATAACTTTTTAGCCTCACATACTCTATGACGGCGAATATTTGGTCGAGTGGGATAAGGAATTGCTGAAGAAAAAGCATTATTATGCGTCGGGCAAGCGTTTGATTGCTGATGACGTGTGGGTCAATACGAACTCCAGTAGCGATCCATTGGCGGCTCAGCGCAGCTTGATTCGTCACGACGCCGACAGGGTAGCGCGCGAGCTGATGCGGATTTATTTTGCGTAGGCAGCCACTATCGTCTAGCTATTGCAAAAATTTATAGTTTGTGATATAATTCACAAGCTATATTATGGAAAGTAAAGAATCATTAGACAATAACATCAATCTTCAAAATCAAGGCGAAGTTGACTTTTCTCTTGAAAGTAGAGAATCGGCCATGAGATTGGTGGAGACATTTAGCGGAGACCATTTAACTCCGTCGCGCAGATTGGCTGCGAATATTATTATAGAAATGCCAGAAGGCATAGACGGTAGGCAGCGTATTGATTATATTACAAGGGCTCTTGATGGTGCGCCTAAAGAGATTGACCGAGATGTAGTTGTAAGTATATTGGAAGACTATAAGGTCTTACAGGATGCATTTTTATCGTATATTGACGGTGTTGATAAAGATTCACTGGCGGGAAGGGCGCTAAAGCTTGAGGATAATCAAGTGATCCCTGACGATTTAGACGTAGACGGTGATGGCTACAGTAAGAGTCCGTGGGCTGAAAACCCACCAATTCCGGCGCCACATATTGATAACTTAATAAAGATGTTCTCAACAAAAGTCGAGGGTGCTCAGGGTATAGGTCTGGAAACCGCGATGATTGCTGGGGCTATAACTCTAGCTAATCTAAAAAGTACTCCTTATCATAGTGCATTTGCGTATAAATGTGCAGTATTTGCCGAAAACTTTTTAATTCCAGTGTGTAGTATTAGTGGGTTGGATAACTTAGAGTCCGAGCTGAAAGATGAAATTGACATTATGACGGGGCGTAATATTGGAGATGCTTTATACCGCAAGGATGCCCTGAGTAATGATATCGATTCAACTATGAATGAGGTTGATAGGATTGTGTCGTTACATTTTGGAAACAGGCATTCAATCGATCCTGCACGATTTGACTTTGCCATAGGGAATTTTAACGGTGCGCTTTCTGAAATGCTGGGAGAGTCAAATTTGAAGCCTGCCGTAAATACTAATTCTTTGCACAGTACGTTTTTTGGATCTGGTACTGTAAAAACCTCAAGCGGGTCAGAATTAGGAGTAAGGGCTCGAGGTAAGGGTCGTGGCTCATATTGTAAAAAATTACTACAACTTATAGGTTATTACGATACACATTCTCAGCCTCTAAAAGATGTGGGAGAATTTCACCCCATTGACCTATATGGTATGACAGTAATTTGTAATGACAATGAACAATTGGCTGATTTATATGCGGATGCTGCAATTAAAGCTATTGATAGCGGTAAAATTACTCCATATCCAGCTCCGGGTCGAAAAAATGAGTGTTTTGTAATTAAGGGTTCTTTAGATTTCCAGGAAAAGATTCGTCAGAAAATTCTCGATAAAATACCGGACGTTGACATGAGAATGTTTAGTTTTAAAAATAGCGATAGCGGTTTTACTGACGCAAAGATTACGGGATTTTACGAAACGGGTGACGGAAGAATTCCGTATGCTCCGTTTGAGTTGCAATTTTCCACACCACCCGCTCGTTTATTAGCTCGGGCTGGCAAGAAGGCGGCTCATTACTTCTTTAAATTGCGTAAAATCTATGGCGATTTGGTGAGTATGACCGACGAGACGGCTGATGCAACAATTGATATTTGGCAGCGTAAACAGGACTACTTTAATAGTCCTGACGACGACGCCAAAGAGAAGCATCTGACAAATCAGAGTCGTAAGCGTGTACGTGAGTTTAAACGTGCTTACAGGAAGCTAGAGAAAAGGCGTCGCAAGATGGCTAAAAGGGCTATCATTGGTATATAATTATACCAATGATGATCTACTATACTGACGGCTCTGCTTCGCCAAATCCCGGTCCAGGTGGGTTTGCGGTTATTCGTGATCTTCAGCCTTATATTTTGGGGTCGGAAGATGGCGACACCACTAATATTCGCATGGAGGGTAAAGCTTTAATTGCGGCGTTAAAAGATGCTAATGGCACGCCGTGTGTGATTTATTCTGATAGTGAATTTTGGATTAACGTGGTTACCAAATGGGCGCCGGGCTGGGAAAAGCGTGGCTGGACAAAGAAAAACGGTGGTATTAAAAATCTGGATATTGTGCGTGAATTGTACGAATTATATTCAAACTCTCAGGCGGATTTGCGTTGGGTGCGCGGTCATGAGGGCGATGAAGGGAATGAACTAGCAGACGAGTGGGCTAATCGAGCACGTGAAGGCGAGAGATTGGCTAAATAACTGCTAGCGACATCTGGTAAAAATTGCTATACTAGAAAAATGGAAGAAGTGAGGGAAACGACTGATATTTTTTTGTGGGCAAATCAAAATGACGCAAAAAAGAATGATTTACAGATAGAGCTGTTCTTATTTAGCAAAAATTACACGCCGTATTTTATGCCAATAAAAGGCGATGTTGAGCAACAGCTTAGGCCGTTGTTCTTGTTTGATTATATCAATCAGGTCAATTTGGGTGCGGGTACTGGACTGAGCGTTCGCGATTATGAATTGAGCGAATCGGAAGATAATGTTTTACTGAGGACTGACCTGGAGAAGGTTGGGCGAGCTGAAACGCTGATTCATTTGATTGAACATGAGCGTCATGACATCGTGGAGTTTTCGGAAACTGAACACGAATTCAAGCGTATGAAGGGAATTGTGGCGCGATTTACTGACCCGAATAATCCTGACGCAATATTCTACACAGTTAAGTTGATTCAGCAAGGTCAGACACTGAAGAGTGCGTTGGCTTGGGAGTTTTCTGACGGAAAGTTTGGTTCATTTAATGCGGAAGTTGGTTTTAAGGTTCCGGATGATAATCAAGTTTTGATTGTTGGTAAAGATATTTTTGCGTTTAATCCTGGAAAATTTGAGCGAATGTTTGGCTATGAATATAAAAAGCAGGTGATTGCTGATAAAAAAGTAGCGGAAATTGAGAAGGAATATAAGCTAAGTTTTCCGGAGGGAATGGATCTTAATGCGTTGGTGAAGGAGCGCAAAAAGACGATTAATAAATTGCAGAAATTGGAAATCGGCGCAGTTAAACAGGAAGATGTTTTGGACTATGCTGATGAGATGCAATTGGAATTGATGAGCGATGACAACGGCGCGATTATTATCATGGACGGCAATGATTTGGATATGTTTGTAAATCTCATTAACGAGGATTATATCGAGAGTAAAATCACGGGCAAGCGTTACGAAATTAAGTCGAAGAAGCTGCTCGATGAACCAGAAGGCGAACCACCACGAGGCTAAAATGGATCAAGAATTAGCGCTGGCTATTCTGCTGAGCGGTCGGTCGGCGTTGCTGACTGGTGCGGCTGGAACGGGTAAAACTTACCTGTTGAATACTTTTATTGCGCAGGCACGAAAACGGGGTAAAAAGGTGTCGGTAACAGCGACAACTGGTCTGGCGGCGACGCATCTTGGTGGCAATACGATTCACAGCTGGAGTGGTATTGGCGTGAGTGATCATTTGCCGAACAATTTTTTTGAACGATTGTCAAAAACGCGGCGTGATGTGATTTCTAAAACTGACGTCTTGATCATTGACGAGATTTCAATGCTTCACGATTTTCGGCTGGATATGATTGATAAAGTTTTACGAACCGTCAGGGAAAATGATCAGCCGTTTGGTGGTATTCAGCTGGTGATGAGTGGCGATTTTTTCCAATTGCCGCCAGTGAACCGTCCGAACGAGCAGGGCGGCGGTTTTGTGGTTTATTCTGATGCTTGGCAAGAACTTCGGCCGGCAGTTTTATATTTGGAGCGACAATATCGTCAGAATGATGATCGGCTTTTGGAGATTCTGACCGCTCTAAGAACTGGCGATGTTAGGCGACGTCACGTCGAGGCGTTGTTGGCGCGCACGGAAATTGAGCCGCCAGATGGTGATATTACGGAACTACACACCGTAAACGTTGATGTCGATGATATCAATATTCAAAAATTGGCGGAATTGCCGGGAGAAGAGCGTTCGTATCAGCAAACGACGACGGGCTCGAAAATTTATGTAGAGAATCTGCAAAGGTCGGTCCTGGCACCAGAAAATTTGGTGATTAAGCTGGGCGCGTTAGTGATGGCGGTTAAAAATTCGCCGCAAAAATTATATGCCAATGGAAGTATTGGCACGGTGGTTAATTTCGAGCCGTTGACGGAATATCCGGTTGTTGAATTTCGAGACGGTCGTCGGGTGACGATGGTACCGGATGTTTGGGAATTGCGGGACGGAGAGCGTAAACGAGCGAGTATTTCTCAGGTTCCGCTGCGTTTGGCGTGGGCTATAACGGTTCACAAAAGTCAGGGAATGACACTGGATGCGGCTAAGATTGACCTGAGAAAGGCGTTTGTTGAAGGTATGGGTTATGTGGCTTTGAGTCGCGTGCGAGATTTGGACAATTTGTATCTATACGGAATTAACCGTAGGGCGCTGGAAGTTTCTCCTGACGCGTTGGCGATTGACCAGGTTTTGAAGCAGGCAAGTAGAGAGTCTGCTGAGAGATATTAATAGCGTCGGCTTATACTAACCCAACACTAGGCTTTTCCACAAAAATGTGGAAAAGTTTTTATTTGATGCAAAAATGGGTAAAAAGTCAAAAAAAGGGCTTGCAAGTGGGTAGGTGTGGGTAGTATAGTGGAGTCAGTGGAACGAAAGTTGATGGAAAATCACCAACAAAAACAAACATCCACTACAAAAAACAACTAATCTACCACGAAGGAAGGACGACGTGCAGACAGATTACTTTGAGCGTAAGTTGGACGACAAGCGACGCTTGACGATTCCGGCTGAGCTCAGGGCAGAATTTGCATCAGGCGTCGTGCTAACTCGCGGGTTTGGCAAATATCTCCACTTGTATCCACAGCAAATCTGGGATCGGGAAGTGGAAAGCGCTCTAACAGGAAGTATTCTGGATGAGCGAGTTGCCGACCTGAACGTTAAATTCCGACGAGGTAAAACCGCATCGGCGCTCGACCAAAAACAAGGACGAGTGACGATTGAGCAGCATTTGCTCGACTACGCTGGAATTGACAGAGAAGTCGTTGCTGTGCGAGCGGGGGAATATTTTCGGCTAATAGCGGCCGAGAATGCGGAATAGTAGATTAGCTAAGCACTTTAACAATTAAAACCTCTCGAGATCAACTATCTGGGTATTTGAAAATGGCATGTGGCAATTTGCTCCACATTAAAAACGGCAACGCACCTTCCTCAAACACCTCCCAAAAAAACTCCACCTCACACATAAGTCTCTTTGGAAAACATGGTTGTTACTGACAATCAACAAATTTCCACTCTAAGACAACAAAAACAAACAAAACACAAATACAAAAAAGCCAGAATTAAATATCCAGTTAGGTGATCTCGAGCATTATTTCTGTATAATGGAATAATGATGAGTATTAAAGAACATCCACCACAGTCGGAAGAACTCCAAGCGAGCGAACCGATGCATGTTCCCGTACTTTTGGAGATAACCCTTAGCAAGCTGCAGCCAGTCGAAGGCGAGTCGTATCTCGACTTGACGGCTGGCTATGGCGGCCATGCCAGGGCATTCTTAAATAGGACGGATAATTACTTGAGCTCAGTGTTGGTCGATCGCGACGAAAACGCGATTAAGACATTGGGCGATTTGGCTGAAAAAGGCGTAACTTTAATTCACAAAGATTTTGTGAGCGCAGCGCAAGATTTGGTCAAGCAGGGGCGTAAGTTTGACGTGATTTTGGCTGATTTGGGGGTGTCGTCACCGCAGCTTGACAGAGCAGAGAGAGGTTTTTCGTTCAGATTTGACGGTCCGCTAGATATGCGGATGGACAATCGGACGGAAATTACAGCGGCAGATATTGTCAATTCGTATTCGGTTGATGATTTGACGCAGCTGATCATTCGTTACGGCGAGGAAAATCCCGGACGGGCGAGGCGAATTGCACAGGCAATTGTAAAAGCTCGACCAATTCAGGGAACGACTGAGCTGGCTGATCTGATCAAGCAAACCGTTGGTCGCGGTAGCATGAAACATCATCCTGCGACTCGTACCTTTCAGGCGCTACGCATTGAAGTCAATCGCGAACTTAAGCTGATTGAAGAACTATTGCCACTTTTGTCACGCTTACTTAATAAGGGCGGGCGAGTAGGAATAATTAGTTTTCATAGCCTAGAAGACAGATTGATCAAGCGTTACTTTTCGGAACAAGCAACGGCTGGCTATGAAGCTGAGCTGATTGTTCCAGAGAAAAAACCGGTGTCTGGAACTGAAGATGTTCACAATCCGCGTAGTCGAAGTGCAAAGTTTCGATACGCCGTGAAAAAATAAAACAAAAAGAAGGAGGCACAATATGCCAATCCACATCAAAGTAGAATTCCAGAATACAGACAAGGCAGAGACTGTTTCAGTACGCCGCGGCTAAACTAAAGCGTATTCCGGAATATATAGAAAAACCAGCCTGTCTTTAACGGGCGGGCTGGTTTGTTATGCTAAACACAAATATAAACATAAAAGATAGAGACAAATGACAAACACCACCACATTTACTTCACGACGTTCACACGGTCAATTGCGCCGAAATCAGAATTCTACACGTTTTCAGTCTCAGGTCAAACTTGGTCCTGTTGCTCATACAGTGCTGGTTGCATTGATGATTACAGTACTGGGCTTGATTTATCTTACTCAGGCAACCAGACTTACGGCTTATGGCTATGAAGCTCAGAGCCTGGATACAAAAATCACCGAACTAAGCGCAAAAAAGTCAGAATTGGAAGTGCAGAATGCACGCTTAACAGCGTTAGAGAAGGTGAAGAATAGCAATGTCGCTTCAGCTATGACGACGACTGAAACGCATTACGCTCAATAGTGATATAATAAAATAAGCAATATGCAGCGGCTTATTCGTTCAAGAACTGGTTGGTTGGCCATCGCTTTACTAGTAGTGATGGCGGCTTTTGTGTTGCGATTATTTCAATTACAGATTTTGCAATATGGTAAATATACGGAGTTGGCGCGGGCGAATCAGCAGCGTCAATTTATCATTCCTGCGGAGCGCGGGAAAATTTACATGATGGACGGAAAAACGCCAGTTCCTGTGGTGCTTAATCAGGCTGTCTATACGGTGATTGCGGACCCGCAGTCGATTGACGATAAAGAGCGGAATCAGCTTGTTGATAGTCTGAGGGAAATTGCTGGTGGCGAAATGACAGAAAATGTATCTGAAAGACTTAATAATAAAAAGTCGCGTTATGAAGTTTTGGCGAAAAATATCACCAGGACTCAAGCGGAAAAATTGAAAAAGAAAAACTTTGCGGGCGTGTTGTATCAGCAAAGTTCTATTCGAAATTATCCTGAGGGCGAACTGGGCGCGCACGTGCTTGGATTTGTGAATGCGGCTGGTGAGGGTCAATATGGCGTCGAAGGCTCTTTGAATAAGCAGCTTAAGGGTCGGGACGGACTATTGCAATCTGTAACTGACGTGAGGAATATACCTTTGACTGTCGGGAAAAATAATATGCGAATCGAGGCAAAATCTGGTGACAATTTGGCGCTGACGGTGGATAGGAATATTCAGAATCAGACTGAATTGGCGCTGAAAAAGGGAATTGAAGCGGCTGGCGCCACCGAGGGAAGTGTGATTGTTATGAATCCGAAAAACGGTCAAGTTTTGGCAATGGCGAATTATCCGACTTATAATCCAGCGGATTTTGCCAAGCAGAAAAACGGGTCGGTGTTTGTGGACAGCGCGTCGATGGTGCCATTTGAGCCGGGATCGATTATCAAGTCCTTTAGTTTCGCTACGGCAATTGACAAGGGTGTTATTACGCCGTCCAGCACATATAATAATACCGATTGTATTAAAGTCGCTGACCGCACGATGTGTAATGTCTTGAGAGGTTTGGGCGGCACGATGACGATTCAAGGTGCGTTTAACAATTCACTCAACGTCGGCACGATTACCGCGATTCGAAAATTAGGAAATGGTTCGCAGATTAATTTGCCGGCTCGCCAGATTTTGTATGAATATTATCACGATAAATTTGGTTTTGGCGCTAAAACTGGAATTGAGCTGGGCGAGGCTTCGGGCTATATTTATCCGCCAGATAGCGCTGAAGGAAACGAGGTTCGTTATTCGGCTATGACTTACGGGCAAAGTATGAACTTGACTATGGTTCAAGTCGCGGCTGGATTTTCATCGCTGGTTAACGGCGGTCAATATTACAAACCAACCATTCTCGTTGGTGCAATTGACGAATCTGGCAATTTGAAATCGTCGGAAAATAAAGTCATTCGCCAAACCGTAAGCGGCGGTACGTCATCGCAGATGCGAACGATGCTAACGACGGCGCGCCGATCTTCATTCCTGTCAAAGAGCGACAAATCTGGCTATGAAATTGGTGGAAAAACCGGTACTGCTGAAACGGTGGTTAATGGCGCTTACACTCAAAAAGAAACGATTGCTACATATATTGGTTATGGCGGTGGAAAAAATGGCGCCGAATATGTCATAATGGTACGTGTAGCGGCTCCGGGAAAAGGGATTAACCTACAGGGAGATCTCCATGCTGGGCCAATTTTTACGGATATATCCAACTGGATGATTGATTATATGAAAATAGCACCAAAGGAATAAATATGGGAATAGCTTTACAAACAATGACCAACGAATTGACGCACGTATTTTTACTGAGCGTCGGCGCGTTTTTACTAGCGATGTTTTTAACGCCAATTTATACGTTTTTCGCTTATCGATATCGCTTCTGGAAGCGCCAAAGGTCGGAAAGCACTGATGGGAAAAAGCTAAAGGTTTTTGCCAAATTCCAAGCGGCAAAATTGCGGCGAAACATCCCGACGATGGCTGGAGTGATTGGTGTAATTTCAATCTTTGTGGTGACGATTTTCTTCAATTTAGACCGAGCGCAGACCTGGCTTCCTCTGGCGGCGTTGGTTGGTGGCGGAATTGTCGGGCTAATTGACGATATTATCAATCTGCGTGGTCTTGGTGGCGGCGCGGCTGGGCTTCGTAGTCCAGTGAAGTTTGCGCTGATCACGTTGATTGGCGTAGTGCTTGGTTGGTTTTTCTTTGCCAAACTGGGCGTGGCAAGTTTCCATGTGCCGTTTGTGGGCGAGGTGAATATTGGTTGGTTGATAGTTCCGTTGTTTGCATTTGCGGTGGTGGCTACTGGTAACGCTGTTAATATTTCTGACGGAATGGACGGGCTGGCAGGCGGGCTGCTCAGTATTAGCTTTGGGGCGTTTGGTGTGATTGCCTTATTGCAACAACATGTCATATTGGCTGGATTCTGCTTTACGGTTGTTGGTGTGCTTTTGAGTTATTTGTGGTTCAATATTTACCCAGCTCGATTCTTCATGGGTGATGTTGGAAGCTTTGCTTATGGCGCGTGTTTGGGTGTTGTGGCAATGCTGACCGACTCTTTGCTCCTACTTCCTGTGATTGGCTTGCTATTTGTAATTGAGGCGGGATCGAGCTTGACTCAAATCGTCAGTAAGAAGCTGTTTAAGAGAAAGATTTTCTTATCTGCGCCGATTCATCATCACTTGGAGGCGATTGGTTGGCCAGAAACTAAAGTGACGATGCGCTTCTGGGTCATTGGCTGTGTGATGGCGTTTATTGGCGTGATGCTGGCGCTCGCTGGAGGTCATATTGCGTAATTCGGTCGCCAAAACTCGTCAATCTATCGCTCAGCCGGTTCGAAGTCACCGGCCGATGTATCAGATTGTGCTTTATATGGGACTTTTGTTGCTGCTTGGGTTGATTGTTATGTATGCGCTGGGGCCGCAACGCGCTAATGTGATGAACTACGCTTACGGCACGAATTATAGCGATACGTATTTCTTTGGCAAGCAGCTGACGAGTGTGTTTATTGCCATCATAGCTTTTTCTGTGTTTTACTTTACGCCGTACAAATGGTTTATTGGCGAGAGATCAAAATACATTCTTTACGCTGGATTTGCGCTATGCATTTTACTATTTCTCTCAGGCGCGGTACTTCATTTGTCGTTTGCGCAAGAAACTAACGGTGCGTATCGATGGTTCCAATTGGGCGTATTGGGAAGTTTCCAGCCGTCAGAATTGCTCAAATATGGCGTGCTATTGTTTTTGGCGGGATTTTTAGGGCGGCGGTCGCAACAGGGAAAATTAAACGATATCCAGGAAACTATCATTCCGCTAGGTATCATTTCCGGATTGTCACTACTGATGATTGTGTTTTTGCAAAAAGACTTGGGAACGGGAATTTCGTTGATAGCGATTATCTTATCAATGATTTTAGTGGCTGGAATTTATTGGAAGATTTTCAAGAAGATTCTGGCAATTGTTGCGCTTTGTGGTTTGGTGATGATTTTTACGTCGCCGCACCGAATCGAGCGCGTGATGACTTTCGTGCAAGGCGATAGTCACAAAGGGACGAGTAGTCAGGAGAACAAGAATTATCACATTCAGCAGGCCAGGATTGCGATTGGTTCTGGTGGGCTTCTGGGGCTTGGAATTGGCAAAAGCGTTCAGGCGACAGGATATCTTCCAGAGGCGACTAACGACTCAATTTTTGCCGTCATGGGAGAAACATTTGGCTTTGTCGGTTTAATGGCTATATTGGCGCTATTTACAGCTTTATTATTGTCGATTTTGCACGTAGCCGCGAGGCTTCCGAACGTAACGTTGCGGCTAATTGTGGCGGGAATTTTTGGCTGGATTGCCTCTCACGTGATACTGAATATTGCCGCAATGACAGGGTTGGCGCCACTTACCGGAATCCCATTGCCATTATTAAGCTATGGTGGTACAAGCATGTTGTTTATCGCGGCAGCACTGGGTTTAGTTTTCCAAATTTCCAAATATACGTCACATAAAGCATTAGAGGAGGGTGAAAGTGGCCAAGATCTTAGCGGTCGGCGGCGGCTCAGGCGGACACGTTACGCCAGTGGTAGCCGTATTTAGAGAATTACAGAAAACTGGTGATCACGAGCTTCGTTTTTGGTGCGATAAAAAATTTGGCGCCAGCGCGCGCGGGATTTTTGCTAAGTTCGATGAGAATATTCCGGTCGATTTGATTATTGCTGGAAAATTACGCCGATATCACGGAAAAAGTATCTCATTTCATCTACATCCGTCAATTCTATTTCCAAATTTGCGCGACGGTTTTAAGGTGATGGTTGGATTTTTTCAGAGCTTGTTTAAGCTTATGAAGTGGCGCCCAGATGTTATTTTCATTAAGGGTGGGTATGTTTGTTTGCCGGTTGGCTATGCGGCTCGGCTATTAAGAATTCCGTTGGTTTTGCATGATTCTGACGCGCATCCAGGTTTGACGAATCGCTTGCTGAGTCCCTTCGCAAAAGCTATCGGCACGGGTGCGCCGCTTGAATATTACAATTATCCACCAGAGAAAGCTTCATATGTTGGCATTCCAGTTGCGCCAGAATTCCATCCATATTCTGAGGCTGAGAGGAAAGAATTGAAGGAAAAATTAGGCTTTAATGTCAATAAACCGCTAGTTGTTATTACTGGCGGTGGACTCGGGGCCGGGCGAATTAATTCCGCGATTGTAGCAATTAGGAAAAACCTGCTTTCCGAGGCTTCGGTATTTTTGATATCGGGAAATCAACAATATGAAGAAATTCTCAAGCAAACCGACGAGCGAGAAGGCTGGCGATTGCAGGCGTTTGTTCACAACGGAATGGCGGAAGTTTTGGCGGCGGCGGATATAGTCGTGACCAGGGCAGGGGCGACTACCCTTCTGGAATTGGCGGCGCTACATAAACCGACGATTATCATCCCCAACGGCCATTTGACAGGCGGTCATCAATTGAAAAACGCTAAAGTTTACCAGGACGCATTGGCGGCGTTGATAGTTTCCGAAGACGAGTTGGATAAGGACAACCAAATCTTGGCACGAAAAATAATTGGCGTATTAAAATCTCAGAAAATTCTTAAAGGTCTGGGCGACAACTTTGGTAAATTTGCCAAGCCAAACGCGGCTAAAGATATGGCGAAGATTATTCTTACTACGGTGCGAAGGCAGGGCAGGCGAAAGTGAAATTCCCCTTCTCTAAGAAAAAATCGGACGAGAATCTAAGTCGTCGAGAAATCGCGGCGCGTCGTCGAACTGAGAATTACGAGGATTTGCCCGCCCAATCGTATCGTCGGAACAGGACGCTTAATAGTCGCCAAACATCCTCTCCTTTGGAGACTTCTGAGAGACTCGAGACGCACGAATTGGTGAAAAAACGTCGCCGTGTAATGCGGAAAATGCTTGCGACTGCGGTAAGTCTGCTTGTTGTGATATTCCTTTTGTTTCAATTGACAATCAATATTTCAATCCAAACTCCCGACACAAAAAGCTCTAGTAACGCTAATAAATACGTGGGCGTTCTTAATGAATATTACAGCGCTCATCCAGCGGAGAGATTTCGGTTTTTCCTCAATAATAATGACCTAAAGCAATTCTTTTTACAGAAAGCTCCTGAGGTAAAAAATATTCGCGTGGAGGGAGATTTTCTAGCGCGATCAGCCGTTAAATTGACGTTTCGGCAGCCGGTGGCTCAATGGTCTTCTGGAGATAAGATTTATTTTGTTGATGATAGTGGCGTTACTTTTGAGCAGAACTATTTTGCCGCGCCTATGGTTGCTGTTCGTGATGAAAGTGGCCTGCCAACTAGAGGCGGTCAAGAAGTCATCAATCATCAATTCTTGAGCTTCCTTGGTCAAGCTGTGTCTGAATTTTCGCAACATAAAATGAATGTTTCAGAGGTTATTCTGCCAGCTAATACTGTACGCCAAGTCTGGTTTAAGGTCGAGGGCAGGGAGATTCAGATTCGTATGACGGTGGATAGGTCTGCTCAAGCTCAGGTTAAACAGGCGATAGCTACTTTGAATTATTTGGATAATAACGGCGCGAAGCCAGGGTATATAGACGTCAGGGTAGATCAGAGGTCGTTCTATAAGTAGGGCGGTCAACTTCTCTTCTGGATAGAGTAAGTTCTCTTTTTGTTCTATTTCTGTATGGCGTAGAAAATATATATAACAATATAAAAATATGCAAAAGTCAAATAATCGCAAAATGATAAGCTAGGGGAGTAGGGCAATAAAAATATAAAAATGTCAAATAATATAAAATACGTTGTGGAAAACTTAATAAGCTTACGGCGCGCATACTCAGAGTTTATATTGATGTAAAAATATCAATGTAGCACTCCGGTATGTGTAGTGCTGGAATTAAAAAATATTTTTTAAGTTCGTATTTTGTTGGTGTATATTTTTATAAAAGAACAGTATGTTTTATGAAGTTGTATATAGTAGAGAATCCCCTGGCCAAATTACCGGGAAAAAGTTTGTTTTATAAGGTGTTATCGGATATATATAGACATATGTATATTCATCTTTGTACGGCATTTATTATTGCGTAAAAGGTACATTGTGCGACATTAAAATTATATCTAAAACACGACTATTCCATCGTCTTTCTTCGCGATAAATTTATCTCATTTTTACCAAATTAACCTACTTTGTCATTTATTGTTTTATAAACCGCCCTATTTGCTGGCTTGGCGAGTTTTATGTTGTATATTGGTTTATTTGCATTGGCTCGGATTTATAATTTATGTTTGTATCACGCAAAATTTATCAATATAAATACTCAGCCGATTCGGCTTTATGTACGCTTAAAAATTAACTAATAATTAGTTCGTATTTTGTTCTATTGTTTTTTAATCGCTAATTTTGCGAAAGAGCTTGGGTGATTCTGTGCTTAATTATTTCACTGTTCCATTCGCCTGCCTTAAATCGCAGTAGGGGCATATTAGTATTGGCTATGATTGAATTGACAAAATCGTCGCGCGTTTTCCGATCGGGCTGATTGTGAGTATTATCATCAAGTTCAATAGCTATGAGAGGCTTCATATCATTGGTGCAAATTAGAAAATCTACAGATTTGCCGTTTATTCTCGCGAAAGCCGCCTTCCAGTTTTGCCCTTTTATCTCATGGTCTAAAAACATACTTAAATGAGCCTGAGGTATAATTACACATCCGTTTATTGCTTCGTGTAGTGTTTTGTAAAACGATAATTCACTTGGCGTCATTGCACAAGATTTTTTAATGTATACATATTCTTTCTTTATTGGGGTTTTAATCGGGCTTGTGTCGCCGTCAATCCCCTGCCTTGCTTTAATTACCAGAAAAATAATTGCGGCTACTACTATAAATATAAGTGCTTCCATAAGATTAGTTTATCATATGTTGATAATAAATGCTTACGGTTTTTGGGCTTTATCGTTGCGGTGATATAATAAGAGTGATAATTTTATCGGAGATATTTATGGTTTTTTTAAATTATAATAAAGATGAAAAGTTGGAATTCAATTATAAGAGAGCGTGCGGATTGTGGCTAATTGTAATAGCGGCGATTATTTCAATAGCTACTTTAATAGGAGGAAAACAAATAATAAATATGCAAGTATTTAGCATTGGATATGTTATTAGTTTTTTCTCAATCAACATGAATAAAAAGGTGCTGAATAGACTGTCTGATGGCCCTTCGAGTGAATTTCAAAATAAAGTATCCTCGTATGCTGTTGTTTTACTATTTGTTTTAATGGTTTTACTGGGTGGTCCATTCTTTGCAACTGAAAATTGGAGATTGATTTGGCTGGGAGCACTGATGGCAACCGCACTGCATTTCTTCCCCTATTATTTTGTCCATGGAAAGTCAATGATATATCTGGGTCTTATTTGCGCCATTAATATTTTTGTAGGATATATTTTTACTGATATCCCATTAGAGGTGATAGCATATATTGACTCGGCAATTAAACTTGTATTTGGAATGTATTTATTATTTTTTTCGAAGCCGTCAAAAAAGACACCTTAAAAATGAGGTGCCTTCATACAATGACAGTTGCAAATCACAACAACTGTGCAGTCATAATACTACTTTTTAAGAGATTGCGCAAGCCTCCATTAGATATTGATATAATAGTTTTCTTGTCGAGATGAAGTAAAATAATGTTATAGTTCCCTAACAATTTAGATATTGATATAATGAATATAGTAGCCTTTTTTATTATCCTTGCGTTATAGTTCCCTAACAATTTAGATATTGATATAATAGTTATCAGTACAATCGTATGCTGGCGATGGTTATAGTTCCCTAACAATTTAGATATTGATATAATAATAGCAGACTATTGGAAAGTTGAAATAATGTTATAGTTCCCTAACAATTTAGATATTGATATAATATATCTTTGTTGTCTGTAAAGTAAAATCCTGTTATAGTTCCCTAACAATTTAGATATTGATATAATAATGCTTCACGGGCTTCTGTAGGTTTTTGGGTTATAGTTCCCTAACAATTTAGATATTGATATAATCGATACGCATAATTGACCATGCTAAGCGTTGTTATAGTTCCCTAACAATTTAGATATTGATATAATACTTCCTTAAATCCCCCTCTGTTATGAGGGGGATTTTTGGTTAGAAAAATGCTAATTGCCCAGCTGGAACGGACTTTTCTTGGGTGGTTTTTTCGCCAACAATAACATGCATGTGTGTAAATTGATGCTCTGTTAAATAAAGTAATCGCACCGATCCGCTGTCTGGAGCGTGCCTCTTAATTCGCATCATATGTTTTTCTGCAACGTCACGATTTGGACATAGTCGCGTATATATGCTGTATTGGAGCATGTCAAAACCGTCGTCCAATAAGAATTTACGGAACTGTGTGGCGGCCTTGCGCTCTGTTTTGGTATTGGTCGGCAAATCAAAAAATACTGCGACCCTCATAAGTTTGTATGACATCCTTTTTACTGGAGGACGATTTTTGGTAGAAGAAGCTTATCTGCCTCCTTTGTCTCTATACATTCAATAAAGCTCTCAATCGTTCGCTCAACCGAATGTCTCACGGTAAACTTCTTACCGTTCATTATAACATAATAATTTAATATGTCAATAGCGAGTTGTCTGTCATGCTTAGTGAGGCTGGAATCCGAGTCTCCGGTGTGGTGCGGTGCGACATTCTCTAAAATGTACATATCAACGACAGCGCGATAAGGTTCGATTAAGTCGTCGGCTAGGTTGAAACTGTTGAGTTCATTGTGGTGAAATAGCCCCTGTGAGGCAACTAGTCCGCGAGCAGCAATATGTCTGGCAATGTGACTTCGCACCATAGCGTAGCCATAGTTTAATACGGCATTGTGCCAGATTGGCTTGCGGCGTGTGGCGTCGCCCAGTATTTGGTCGAAATAGATTCTGGCAGCAATTGACTCGCGATTGCTGGTGTCGCCCGATTTAACATCGTTAGCTAAAGACCGCAAAGTGGAATCGTCTAGTCCGCGAGATCGCAAGACGTCTGCTTGATTTGTGATTTTACTGATAATAATTTGTTGCCATAGTTGCTTTTTTAATGGTTGACTCATGGACAATTGTTGACGCGAAACTTTAGCTTGGCGCGAATGCTGTGAATATGGCAAAAGTACGCTGGCTGGTAAATGCTTTTCGTCGCATATTACAGTGGTTGTTCCTTTTGTAGCTAATGCTGTCAGCAAATTTGTCGTGATAGTTGATCCGTAATTGTCTAAAATTAAGGCGTCAATATCTTCAATTGGAAGAGTCGATTCCATCTCCTGTGTAATCACTAGTTGATTATCACGCACGCTAAGTCGTGCAGGATTTTCGATAGCTACGACGCGCCAGGCCATACAACACCCTTGCTAAAATGCACGTCTCCCAGTACATCTACTTTATGTATCTTTAGATAATTAATGCCAGACAGCGATTCTCGTTTTACTGTAGATTTTGAATTCCTAGAACTGTCTGCGGCTAAGTGGCTCTTGATGGTTATACGATTGTCGCCTTCAAATTGAACAAAATACCCAACAAAAGTTTGACTGTCTTTCTGTATTGTTATTAGATCGCCCTTGTACAAATAACCGATAAAATTAAAACTATTATCGATTTTTGATACTTCCTTTAACGGTTTTAGGAGTTCCATCGGCTCTTTATTTTCTAGTATGTTTATGCGATAGTCAGGTATCATATATATTTGGTTATCTTTTTTATATACGCGAATACGAACCATCTCAGCAAGGGTGACTGGTGCATTTGCCTTACGGCCAACAGAAACCACACCCTTCTTTTCGTAGACTTTAACTGCGGCTACAGGTGAAATAGGATTACCATTTTTGTCCTGTTCGGGACCTTTATACAGCTTAAATGGAGGATTAAAAGCCTTTTTTGCATCTCCGTTACACTCATTAAGTCGAGCTAGTAGTTTTTCGTATAGACTAGATCCATTTTTATTTTTCTGGCTATCAAACTCTTCTTTTGCAAGAGAATTTTCTAGTCTTTGTAGGGTTAGCTCAGTTAGTGGAATTCGTATGAGGTTTTGTCCGTTACGATTTCGGTTAGATCGCAATTTTGACTCATGTGCTTCTCCTCGTATTTTGTGTCTAATCTCTCTTGAAACGAAAATTGGTTTTACGTTTAATCGAAACTCTTCGTCGTAGTTATCAAGTCCGCGTAGTTCATTTTGTAGCGTGGCGATATCAGTGTTGAGGCTGCGTTTCCTTATTTCTTTACTAAAATCTGTCCATGGGTCTGGAAAGCGATTTTTGGTCTCTTTATCGCTACGCAGCTTGAAATATTCGGCTTGTGCGAGGTCTTTTTGCGTCTGGGTAAATGTCACTTCATTAGTAATTTCGCCAGTATTCTCGTCGGTAGATTGTAATAAAGTTTGTCGTTTTTCATCAATTGTTTTAGCGTTATTCAAATACAGTTTCATCTCCTGCTCTTTCGAGAAGAGATTTGCTTGATAGACAATCTTTGGGCTAATTGCCGCTACAACTGCCGCATCTTTGGCGTGATGTAGAACGTCCTCACTACGATCTTTAGCTAGACCCCAACGCTTGCGTAGATACGCTGTCGTTGTTCCGCTTGGTGCAATTACGCGCTGTTTTTCTTCACCTTCCGCAAAGTCAACATTTTGGCGTAAATAATTCTGAATAAATCGTGTGATGTATCTAGTATCGTTTAAGGCTCGTACGTTCCAGCTGTCATTTTTATAATCCTGCAGAAGCAGATTTTGCTTCTTCTTCATTGCATAGCCATTATATTTGTAATTGATGGCATTTGTGGCCTTATCGTCTGTTTTAATATCGCGTGTCTTATATATAGACTCTACTCTGGCGACGAATTCTTTCCAGCGGTTTTCATCTGCACCAAAATATTCAAATGGAGTTTTATTGCTCTTTTTCTGGTTTTCCTCTGTCAGCACTAGCACTTTATTAGTTATCCCATCATTATTGGAACGTGAAAACGGTACGATGTGGTCTATCTGATATGCATTGTCGTCTTGTAACATCGTGTCAAAATCGATTGGTTTTCCAGAATATGGACAAATACCGTTTTGTTCGCGATAGAGCTTAACTTTAATAATTTGCTGACCGTTAAAATCGGCGTTTTTATTAAGAGGCACATTAAGTTCTTTAAGGTGGCTGAGAAGTTGCTTGCCGCCCTTGGTTTTTGGCGATGCTTCATATCCATCAGCGATTATAGATTTAATGTCTTCGTTATATCCTTGATTCTCTTCGTTTTCTTTTTTAATTGCGTTGCGTTCTTTGAAGTTTTTTGCCAAGTCGCGAGCAGTTTCAACTTTAATGAAATATGGCTTACCGTACTTATGTTCAATGGCGCGAACAACCTTCAGTGTTTGCGATATGGCACGTTTTACGACAGGATTAGTGATTTGCTCTAGGCTAGCTGATTGTTTCTTGAAGTCATAACCAGCGGCTTCACAGGCTTTATCATAAGTCATACCATTAAGAATGTGCGGTGTGATTTTTTGTAAAGCTTTTATTGACAGATGACAAAATGACCTAAAATTAGTAGCTTTAATTTTGATAATTGCGTTTTTGGCGTCATCAGAAATTGGCAATGCATTTAATTCGGCTTTAATTCCTTCGTCAGATTTTTGTGTAGTGAGAATATAAGCGATTTGATTGATTGTTGATTCGTTGTCAATTTTCGCCCAATCTTCTGGTAGATTTTTCAGCGCCGCTTTAATGTCGCTATACGCTTTTAAGCCACCGAATACATTTCCTTCTCCGAATTCATCGCCATCCTTTTTCTTTCCGTGTGTATATTTTGGAACATAATCTTCGCTAATTCCCGCAATGCTACGCACTTTTTTATATGTTAGGCTTTTTTGATTTTTGGCGGCTTCGATAACTTTATTTATCTGATCTGAAGATAATCTTATCTCTAGATTTTCTCGCTTTGCCTGGCGCTTGCTGGCGTCACGAGGTATGAATACTAGATGCGATAAGTCGCTTGCCAAGCGAAAAATTTCGAAGCTGTAGCTAGCTCTTGGTGCTCGTTTTTCATTTTCTTCAAAGGTACAATTCCCGACCATTTTTTTAATCAGCTCTTCAGTCATAAATGGGCGCTGGTACATAATTGCTGATACATTTACGACATTTTTGTCATCGTCCAAGCCGTAAAGCATTTCATTGATCGCTGTATCGGAAACGCTTTTTAAGGCATAGCTTTTCTGGACCTCAATAATCTTTTCTAATTCGTGCAAAAAATCATCACGAGAAAAACTATTAGTGTAATCGTCACGCTTATTGCGTTTATGTGACGCAAAGTTTTTATCGCGACTCAGAGCCTCACCGACAGTTTTATATCCATTCTCGGCGAGGAACTTTTCATTAGTTTTCAAGGCTTTTGACACACGGCCACCTTCTTTTTCCGACTCTTCCTCGACTTTACGATTCGACTTAAATCCACGTCGTTTGGCGATTTGATACATGACCTTGAGCAGTTCCTCTGGAGATAATTCTTCGGTGAGCGCTTTTGAACGGAGAGCATATACGTCTAATTTGTTAAATTCGGATTTGTCACTTAACACTTCTTCGATTCGATCTCTGGTAAGAATATTTTGGTCAATAAAGAATTGCTTCAAATTATTCAAGCGTTGACGGCGTCGTTTTAAGCGACGGCGAGCTGACCTGGCATCGCGGCGAGGTTTGGCAAGCGAATCTCCGTTTTGTGGATCTTCTGGTTTTTCAAAAATGCGCACCCCTAAATCATGGATGCGCTCTTTATCTAAGTCTAATACCGCCCAGCCGATTGAAGATGTCCCAATATCTAGACCTAGTGAATATTTTTTTGGTGAATATGAATATTTTTGAGTCATGATGGTCCTTTTTGTGAGATAATTTAATGCAATTATACAACCAAAATAGAATATTTGAAAGCGTAAATATTTTACTCATAAAAAAGATAATCCGCTCAACAAGTGAGCGGATTAGAGCTTTGCTTTAGTATTTCTACTAAATTATTATAGAAACCTAAAACAACTTAGATATTGACACAATCCTTACTTAAGGGACTGTAACTACAGTGTACTCTAATCAATGTTATTGCGCAAGTATTATTTTGGTCGTATTTTGACAACTGAGCGGCACTGGCACGGTTACCACCGCCGTCGACATTCTGGGATTCTTGTGTTATATTACGAGCAGAATCCTCTAGATGGTGTAACTCAGTTGACGGGTTCGTCCCTGCTGGCTCCATGGGGGATTTTCTTATTGTGGCGTGATCATTCTTATCATTGACATTCTGGACTTCTCGTGCTATATTTTCACTAGAAAAGTCGCCTAGTCCCCGTTTGGCTTGTCCACGGGGCGCACCAATAAGGTCGCCTGGGCGGCTTTTTTCTTGGCTTCGCATGTTACCTCTATAAATTACCCTCATAGAGAGTATTTCGCCCTATTATCTGTCTTCTAAGAAATTTACAGGCTATTTGATCGTTGGCATTTTGAGGATTGTTTGCTACAGTAAAACCAGAAGAATCCCCACTTAAATCCCGGTAATGGGATTCGGGGATTTTTCTGTATTATTTGGTTATAATTCCCTAACAATCTAAATACCGATATTACCTAAGAGTCGCGTTTCACCTTTACTCCTGACGCCCTAGGGGTGATATAATTACTATAATATGCATGCGTCCGCGGTCCAATCTATAACCATAAAAGTGAGCGAAGTTGATTCTGCTTTGCTTAATGACGCGGATGAGCTGCAGAAATTGTTAAGAAATGTTACGGAATTGGCTGGCTTACATTCTTTGGAATCGGTGATGCATCAATTTTCTCCGCAAGGAATTAGCGCCGCCCTGCTTTTGTCGGAGTCGCACATCGCGATTCATACGTGGCCAGAAAGCGGCGTGGCGTATATAGCGATGACAACTTGTAAAATGCTGGATGATGATAAATTGCAACAAGTAAAAGAGTTGATTGCACGGCTTCTGGGTGCAAAAAACATAATTATGAAAGAAATGGCATTGTAATATGAAACGAACCAAGGCGCGACTTAAAATCAATCAAATATTGACTGGAAAGAAAACTAATTTACGAGTTGTTGGATGTTTGCTTTTTCGCGAATGGGATAAGAAAGACAAGCGATTTTACTATTGGGAAGAGTGGGAGATTACAGGGCTGGCTGATTATGATAGCTGGGTGGAATATGATCACAGCGATCAAACCGTTTCTCTGTACGAGCCGATTCGCTTCACAAAGGCAATTGATCCGGCTCAACTAGAAAAAGGTCAATCATTCACAGTTTCCGAGCAGGATGGAAAAGACCATACAGTAGTAGTTGATGAAGTTGGCGTGGGCGAAATTGTTAATATTAAGGGTAAGAATACCTATCAAGTTTTCCCGAAAGAACTGATGGCCTATGCTACTCTGAAAGATACGGGTGCACCAAAAAATCGCCAGCTGATAACAATTGAGAAGTACAATAATCGCGAGTACGACGCTTACCGTAAGATTCAATTAAGCGACAAAGAACAAAAGAAGATGTTTGGCAGGACAATTAAGCCAATTAACTGGTCAACGATTATAATTACGATTATAATTATTGCTATCTTTTTGTTTATATTCTTCTTCGAAGATAATAGTGACGGAGGTCATGGTGGTGCGCGTGGCGTCTATGGTGGCAGCAGTGGTGGATTCGGTAAATAAAAGGAGTTATTTATGTCACGATCAAACACGGAGAAACGAGAGCAAGTTGCTTTATTTGCAGCGGCAATTTTAGTAGCAATCGGTGGAATTATTTATGAATTAATCTTAGGTGCGGCCGCGTCATATTTGGTGGGCGATTCGATTCTGAGCTTTAGTCTGGCAACTGGCGTGACGTTATTTGGAATGGGAATCGGTTCGCTACTCGTTAATTACATAAAAATTCATCCAGCAACCAGCTTCGCTGCTAATGAAATTATTTTGGGGTTAATTGGTGGAAATTCGGTAATGTTGATGTACCTAGGGTTTGTATTTACCCGCTCACATTGGCTGATTTTTGCCAGCATAAGTCTGGCGATCGGCATTTGTATTGGACTGGAAATCCCGCTCTTAATGAAGATGTTTCAGGAATTCGGGCGCAAGTCTTCGGTGAAATTATTTAGTAAGATTTTAGCGCTCGATTATTTTGGGGCGTTAATCGCATCACTATTATTCCCACTTATTATGCTACCTTACCTTGGTTTAATGCGTAGTGCGTATTTGGTGGCAGCTCTTAATATTGCTGTGGCGGTTTTGATTTTAAAACAAATGAAGGCTTCGAAAATTATTATGACAATTAGCGTTATTGCAACAATGTTGCTTTTGGGATTCTTCATTTTTGCGACGGAAATTGAGCACGGAATTGACAAGCGAACATATAAAGATCCGGTGATGTGGCAGCAGCAGACGCCGTATCAGAAAATTGTCCTGACGAGATATAAGAATGACACGAGGTTGTTTTTAAACCGCAATCTGCAGTTTTCCAGCCTTGACGAAGCGCGTTATCACGAAACATTGTCTACTTCCGCTCTGTCTTCAGCCGCCAATCCAAAGCGCGTGCTGATTATGGGCGGCGGCGACGGTTTGCTGGCTCGGGACGTTTTGAAGTATTCCAGCGTTGAGCATATTACGTTGGTCGATATCGATGAGGTGATGACTAATCTGGCGAAAACTAATCATCTTCTCACTGATATAAATCAGCGCTCGTTGCATGATCCGCGCGTTTCCATTGTCAATCAAGACGCTTTTCAATTCGCCTTTTCTACCAAGGATAAATATGATGTTGTGTTGATTGATCTGGTGGATCCGTCGAATGAAAAATTAGCCAAGTTATATTCCGAGCAATTATATCGTCAAATCGGCAATATTTTAACGGAGCGTGGCGTTATGGTGACGCAAGCGACGTCTTCATTTTTCTCTCCGCACGCTTTTTATATGGTGGCAAACACCGTCAAATCATCTCATCCAGAGCGATATGTGACGGCGTTTTCGGTGAATGTGCCGTCATTTGGCGAGTGGGGTTTTGTGTTGTCTGCGCCGCAAGCCGAGGTCGTGGCTAGCCAGCCATTGCCGAAAAACCTACGATATCAAAACCAAAAATTGCTCACTTTCCTGACTAAACAAAACGCCATATCGGTGCCATCTGGACCGACTTCTACGTTGGTTTCTCCGCGAATCACCGATGTTTACAATTCCGATATGCGTCAGTGGCGATACGAATAGTTTTTAGGCGGCGGTAGTGTTCTTTTTTCGTCGGCGACGTCGACGTTTTGGCGTGGCTGAAGCTAGCGGTGTAACTGTGCTAATTGCAGTTTCTGTAGGTGCATTATCATTGCCGCGAATTTGCAAAACAACTTCGCCATCGTTTGCTGCGGGTTGCTGCTTTTCCGGTTGGCTATTGACCGCTGGAGCGTTGTTTGCGGGCTGCGGTTGAGGTTTGGCTGGTTGCTTTTTTTGGTTGCGAATAGGCTTTATTGTGGCATCAATTTCCTTCTCGACATCTTCCCTGTTTCGCGAATACATGCGACGCGAATGTTCAATAATGTGCGGTGTGTTGTCGGCTTGGCTTGGCGGAAGTTCCAATGTGCGGGCAGAAAACGCGGGAGTTTTTTCGCCGCCGATAACCATATTGACAACGAAATTACGATTGTGCATCTGAAGTAGATCGATTGCTTCGAAGTTCGGCTCGAATTGCTTGGCAAGAATCGGTGCATCGTCAGCAGAAACTCGGAAAGAAATCATAGTGCCGACGTTTCCAAAAACCGCATCGCGAACCGTGTCGCTCATCTGGGAAATGTACTGATTGGCAACGGTTAAGTTAAGGCCATATTTTCGAGCCTCGGATAGAATGGTCGCAAACGAATCGGTGGCGAAGTTCTGAAACTCGTCGACATAAAGATAGAATGGGCGGCGGTCGCGGACGTCAGGAATGTCGCTTCGAGACATGGCGGCAAGCTGAATTTTTGTGACCAAAAATGAACCGAGGATGGCGGCATTATCTTCACCGATAAGACCCTTGGACAGATTGACAATCAGAATCTTTCCTTCGTCCATAATCTGGCGAATATTGAACGTGGATTTTGGCTGCCCGATGATATTGCGGATAATTGGATTGGCGGTGAAAGCCCCGACTTTATTTAAGACTGGCGCAATTGCCTCGGCGACAAACTTGTCATTCCAGCTGGCAAATTCAACATTCCAGAATTGCAAAACCACGGTGTCTTGGCAATAAGTCAGCGTTTCTTTTCGGAATTCCTTATCTGTTAGCATGCGAGTAATGTCAAGCATTGTCGCTTCTGGTCGATCTAACAAAGCCAAAATAGTGTACCGCAAAATATACTCAAGTCGCGGTCCCCACGAATCGCCGAAAATACGCTTCAAAACGCCGATGATCTCTGACGAAATGTTAGTTTTTTGGTTCGGGTTCGTGACTTCCAGTGGGTTGAATCCCAGAGGATACGCGGTGTCGGCTGGATTGAAATAGATCACGTCGTTCAATCGGCTGCCGGGGATAAATTTCATGTTGTTGATTGCGAAGTCGCCGTGCGGGTCGATGATGGCATATCCTTGATTATGGAAAATGTCGCTTAAGGCAAAGAGCTCTAATAGTCCACTTTTTCCGGCGCCCGTTTGTCCGATTATGTAAACGTGGCGTGAGCGGTCATAGCGTAACATGCCGAATTGGTGGCTGATGCCGCGGAAATTGGTGACGCCAAAGGCGGAAATTTGGTCATCGTTGACGTCTTCGCCGGTTAAGACTGGCAATTTGGATGGCGGTTCTGCGGTTTTGGAGCTTGCCCAAACTATATTTGGCGTTTCAACATTAGTGTGTGGCAAGTGAAAAACTGACGCCAACTCTTCTATGTTTAAGATGAAGCCGTCACCGATGAACGAACGTTTGCGATATTTATCAATAAATTCTTTACCAAACGCGCCTTTGACAGCATGGAATCCGTTGAGATTAGTTGAGTTGAACTGCTTAAATGTACCGACAAGCGCCTGCATACGAAGCTTAGCGTTTGTCTGACTTTCGCCCATATAAACCAAGCGAATCTTCACTTCATAGCCGAGCTTGGTTGCCTTTTTCTCTGCTTCAGAAATGCGAGTTTTATCACGGTCCGACAGCTCAACGGCTGTCGATTGATTTACTCCCTGCTCTGGTGGCTGCCATAATGCGCCAAGTACGCCGATTAGCCACTGCATACTACCGCCGAATCCTGGCAAGGAGAACATTCGCCCGTTTTTTATGCTATTTATATATCGATCTGCAGCGTTTTGCCAGTCATCTGGGATTGGTCTGACTAATACCTGAATCCACAATTCCTCACCGGTAGTTTCCAATTTTGCCAGCGTACCCGTAATGCCTGCCAGCGGGTCGACTTCGAAGTTTTGGAAGGTGCGAATCGGGAGAAATTCATCTGTGGTTAATGTCAATTCTGTCGAGTAAGCAACTTCATGGTCGCGCTCGTGCTCAGTGTAATCTTCGTCGGCTTGGTGAATTTGAACGGTTGGGTATTGAGAATAAATCTGTCCCTCGACAAAGCTCTGCAGGGTTTTTGGCACCCAAACATAAAAGCGAATTTGTCCATTGACTGAGGCGATTTCAAAGCTGATGTGCTCTTGGTGTCCGCCAGATAATCGCAATTCTTTATTGTCGCGAAGAATTCCGTGCAGTGAAGCGAATAACTGTTCGGCGGCAAGCTCTTGCTTGTCATTGGTGCGTGGGATTTCCAGAACCAAAAGCACACTCTCAACTGGGGTGAAATCTTCTATCTTTCGATAATTCCGCCACGTCAAAAACATCAGGACTGCCACGATTGGCATCCAAACATACCATTGTAATAACGTACCGATGATCCAAGAAATAATCTGCATTATGTGTAAATTATCTCACCTCTGAAAGAAGTTTGCAACTTAGCTTAAGCGGCTTCTTCAAAAACGTATGTGGCTTTAGCGACGCGTTTGAATTGTGGCTTTGATTGAAGGTTTAATAGAATAGTAGTTTCCTTGACTTGTCGTTTGTCGAGGACTTGACGAACGATTTCATCACGGTGAAGCGGAGTTTCGGAATTCTTCAAAATATCGGTAATGATATCTGCTACGGTTCCGCGGCTGTAGCCCCAGCTGGCAAGCGCGTAAATACCGCGGCCGATTAGAACAAAGCGCTTATCTTTAATAAGTTCATTGTGAATTGCCTGCGTTGTAACGCTTCGGCGGTTAAATTCGCTGTCCCGAATTCCTTTGGCGATGTCGGAAAAATGCATCGGCGAGCCGTTGGTGTCCAGAACAACGTAGATTTTATCGCGGATGTTCTTTGGGTTAACGGCTGGCCATTTGGCTAGTCCCCACTGATCGTTTAAGCTGGCCAATTTTTTACTAACAGTAGCCAAGGCTGCAATGTTTGAAGGATGTTCATAGTCCAATTTTTTGTGCAATTCTTCTGCGGTAACGGGTTCGCCGTGTTTTTTGATTGTCTTTACAACTTCTTCGACTCTTGCTCTAATTTGCTTTTCATTGCCGAGAGTGTCGATCGCTGCCGCCTGGTAATAATCGTCATTCTCTGTAACAATTGTGATGTTTTCTGCCAGCTCAGAAATGAACGCCACACGAGCGCGGTCAATTGCAGTAGCTTCTTTACCGAGGAAATGTGACGCCAAATCCTGCATACGCGCAACTCGTCCCATCTCAGACAAGCTCGAAGTAATTTCTTTTTCCATAGCAATAACCGAAGGAAGTTCTCCCTCGGCGACAGCTGCACGTAGACGCGTTAAGATTGCTTTTTCTAGCTGACGAACGCGCTCGCGAGTAATGCCGAACATATCGCCAATTAACTCTAACGTTTCTTTCCGGTCGTACAAACCAAATCGTCGAGAAATAATTTCCTTTTCGCGCTCTTGCGGAATCTTAGAAATAATAGTATCGACGACAGAATTTAATTTGGCGCTTTGCTCGGTTTTTGCTGTCTCGCTCATGCTACTAGAAACATCCTCTCTGCCTCACCACAGGTTATATTGATTGAAAATATGTTTTTAATTATACAATTGCATTTGACAAAAGTCAATAGGTAAATGCCATAATTGCTGATATAAATTATAGCATTTATTTTACGTTTTTTGCAATAGATTATATGAAGAGTTTTTATTATCCGGAATTATTGGATAGTATAGAAAACGCTATTTCTTTTTAGCGGATGTTTTGGTGGCTTTTTTAACTGCGCGTTTGCGAGTTGGTTTTGCTGTTGTGGTGCTTAATAGCTCCAGAGCTTTTTCGTGAGTAATAGTTTTCGGATCTGTGGCTTTAGGGATTTTAACGTTTTTGGCGCCGTTGGTAATGTATGGACCGAATCGACCATTGAGAACCTTAATTCCATCTGGAAATTCGGCGATATTCTTAGCGGCTTCGGCTTCTAATTTGGCGGCGTAAAGTTCACGTGCCTTTTCTAAAGTAATGCTGTGAGGATCTTCTGGCTTAATGGAAACGAATAATTTGCCAACTTGAATATACGGACCGAACCGTCCAATATTCGCCTTAATATCTTGCCCGTCCTCTGTTTGTCCGACGATGCGTGGCAGCTTGAACATTTCCAATGCTTGCTCTAAGGTTACCGTTTCAATCTTCGCGCCTTTTGGAAGCGGCGCAAAGCGAGGCTTATCTTCATCTTCAGTTGCGCCCAGTTGCAGCATTGGACCAAATCGCCCAAATCGCGCAATAATCGGTTTATTTGTTTTTGGGTCAATTCCCACTTCGCGATTAGCGCCGACTTTGCTCCGGTCAATTCCGCCAGATTGCTCGATTAATTTATGGAAAGGCGTGTAAAATCCGTGCAACATTGCGCTTTTTTCCAGATTGGCACCGGCAATTTTGTCAAATTCCGTTTCAACGTTGGCGGTAAAATCGTAATCAACAATTTGCGTAAAATGATCCGTCAGGAAATCGGCAATCAGTTCGCCGCTTGGCGTTGGAATAAGCTTGCCGCGTGTCGAGCCGGTTTTTTCCTGGACAATACTTCGGCTAACTTCTTCGCCGTTATAATTCAGGACAATTACATCTCGTGGCTGACCTTCGCTGTCGCCTTTTTCAACATAGCCGCGAGTTTGAATAGTGTCAATAATCGTAGCGTAAGTTGACGGACGACCGATACCGAGATCTTCCAGTTTCTTGACTAGCGAACCTTCGGTGTAGCGAGCTGGTGGTCTGGTGAATGTTTGACGAGCTGTAATGTCGTGAGAATTGACTTCATCGCCAGACTGCAACTTCGGTAGAAGCTCATCTTTATTGCCGCCGTAAACGCGTAAAAATCCGTCAAACGTAATGACTTCGCCCTTCGCTTCAAACTGAGCGGGCTTTTTGCTTTTTGGTAATTTTTCACTCTTGATGTCGATTGTGATAGTTGTCTTTTCTAGTTTTGCCGGCGACATTTGCGACGCTAAAGTTCGGCGTCGAATTAGGTCGTATAATTTCTGGTCATAGCTATTGTTAGACGCGGTTTCCAGAGTGATGTCCGTCGGGCGAATGGCTTCGTGGGCTTCTTGGGCGGACGCGGATTTGGTCTTAAATTTACGAACCGTTGAGTAATCTGGACCGTAAAGACGCTTGATGAAGTCGGTGGCCGCCGCGATGGCTTGACCGCTCAAATTCACGGAGTCAGTACGCATATAGGTGATTTTTCCGTCTTGGTATAATTTTTGCGCCGAAGCCATAGTTGCTTTGGAGCTGAAGCCAAGTTTAGAGTTGGCTTCCTGCTGCAAGGTTGACGTTGTAAATGGTGCCGCTGGATTGCGCGTTCCTGGAGTTTTTGAGATATCACTAACAACAAATTCGGCGGGTTTCAGGCTATTTAAGAACTCGTTCGCCGCTTCTTCTGTATCGAATTTCTGATTAAGCTCGGCCTTGAATTCTTGATTGTCGTGAATAAAAATGGCAGTAACTTTGAATTGAGAATTGCCCTCAAACTTCATAATTTCTCGTTCGCGCTCAACGAGTAGCCGCACTGCTGGACTCTGAACGCGGCCAGCCGACTTGCCGCCCGGAACTTTCTGCCAGACGACTGGGCTGAGCTCAAAACCAACCAGTCGGTCAAGAATTTGCCTGGCTTGTTGCGCTTGAACCAAATTCATATCCACGGTTCGCGGATTCTTAATTGCATTAGTTATGGCGTCTTTGGTGATCTCATGAAAAACAATTCGCTTGGTTGTTTCAATTGGAAGATCTAGCACCTTACATAAATGCCAAGCAATGGCCTCTCCTTCGCGGTCTTCATCGGTTGCGAGCCAGACGTTTTCCTTGCCGACTGCCTTGACATTTTTCTTTAGCTCGGTGATAACTTTCTTTTTCTCAGGATCAACTTCATAAATTGCGAAAAAATCGTTAGCCACGTCAATCGGCGGCGTTCCATCCTTCGTCTTTTTAACAATCGAGCGAATATGCCCGACGCTGGATAATACATGAAAATCCTTGCCGAGGTATTTCTCGATGGTTTTAGCTTTGGCTGGTGACTCGACGATAACGAGATTTTTCATAACTTTATATTATAACAAATCACTATGTAGCTACAATAACAATCTCTATTGACGGCTAGATTCTCCAATGCGACCAAGTAGTGCCGCTATTCCAAGACTGCGATCAACTGCCGTATTTTGGTGCTTTTCTGGGTTGTGGTTATTGCCGCTTGCTCGTCTGATATAGCTTGCTGTCGATAGTGTCGCAGGAATTATAGCAGTTGCCGCTGCCAGCCCACCTAGTACCCTGGCTGTGTTGCTAGTTTTTCTTAAGCCGTGCAGCTCAGCAAATTTACCGGCAGAATATAATATTAGAGATGTAACCTCCATGGCCATGGCTATCTTGCCACTTTTTTCAGGCGCCTGTGACATGTCGGGGTTGTCTATATGAGTTTTTATTGAACACGCTGCATTGATAGCGTTAGACGCGGCAAAGCCACCAAGTACCAATTTTGGAGCTGTGTCTGCGTTATACATGTTCCATATAGTACAGAATACTTTGATTTTATCTCCAGTATGGTCAACAATTTTGCCTAGTTTAGTTTCTCCTCCAGTTGCCCTGGCTAGTTTGCCGTCTAGCGCATCCATTACACTGCCAATAACGAAAGCGGCAAATCCTTTAAATGTAGTAGGGTCCTTTATCCCAATGCACGCAGCGGCAGTTCCGATGATGCTAAGTAGCGTTGGGGGTATGCCTTCTATGCTAAAAAATGGCTCTTCTCCTTTTTTGTCTGTAATGTCATTTTCTGGATGTAAACTGTCGGGGCTTCTCATAAAGTAGCATTATATAATAAAACTACCGTAACGTCCAGTTGTTCGCCCCGAGAGGCTTAATCACTCCGTTGATTTCTAGCATTGTGAGCGCCGTGGCGAAGTCTGACGCGGATAATCCGGATTTTTGTTGAATTTCGTCGCCGTCACGCAGCCCTTCTGAGATGAGTTTTATGATGATGCCCTCTTCAATTGTTGCGCTGGTTGCTAATTCTTGGTCGCTGTCTTTTTGTAATTTCTCTGGCGCGATGATTGATAAAACATCGTCGGCGTCCGTCACCAAATACGCTCCCTGCTTTAATAAAGTGTTACAGCCAGCCGACAACGGGCTGGTTATGTTTCCGGGAACTACAAACAAATCTCTTCCCTGATTCAGTGCGTGCGAGGCTGTGTTTAATGTGCCGCTTCGCTCGGCGGCTTCGGTGATAATAATTCCGTCAGCTAGCCCACTAACTAAACGATTTCGCTCCAAAAAACTCCAACGATTGACTATTTTATTATCGCCCTTCATCCATTCTGAAATGACCGCGCCGCCCCGCTCTATGATGCTCATGGCTAGTTGATAATTGGTCCGCGGTGAAATATCAGGAAGCTCGTTTGGGACGACCGCCACGACCGTTCCGCCAGCTTCAATCGCAGCTTTTTGGGCAATGCAATCCACGCCTAGCGCCAACCCACTCACGATTACACATCCGGCTTTTGCCAGATCTGTTGCCAATCGCTCGGTGACTTCTTTTCCGTAGGCAGACGGCTTGCGAGATCCGACGATTGATACGACTGGCGCCTTTGTTTCCGGCAACTTTCCCATATAACATAAGCTTTTTGGTGGATTGGCAATATGCGCTAATCTCTGGGAGAAAATATGCTCATCTGGTGTAATTCTATTGATTTCCATAAAAAATGTGGTAAAAAGTATTGACACTTTGTCAAATGTTTGCTATAATCAAGGACGATTGGTTAAGTAATCATTAACCAAACGCACCTTATACCCCCTATTCTAACTATATGTTAGGTTGCGCGCAATGGCATTAAGTATTCTTACCCTCCACTTTTTGCGGTTCAACGTTACGCGCATACTAACCCCTTTAACTGCCCTTTTTCAAAGGTGATCTCTGTTAAGGTGAGCACTAAATAGTGTTGATGATAATCAGGCGCGGACTTTTGGAGTTTTAGTCGCGACGCTTCACTGATACGGTAGCTCGGGTGGGTTGAAGGGTAAAAAAGCACCAGGTGATGCCCACCCTTACCTGGTGCTTTTTTGTTAGGAAAAATTATTTATTTTCTATAATATGTCGGCACTTTTCGCAAATACCTTCCAGCTCAAAGTGGTGTTTTGTGACTATGAAATTATGTTTTTTACCGATGAAATCTATGAGTTTTTCGAGTTCTCGCGATTGTATGGGTTCGGCATTTTGGCAATTGATGCAGTAGAGATGGTGATGATGTGGTATAAACGGTTCTGCTAACTCGTAATAATTCTTCCAGCCAATAGTTATGGTGTTTATAATGTTCAGATTATCGAACATCAGCAGTGTGCGGTAAATGCTGGCACGGTTAATGTTTTTGCAGTTTTTCGCAATATCGCCGACCGTAAGAGGCACATCTGAATTTCGTAGGATATCAAATACTTGCTGGCGTGGTTTTGTCAGGCGAAGATTGTGGTGTTCAAATATTTCATTTAGCATAGTACTACGAATAGTTTATAACTTATTGCAACAAGTGTGCAATAGACTTACAGCCCGAGTAATTCATAAGGATATTTGGGTTGGCTGATTTTTGTGATGTGTGCGTCGGTTATGACGTATTCAGCTTGACTATTAACGATTTTTTGCGACAATTTACCCTTGACGATTAGCCATGTTCCATCTGGGTAGTCTGTTGAAAAGTTTTTCTCGACCAGGATTTTCATAGGTACACTATCAACAGTGCAGCAACTTATGATGTATCTGGCAATATTGAAGTAGTTGTATCCATAGTTTTTTAACAAATCGTTTGAAACGAAGCCAGTAATGGTGATATCTTTGCCGTTAAAATAAGCGGCTTTTTTGCAAGAATTTATAGCGGTTTTCCAGCGATTTATTGAGATTGTAGAAGAGTTCTCTTTCGGCTGAGGTGTTTCGCAACGACTTTCGGGCTCAATAATCGCAGGGCCTTCTTTTTGCGCGAGACTGCTTGGAGAGAGTGGCTTTGGTGGTAACATATATCCAGCTAATAATATAATTATTGCAAAATAAGATATCGGGGTAATTTTTTTCAAGCCAACTCTAGATTTATCTTTTGCGGGTTTATTTTTTAATTGCAACATTATATCAATAAGCAAAAGTATAACGCCGATTACGCTAATTACGACCGCGAATGTGTGGTAGCGTGGATGAACGTAAAATCCGAGTTGATCGCGCCAAGCTAATAGCAAAATATATACGCAAACGACAATTCCGCCAATTGATTTTGCAAGGTTAGCGTACATATAAGTTGACCCCCAGTCCGACAATTAGAGATAAGACGAATACAATTAAGGTAATTGTTGCAATAAATTTCCAGCGAAAAGTTGTTTTTAATAGCGTAATCATTTTAATGTCTATCATCGGTCCGAATAGCAAGAAAGATAAAATTGAACCTGTTGTGAAATTTCGCACGTAAGCCAGTGCGAAGAACGCGTCGATGCTGGAGCATATCGAAACGATGAAACTTAGTGTGATCATGGATATGACTGATAAGAAAATGTCGCCGCCGATGGCGTTTATGATGAATCGCGGAACGAAGATTTGTGTGGCGGCTGCGATGCTAGCGCCTAAGACCAACATAGTAAATAATTGCCAGAATTCATTACGTGATGAGCTGAATATGTTTGACAATTTTGAGTCATGGTCGTGTTTGTGGCAGAGCTTTTCAAATTCTGGATTGATAATGGAATCTTCCTTAAAAAAGCTGACGATAAAAGCGGTTATTTGTACGATAATTAGCGCAAAAATAATTCGCCACCAAACCATTCGGGCGTCAAAACTGAAGGCGGTCATGGTTGAAATTATGGTTATCGGGTTTATGATTGGCGCGGCGAAAAGAAAACTAATAACGTCAGCAGGTTTCAGTCCATTTGCTATTAAGCTGCGCGCAATTGGTACGTTACCGCATTCGCATACTGGTAAAATCAGCCCGATCATAGAGAGCGCAATTCGTCGAAGGAAGGTGTTTTTTGGTAACATTTTGAAGACATCTTTTGATGATAAAAAGTACCTGATAAACGCGGATATGATAATTCCTAAAATTAAGAATGGGACCGCCTCGACAATTACGCTTAGCGTCAGCGTGATGAAATCTTGTAATGACGGAAGTAATTTATTGCACAATTCTGCAAACTCTCCGTTTAATAACATGACGCCGAATCGTGAGCTGAATTGATAAATAGAAATTATAAGGACACCAAAAACCACCCAACCGATCAACTCGCTGTTGGATGATAAAAACTTTTTTATGCGGCCGTCTGGCGATTTTTGTGCCATATATAAAATTATACCCCATGCTTATGCTATACTAAATCAATATGAAGCATCTTTTACATTCACATCATCCGTTTCGGATTTTCTGGTTTTCGGTCCTATTAACCTTAGGTTTGGGTAGCTTGATTTTTAGCCATATGGGCGTTAGTGGTCTTTGGCTATTTACTATTTTGGTGGTTTTGGAAGTTACTTTTAGCTTTGACAACGCTGTGATAAATAGCAAGGTTTTGGCGGGAATGAGTCAAGTTTGGCAGAAGGTCTTCCTGACGGCTGGCATATTTGTGGCGGTGTTTGTTGTTCGATTTATATTGCCAATTGCTATTGTGATGATTGCGAGCGGTCACGGATTTATGGATGTTGTCAATCTGGCGCTACATAAACCTGTTGAGTACGGCAAGATTCTGCACGAGGCGTCGCCGATGATTGACGCGTTTGGTGGTGCGTTTTTGATTATGATTGGGCTTAGCTATTTCATCGATTACAACAAGCGTGTTCACTGGATGCGACATGTTGAGCCGATCTTGGCAAAGGCTGGGCGATTTGAGAATTTTAAGGTGTGCATAATGCTTAGCGTGGCGGCAGTCCTTTACTTCACGGTCGAGGCGCCACATAAATCTTTGGTGTTGATTTCAGCGGTTCTTGGAATTGTGTTGCATATTGGGCTGGAACTATTTGGGTCATTTTTCCACGAAGATGACGCAAAATCCGTTAAGATTAAAACTGGTTGGGCGGCGTTTGCTAGCTTGTTGTATTTGGAAATTCTTGATGCTAGCTTTAGTTTTGATGGCGTGATTGGTGCGTTTGCTATTACCAACAGCGTACTACTAATCGTGGCTGGGCTGGGCGCTGGAGCAATTTGGGTCCGATCACTAACCGTATATTTGCTAAGAACAGGCGCGCTTAGCAAATATAAATATCTGGAAAATGGTGCTCACTGGGCAATTATGGCGCTCGGCGTGATGATGATTGCCAAATTATTCCACTTGGAATTGCCGGAATGGGCGACGGGCGGCTTGGGCTTATTGTTCGTGAGTTTGGCGGTCGGCAGCAGCATATTGGAAGCCCGATCTATCAATTTGCAAGAAGCTGCGGCTGTGAAATTACATCAAGCCGAAGAGCAATTGAAGAACGGCGCTTCAAAAATTGTGCCGCGAAAACGACGTTAGAATCTGGTTTAATATTTTATACTGAACGGCTCGATAGTTTCGTTGATGAATTTCTCGATCAAATTAATTGATTCGGGCAATATCCAGCTTTGGAGAATCTTTTGCTCGTCTGAGTTGAACTTGCCTAGGACAAAATCTACGTCACCAACTTGACGTCTGAGTAAATTGTCTGTACCAATACGAATATGCCAAAAGTCTGATCCGACGTGAGAGTGGAGTGACTTTAAGCCATTGCTGCCAGCGTCTCGACCGCCTTTGCGGGTTCGAATTTTACCGAAGTCCAGTGCCGTATCGTCGTGAATAATTAGTAAATCGTCCAATGTCAATTTGTAAAAATCTAAGATTGCTCGAGCGGAAATTCCGACCTTATTGTAAAAAGTAGTTGGCTTAACTAGTAAAACTTTTTCTCCAGAAATATTGAGTTCGGCGATATCCGCGGAAAATTTTGGCTTATTTGAAAAGGTTTTTCCCTGTTCTAACGCAAATTTATCAATAGCCAAAAACCCAGCATTATGCCTCGTGTTTGTGTATTTTTCGCCTGGATTTCCCAGCGCTAAGATGACTTTCATAGACTTAGTATATCACCTTGTGAAAATGACGTATAATAAGCATATGGCAAAACGCGATGACGATTTGGAATTTAGCATTAATGCACCGTTTGATGATGGGCGAGCGATTATCGATAAAGTTCCGCTATATTTAGTGAACGGCTCGTTGGGCGCTGGGAAAACTAGTGTTCTTGAGTTCTTATTGCAACAAAGTGACTATAAGGATTCTCGGGTGATTGAGAATGAATATGCTAATGAAAATGTTGACGGTTATCGATTGGAGAAGCTGGCGGATATTGTGACGACTTTGGCCGGCGATTGTGTCTGTTGTTCGTCGAAGCATGCATTGACGCGAATGTTACTTGACTTTTGTCGCAATTCCCCCGCCCCAGTGTTTATTGAGGCGACTGGTGTGGCGCGAACGATGAATTTGGTCGAGAAGTTGATTAATGCGCAAATATTCAATAAGTATGAGTTGGCGCAGAGTTTTTATGTTATTGACGCACATGAGATTTTACGTGGAATTGAGCCGGCGCATGAAATTGAGTTGCAAGCGGCGGATATGATTTTAGTGACCAAAGAAGATTTGTTAAGTGACGACGAGCGACTACAATATGAATCTAAGCTGAGCTCCCTGTCTTACGGAAAAATATTGAGCGCGCCACGAGGTAAATTTGATATCAATAAAATGACGACGCCGTCAGGGCTACTAGCGTTTTTCGATAAGTACGATGGCGAGTTGGCAGTGCCGGACAATCCGACGTATGCGGTGCTGGATGTTTCTGGTATGAAAATTGCTGCGGCGACTCTGGAAAAAATTTGGCCGGAACTTTTTGATGCTTATAAACTCAGGCGAATGAAGGGCTGTTTTATTGATGATAATGGCGCGCGGCATCATTTGGAGGCGACGGAAAATCAGATTCAACTAGCTAATTCTGTGGCGGAAGAGCCATCAAAAATTGTGCTAATTGGTGAACGTGCGGACGAAATTACGCGTGAAGTTTTGTCGGCGCAATTGATGATGTTTGAATAAAAGTTCGCTTTCGTCGTTTCCGACTCATCAGCATAGATACGCATCTATGGAGCGAACATGACAAGCAGAGACTTTGACAGAGGTTCGCTGGAGACTGGCATCGCTACATCATCTTGGCGATATCGATCGCCAAGTAGACTGCTGCTGCGGCGACAGTGAGACTGAGCACTATGACATTATACAGTGTATGTACTGTCGCAGCCGCCCCTGTCGCAACTATCTGGTTACGGTATTTGCGGTAGTACCACAAGTATACCAGCAAAAAACCGAAACCAGATAGTTGCGACAGGGCGATACCTGCTGCGAAACTGTACCAGATGTTGACTATGTGGATAGCTCCGAAGCACACGCTAGCGCGCACTCGTTCGCGCCAGCTCCACTTCTCACTTCCAGAACGGAAAGCTTGCTCTTCCCATAATGCGAAGAGCAATAGGGCATTATACACTCCCCATTTAGTTGCTCTGAGACTGTGTAGAGACTTCTGTGATGGTGTATAGTCTGTGAAGTCTCCTATCAGGAAGACTCCCGTCATACCAGCAACCCAGGCAGCCCCTGTCGCCCACCTCGCGGGGAGGAACGTCTCAAAAATACTAGTCAGCAGCCCGACTACGGAGTTATCAAGCCCCGGGACGAGCAAGAGCGCTTTTGCTATGACTATTGTCACGGCAATCAATAATACTGCGATGGCAACGAGCCATCGCCTGTGAAAGTATCCCTCAATAGCAACTACTAGTTTAGGCCAAACAAAAATTGGCCTAGTGTCTCGGGGCATAGCTCGTCTGAGGAGCCATGCCATAACCCCCTTTTGGGGGCGATGTACCACCATGAAATATGGAGGAAGCATTTAATCATCTCTTTCAAAGGTCTGCTTGTCAAAGTGCGCTTTCGGACAAGTTACTCAACTCGTCAACAAAAGCCGGAATATATATTATCATCAATATGCCAAAACGTCAATACACATAACAAAATAACTTCCAAAACCAAAAGAAATAGCCCGCCAAGAGAGCTTTGGCCGAGACCAAAAGTCTCAAAGCGAGCTATTTCATTTCTTAGCGGGCGTCAGCCCTCATCTTCGCCAATGGACGGAAGTACGAATGCACAAATAGCGCCTGCGTAGAGGAGCAGGATAGCTGCAATCGCCGTTGTGCACGCGATTATCCACACCCATGCTTCCAGGGCTATCACTGTAGAGTTATAGCAAGCCTGAACAATTGGGGGTACATTCATGATCGCGAGTAGTGCAATAATGATTAACATAGTCACCGTACTTACCGCTTCCTCTAGTAGCCTTCCTAGTCGCCGCTTCATTTGAGCGGTCAAGCTAAGCATGGACACAGGGGCGACAAACGACATCGCCTGCCCAATAATGACCAATATTGTGACGTTGACATCAATTGGGCATGTGGTCACGTAGTTGGTGAGAGAAACCTCAACTACCGCGAAAAACAACGTGATAAAACTTGAAATCATGCATGTTACAGCATGAACATATACGGTTTTTTGTAGTGGCGTGAACATGTGTATGCTTTCTTTTCGATGTGAATAGGGCGACTTTTACTGGCTGAATGTCAATAAAAGCTACTTATATCTATATCACACATGAACAAAAAAGTCAATAGAATAAAAAAAACAGCCCCAGTTGGGACTTGATAATTTCCAATGAATAGTGCAAGCAGATGAGATATAATACTAGGCGTCGGGCCGCGACATCAGTTTGATATTACCGTCTGCTTGTCACTACTCAGTTGCCCTGATTTCTTAATATTAGTAAGAAGTCAGGATGCTAGAGGCTAGAGTTGAAGCAGGCTTCGGGCCGACCTTGAATAGCTTCCTGAGCTGCTCCCCCAGTAGGGGTGCGCAGCAGATAAATTCACCATTGCAATAAATATTGCCGGTGGCAAAGCTAATGCATGCGTTCTTGACCTTTGAAACGAAGTGTTCTACTTCGCCAGCACGGAAATTGGCATCGCTACCTTCCAGGTGGAGCTTACCTTCGGCGCTGTTAACGCACATGTTGGCATATTCAGCGGATATCTCTGTGCCGTCGCCGCCATTCAAAACGATATATCCAGCATCAAATGAGATGACGTTTTTGTCCTTGCCAATATTTAGTTTGGCTTTGGTCTCGTTCTCGGCTTTTCCGCTTGATGCAGTGATGCCCATCGAGCAACCGTTGTAGGTAAGCTCGATGTGATCGCTTTCGAGTAAAGCGGTTTCTTCATCGGCGATGAGATCCGCGTTAAAAGCAGTGACAGTTTCCTGCTCGCCATCTGCGGTTAATAGAGCACAGTCGATAATGATAGCTTCATTAGCGCTCAAACTAATGTCTGCCTCACTGTTGTGAACGGACAAGATATTCTCTTTCTCGTCCTTGACGGTGATGCGTGCGCCTGAAGCGTCAATTTTGCCGCTGTCCTTGTGGACGGACGCTTTGCCGTTGTAAATAGACAAGGTATTCTTGTCCCAGTTGTTTGCAATGGCGATGTGTGCGCCACGGAAAGTTTTGGGCCTATCGGTAGTGCTAGGTCCGCCGATAGGCACCTCTTGGCGGGAAATTATTCCGTAAGGTGACTTAGTGAGAACAGTTAATGAGCGTTCCACTTCCTCTTCCTTTCATGTTTCCTCGCGGCGGTTGCCATCTTTGCTTTTTGGCAAATAATCATGCGTGCATATGATCAAGCATGAAACGAGATTTCAATTGTCAATTATATCTTCTATCAACAACCAAAACCTCGCTTCATGCTTAAGTTTCGTCTTATATCTTACATCTGCTTGTCAAGGTACGCTTTCGGACAAGGAGTAAATCTCGACTTGTCAACAAAAGCCAATGTTATTTATATCACGCGATAATATTTAAGTCAAGAGAAATTGGCGTAAAAATAGGATTAAGCGAGTTTTTCGGCGTTTTTGGCCTGCTTGTAGGCTTTGGTGACTGGTGCCAGACCGCGAGCAACGCGTTCACGATTGGCTTTTAATTGCTTTTCGTCACGGAAAGACATTTTAATGGGCGTTCCCGCAAAATTGAAAGCTTCACGCAGAGTTCGCTCCAGATAACGCTTGTAGCTCCAGTGGACGAATTTCAGATTGCTACCATATATAACAAACCACGGCGGAGCAACGTCAGTCTGGACAATGTAGCGCAGTTTCGGGTGCGAGTTTTTCAGACCAGCTGGCGGATGTGCGGCGATGGCTTTCTGTAAGATGTCGTTTAAGGCACGAGTTTTACATTCTTGGCGACGACGCTTATAAATATCAAGCGCTAGGTCAAACAGTTTGGCGACATTTTGTCCCGTAACGGAAGAAGTGAATATTAACGGCGCGTACGGCGTAAACTTGAAGTTATAGCTGATTTGTGGCGCAATTTCATCGTGTGTGTAAGCGTCTTTACCTTCGACGGAGTCCCATTTGCTGACGACCAGAACAAGCCCCTTGCCCGCTTCGTCAATAATTCCAGCTAGGCGCTGATCCAATTGAACGTTAAGCTCATTGACGTCCATAAGAAGCAGACAAACGTCAGCCTCGTTGATGGCTTGCATTGTGCGAAGAACTGAGAACTTCTCAATTCCCGTTTCTTGCTTTCCTTGGCGGCGAATTCCAGCGGTGTCGAGCAGTTCAATTGTTTGTCCGTGATAACGAACTTGAACGCGGTTTACGTCGCGAGTTGTGCCGGCGACGTTGGCGACGATGGCCTGCTGCTTGCCTGCTAAAGTATTGAATAGATTACTCTTTCCGACATTCGGGCGGCCGATTAGTGCGACGCGGATGATGTCGTCAGGTGCGGTTTCGGTGGCTGGTGGAATAAGCTCGGCAATGCTATCAAGAAGCTCCGAAATGCCAATGCTGTGCTCGGCGGAAGTTTTTATGATGTTTTTAATGCCGAGTCGCTTGAATTCGTCGATAGAAAGAGAACCTTTTAAGTCTGCTTTATTGGCGATTAAAATGACTGGCTTACCACTTTTTAGGGCTTTTTTGGCTAATTGTCGATCAGCATCAGAAGGATAAACAGTGGAGTCAACTGTTACGAGGATTACGTCAGCGGCGGCGGAAGCATCAGCGATTTGGTCCTGAATGGTCGCTTCAAATTCGTCCTCGGCAGTCTTAAGTCCAGCTGTGTCGATGAGCCAAAATTGCGAATAGTCATCTGACGGCGCAGAATCTACGTTGCGTCGTTTGTACGAAACTTTACCAACAACGTTGTCGCGAGTTGTTCCAGCTTCCCTGGCGACTATGGCCGTGCGAGAGCGCGTCAAGCGATTAAATAGTGAGCTTTTGCCGACGTTGGCTTGCCCGATGATGGCGACTGTTGGTAATTTAGACATGATTATATATTATAGCAGTTTTAAGGCATTTTGGCGAGCACACTGTTTATGTAAGCCTTGCACAGACGAATTATTTTCAGGAAATCCTCAAAACAGCTCAGGCCGCTTTTTGCTATGAATTCCTCGGTCTCTATGTCTAGTTTATATCCCTCGCTCTCGTCATCATTTCTGGTGTAATTGTGGATGTAGGCCTTTGGAGGTTGTTTGCTAATTGGATTTGGGTAAAGTGTTATGTAGTAATTTTCTTTGGGGTTATTTATGCAGTAGTAAATGTTATTGTCGTCATCTTTGAACGCTACGGATATAGGATATTTAAATTTCTTAGTATGTTTCTCAACCTCTTTAATAAGTTCGATGTAAGCGTAGATTTGGTTTTCTAGGAGTTCTGGTAAAATATTGGGCTTGTCATTCTCACAGAACATTTTTTCTATGGTATCCGATCTCTCTTCCTTAAGTCTATGTATGACTTTCCTTAGTTTTTCTGAGGACAAAGGCTCGGATTCGCGCCCTAGCGTTTCCATTTTTCAATTACACTTTCTATCAAATTTAGCACAAAAGCTATATTATAATATTTAACGTAAAATGTAAAGAGCCGCGGAGTAAATTATGAATTCGTGAATTTCTCTTCTCTCCATTCGCCTCTCTTGAGGTCGCCGAGCGAATAATTGCCGAAGTTTGTTCTGTGGAGTTTTTTGACGGCATATCCGAGCGCATCGAAAGTTCGCCGAATTTGACGATTCCTTCCCTCGCTCATTTCCACTATCCAGCGACAATCATCACCTTCGTGCTGTCTTTCAAGTGTCAATTGACTGCGTCCGTCAGGAAGTTGCACACCAAAATCATTGATTATTTGACGATGCAAAGGTTGCAAGGGCTGGTCGATTGTAACGAGATATCGCTTAATCTTGTAAAACGACGGATGTGTCATGCTGTGAGCAAAATCGCCGTCGTTCGTCATGAGAATCAGCCCGGAGCTGTCTTTGTCCAGGCGACCAACAGGTTTTAAGTGGTGAAGGTTTTTTGGTAGCAATTTGTAGATTGTCGGAACGCCGCCCTGAGAAGCGCGCGAACATAAGTATCCAGTTGGCTTATGTAGGATAATGAGCTGTTTAGGTTGTAATTCTAACAATTTGCCGTTATAGGAAATTTTATTTGCGTCAGAAATTTGTTGACCCAATCTGGCGGGCTGACCGTCAATAGTAATCTTCCCTTTTTCTATCAATTCGTCGGCTTTTCGGCGAGAAATACCCAAGCACAGCGCCACGAATTTATTGAGGCGCCAAGATTCTTGCTTTGTGTCTGGGTTTATCATTGTTGCGGATTTATCGGTGGAAATTGTGTCGGCTGAGGAGTTTCTGATGGTTGATGTGGGATGCTTTGCTCCTGAGGTTGTGATTGGGTGAGAGGCATTGAGTTAACCTGTTCAATAGGATTTGGTGCTGGCTGAGGCGTCGGAATTGGTTGCGGTGCTGGAGTCTGCACTGGTTGAGGCTCTGGAGTTGGTTGAGAAATTCTCTGTGTGTTGTCTAATTCTTCTGCCATAAGTTTAGAGATGTCTACCGAATTCTGGGAATCATCAGCTGGTAAAGGTTGAATAATACGGTCACCAAGCCCTGAAGGTCGCGGCGCGGGCGATGAAAATGGCGCCATAGGCTGCGGCAGAGTTGTTGTTTGAGGCTGAGGCGTCGGAATTGGTTGCGGTGCTGGAGTCTGCACTGGTTGAGGTAGTGGTTGCGGTGCTGGAGCAAATGCTTGTTGTGGATGTTGTTGTACAAGCGGATTTACTATAGGAGCTGTTGGTGTTGCAACGGGGGCAGCTGGTTGCGGTGACAATGAAGAGACGTCAGGTCTAGTAACTGGCTGCGGCGCTGCTGGAGTTGGCTGAGGCGTTGTAGCGACTGGCTCATATGTATGAGTTGGCTGTGAAACTGGCACTGGATTTGTGCCGACTCCCGGAAGGTCGCCCAGGGCTTCGTGGACTGCTCTCACGACGTCCTCTATTCCTACCTGAGATTTCACCAAGTATTTATCAGCGCCAAGTTGCTCGCCGCGTTTTCGCTGATCTTCTGATGACAGTGCGGTCATGATAATCACCTTAACGTCTTTTGTTTCTGTCGTCGAGCGTAGAATGTCCAGCATATCAAATCCGGAAATCTTCGGCATCATCACGTCGCTTAAAATTAATCGCGGACGTTCTTTAATTGCCATGGCTAGAGCTTCTTCTCCGTCGCCCGCCGAAACGATATCGTAGCCCTCCGCCAAAAGTCGTACGCCGTAAATTTCGCGTAAACTTTTGTCGTCCTCAACCAATAAAATTTTTGTCATATGTTTATACTATACTGAAGTTTTGACAAAAAATCCATAGTTCTTATGGCTATTATTCGCGACCAGGAATTGATAATTGCTGGCGTTTTCGTCGCAATTCTTCCTCAATTTCAGCCAGCGTTGGCTCGGAAGAATTTCTGACTGGTTGTGGATTTTCTGGCTGGACTACTGGAGTGGTCGGTACGGCTGGAGCTGGATTTTCTGGAGTTACGATTGCTACTGGGTCTAAATCGACAATCTCGCTATTATTTTCAGTTGCTATATTCTCCGTCTTCTCTTCTGTGGCAATTTCAATTTTTTCTGAAGCCAAAGAGTTCGGCGTTTTATCTTCGAGCTTTTCAGCTTCCGCAGATTCTAATCGCTGCTTGGCTTCCGAACTACTCATACGAGGAATTTCCAAATAGAAAGTACTTCCCTCTTTATATTTGCTTTCAACTCGCAAGTTTCCAGACATCGCCTCGGCCAAGCGGCGGCTCAAATATAGCCCTAAGCCAGTTCCGCCAATTTCTCGCGTGTCAGAATTATCCACCCGATAAAATTTCTGGAATAAATGCGGAATATCTTCGGCTGGAATGCCAATGCCACTATCCTTCACGCTTACAGAAATCTGTTTATCGTCGCCGGTAACATTGACGACAACTTCGCCCGATGGCGTGTATTTGATGGCATTTTCAATCAAATTGCTGACAACTTCCCTAAAATGATCAGGGTCAATATTGGCATAAAAAATCGGCTGCAATGATTTTTCCTTACCATCGTCAATTATGTCTGGCATGAAGATATAATTGAGCTGCTTTTCATTAGCTTTTGTCGCTAAACCATCAAAAATATCCTTCAAAAATTCGTTTACGTTGATGATCTTCGGGTTATTTTTCATTCGCCCGTCTTCGACCTTACTGATATCAAGGAGATCTTGGAATAAGCGCCCCAGATGTTGTGCCGATTCGTGAGCTTTGGTGATGAAATCTCGCGCCTTTTCGTCAATATGTGCGGTGGCTGGGTTTAATGCCAGTCCCAAATAGCCCTCAATTGACGCAACTGGCGTGCGCATCTCGTGGCTGGCGGTGGAAATAAATTCGGCTTGCTCGCGTTCCTCGGCTTTTTCTTTGGTGATGTCGCGGAAAACTACGATGATTCCTTCGCCATCTGTGCCGACTGGAGAACTGACGATTGACACTAAAATGCGTTTTTCAGAGCTGGTCAATAGGAATAATTTATCGTTGTGTGTTGGCTGATTTTTTGATAAAGATTGGGAAATTGGATTCTCGAGGTCTTCTACGTCCTTTCCGTCTGAGGTGACGAGTTTTAAGACGCTTTTCCAGTTGAGTCCGAGCGCGTCGCCTTGGTCCCAGCCGATGATTTGTTGGGCGGATGGATTGATTAATTCTATGTTGCCGTCTTTGGAGATCGCCAGAACGCCGTCATCGATGGCATTAATCACTACGTCAGATTTACTTTCAACCGCGGAAAGTTTATTCTCCAGATTGGATGTATTGTCGTCAGTTTTTTGGCGGCGAATCCATAGAATAAGGCTGAAAATCAAAGGCAAAAATCCGAAGAATAGGTAGCCGATGATGAATTGTATATTTATTCCCTGTTGAACGCTGGTGGCTATAATCTGTAAAATAACCAAAAGCCCCATTATTCCTGAGATTATTGCGCCGAAAAATCCTGCGAAAATTGCCACGATAATCCACATAACTAAGAATGGCGAAACAACTCCGCCGCTGGTAATTATGGTGGTTGTGGCGACGGCGACGGTTAACAAATATACAAAAATTCCGATTTCAGTTTCGTGTTTTCTGGGAAGCCAAAAACATAAAATCAGCACAATTAAACTACCGATTCCTGCCACGCCAGCCGCCAAATCTGAGACCGATAATCCGATTGGCAATTGATAGCCGGTCGGTATAAATCGCGCCCATGCGTACAAAAGAATGATTGTGAAACAGCTCAGTAATGCCACTTCACACAATCTCCTTAGCCAAAATCTGGAAATTGTGTGAGGCTTAAAGTAAATCCCGCCCTTTTTCATGCTTTTATTATGGCGAATTTTCAGGAAAATCTCAAGTGATAAATGTGGTATACTAACTCTATGAATCATGATCAGCACAACGACCAAAGTAACTCAGCTTTCAAGCGAACTGTAGTTTTTGTGATAATTTGTCTCATCTCGGCGAACCTCATCAGTGCCACGTCTGATATATTTAAATCGTTCATTGGTCCTCTGGGTCACATCTTAGGGGCGTATGCTATCATACTTGCTTGCATTTCAATCTATTGGTATAAAATTGGACGATATTGGATTACTGATAAAGTTTCAAAAGTCTTGACTGCTATTGGATGTGCGACGGTCGTATTTTATGTATTAGTCATCTTTTTACGATTCGGGCTATTTTTCCTCATTGCCAATAAAGACGCGCTTATCGTAAAAGTCTTGTCGACTATTGGTATGATCAATTTATATTTCTCTCCTATTGTTATTTCTCTGGTCGTTTTAATATATAGCTCTTGGGCTATGCTGTCTTATTATAAAAAGTCGACGTCTAACATAGAGAAAAAGTAGACAAGTCTTCCCTTTCCATGGTATAATCCATGGAGTTGCGGCCCTATCGTCTAGCGGTTAGGACACCAGGTTCTCATCCTGGCAACCCGGGTTCGATTCCCGGTGGGGTCACCAAAAATAGTTAACTTATTAAAAACATCTACATGAAGATGTTTTTTTTAATTTGTGAAGTAGTATGCTTCAATTCTCAATATTCTTCAACTTTTCGTATAAATACAGACTTTGCAGTCAGCGGATATTATTAGAGTTATCATCTTGCTCCCAATATTTAGTAAAGTGATCCTCTGCGTTATTAGACCGGAACAGTTCTTTTAGTATTTCTATTATCTCTTCTTTCGTCTTGCCGCTCTGCTCGCTATCTAGGTCATCAATAGAATGAACGTTGACATCAAATAGTTTTTTTGCACTTTTATTACTGTCTTTGTAAAATTCTTTTATCCCGTTAAATTTTTCGAATGTTTCACATATACGCCTACAGCAGCTAATCATTAAGGCTGGCTTGTTCTCGACGTATAAGAATTTTAATTCTATCCATAGTAGCTCGTAGCTGGTATGGAGGTCGCAGTCTCCTTTGTCAACTGGCTGTATGGATGTTTTGTTTCCATCTGATAATAGATGAATATTGTCGTATTTTTTGTAAAATTTTTCTAGGCTTTTCCTGACATTTAAGTAGAAATGACAGTTGTGAGTAAGGACTATGAAATAGCCTTTCTTCTTTATCATAGCTAAATAAATGCGCTGAAGTTCAGATATCATTAGATACTGTGTAACATCATCATTGCTTGTCATTGGGTCGTCGAAAATAATTATCCTTGGATTGCTGCTGTTCCCTTCTTCGTCAAGCTTAAAGATAAAATAGAGGAAGGCTACAATATTCATCTCTCCTCTACTAAGATTTTCGACATTTCTTAATTTACCGTTATATCCTAGAATTTGATACTGACCTTTTTGTTTATTGTCTGGATTCTGTACTAGCTCGAGAGAAAAAGAATTAATGCCGAATTGTTTTAGTAGCTGATTTATTTTTGTTGCCGCCAACTGCTCATTCTTTGTTTTTGAAATTAAGTCTTTTATATCTTCTTTCTTCCCTCGGATATCTTCTTTTATTTTTTCAATTTCTTCTTTTTTACTATCCATTAAGGATTTTAATATAGATAGCTGCTCGTTATTTTTTGTGTAATCGAATTCCTTGAGGAGTTGTGCGACGTAGCTCAAGCGAATAGCCTTTTCTGCTTTTGTTTTCCTTTCCGAGATTTCGTTTGTGAAATTATTCGCGTCATCGACTAGCTGTTTTATTCTATTATTAATATCTTCAAAGCCCTTGGGAATATCTTCCTTTATTGGATCAAGCTTAACGAAGGGAGATTTTTGTTTTTCTAATAAAGCGCCTTTTATTATTGATAGAAAAATCTTTATCTCATTTGCTCTAGATGTAATAAGGTTGTTAACTTCCGACACCTCTTTTAATAAATGTCCGTAGAACATCTCCGGCTCAATGCGCTTAATTTTATATATTTGCTCCTCGATTCCTGAAATGTAGTCAAGTTCGTGATTTATGCGTTTTTCGGTTTTTGCGAGTTCTTCATTGAAGAACCGGCTTAGTTCGTTCCAGCGGTTGTCTTCAAAAATAGATCCACAAAAAGAACACTTGTCTCCCGGCTTATGAAGTCTCATACCCTGCCTTGCGAAATTTTGCTTATCAGGATTGTCTGATAGCTCTGGTAGATTGGTCGGCTGGGGTGTTTCTGTTCGAATAATTTCATTTGCAGAGGTAAGAATTTTTTTAGCTCATAGTCTTCAATTGGTGACAGATTGACTATTTCTTTTTTATCCTCTTTGATAATACTATTATTATTTTTTAGCTCATCTTCCTTTAACTCTACCGGATTTAATTTTATATCATCTTTAAAATTATTCTTGTTATAATTCCGTCCAAGATTACACTTTCTGGTTATCTGTGCTGCACTATTGGTAAAGAACTTTTCTATTTTCTTACTGCATTCGTTATAGGATCTTTCCGACTTTTTAAATTCTGCACATAGGTTATTATTATAATTAATGTCGTCATCTATTATTGTTTCGTTTAATTCATCAATTTTTCTGTTTAGATCATTGATTTTACCTTGAATTTCAGAGTTTTCCTCTCCAAGGGCTATTGCGTTCAGCTGTTTATTCTCGGCGACATTTTCAAAATCTTTAAATACTCTCACGTCATAAGAATCTCTATACTGTTCTATTATGGCGTTGGTTATAGTGGTTTTACCGGTGCCATTTCTGCCAAAAATAAAAGCAGGCTTACCTTCTGTGAAAGATATTTTCTTATCCTTAAATCTGTCTGGATATTGCGAAAGATTTATGTCGATTGTAGTCATATTACTCATTCTAGCATTCTTTCTGCTATCTTTGCGCTTTAGTTTTGCCTAATTTAAGGAAAGTGTTTGCCGACTTTACGTTTTTTATTTATCCTATGGCTTTGTATGAATTGTGCTAAGAGTCGTCACTACTCATCTGCTTAACGACTTCTATCAAATTCCGCGGCGTAATGTCGGCCTTAATCAGATATCCGTCGACGCGACTCATGACGGATTTACGCGAAGCCTCGTCCTGCTCAAAATTGGTCATAATCAAAATCTTACTATTCGGAACCAAATCGACATTGTTATTTCTCAGCGCGTCTAAAATCTGGTCGCCGCGTTGCTCTGGTAACATTAAATCTAAGATTATCAAGTCAAAGTTCTGGTTGCGCGCCGCCACTAGCCCGTCATTCCCGTCGACCACCCACGTCACGTCATACCCCGCTTTTTGTAGACTCCTGACGTACATTTCGCCAATAAATCGGTCATCTTCCACGCATAAAATTGTCTTTATCATAATTCCTCCTAGCCCTTATACATAGCGTGATTTTTTATCCAGCCGCCGCCCTTTCGTATCAATTGATTATTCAACTGCCCGTCTTCTAGCAATTTATCTTTAACTGTAGCATAAATTGGCAAAGTGAACGAGAAGACCGAGCCTTCGTTTTCGCGGGATCGAGCGATTATCGAGCCGCCGTGAGATTCGACAAAGGCTTTGCAAATATAAAGCCCAATTCCCGTCCCAGCCACAGCCTCGCGTGATCTGTGTGATCGGTAGAACTTGTGGAACAAATTGTCCACGACATTTGCCGGCATACCAATTCCATTATCAGCGACAGACACTTCCACGAAGTCGCCTTTTTTCTCCGCGGAAACGGTTACGGACCCGCCCTCAAAACTGTATTTAATGGCATTGTCAATTAGATTACCAATTACTTCCCCGATACTTCCGTGATCGGCGGCCACGGTTGGGAGGTCGTCTGGGATATTGACGTTAAGCATTCTGTGTTGAGTCGAGGCGCGAAGCTGCATATCATCAGCGATCGAGGCGTAAATATTGGCGACAGTATCTTCCAGTAAATAAACCTTCAAGTGGTGTCTATCATATCTGGCAACGTTAAGAATATTATCGATGTAGCTGGACAAGCGGTTGGACGAAACGACCAACCTATCAAGAAGTTGCCTTTCATCTCCCTGCAAGCGTCCAGCAAACTCTTCGTTGATAATGTCCAGATAGCCACGAATAACTGTAATCGGTCCGCGGAGTTCGTGAGCGGCAAATGAGATGAAATTGAGGTCCTCTTCTTCTGGCAAATATCCTTCAGACTTGTCTATGAGGAAAATGACAGTTTCGGCGGCGGCGCCTTTCTCGAATGAAGCCACAATGTCGAATATTCGCGTTTTTTGGATGATGTCGGGGTTGGTGCTAATGCGTTGCCAGCGACGTTCGGCTTTAATTTTCTCATTGGAGATTTCGTGAAGCCAATCGGAAATGCTCGGTTCGTTTAGAAAATCAAGCGCCAGAAAATCCTCGCCTTTTGCGTTCCTGGAAATCGGGGCGGCGGAATTGGCGAAGATAATCTTCTGATTGGAACTAAGAATTACTACGCCAGTGCTGACTTGATTTAGAGCTTGAGTGAGCGGGATTTTTGGCTTGTCGTTGTCACTAGTTGGTTTTTGCTCTGGTTGATAATCGCCATAAATTGCCTGAAGCGCTGTCTTAAATCCAGTTTTTTCGTAGCGTTTATCGTTGGGGTTTGGTGGAGTGTCGGTGGTTAGTTCGCCAATTTTATGAGAAAGTGCCGCCAGAATTTTATTAAGCGGCGCAGCGATAATTTTAACGATAGAAATTGAAAATAGGATTTGCAAGATAGCAGTAATTAAAATGATAATCCAAAAATTTAGCTGGAATATGGAAATTGCCGTGAAGTGGAGTGCGATTCCCAGTCCTAATATGATGCAGGCGCTCGCTGATAATAGGACTAATATGACTTTTTGGCAATAATATTGTTTGTACTCGCGCAGGGTTTTAGATGCCGGATCTATTGCCATGAAACACTTCCCCTTCCTGGCGTGAAGGCTGCAATCCATGTTTGTCCGCGATTTAAGGCGACGTCTTTTCCAGATTCATCAGTCAGTTTAAGCGGCGAATTTATGTCTGCTTTTGACCAAGTGGCGGTGACGACTGTGCCGTTTTGGAAAATGTAAGCTTTGCCGGATCCTGTCGTTTTGACGTCTTCGTAGCCATCGTAATTTTGAGCCCGAGCTTCAACGCCCACTTCCATAGCCACAACGGTGTTTGGAGTAATTTGCCCATCTTCCCTATCTGTATGTGGCGCGCCAGCCATGCTCCTGAGGTAAGAATTCGACGCCTTATCGTAAGCGTATGAGGTATTGTAGAGTGAGCCGCTGAGGTTTATGTTTACAGATGTGGCGTTTGGCGATTCGACGGGCTTGCCGTCTGCTCGCGCGAAGCTAGTGAATTCGGAATTGTTATAGCCTTTTGCACTGTTCAATTGGTCAAGTTTTTCTCCTGAGGTGTAGACGTTGTGCGGCGCGTAGCGGTCGCGAGATCGCCAATATGATCCGTCGTTAAAGAACTGGTCGATGTCGCGATAATTGCCGTTTCTGACTTGAGATAAAGCGTTAGGGCTTCCGCCAACGTGTGCGATTGATGCTTGATACGGCGCCGCCCAGCTCAGATAGTATAATCTTAAGCTTCGCACTGGACCGATTAGCGCTGGCTTTTCTCCCTGGTACAGAGCCAAAAACCTAGTAATTCCGCCCTCCGCCACGGCTTCATAAACCACGCCAGCTTTCTTCAGCCCTGACTGCGGTCTGGCGGCTGGACTATTCTCAATCATCACGCCAGTTACGGGCAGCTTTGCGGCGGCTTCGTTCGCGATTTCCACGCCAGTTAGCGGCGAATAAAACTTCTTCGGTGCGGGTTTTTTAGTTGGCAATTTCAGTTCCACGCTAACGGTCTGTTCGTATTTTATGGAGTGAATTGCAATTATGAAAACTCCAGCGATAACCACCGCGCTCACCACGAGTACAATTGCCAGAATATGCTTTTTTACCCATTCTTTGAACGACTCCCAGCGAGTGTTCTTTTTTTGTCCTGATTTATCTATTTTTTCAACATTCATGCTTATGCTTAGTATAGCATTTTCGGCGCACGAATAAACTATTTTTGTAGATAATTATCGATTCTTTGCAGAGTTTTTTCCTTGCCAATTAGCGCCAGCGTGTCGTTAAGTTGCGGACTAAACGGCGCCCACGTCGTCACAATTCTCACCAGACTAAACAAAATCCCCGGCTTCTGCCCTGTCGTTTCCAGTAATTCATTAAGGCAATTCTGAATTGTTTCTGGCGTCCAATCTGTAATTTTCTCGAATTCTTGGCGAGCAATTGACAATAACTCTCGCCGTTCGTCGTCGGTCAATTTGCGAAGTTGCTTATTTCCATCAATTAATTCTGTGTCAATTTCAGGATCCGCGAAAAAGTAGTCAAATCCGCGTAAATCTTCAAACATTTTCAGGCGGTCTTGCGCTAAAGTCAGCACTTTCATGCGGTATTCCTTAGTTATGTTTGGGGCGTAGGCGGATTCCGGCCAGAAACCAGTCTGTTTTCCGTCTTCTTGCGGGTTATCTCCCCGTGGCGACACATACTCGTAAAGCTTATCGACAGGAGTATTGCGTATATGAGCGCCGTTAAGCCACAACAAGCGTTTTTCGTCAAACCGCGCGCCAGATTTTTGGACGCGTTTCAGGCTGAATTTTTCGATCAATTCGTCTCTGGTGAAAACTTCCTGTTCGGTGCCGTCATTCCATCCCAGGCTGGCGAGGAAATTGAGCATGGCGTCTGTCAGATAGCCCTCCTCTCTGTAGGCTAGGATGTCTTTGGCGCCGTCGCGTTTGGCTAATTTCTTAGTGCCCTGTTCGTTCATGATTGGCGGCACCGAGGCGAATATTGGCCGAGGTATACCCAGCGCATCGTAGAGATTAAGGTATTTGGGCGTGCTGGCAAGGAACTCTTGTCCGCGGATAACGTGGGTGATTCCCATTTCGGCGTCATCGACAATGTGCGCAAAGTTGTACGTCGGAAAGCCATCGGACTTTATTAATATAAAATCGTCAATTACCTCTGGGCCGGCGTGCATTTCGCCCATGACTTCGTCGTGCCAGGTATAAGCTTTCGGCTCTGAACGAAAGCGTAGCGGCTGGCTACCATCCCAGGTCGGCGGGTTCTCCGGGCGGTAATCACGGTACAAAAAAGGCTTTTTATGGGCTTTGGCTTCTTCGCGAAAAGCGTCTAGTTGCTCCGGCGTGTACGGATCGGCATAAGCGCGACCAGCGTCAATGAGTTTTTGTGCATATTTCTGGTAAATGTCAAGCCGTTCTGACTGTTTGTACGGTCCAAATTCGCCGCCAAAATTGTCAGGTCCTTCGTCTGGCACAAGGTCAAGCCACCTCAGGCATTCATAAATATGTTCTTCGCTGCCAGACACTTCCCTTTTTTGGTCGGTATCTTCTATGCGCAGAATGAACTTTCCATTTGACTGTCGGGTGATGAGCCAAGCGAATAGCGCAGTACGCATACCGCCGACGTGCATATAGCCAGTCGGACTTGGTGCAAAACGAGTTCTAATAGTCATGAGTGAATTGTAGCACGTTATCTGATGAGTTACAAACTAGTGGCAATTTTTTCAATTTGACTGCTTGAGAGGTTCGCGTCGCCACTGATTTGATATAAAATCCCGCCGTTCACCCAAGCCGCTTCTTTTCCGCCGCTGTAAATTGTCAATCCGTCGATCATCGTGGTGTTTGGATTCTTGTGCTTTTCAGAGAAGAATTCTTTCACTGCTGATGAATTCCAACCGCTTTTTTGTTGGGTTATGGTGTATCCTGAACTTCCGTCGGCGTAGGCGTATTTCATGCTGACTTCACCTGATTTGAATTTGATGGGTCCATTCAGCGCGTAGCCGTCTGGCTTGTAGCCTGGGTATTTGGCGTCAATTCCTGATTGAACGGCTGCCATTTTTATGGAGATATTTGGCATGCTCAAGTATGTTAAATAGCCACCAAGTAGCATTACCGCAAAGCCAACAGAAAACGTATTCAACCAACGAAAGGCGCCGCCTTTTTTCTGGCGTCGGCGAGATTTTTTATTGCTGATAATTTCATTAGACAGAGCTTTTTCGATCGCTTCATTTTTCAATTGATGAGCGGTTTTCCTGGCTGGCTTTTCTATTTTTTGCGGAGCGACGGTGACAAGCGGATTGTTATTCATAGCCAGAGGCTGGCGTTCTTTTCGCAATTTAGTGTTAACGCTAAGAGGTCTTTGTTGAGCGCGACGAGTAACGGGGTGAGTTTCGGCTGGGCGGTTAATAGCAATTTTCTGAGGAGCTGGCTTGCTGACAATTGGTGTAGAAAACTTCTTCACGGCGACATGTTGTTTCACGTCGACGCGAGCTTTCTGGGGTTTGGCAGCCAATGGCGTACGCTGCGGCATTTTAACGTGCCGACGATTCAATGTGCTGGATTTCTGAACGTGTGCGGCGTGAATATTTGATACAGATGCACCACGTTTACTGATTGATTGTTCTTTTTCTATTTCAGATTTTTCAATCTTAATATCATCCATCACCATTCCAGTGACAGTATTGTAAGCTCGTCCATTGATAACCACGTAGTTTTTACTTGCCATTAATCCCCCTAATGTTTATTCCTATATATTATAGTACAAATCGCCTAAGGTTTTTTCAAGTGTAAAAATATGTTATAATTTCCGTAATTATGTACCAGAAAAAGAATCGCACCAAAGAGCTCGCACGGCGGACCTTTGTGTACACGCTGATGACATTATCACTTATAATTCTTCTTACGTTTTTGACGTTTAGAATGCTCGGCTATACGTTTGATCCAAATACGAAAGAATTGCAACAGACTGGACTTGTCCAATATGAATCACATCCTGGCGGGGCGCTGGTTTATGTTGACGATATGGAACTGCGCCGCACTCCGACGAAAAGTACCGTTCTTCCTGGTAAACATACTTTTTCGATGAAATTGGATAAATACGAACCGTGGCAAAAGACGTTGAATATTAAATCTGATACAGTGACAAATTTGAATTATGCCAGACTGATTCCGACAAAACGCGAAACCACCGAAGTAAAAACATTCGACTCATTACAATCTGTTTCTCTGTCGCCAGCTGGTAATTTCTTGATGGGATTTGGCGTTAAGGATAAAACTCCGATTTTGACAATTGGCGACATTCGCGACACGAACAAAGATAAGGAAAAGTTCACGGAACATGCATTAAGTACAAGCGTTTTGGCTGGCTATTCCCTGTCTTCTGACAATCATACGTTTACTGTGTCGGAGTGGGACCGCGATTCTCGTTACGCGCTAGTGAAACATTCGTATCCAACGGAAAATAATGCTACGGGCGTGCAGTGGTTGGTTTTTGATAGAGAAAATCCAGAGAAAATTACCGACGTAACAGCGATGACTGGTTTTGGAATTAAGCAAATCGGCTTTGCGGGAACTGGCGCACACACAGCTTACGCTCTGCAGGAAACTGGCGAATTGAGGCGAGTTGATCTTGATAGCTCGACAATTTCCAGCCCAATCTTGACTGGTGTTGAATCCTTTAAGCTTTACGGCGACGACCGTTTGTCATACGTGGCTGTTAGTGACGGTAAAAAAGTGGCAGGAATTTGGAAGCGAGACTGGAAAGAGCCGTTTGTAATTGGCACTTTTGCTACTGATTCTACCCCAGTAATTCGAATTTCTCGCTATTTCAATAAAGACACCGTGGTTTTGACCGATGGCAAAAATATGACAATTTACAGAGGTGAGATTTCAGATTCTAAGGACCGCCAAAAAGAGTTCTTAAAAACGGCAAAGATTATTAAGACTGACAATGCGACTGCAAACGTGACGATGGACAATGCTGGGCGATTTATCGTGGCGCAAAACGGCGCGACATTGCAGACTTACGATTTGGAGCGTAAAGAATTGTCGAGCGCGTTTAATATTGGCGTGGCGCAGGAAGTGAAGTGGCTTGACAACTTCTATATTCGTAGCGTTTCTGCGTCGGGAAAAATGGAGATTCGCGAGTTTGATGGCACGAACGCTCATACGTTAATAAATGTTAAGCCTGGTTTGGATTCTGTTTTGTCCTCGAATCAGCGATACGTTTACGGATTGACGACCAACGCTTCTGGAAAAATTGTCCTGAGTAAAATGAATATGGACAATGGTTCTGTTGGGCTATTTAATTAAATAGTTAGTTTATCGACCGCCGAATAATTTCTCAAGCAAAGTCGGCTCGGGTTTTCCTGGAATATTTGACTTATTTCCTTGTTGTTGATTTGAGCTGGATTCTGATGTCGCGGTAGCTTTGCTTGGGTCTGGGCTGATTTGTTCGGCAAAGATAAGAAGTCGTTTTTCTGCGGTTCCTAAAGGCACACAGCTTACAAGTGTTAGCATTGGCTTATCTGTATTAATCTGAACTTTTGAAACTTCGGTCGGCAAAACAACTTCTGTTGATGTTACCTTGTAAGTGTAACGCTTTCCATTGTAGTTCATGTAAATAATGTCGCCCTTGACCAACTTTTCATTCTGAGCGAAGACGAATTTATAATCGCCACCAGCAAAAGCGTCGTTACTGGAGTGTGCGGCAAATACGGCATTTCCGACTTCGCCTGGCACGGCACTGGCGCCAGGAATTGAAAAGTGAGCTACCCCCTTCTCCATGGCTTTTGATTGCGATTTCGTGTCGCTGGCGGCGCCGTAAATAACTGGCGCGTCAACGTTAATCTTTGGAATAATAATCCTAGGTTCTGGCCCGACAGTTACGTCGGTGGAAGCGTCAACAATGATGTTTTGTGGGTTAATTGCACCAGGTGTTGTGTAGGCTGCGACTGCACCGAAAATAACGCGGTTATATTGCAAAAACATGAAGACTAATAGCACCGATAATCCAGCAATCGCCGGAACAAAATGTCGGGATTTTTTCACTTTATTTGCGGAGTCGCGAACCTTTTGCTGAATTTGACTGCGGAGTTCTTTGATGGCTGCTTTTTGTGGGTCCAGAGGCTCGTCTTCGCTGATTACTGGCGTGATGTTCTGACTTTCCTTCGTCAATCGAGAAATCTCACGGTTTTTTGCCGCAATGTCGCCAGCATAGTAACGCTCGTAATACATCTGATAATATTTCTGCCAAGCACTGTGGTATTGCTTCCATTGGTCGGCTGAAACTTGAGTGTGGACGGCTGAATTTTGAGTTTGAGCGGTTTGGTTTACGGGAGCGGAATTGCTAATTTGTGGCTTTGGCTGAATCTGGGTTTGGGCAATTGGCGCCGTCCGCATAGCGTGATTGACAGAGTCTTTTTTCGTCTCTAACTGCGGCGTTGTTGAGATTTGCTGAGGTTTGGCTATTTGCACCTTGGGCTGTTCTGATCGGACTTCGGGCTTTGGCTGTGATTGAGCGGAAAATGGTTGCGGCTGAGTTTTTTCTGGCGCAGAATTTTGCTCTTCTGTTCTGGAATAAATAGCGTCAAGCTGCCCACGAATAACATCAGCAGCGGCATTTCGTGAGGCTGCTGAGTCGCGAGTTGGCGGCGTGAGAGATCGGCGCTGATCTGATACCGGCATGCCCACTCGACCGTTTGATTGATCATCCGTCGGATACATAACTTATTTCATTATACGTCAAATTGATATCAAATAAAAGTCGTGCTTGTGAGAAATTGCTGGTTGTGTTACAATCATACGGTAGCTTGGAGCGTTCTCTTGTGCCGCGGTGGCGGAATTGGTAGACGCGCTAGACTCAAAATCTGGTGAGCAATAGCTCGTGCCGGTTCAAGTCCGGCCCGCGGTACCAGAGGCAGCTTCAGGTGATAATCGTCCATTTTGGGCGATTTTTTTATGCAAAGAAAACAGCCCGCAGAGGCGCTACGCCGAGGCTTTACGCCTTCCAGGCAAGCTGTCTTCTCTGCGGGCTTCACTGGGCCGCCCGGCGGCAACCACTATCACAATGTCGATAGTGGTCGATTAATGCAGTCAATATAGCGCAAGCTAATAAGGACCCGACTACCGCGCTGCATTTCACTGCAGTCATCACGGGAATAAATCCCGTGAGAACCGCAAAGAATATGCAAGGCATTGCAACAAGTACGATTGTAATTGTTGCAATAGCCATCATGGGAATAATCAAGGAGAATATCTCTCCTATGTTAGCGATAATCCTGCTGATTCTGCTACGCACTGCTTTCACCTCCTTCTTGAGAGATTTTTCACACGCTCGCGACCAAGGGCTTCGCCCTTGACAAATCACGAACGAAAGCTTAGTAGTATAATACAACTAATTGTACGTAATGTCAAGCAGATATTTATGCGAGGCTACATTTTGCAAATAGCGGTGCTGATTGCTGCTAGCGGTGCTTTCGACGACCAGATCAAGTAGCTTGCGGCGCGGGCGCCGACGGTTCCCCGCCAAATTGCCATTGGTGCGTCCCATTTTTGGGTGACGACTTCTCCGCTGTGGGCGATTATTAAATTGTCGGCATGAAAAACGCAAATTGTTACGGGATATGTGATGGTGAATTTGTGAAGCGCTTCGACGAGTTGCGATAATTGAATGCTGAACGTAATCATTTTTGGATAAAAAATTGCGCGGAATATTTTCTGGACTTGCGCCAGACTTGCTATGAAAACCACGTGCGGATTGTCCAAAATTTCCTGAAAACTATTTTGTACAAGGTCAATCGCGTCTCGCGTCAGCACGACGGGAATTTCTGATTTTTTGATCAATTCTTCGTAGACAATCGCTGTTTGACTATTCCGCCCAGCGTCGCCGCATAATAGCAATACGTCTGCCCATCTTCCTAGCGCCAAAGTTTCAGTGAGCGCTTCGTTTGCCAAGCTTCCCGACTGGTTTGTTGGCGCGAATAAAACGTCGGTCATATTCGCGGGAACATTTTTTTTCAAGGCGTCAGGGAGTAAAACGCGAGCCTCGCCTACGCCAGTTTTAAGGGATTCTTGATAACTTTCTGCCACTGCTAAAAAGCCTAATTTGTTGCCGCCGATGATTCCTAATTTTCCCGCTTGGTCGCGTCGTTCTGGCTTGTTCCATTCGACATCTGGAAAAAGTGGCTTCCCTGGTTCTTGTTTTTGCCAAAATTTCATATCCATTACAGATTTACCTCAATACTCACCGGACAATGATCGCTGCCCATTTGTTCTGGATGAATTTGCGGATTAGTAACGCGATTTGCGATTTCACGCGACGCCAGCCAATAGTCAATCCGCCAACCAACATTTCGCGCTCTGGCATTCGCCCAGTGTGTCCACCAACTATAAGCGCCAGTTTTTTCAGGGAAAGCTGCTCTAAAAGTGTCAACAAATCCAGCGTCCAAATAATTCTGAAAACCTTCCCTTTCTTCGTCGGTGAAGCCGTGTTTGCCAACGTTGGGCTTTGGGTTTGCTAGGTCAATTTCTTGATGTGCCACGTTCATATCGCCGCAATAAAGGACTGGCTTTGACAATTCCAGCTCTTCCAGATAAGCCAACACTGCCTTGTCCCATTTTTTATATCGCAAATCTAATCGACTTAAATCCCCCTTTGAATTTGGAGTATAGCAATTGACAACCCAAAAATTGTCAAATTCAGCGGTAATAATTCGTCCTTCGTCGGCTGGATTACCGTATTCATCGCCCGTCAAATCAAATTGCTCAATAATATTTGGCGGAAAACCGTCGCGCCAGCTTAAGGGCGGGATTTTTGAGAAAATTGCCGTGCCGGAATAGCCTTTTTTGGCGGCGGAATAGAAATGCTCGTGATAATTTGGCAGGTCAATTTCAACTTGATCCCGCGTGGCCTTGGTTTCCTGCAGGCACAGAATATCTGGATTGTACGTGTCGATGAACTTAGCAAATTCACCCTTATTTATAACTGCGCGAATGCCGTTTACGTTCCAAGAGAAAAGCTTCATAATTTTATTATACCGTGATGATATAATTTAATGAATATGCTACCAATGTACGATAAGTTTTTGGGCGAAATATCAAGCGATTTCATGGACGTCGGAGGAGTGAAAACTGCTTGCTATTTTTATCAAGGCGGCTCGAATAAAACTATTTTGCTAATTCACGGCATTGGTGGCGATTTTCACGGGATGATTCCGCTGGCTTACCGCCTGAAAAATGACGCGAATTTGGTGTTTGTTGATTTGCCTTCTCACGGCAGAAGTCAATTGATAAAAGATATGAAAATGAGCGACATTGAAAATTGGGCGATGAATTTGATGTCGGCTTTTGACGATAAAAGCGTGTCAATTGACGAGGTTGTCGCCCATTCGCTTGGATGTCTGGCGGCAAATAAAATGCGATGCCAGAAAATTTGGTACATCAGTCCTCCGATGAAAACTTCGGTTATGTCGAGAATTTCCTCGTCGTTCTTTTACCGCACTCGTCGGGCGAATCAATATATTTATTTGAACTATTATTTTTCGGTGTTTCGTGGGCTGTGCTTGGTGAATAATAGACGGAAAAATGTCGTGGATTTGATACGGTGGCTGACGAAAAATACGCGAGTAACGCGGCGGCAATATTTAGAGCAATCGAAAATTGCGCGGGATATTTCTCGGAGTAAAAAAATTATTATTTCTGAGCGCGAATTTACGGGATTGATAGTTGGGCGACGGGACAAGATTTCGCTTCCTGTGAACGCCGCCGATGGTGTAAAAATTGATAAATTTGTGGAGCTTGATACGGGACATTTGTCGGTGTTGGATAGTCCAGAGCTGGTTGCCGAATTGATATTGGCGGAATAATTATTTGCTATACTGTAGATATGAGTAAGAAAGACGATAAAAAACTAATTGTTAATATGATTTCTGAAAGCGAGTTTACCGTTCAAGGTCATGGCGTACATACGGCCTATAAAGAGATTACGGACGCGCTTCGTAAAAGAAAAGATATTGATATTGAAGTGAATTCTGATCGCCCTGCTGACATTATTCATATTCAGACTATGGGTTTGTATTCGTTTCGACATTTGATGAAAAAAGGTGGCAAAAAAGTTGTTTCTGCTCACATTGTGCCGGACAGTTTTGTTGGTTCGATTAAAGGCGCGAAATATTGGAAGCCTTTAGGTCGGGCGTGGCTGAAATTCTTTTATAAAAAGGCTGATTTGGTTTTGGCCTGCTCTGGTATGGTTGCTGATGAGTTGATAAATGACATGCACGTGCCAAAGACGAAAGTTCTTTACAATACGATAAATATGTCGAGATATAAGCATTCTGCTGCGGAGAAAAAGTCGGCTCGGAAGAAGCTTGGCTTGAAAGATAGCGATTTTGTAGTGATGGGAAATGGTCAAGTCCAGCCGCGAAAACGTTTGGATATTTTAATAAAAGCTGCCAAAGAAATGCCAGATGTAAAGTTTTTCTGGGTGGGAGGAATTCCGTTTAAGAATTTGGGCGCGGATTATAACGCCATGCAAAATATGATAAAAAATGCGCCGAATAATCTCACTGTAACTGGCGTGATACCTCTGGAGAATGTTCGTGACTATTATGTCGCTGCTGACGTTTTTGTTTTGCCAGCTATGCAAGAAAACCATCCTATGTGTGTATTGGAGGCGGCTGGCGCTGGTTTGCCGATCATTCTACGCGATATTCCGCAATATAATGACACATTTAAGGGCGACGCTGTTATGGCGAAAACGGACGATGAATTTTTAGAATTGATCAGTAAATTGCGCAAAGATAAGAAAGCCTATAAGAAAGCACAACTTGGTGCTGAGAAAATTGCCGAGCGTTTTGATAGTAGTGCTGGCGCCGAGCGATTGGTCGAATTTTATCTATCGCTGATATAAATGGTATAATGAGGACATTATGAGGATAGGACTTTTTACGGACAGCTACAGGCCGTCCATTAACGGTATCGTTTACGTTGTCGAATCATTAAAGCGCGAGCTGGAAGCTTTGGGGCATGAGGTTTATGTTTTTTGCCCAGCAAAGTCTATTAGTCCGTCCAAGCAAGCCGAACTTCTCCACGAAGATGAGAATAGTCGAATAATTCGTTTCCGTTCAATTACGGGCGCGTTTTTTGATGATTACGACACGTCGGTATTTTTCCCTCCTGTAGTGCAACGCCAAATTGCTAATATGAATTTGGACATTGTTCATATTTTTACGCCGTCGCAAATTGGGCTATTGGGTGTGAAGGTAGCGAAGAAAAATAATATTCCTTTGATTATTCAGCATTGTACGGACCTATACGAATTTGTCGATCATTATCCTGCGGTTTTGCCGGGAGTTTTGGCGTTGGCGGGAGTAGTTTTTCCATTGTCGGTGAAATTGAACGGACAAGATTTGCTGGAAGTTGCCAAGCTTTATCGTCCGCGTAGTGGTGTAACGAAATGGAATAAAGATATAATTGAGCGTGTTATTACTATTTTATACAGCAAGGCGGATGCGGTGATTGCCCTGTCGCGTAAAAGTCGTGATCAATTGAAATCTTGGCAGACTGAAGATTACGCGTACGACGTTACTTTAATGCCAAACGGCGTGAATGCTCTTCCGCGGGCAAGCGCGAAACGAGTTGCGGAATTTCGCGAACAATGGAATCTTGATGAAAAAGATGAAGTGTTTGGATTTGTTGGACGTTTGGGTGAGGAAAAGAATTTGCCAATTTTGATTCAGGCGTTTAGTGAGTTTATTGCCAAAGCTCGTCCGAAATCGAAGCTATTGTTTGTTGGCGATTTTGAATATCGAAAAACTTTGGAAAAAATGGCAGCCGAGACGGATTTTGCGGATAGGATTATCTTTACTGGCGCCATGCCGCGAGAAGATTTGGGTGTGGCGTATAAAGTGATGAATGTGTTTACTTTTCCTTCGCTTAAAGATACGCAAGGCTGGGTTCTTCATGAGGCTGCTCATGCCGGAAAGCCGATTGTTATTATTGACAAGGAAGTTTCAGAGGTAGTAAAAGACGGAGTTAATGGCTATTTTGCGGAGAATAATCCAGAAAGCGTAGCGGAAAAAGTAATTGCAATTCTAAAAAGTCCGAAAAAACAAGCAGAATTTAGTGCTGAAAGTAAAAAATTAGCCAACAAGTTTACGGAGCGAAGTCAAGTGAAGAAACTTGAAAAGCTTTACGAAAATCTGATTAAAGCGCGCGAAACTCAATAAATCTCAGGCTGAGTTTGTAATCGGTATAACTATCTATTAGAGATAAGTCTTTTAGTTTCCCTATCTTGGTCGCGACGTTTGATGGTTTGGCGCTTGTCGTAATTTTTCTTACCTTTTCCGAGCGCAATTACAACTTTAATGAATTTTCCATTGGTCAACAATTTGGTCGGGACAATTGTCATTCCCTGTTTTTTGGCTTCTGTAAAATTGGACAATTGTTTTTTACTTACCAATAATTTCCGCGCCGAAGTGTCGACTGAGCGGCTATTTGCTTCTCCGCGAACATTTAATCGCAGTGAAAAGCTGGCGTTATTTAGCCACAATTCGCCGTTTCTTAAGCTAACAAATGAGCCTTTAAGTTGGACGTGGCCCTCTCTGGCGGCTCGTACTTCCATTCCAGTTAAAACCAAGCCGGCAACGATTTCTTCGCCAAGTTCATAATCAAACCGTGCGCGACGATTGACAATATTCTGTGTGGCTGGTTTTTTAGCTTTTGGCTTTGACATGAATTATATTATAACAAAACTTAACGCGACAGTATATTTAGGCTAGTTTGGTGCGGCTGAAATATGACTTATGTTACAATATCTCAAGCATGATAGCCGACATTCACATTACTGAAAAAAGTTTTGGCGATAAGACGTTGATTAAAGACGTCAAGTTTAGTGTGGACGATGGCGAGAAAGTCGGCGTGGTTGGCCGTAACGGCGTTGGTAAGTCGACGCTGTTTGGAATATTGGTGGGCACAGATAACGATTATACGGGAGAAGTTGTTTTTCGGCGTGGCATTACGGTTGCGACTACCGCTCAGGAGCATCATGGCTTGGGTGAGCAAACGGTCATGGCGTACATTCTTAGTGGACTTCCAGAATATTCCAAGCTAAAGAAAATTATCGATGAATATCCGCTGACTATGGGCGACAATATGCGAAAAATTGAGGAATATACGCAAGCTCTGGAGCGATTTGACCAAAAAGGATTTTATCAAGTTGAAGAAAAAATTGAGCGAGAGCTGAGCAATTTTCAGCTTGAAGGTTTTGGTGATCGGCGGATTTCTTCCCTGTCTGGCGGGCAGAAAAGATTAGTTGAAATTGTTAAAATTATGCACTCGGAGGCGCATTTGGCGCTGATTGACGAGCCGACAAACCACATGGATTATGTGGCGAAACAGCAGTTTATTGACTGGATGAATTCGCAGCCACATCAAGCGATGCTAATCATTACGCATGATCGCGACGTATTAGGGCAAGTTGATCGAATTGTTGAGATTAAGGACGGTCAAGCCATTAGTTACCGTGGAAATTACGACGCATATTTGAAGCAGAATGCGCAAGCGACGACGGCTGGAATGAATAATTTTGAGCAGATTGAGAAGCGAATTGTTAACCTGAAGCAAAAAGTTTTGGACTATCAAAGGCTTAAGGAAAAGTCGCGTAATCCTGGCACGATTCAGAAATTTAAACGGCTGGAGAATGAGGCGCGAGCGGAGCTGGCGGAATTGTCAGAAATGGAAAAGCCGACGTTTTGGATTGACAAGGAATCTGCTAGTCAATTGGATTATAAATCGGCCGAGCGTTACGGAAAGTTTAAGTCGCGTAATATTCGCCTGAGTATGAAAGATGCGTCCAGTCGCAGTCAGCATGTGTTGGTTCGCGCGGAAAATGTGGCGGTTGGGATTGGTGAGCGGATATTGTTTGAGGACGTGAATATTGATTTGCGCGAAGGTGAAGCGATTGAAATTAGAGGTCGCAATGGCGCTGGTAAGACTACGTTGATTCGGATGATTTTGGCGTCAGGCAAGAGCTTTGACGGCGGTCCTGTTCTTTATTCTGGCGATATTTTCCTTGATCCGCAGGTTCGAATTGGCGTTTATGAGCAAGAAATTGACGAGCAATATCTGTCTGATCCTCTAGAAAAAGCGATTGAAAAATTATATATGAGTCGAGACTTATCGATTTCTGATACGAAAATTCGGCAACTTTTGGCAGACTATTTGTTCACGGACGCCGATCGAATGACGCCGCTGGCTCGCTTGTCTGGCGGTCAAAAGGCGCGTTTTCAGATTATTGCTATGCTGGCGAACGACCCGCAACTGCTAGTTCTGGACGAGCCGACGAATCATTTGGATTTGCCGAGCATCGAAGAGCTGGAAACGGCGTTGGCCAAGTATTCCGGCGCGATTCTTTACGTCAGCCACGATAATTATTTCCGCGAAAAACTTGGCGGCAAAGTTGTGCAAATTGGCGCAGAATAAAAATTTTCCGCCAGAATTTGACGGAAAATCTTGAATCGTTTTTAAGAAAATTAGTCGGACAATAAGCCGTTTTTTCGTAGTAAATCTTGTAGTTTCGGTCGATCAAAACCAAGCACTAATTCCCCGTTAATATCCGTTACTGGCACGCCTTGGAAATTGCCACCATTTTTATTTAGCAACTCCTCTTTTGCGCCAGGATCAGCCTCGATATCTTTGGAAACAAAGTCAATTCCCAGCTTCTTCAGCCATTCCATTTCCGTGTGGCAAAACGCACACCAGCTAGTGTTGTATACGACAACTTTTGTGTCTTGATGGTTGTTCGTTGTGTCTTCGCTCATATATTCCCCTATTTAATAACACTTCCAATTATAACATAACGGTTACGTCTATTTAGAATTCTTCGACGTCAAATGCCAATTTTTACACCATTCGCAGTGGTATATATCAATCGACAAATTCGGGTTTGCTAATTCTTGGATTTCTGCTGCTTGGCGGGCTTTTATCTCTGTTGAGAAGCGACGTTTTTTCTGGCAATTAGCCAACCCTGAAATTGACATCAATGATGTTTTTTGGGTTTTTTGACTATTTTTTGAATAATTTCGTCGTGGCATCTTGCAAAATAGTATAACAGATTGATATAGTGGAAAGTAATGGTAAAAGAAACTGACATTTCGGCTAATGATACAGGCGATTCTGGTGCGATGATGATTTTGGCAAGGACGATGATTGATACAATGTGGCGAATATTTTTACCGACAATCGGTTTGACTTTGTTGGGGTTATGGCTGGATAATGTCAGCGGAATGAAGATGAGATGGTTGCTTGCTGGGATTATTTCTGGCGCGATTATCTCAGTGATTCTCGTAGCTTTGCAAATTGCTAAAATTAAACAGCAGGAGTTGAAGAAATGATCGATTATATGGCAAACGCTGGTCCGCATATTTCAGTAAAGGTTGACGAAGTTTTCAATGTCGCTGGCGTATCTATTACGAATTCGCACTTGATGGGATTCTTGGGATTGATCGTGCTGGTGTGGGCAATGTTCCGTACTCGTGCGGCAGTTTTAGGTAAAAAGAAACATAATTTTACCACAAGGCTAATTCAGTGGACGTTCGACGGACTTTATAATACGGTTTGCCAAGTCATTCCAGATCAAAAATGGGCGCGTAAAGTTGCTCCGCTTTGTATTACGCTGTTTTTCTTTATCGTTGCGCAGTATTGGCTGGGACTTTTGCCGATCGTTGGTCCAATTACTATCGGCGAGCATCACACTCCTCTGTTTCGCGGTGGTGTGGCAGATCTTAATATGACTTTTGGCTTGGCAATTGTGACGATTGTTGCGGCTCAGATTTACGCGTTTAAGTATTTGGGCTTTAAGGGCAATTTGGGGCGATATTTCGTTAACCCGCTGCGTGATCCAATTATGTCATTTGTCGGCATTTTGGAATTGGTGGCTGAATTTTCGCGAATGCTGGGACTGAGTTTCCGTCTATTTGGTAACGTTTTGGCTGGCGAAATTCTCTTGGCGATCATCGCTTATATGACGAAGTTTTTGTCGCCTGTAGCTCTGCAGCCGTTCTATTTCTTTGAATTGTTTATTGGCGGTATTCAGGCGTATATTTTCTTTATGCTATCAACTGTGTTTATTTCCCTGGGGCTGGCTCACCATGATTCACACGAGCCAATTGATGAAGTTCACTCCTCTGTTGAAGCTAATAAATTAGTAACATCAGAGAGTGATTAAATTAGGTAATAATTAATTAAAAGGAGAATATTAACCATGGAAGCATTAGCATTCACACTTACCTACGCAATCCCAGCTGCATTTGCAGCAATCGGCGCTGCAATCGTTGGCGCAGCAGCCATGAACGCCGCTGGTCGTAACCCAGAAAAAATCAACGACCTACGTACAATGATGATCTTGGGTATTTCATTCATCGACGCTATTGCTATTATCGGTTTCGTCGCAGCAATCGTCGGCAAAGTTATGTAGTTTTCGGGAGTAAATTGTGGAGAAAATATTAACACAATTTGCCAATTCTGGCGCATCGGAAAAAGCTGGTTTGTTTGATTCGCTAGGTATTGATTGGGCGCTGTTGGCGTTTCAGACGGTAGCATTTTTAATCTTGCTATTTGTTCTTCGCAAGTTTGTCTATCCGCCAATGATGGAAATGCTCGTCAAGCGAGAAAAGGACCTGAAAGCGGCTGACGCGGCGGCAAAATCTGCCAAGGAAAATGCTGACCGAGCTGAAGAAATGACCGCCGAAATGATGCGAAAAGCACGAGCGCAAGCTAGCGACATCGTGGCGTCTGCTCGAGAAGAAGCGACCGAAGTTGTTGAAGAAGCGGCTAAAAAAGCGACCGCCAAATCTGAAGCTTTGATTAAAGAAGCGCATAATACGATTGCTCAAGAGATTGAAAACGCTAAGAAAGATCTGCACAATTCGACATTAGAGTTGGTGGCTGAAGCGACTGGCAAGGTTTTGGGCGAGAAAATTGATGCGAAGAAAGATACAAAGCTGATTTCGGAAGCGCTTGAGGAGGCTGAATAGATGAGATTAGTGTCCAGAAGAAAGTTGGCAAAGTACGCAGCTGAACAAATTTTAGCTGGCAATGACGCGGTATTGGAAGAAATTGCTGGTCTTTTGATTTACGAAAAGCACGAACGTGAAGTTGATTTGTTGGTGCGAGACATTGAGGCTGAGTTGGCTGAGAACGGTGAGATTGTAGCGTCGGTCGAGAGCGCGAGAGCGCTTGATGACAATACAAGGCGTAAAATAGAGCAATTTCTGGCGACTGCGGCGAGCGATAAAAATAGCAAGCCAAAAGTGTCGCTAAGAGAATCAATTGACCCGACGTTGATTGGCGGATTTAAGCTACAAACGCCGACTGCAACACTGGACGCAACAGTTTTAAAGAAGTTAAACGACTTGCGGGCGAAGAAAATCTAGGAGGAAAAATGAGCAAGATTGATGTGACAGAATTAGCCAAAAGCCTGCGGGAAAAAATCGCGCAGCTGGAGGCGACAGAAGGTTTAGAAGATGCTGGCGTGGTTATTCGCGTTGGTGACGGCGTGGCTTGGGTGCACGGCTTAAGTAGCGCTGGCTATAGCGAAGTGCTGGAAATTGAAACTGACGGCGGCACGGTTGAAGCGTTTGCTTTGAACTTGATGGAAGATGAAATTGGCGCGGTGATTCTTGGCGGCGAAGATAAGGTTAAGGCTGGCGCCAGCGTTCGCCGCAAAGGTTCGGTGTTAGACGTTCCTGTCGGTGAAGAGCTGTTGGGGCGAGTGGTTGATCCGCTAGGTCGACCTCTTGACGACGGTCCAGCGATTAAGACGAAGAAACGTGGTTTAATTGAGCGTCCTGCTATTGGCGTGATGGGTCGTAAATCGGTTCACGAGCCTCTGATGACTGGTATTATGTCGATTGACGCGATGTTCCCGATTGGTCGTGGTCAGCGTGAGCTTATTATCGGTGACCGTCAAACTGGTAAGACGGCAATCGCTATCGATACGATGATCAACCAGGCGCGTCAAAAAACTGGCGTGGTGAACGTTTATGTGGCGATTGGTCAGAAATTGTCGAAGATCGCTCGATTGGTCGATCGATTGAAAGAAGAGGGCGTGATGGATCAGACGATTATCGTTGCGACCAGCCCGTCCGACGCGGCCTCCCTGCTTTACTTGGCGCCTTACGCTGGTACAGCTATGGGTGAATATTTCCGCGATAACGGCGGTCACGCATTGATGATTTATGACGATTTGACGAAGCACGCGGTGGCTTATCGACAGATGTCGCTATTGTTGCGCCGCCCACCAGGACGTGAAGCTTATCCAGGTGATGTCTTCTATTTACACTCACGCTTGTTGGAGCGCTCGGCTAAATTGTCAGATGAACTTGGCGCAGGAAGCTTGACAGCTCTGCCAATCATTGAAACGCAAGCTGGCGACATTTCCGCTTACATTCCGACCAACGTGATTTCTATTACTGACGGTCAGATTTTCCTGGAAACCGATTTGTTTTATCAAGGCATTCGCCCAGCCATCTCAGCCGGTCTATCAGTTTCTCGTGTTGGTGGCGCGGCTCAGACGAAAGCCGTTAAATCTGTCGGCGGAAACTTGAAACTTGGTCTTTCTCAGTTCCGGGAATTGGCGTCATTTGCTCAATTCGGCTCAGACCTTGACGACGCAACAAAGGCTCAAATTGACCGCGGTCAGCGACTCACTGAACTTCTGAAACAGCCACAATATCAGCCAATGAGCGTTTGGGAGCAATTTGTCAGTATTCACGCGGTGACTGGCGGTATGTTTGACGAAGTTCCAGTTTCTAAGATTAAGGATGCGCAGTCTGCCCTATTGACTTATCTCTGGAAAAATTCTAAAGATGCTATGCGTGAGCTAAACAAGGGCGACAAGCCTTCGGATGAGCAATTGAAATTGATTGACGAAGCTACGAAAGAAATAGCGAAAGGATTTGAGGAGTAATTCATGCCGAGCACTCGCGCGCTGAAAAATCGCATTCGTTCGGTGGACTCGACTAAGCAGATCACCAAGGCTATGCAATTGGTGGCGGCTAGTAAAATGCGTCGCGCTCAAGAGGCGGACAAAGCTTCTGCGCCGTACACAATGGCGGCGGAAGAATTGCTGTCTTATTTGGCGAGCCAAGGCGCAACCGACAATCACCCGCTGTTCGTTAGGCGAAAGATAAATAAGCGATTGATTATCGTGGTGGCCAGCGACAAGGGTTTGGCTGGCGCATACAACACCAACGTTTTGAAGAAATATTTGGAGCTATTAAAGCGTGATGACGAGCGCGGAATTGAGAACTTGACCTTAACTATCGGTCGCCGAGCTTCGCAATTCGCAACGCGCCTTAAAGATACGAAAATCATCGGTACGTATGAAGATTTGCCAGATCAGCCGTCTGGATTGACGTTTCACACGATTTTGAATACGGCAGTAAATATGTTTGAAAATGGCGAAGTTGACGCAATTACGCTTGTTTATACGCGTTTTGTCAATAGTATGGTTCAGACTGCAGAATTAGACAGATTATTGCCAGCAGGAACGAAAATCTTGGTTGATCCGAGTGAAGTTTCTAACACGATTTCTGACGCCAAATATGAGCCGAGCATTCCAGAGGTTTTGGACGCGGTGGCGTATCGCTTGGTTGGTGCGCGACTATTGCAGGCGCTGCTTGACGCTCGAGCCAGTGAGCATTCTATGCGTATGATGGCGATGAAAAATGCTACAGATAATGCCAGCGATTTGGTTGACGATTTGACGCTAGCTATGAATAAAGCTCGTCAAGGAGCGATTACTCAGGAGCTTGCTGAAATTTCTGGTGGCGTGGAGGCGATGGAACAATGATAAATAACACAACCCTATTTGTCAGTACTGTTGTTGTAAAGGACGGTAAGCTGTTGGTCGTTCAAGAAGGCAAAAATAATTATGGTCAATTAGATACCTGGAATTTTCCAGCTGGTCATGTTGAGCCTGGCGAAAGCTTGGTGGATGCGGCGATACGCGAAGCGAAGGAAGAGTCTGGCTACACAGTTGCAATTGATGGTGTGCTGTCGGTGCTGTTGAAAAATACTGATTCTGGTATGTCTCTGGTGGTGTTTTTTCTGGGACATATTGCCGATGCTTCTCCTGCTGTGCACGAAGAAGGAATCCAGCAGGTTGACTTCGTGACGTTAGGGGATTTAGAGAAACTGAACTTGCGCTTCCCTGATGATATGATAGAGCCGGCTCGTCGAGCATTGTCGGATAAGAGTTATTCTTTGGATATAATTATGGATTATCAGGAGGCGTAGATGCGATATGAAAAGTGAGATTAATACAAAGGAAGTGCGGAGGAAAAATTGATGAGTAAAACATTAGGTAAAATTATTCAGATTGTTGGCGTGGTCGTTGACGTGGAGTTTCCACAAGACGTTGAACTTCCAGCGATTTACGACGCGCTGCACGTTAAAAACGGCAATGAGAATTTGGTGCTGGAGGTCGCTCAGCACCTGGACGAGCATACCGTTCGAGCAATTGCCCTGTCTTCGACAGATGGATTGAGTCGTGGCGCAGAAGTTGTTGCGACTGGCGCTCCAATTTCTGTTCCAGTCGGCGCGGAAACTCAAGGACGAATGTTTAATGTTGTTGGTGAAGCGATTGACGAAAAGCCGCAACCAAAGGGAAAGACTGCCCCAATTCACCGCCCTGCTCCGGCGCTTTCTGAGCAGTCAAATAAGACTGAGATTTTGGAAACTGGTATTAAGGTTGTCGACTTGATTGCGCCACTTGCTAAGGGTGGAAAGGCCGGTCTATTTGCTGGTGCTGGTGTTGGTAAGACAGTTCTTATCACTGAGTTGATTAACAATATCGCTAAGTTCCACTCTGGAAACTCTGTTTTTGCTGGTGTTGGTGAGCGAACTCGTGAAGGTAACGACCTTTACTATGAAATGGAAGAAGCTGGCGTTTTGGATAAGACTTCGCTAGTCTTTGGGCAAATGAACGAGCCGCCTGGAGCACGTTTGCGCGTGGCATTGTCGGGTCTGGCGATGGCTGAAGCTTTCCGCGACGAAGGTAAAGACGTCTTGCTATTTATCGACAATATTTATCGTTATACTCAGGCTGGTGCTGAGGTGTCGGCATTGCTCGGTCGTTTGCCGAGTGCGGTTGGTTATCAGCCAAACCTTCAGCAGGAAATGGGCGCATTGCAAGAGCGCATTACCTCAACAAAGAAGGGTTCGATTACCTCTGTTCAGGCTGTCTATGTGCCAGCTGACGACTTGACCGACCCGGCTCCTGCGACGACCTTTGCTCACCTTGACGCTACGATCGTGATGAACCGTGCTTTGACGGAAATTGGTATTTATCCAGCGGTTGACGTTTTGGATTCCAGCTCAAACTCGCTTGATCCAGAAATTGTCGGCGAAGAGCATTACCGCGTGGCGCGTGAGGTTCAGCGAATTCTGCAGCAATATAAAGAGCTTCAGGATATCATCGCTATTTTGGGTATGGAAGAGCTGTCGGATGATCAGAAGCAGATTGTCGCTCGTGCTCGTCGTATTCAGCGATTCTTGGCGCAGCCGTTCCATGTGGCTGAGAAGTTTACCGGAAATCCAGGTGTTTACGTTAAATTGGAAGATACCATTCGCGACGCTTCCGACATTTTGGCTGGTAAATACGATGATAAGCCTGAAAACTGGTTCTACATGGTCCAGGGTACGCTGGCTGATCAAGTTGCTCGCGACGCTGAAGCTGAATCTGCCGAGGCTAAAAAACATTCTGAAAAGAAAGCTAAATAGTCATGAAATTGTCATTAGTCACACTTGTCGGTACGAAGGTTGACGAAGAAGTTTATTCGGTGTCAATTCCGACTACTGACGGCGAAATTTCCGTTTTCCCAAGCCATGAGCCGCTAGTGACGATTGCGCGGGACGGCGTAATTACCGTGCGTCGACATAAAGAAGATTCTGATAATCAGTTGGAGTATTTCGCAATCTCTGGTGGTGTGGTAAAAATTGACTATTCGTCGGTGCAGATTCTGGTTGATGAAGCTGATCATGGCGATGACATCATCGAGGCGGAAACTCAGAAGGCTCTGGAGCGTGCCATTAAGGCGCGTGATGAGGCTGGTGATCAAGTTGAGCGTGAGAAAGCCAAGCAACTTATCGATCGTCATATGGTGCGATTGAAGGTTGCTGATCTTCATAGACGTAAGCGACGACGCTAGGATTTATCGAGAGTAATCATTAGCCGACTTACTTTACCAAGCACAGTATTTCGTATTTCGGTTGGTAGTGCTCCTCTTGCTGTTTTTTGATATGTATCGAGGAATATCCCATTTATAGCTTCATTTGGTATGGAGAATTTTTCGTGAACATTTGTATCACGTAGACCTGCTATATATCTTTGTATGTCATCAAGATAATCGTTAGGATTTATAGACTCCCTTGCTGTTGTCGTGTCGATTATCCTAAATTGTAGACTTGGATCATAGGCTGTATTTCGTGGTAGGAAATCGCCATGAGTCACACCTGCTTCACCATGTAAGAATAATAAACTTTCTGCTGCTATTGCAAGTGCTAGATAGACCTCTTGTTCTGTTCTCTCAGGATTAAATATAAGGTTGTCGCAGCTTGTAACGCCTTCTTCAAAACGAGTGATTGTGTGTAATATTCCTTTTTTGTCTCGCATAAATCCAACATGTGTAAAGGTTATTTGTCTATCCTTGCTCAATTTATTTAGCCTTACGCCTGTTGCATAATCTCTGCCTGCTAGTATAGAAAATTTTTCAGGATAAGGCTTCAGGGCTACTGGGAGGCGTGACAATAAGGTATTGCCACTGATACACATATCTGCAAAACGTACGTCATGCATACTGTCTTCACGCCCTGTTCTATATATGTCATTTTCCTTTGTGGTCACGGTCGTAGGAAGAGATGCTATCGTTGAATCTGTTTTGTGCGAACATAGAGCTATATGCCCCATCGGTAAATTGTTAAGGCGATACATAATACTAGATAACTCTGCGATGTCTGGATTTATGGTAGATACCGAAAACTTTTCCATTTCGTAATTATATCATATTAACTATACTTTTTCAAGCAGATGGCGGACTTCATCGGTCGTCGTGGTGTGCATCAATTTCTCCCGAAGTTCCTTTGCGCCGTCGAAGTCGCGGATGTAGATTTTGAAAAAACGCTTTAGAGTTTCAAAAGGTCGCCCTAAAATCGGCTGATAGGAATCAAATAAATCCAAGTGATAATTAAGGAGCGCCAACAGTTCTTCCTTGTGATTATCTGCGTCAGTTTTCGATTCGCGGAAGCAGAACGGATCACTGAAAACGCCTCGCCCGATCATAATTCCATTCACGCCAGGATGCTTTCTGGCAATTTCCAGCCCATGTTCTCGGTCGCGAATGTCGCCGTTGATAGTCAGGAGCGTTTGCGGAGCAATTTCATCGCGCAGCTTAACAATCTCGTCAATCAATTCATAATGCGCCGCAACTTTGCTCATCTCTTTTTTTGTGCGCAGATGAATTGTCAAGTTCACGATGTCTTGTTTGAGAATTGTCGTCAGCCACTCGCGCCATTCGTCGACGTAAGTATATCCCAGCCGAGTTTTTACGCTAACTGGCAATCCAGATTTTTTGGCGGCGTCAATTGCAGCTATCGCTATGTCGGGCCGACGGATCAGAGCCGCACCGCCGCTTTTAATCGCAGACTTGGCGGGACAACCCATATTGATATCAATTCCGTTAAAACCAAGTTCCACGCAGTGCTTCGCGAAAGTTTCCATATCTCCTGGCTCGCCACCCCAGATTTGCGCAATCAGTGGCTGCTCATCGTCGGTTTTAATTAGTCGCCCAGCTATGGCCTTATCGCCAGCGTGAACCCAGCCGGTAGCATTTGCGAACTCAGTGAAAAATATATCTGGCGCGCCAGCCTGTTTCACGACATGACGAAATACGACGTCGGTGACGGTCTCCATTGGTGCCAATATGAAAAATGGCTGCGGTAAATCATTCCAAAACGATGTCATCTCTGTTATTTTATCACAAAAAGGAGAAAACCCTATCTCATCATCGAGATAGGGTGTGGGCGGGCTCAAGCGGTTCTGTTCGTAGTAGTTTCTAATCTCATCTTTGAGAGAAGAATCTGCGACGAATGAATCTCGCGAACCTGGTAGGGAGAGATGGCACGCCGTTGTGCCATCTCAGCGGACACAGCGGGACTCGAACCCGCAACCTCCCTTGCATCGACATCGTTGTCGACGCGGGTGCTCTACCATTTAAGAGCTATGCGTCCTGTGATTCTTTTCTGGCTGGGGAATCTGACCCAGTGTGGGCGGACGGACGCCCTTTACTAACACTAAGTTAGTTTTTCATAGATTAAGATCTATGACCGTCTTGTCAAGCGTTTCTGCCTCCGCACTGGAGGCACACTTGACCCGTACCGCCGCAGTTGTCGCAGCGGTAGCCGAGTGACTTCTTGCCAGTTCCCCGGCAAGATGGACACGTTTTCGTACCTGAGTAGCCCATGTTGCTACACGGTCTACATGACATGAGATTTTCACCTCTTTCCTAAAAGAAAAGAGCTGACCCCCTAGTTATGCTCCTGGAGAGCATGATATAGAATCAGCTCTACCGATAAAGCGTTTATTATCATAACACTAATTATAAAAAAATGCAACAATATGCCAGAATATTTTTATATTTCGCCCGCCAGCAGGTCTTTTTCGAATTGCAACATTCCCTTATAATCCGCCGAATAGCCAGAAATATCCGGCAGATCTAACGTGGTGATTTTTTGCCAAATAATCTCAATCAGTTGCGTAAATTCAGTCAATTCTTCTCTGGAGAATGTATCTTCCAAGCTAAGAATATCGCCGGTCTTCATGTCTGGCTCGACAAATTGTAGTCGCCCGCCGGTGAAAGTGAAATTACTATAATCACGCGAATGCTCGACCAGTAGCTGGTAGAACATCAATTGCTGACGATATTTATGAAGTTTGATTTTCTCGTAATCAGCCGAACCTTTCCAGGAATGCGCTGGCTTGCCAGTTTTATAATCCGTTACGAAGATGGTTTTATTCTGTTTGTCGATGTCGACAACGTCAAGCTTACCAGTCAATCTGGCGTTATCTATAATTACGCCTTGATTTGAAAAGTCTAATTCCGCCAAGTCCGTGTCGTGAAAATCTGAAGATTTGGCGTTTAAGAACGCAGTCAAAGCCGACTTCCCCTTGTCCAAATACAATTGAAAATCGTCCGCTGGCAAATGCTGGCTCTCGAGGGATTTTTGGAAAAATTGGAGAATTTGTTCGGTGCTTGGCAATTGATGATCGGCGCTGAATGAGCAATGTGCTTGCTGAAGGCTGCTGTGAATCGCGGTTCCGTAAGCTGCGGCGGAATTTTTGGCGGATGGAAAATGCAGTAAATTATTCAATAAGAAATTCTGCGGTCCGCCACGTGAAACGTCGAGGAAATTATTCAAATGCGTTGCGGAAAGTTTGTATGTTTCCAGCGCTGGCGCCAATAAGTCCTTTAATTCCGGAACGATTGGCGAAGTTAGTCGCGTCGTCCAGTCGGTTTCAGCGAGTTCAATTTGTTCAGCTGGATCGTCGCTGGTCGGAATGATGGTTGGCGTGCAATTCGTCAAGAAACTGGCGATTATCGTGTCGCTGCCAGAATCGTTGGTTTGAGAATAAGTCATGGTCAATGTGGTTTTGGCGCGAGTCATCGCCACAAAAAACAGCCGAAGTCGCTCGTCGTAAGTAGCGCCCGCTGGCTGGAGTTGGAGGTTTGCGGGATATCGGATAGCTCGACTACGTGAACGAACTTTTTCGCCCCAAGCACTGTCAATTGCCCCAATCACAAAAACGTGCGGAAATTCCAGACCTTTGGATTTGTGCGCGGTCATTAAGTTTATGGCGCCGCTGAGTGAACTTGCGTGCGTGCGAATTTGTGTTAAGCGAGTTTTTGTTGAAATGTGCAGGTTAATAAACTCCAAAAAATCTTCCAGCGTTGGGTTTTTATCGGTGATTCGGTCGCGAAGTTTTTGACGCAAAGTGCGCAAACTTTCCATAATTGTCAGATATGCTTCTGGGTTTTTATCTAATTTTTCTGGCGAGAAATAGAAATTGGCGAGAGAATTGACCTGAAGATCACTGCTTTCGTCGTTAGTTAAGCCTAATAAATTGTCCAATTGCTCTTCCAGTGGCAGATTCGGCACGTCCTTAGCGCGCTCCAAAAGCCACTCCGTAAATTCCTTAAATACGCTATTCGCCAGCATACTTTCCAGCCACAATTGCCGATTTTTGTAAGCTTGAAGGCTCAATTTCCAGATGTCCAGTGCAGAAAATCCAAACGCTGGATGAGCCGTAATTTCCGGCAATAAACTATTGGCAATATCCAAATTATTCTGGCTAATCGCCACGACAGTTCGCGCTAATTTGTCCAGAATCTGGATTATGTCTTGCTCCAGAATGTCGTCGTGACGCTCGTAATTGACAAAAAGATTTTCCTTATAAAGATGCGGAAGAATTTCAATGAGTTCCTTATGGTGGCGCGCAATAATCGTGATGTTTTCTGGTTTCTCGCCATTTTTTATCAGCTCGGCAATTTGTTTGGCAATTCCCGCTCGCTCTTCGCCAACAGATGAGAACTCTTGGATTTCGACTTTTGAGCCTTCGCTATTTGCGTGCGCGGTCAATTGCTTTGATAGCCCGTCAATTGTGTTTTCTAATCGATCCGCGCCTTGGGTGATGACGTCCCGCGCCGATGATAAAATGTTTTCGGCGGAACGATAATTGTCGGTCAAAACGATGATTTTTGGATCGTTATAATGCTGACGGAAGCGCTGGATGTTGCCCACGTCTGCGCCTTGGAAGCTGAAGATTGCTTGGTCGTCGTCGCCAACTGCCATGATGTTTGGATTATCGTCGTTCTCGCTGGTCAAATTGAACAGCAATCGTAATTGCGCCAAGTTTGTGTCCTGGAACTCGTCGACCATGATGAATTGGAATTGCTCTTGGAGATTTGCGCGCAGTTCTGGGTGAGATTCGCAGGCTTGAATAACGGATAAAATCATGTCGTCGTAATCAAATAACGAGCGCTCGGATAAAATATTTACGTATTTTTCGTAAACGTCAATTGCGGCGGATAATTTTTCTGCGGCGGTAAAATCTTTCAGGACAAATTCGCCATTGGCATTTTTTTCGCACCATTTATTTTTCCAAGCAGTCAGCGGCTTGGTTGAGTTCTCGTCAATTGCTTCTTGGGTGGCGTGCACAATGCTCAGCGCCAAAACGTTGGCGTATGGTGTGATTGAGGCTGGCAATTTTGAGTTTTTCTCGTCAGGATTTTTGGCGGCTAAATTGGCAATTTTCTCAGCTATCGGCGCAAACATTTCAATCGTCTTTTTCGATATTTTGGCGGAAAATACTTGCTGAATGTCTGGCGCAATTTCGGCGATTGTGGTTTGATTGTCCTCAATAATTGCCCGTAATTCTGACGGCGTTAAGCCACTTTGTTTGAACTCGGAAATAATGCGAATGAGGTCTTTGATGTAAACAAATTCCCCGTTGTTTTTCGCGCTTAATGGATTTCGCCAATCAAGTCCTTCAAGTATTCCAGAGATAATTTGATATTGCGTCAATTCGTCAACCGGCTGAGCGTCGGCGCCACGGAAAAAATATTCACGGTGCTGATTGATGATTTCTGTGCCGAAGCTGTGGAATGTATGAATCGCAATTTTATACGCATCTTCACCGATAATCTGGCGAAGTCGTTGGCGCATATTTGTGGCGCCGCTTTCAGTAAACGTCAAGCATAAAATACTGTTCGGTAAAGTGTCGGTTTGTCTTAGGATTTGGGCAGTGCGCATACTTAGAAGCTCGGTTTTTCCCGTTCCTGGCCCAGCAATTACCAAAAGTGATCCGTGAATGTAGTCGACTGCTTGTCGTTGATTATCGTTTAATTTAGCGTAACGAGTATTGAAATCCATAGTTTTATTTTACCATGTTGGCGGTCTTCAGAGCGTGATATCAAAATTGCTAATACCCAAAGCATTAAGCGACTTGAATTTTGTGTTAATCACGCCATTAAAGATTGTACTGAAGAAAATGTTGTTGATTGGAATGAAAAACATCCAGAAGATGCGTTTAAGGGTAAAAGCCACTTGGATATTTCCCGTTAATCGGTCGAATCGGTCAGACAGGTTGGCTATTAGATTTTACATCTTTGCCATCTCGCGCACCTCATAAAAAAATGGTAAAATATTATCTATGAATAAGGCGACGTATGACGAGCTGGCGCTGGAGCGAATTGCTAAGGAAAAATTTGGTTTTCCAATTGATGTTCAATCGATAATTTTGTGGCACGCTGATGTCAGCCGCACAGCTAAGGCGTCGGTATTTTTGACGAATAAAAAGCAGCTGATGTTATATTTGGAGGCGACTTCACCGTTGATTTTGTCTGATGTTAAAAAGATAATTTCGCGAATGGGTATGCGAGCGGAACTATTTCTTCCACCAAAAGGTCAGCTGCGATATTTTGAAGATATTGGCAAGCGCAAATTCCGCGAAGTTTTTCCTGGAAGAAAGCACGTTACGGATGAAGATTTGCATTTTTATAAAACTTTGGCGCCGTACAATCCTGCCTTGGTTTTGATTTCTGAAGTGAAAAATGGTGAGATATATCAATTTGATTCTGACGCGTATGGAAATTGGCGAGTCGGCGCAAGGTTCAGTTACAGAAGGATTCGGGCAATTTAATGCGCGACTACCTGGACATTATTAAGCGGAATCTGCTTTCACCTATTGTCGTGGTGATTTTTCTGTTGGCTGGCGCACTGGTTTATGTTCGCGAATATCGTGATGCATGGTTTATTTCGGTGGTGATTGTCGTGAATTCGACGATTGGCATTATTCAGGAGTTAAGGGCTAAGCGAGTTTTGCGGCAATTGGAGTTGATGAGCGCGCCGAAAGCTCGATTGTTAAAAGATGGAAATGTTGTCGAGGTTGGTTATGACGAGCTTAAAATTGGCGATGAAATTCTTATTCAGGCTGGCGACGAACTGCCGGCGGACGCGAAAGTTATTGAGTTGAAAGGCTTGGAGCTGAATGAAAGTATGTTGACTGGCGAGTCTGCGTCGATTGAGAAAAAGGACGGCGATGTCGTGCTGGCGGCAACGACGGTTTTGGCTGGCGAAGGTACGGCGCGAGTAATTGCGATTGGTGACGACACGAAAGCTGGCGCGATTAGCCAAGTCCTGAAGCGTTACAAACCAGAACTCACGCCCCTGCAATTAGCGATTTGGCGCGCAATTTATTTCTTGACTTACGGTGCAATTGTCCTGTCGTTACTTATCGCTATTGTCTATTATTTTTCTGGCGATAATGTCGTCGTCATCTTAAAAACCATCACTTCGGCAGCGGTTACAGTTGTGCCGGAAGGTTTATTGTTGGCGAGTTCGCTGCTTTTGGCGTTCGGCTCACTGCGATTAGCCCAGGCGAAAGTCTTGCCACAAAAATTGTCAGCGATTGAAGCGATGGCGCTTTTGAATTTGCTGGCTGTAGATAAAACAGGTACCTTGACTAGTGATGAAGTGACGCTGGAGCAGGTCGCGGCTTTTGGTGATGAAAATGACTATTCAGACTCTGATATTGCCAGTTTTGCGGCGTTAATTGCTCATGAAACCAGCGGCGGAAATATCACTGGTCGTGCAATTTTGGCGGAAGCTACATCGCCAAAAAATACGAAAGTCCTGGAAGTGATGGCGTTTTCGTCGGCGCGTAAAATGGCTGGCGTGAGGGCGAATATTGATGGCGAAATTCGGACGTTAATGATGGGTGCGCCAGAGTTTGTGTCGAAGTTGGCGCCAGTAGATAAGGAAACTCAGAAGAAGTTGAATGATTGGGCCGACAATGGCTTGCGCGTGTTGATGTTGGCTGAATTTTCGGACGATAAAACCAAATTGAAAGATTTGAAAAACAGCTCTGGAGTGGCAATTGGTGCGGTTATTCTGCGCAATTCTCTGCGTCATGGCGTTGTTGAAACGGTGGATTTTTTGCAGAGCCAAGGCGTAACTATTCGCGTAATCTCTGGTGATAATCCGCGCACGGTTCAATACATCGCTAAGGAGGCTGGAATTAAACATCCAGAAAAGGCGATTTTAGGCGAAGATTTGGCGGCACTTAGTGAGGATGAATTTAATAAAGCGGCCGATACTTACACGATTTTTGCCAGAGTTTTGCCGGATCAAAAAGAGCGCTTGATTAATCGATTCCAGCAATCTGGCAAGTTCACTGGTATGGTCGGCGACGGCGTGAATGACGCTCTGGCTCTGAAAAAGGCAGACCTCGGTGTGGCGATGTACGCGGGCGCTCCAGCGTCGCGTCGAGTTTCCGACATTATATTGCTCAACAATTCGTTCACTTCTCTTCCGATGGGAATGAAATTGGGCAATCAAATCATGCAGGCAATCGAGGTGATCGCTGTTCTATTTTTCCATAAAATTATTTACGGCGTGACACTTCTTCTTGCGACGATTCTTATTGACATGAATTATCCGTATTCGCCGCGCCACATTACGTTTATGAATATTTTTCTGGTGACTATGCCGACTCTCATGTGGACGCTGTTTCCTCCCACGCCGAAGCATCGAATAAATCCGAAGAGATTCTGGCATGATACTTTGCTGGCTGTTACGCCGATTGCCTTGATTACTGGCGTGGCTGTCGCGTTCACCTATTGGATTACCTCTGTTATGTTCCCTGGTCGCGCCACGGAAGTTGCAACGATGACCGTGCTTACTGCAACTTTGTTTGGTGTATATTTGGTGTTCTTGGTGGGGATTATGCTTGACGTAACTATCGATAAATCTGCCAAGCGCGCTCGTCTGCTTTATCTTCTGTCGGTGATTATTGTGGCGGCTGGAAGCTTTGGTTTTGGGTTCCTGAGAGATTTCTTCGATTTCACCGTGCCAAATTTGTTCATAATGTGGCCAGCAGTTGGTGTAATTTCCATAGCGATGATAGCCCAGTGGTGGCTAGCTCGCCGCGCTGGTAAAAAATAACTGCTAATGAGCGCCAGAAAAAAGTATAACCGCCATAAAAAACGCCGGCAGGCAAATATCGTATGCCTGCCGGATCATTCTTGGTAGTCTTGGTTTATCTAGCTTCTTTTGAAAGCGGCTCTATATTCGACAGCTCGCGAATTCTTTTATTATACCAATCATTCAGCTCGGCGCAATGCTCCCAATTGTATCGGCCTAGCCTATTACAGATATTTTTAACAAATTCTTCATCTTCATAAAGAGTGACATCCATCTGGTTAAGAGATTCCTCTGCGACGTCGGCTATGGCTACATTCTTGTTTTCATTAAGGCGTGCTTGCATAAGTTTTGCCCACAGTACGGCATAACAGGTCTGCATTAAAAACTTAGCTTCGCTTGCCGAGTCAAACGGATCCTCCTCTGGTTGCTTTTGTTTGTCGCCGTAGACGTTATCTGTATATGTTTTGTTTCCTTTAAAAGTAAGTTCTACATCCCATACTTTATCTTTCAGTCTTCGGTAGGTTTCTTCACTGTTAATGATAGCGTCTGCTCGCTGAATTTTTTCATCTCCGGCACGGCGCTCTGCCTCGTCTTTCGCTGCTTCATCTTTAAGGGTTTTTTCTGGTATGTTATCTAGGGTGTCTGTTACTAGCGGATAACTTCCAATAACCCCACCAATAATGTTGTCAGTGACAGTTATCTCTTGATTGTAGTGTCCGCGCATAGCTCGCGCCCAAGCTGCCTCTAGTTTCTTTGGGTCAGAATCTTTATCCATGAGCACATAGACACCACCAAAATCTAATAATGCCTGATTTTCCTCTGGAGTTTCTGGGCTGGTTGGAATGGCGTTTTGTGTCAGCACTATTGCATCGCGGAAGAATACTCTATTTCCAAGGAGATCGTTTCCGTCAACTGCTGGAACTTTTTCAAGTGGGCTGTGATGAGTGAAATCATCATAGTTTTCTAAGCTTTCCCAGCCAGTTACTTTTTGTTCGTCTGGCACTCCTTGTTCTAGTGACTTGTCCATTTCTGTCATGATATATAAAACTCCTCTTTTATGATAGTATCGGCATTATATCAGCAGCACGATTCCGTGTCAAGCTTACTGATGTTCCGTATTAAGCGTTAATGTGGCCAGCAGTTGGTGTAATTGCCATAGCGATGTTAGCCCAGCTACTCATTGTTCGCCGGGCTGGTCGGCGAATTGTTCGGTAGGAATTTGTCTATCTATTCAGTAATTTGCCAAAAACGAAATATCCTATAGTCCAGAAAATGCAACCGCATAGTAAAAATATTCCGAATACCTTCAAATAGTCTGCGAACGAGCTTAACTCGTACCAGCCACTTATTAATAAACAAGGAAAAATTGTCAATATCATGACGATAAAATGTATGGCGGATTGTTTAAGTAATGACCATTTTTCGATGTCGTATATTACAGATGCGGCCGCAACTATGGATACTATGACGCCAGTTAAGAATGTCCCCTTAGTTTGTGACGGGTCAATTTTTTGATATGTCATTATGAGAGCTAATGCCGACATTATAACAAAAGGAATAATTCCTCTAAACGTAGCTTGCTTTAATATTCTAGTCTTCATGGCTATAGATTACGCTTTCTTATCCAAAACCACAAGATGCTCAGTGTGCGGCGTCCTCGGGAAGAAGTTGTAGCCTTGATGATGCACGATTTTATATTTTTCCTGGAGTAGGCTGACGTCTCGCGCCTGCGTGACTGGATTACAGCTAAGATAAATAATCCTAGGCGGCTCAGTTTCCAGTAGTCGATTAGTAACGTCCGCGTGAAGTCCAGCGCGCGGCGGATCAACGATGACAATTTGCTCGCCCGTTATATATTCCAGAGATTTTTCGCTCGGCGCCAAAATCGCCTTGGCATTCGGTCGATTCAGCTTGGTGATATTCCTCTGCATTTCCGCGACGGCATGTTCGTTAATTTCCACCAACGTCACGTCATCTCCGCCAATTGTCAAACCAATTGTCCCGACTCCAGAATAAAGGTCAAGTGTCGGCATTTTTTCATTGCAATCGATCCACGCTTTCATATCGCTCAAGGCCTTTTCGTAAACGGGAATGTTGACTTGGAAAAACCCTTCGCAAGCGTAGTTGAAGGCGACGCCTAAAATCGTGTCGCTTAGTGTCGTGTCGCCGAATTTGTTCAAGCGTTCTGTGATTCTGCTGGCTGGGCTTTTGGGGTCGGAATAGATTATCTCACCACCCGTGGCTGATAATAATTTGGCTTCGTCTTCGGAAATTAGATTTTCTATTCGATCTTTTACGTACAATTGCCAGACAGCGTTTCCCTGTTGATCTGAACGAATCAAGAGTGTTTTTAATTGGCGAGCGACAATCGGTTTTTCTCGTAAGAGGTCGCGGATTTCAATTGCCAATTTATTTATGCTCGGATGCGCCAAGCTGGTTCCGTCAACGATGACTTTTCCCTTGCCGCCACGCTTGAAAAACGCCAAGTCCAGAGTTTCCTTTTCGTCGTCGTCCGTTTTGTCGCCGAACCAACTGAACTCGACTTTATTGCGATAATTAAATTCTACGCCGTCAGAAAATATCTCAATTCTCTCAGGCAATGTGATGTTGTGAAGTAAAAAAGCCTCTTCGATTAGCGACGCTTTGTACGATTGCTCGCTGGACATCGGCATTATTTGCCAAGGGCTGGTGCTTAAATAGCTATTTTCATCCTTCGGTGTAATTCGCTCTGGACTTTTCTCGATAATTTCCGTCACTATTCCTTCGACGAAGTGGGATTTTTTCTTTGTCACGCGAATCGTTACAAGCTCTTTCGGCAGTCCTCCCCAGACGAACGCTTTGCGGCCGTCGTCAAGTGTCCCGATGGCTTGCCCGCCGCCAACGATTTTTTCCAATCTTAAAGTCTCAAAAATTTGTTTTCTCATTAGGTTATATTATATCAGGATGTGTGGATTTTTTCTGGCTGGCGTGCTATAATCGTCATTGTCCTGGCAATAGTGGGACGTCGCCAAGTGGTAAGGCACTGGGTTTTGGTCCCAGCATTCGCAGGTTCGAATCCTGCCGTCCCAGCCAAGCTATATAACAGAGTGAGTGACAAGGTTCCGTGACCTTTAGCTACCATGAATAACTACCTCTGTTGTAAAGCTTGGTTAAATAGGAATTATTGTCCAGTCCGGAATGGCTGGACGGCTTGTAAGGTAATTGCTGCGCTTGATGAATTTATCGAAAGAAAGGAAAAAGATGAAAATCAATAAACTTGCTTTACAGGCATTTTATGAATCACACAGAGACGAGTACTTGCGGCGACGATTTTCTGGTGACAAAGCCTTATGGGATGAATCATACAAATGGGATATATTGCCGCGCCTTAATAAAGAGCTGGCGGCGTACGACTCGGTTAATGGTGGCTCGATTACAGAGATCGCGCATATTGTAACGCACCATACAAATACTAGCAATTTTCCTAGCTGGCGTGATATTGAAGACCTAAAAGCTCTTCTATTACGCAAAAATGCCCATTCGGTCCTGAGTGAATTATGGATTGCAAAACCTGAAACGGCTGCGGAATGCATTCAGACGGCTAGTCAACTTGCACAATTGTTTATGTCAGACAAAAGCTTTGCTCCGTCTACCTGGGCATACCTGCTGGCAGCACTCGATTGTAATTCGTTTGCACTGTATCGTGAAGTGATTATGAAACAAGTTGCTGAGATATGTGGTGTTGATAGCCCTACTGCTGCATCTCAGGGAGAAAAATACACATTACTCAACGACGCCGCATTGTATCTGGGTGAGCTAATGCGAGATGATATCAACGACGTGCCGTATATGCAGGCACTGAATGGGCAGGATTTTTTGTGGGTTACGCTAGAATATTATGATTCTTAAAAGTCTGAGGGTCTCATCTTTGTTACTTTCTGTATGCGTTTTATTTCGTCGCCATAGGTTTTAATGAGCGATCACAAGAAGCGTAGTTTAAAACTACGTCTCGTCCCCGTTGTTACGCATATCGCGACGGGGACTCTTCAATTTATAGGATAAAATCCTTGTAACTTGCCAAAGTCGCCTGTGCGATAGTCTGACTAGTTTGATGTAGGTATTGCTTCACAAAGTAATACCCGAGTTTATACCCCGCCCAGCGCGGCAAAATATCATCGCCGGTGAAAAATATTTTGGTATAATCGTAAACCTTGTCTTTAAAATTGCCTTGTAGTGCGGCAATTATCTTGTCAATTTCAGCTTGAGAAGTTTTCTGCATTTCTCTCAAGAAAAATTGTCGGTTTCGCCGTCCGAGTTTAATCATCGCTTCCTCTTCTAGCGCGACCGCCAAGCCCTCCAAAATCATCCCATCAAACATAGTTTCGGCATATTCAGGCAGTTTTTCCCAACGCAGCGAATGCGACATTTCGTGGCAAATCGTTTCGAAAATAAAATCCTCGCTAACCCCGTGCTGGCTTTTATCAACAGAAATCATAATCAAGCGCGAATGAAGCGTTTTGCCAGCGATTCCGTCCTCGGCGATAGTTGGCAGCATAAACGAAGGTGTAGTGACAATTACATCAACTTCGTAATCAAACTGCGCGAACTCGCTCGAAACAAAAGCCTCGGCTTGTTGCGCTGTATTTTTGAATATGGCAATTTCGGCATCGGTGAAAGTTTGATTGGCGTTAGCGATGTGTAGGCGGAGTTTGCTCATGGTTTTATTATATTGCAATAACATAAGTATTACTATAAGGGCAGCGCTATTTATTAAGTGCAATATTTAAATGGAAATCACTAAAATCTCAGCAGCGATCTTCCGCTCTTTTGGGCGATTTTTTGTTTTTAAGCAATCAAGCCATTTTTATCTAGTAAATTCATAAAATCGTCAATAAACAAATTAGTCCTCTCAACAATTTCTTTTTCTCCGAATTTTTTATAAACATTGCTTATATTCTTGAGTTCAAGATTTTCTGTTCCGCCTATGCGCTGTCCTCTACTATTATCAAAACCCTGGTAATATTTAATTTTATCTTCGAACCTATAGTCGGATGCGCGAATATTGACTCGTTTTTCTAAAAGAGATTTATTACCAAGGAGGTCGATTTGCCGATTATTAGACAATCCTTTCTCATTTTCTTGTCGCTTTCTGGGATAAATATGTTCAATATCAAACTGCTGAGAGAGTTTTGGATATGACTGCTCTTTATTGAGCATCATACGAAGCGCTAGCATGGATTTGGTGATTGGTCTGCCGTTTTTGAAATCATAAATAAGGATCGCACTGCGTGTTTGCTCCTTATCAAATTTGAAGTCTGAGAATGTAACTTCATTTAGATTAACTATATTCAGCATCTCGGCAAAAATAGGAGTTCTTAATGCGTTCACGCCTGGGTGTATTATTGCGTATCCCCATATGAATGCAATTGTACGATCGAGAAACATCTTAAAATCTTCATCATCCAATTTTCCGTCTTCGGTGCGATTTGCTAAGTAGTAAACAGATATGAAATAATTCCACATGCTATTTGGCGCATAGTTTAATATGAATAATTTCTTTAAAACCTCTTCACTGAAACGTTCACGATTTTGATCGGTAATGTCTTCCCAGAATTGAGCAAGATCTTTAAGATTTTCAAAAGTGTCATCTTGTTTAAGTACGGAATATTTATCACGCTCATAGAATCTTCTAAGTGACTCGGTCGTGGAAGACTTGTTATTGTCTCGCTTGGCGCGAATGAAATACATGTATCTCGTAAACAAATCGTCCATTGGTGTGCCAGTGATTGGGTGAAAGATTTTTTCACACGTCTCCTCGAGTTTTTTCCAATCTTTAATAAACTCATCCCTGTCGTCTTCACTTTTCTGTTTGTAATATTGATAGAATTGAGCCTTAAAAATATCGGAGTCCGAAAGCGGAAGACCCCTATCGTTTAATGTTGAGAATATGCGAAGAGCGGTATCTTGAGATTCGGCTTCGATTGGCATTAAGATGCAGTTATTGAGAATTCTTGCTGGCAAGTTCTTTGCAAAAGTTGGGAAGCTATTGATGAATTCGTCAACTTTTTTAAGGAAAAATCTAAAGTTATTGGCGTATCGGCTAGTTTGGTCGTTGGTAACGATGCCTGTTCTTAGGATTGACAGAAATTCTTCCTTATCTTTATCAGTGGCGACAACAGAATCTATTTTTAGGTGATCTTTATCTGGTTTGCCCATTTCATCTGTTTTCCATATACAGCTGGCGATGCGTTCGGAAAAGTCTTTTGAGCCTTGGTCTTGCATTTTAGTGAAGCGATCGTAAAAAGCTCGAAGGAGAAGCATGAATGTGGTTAGGCGTTGCTGACCGTCGATCACTTCTTTCTGTTTCTTGTCGTTTTCAAAAGTCACAATCGAGCCAAGAAAATACTCGTCGTTCGTGTCAAACTTCGTAGCGTCATTATCCGGTATTGCAAAAGAAAATATATCATCCCAGAGAGTCTGACAACTATCCTCATCCCACGCATATGGACGCTGGTAATCTGGTATGATATAGTCTGCCTTTCTATCCGATAAGAGTGCATAGATACTTTTCTGGTCTACGTTTAGCTTTGACATGATATCCCCCGTTTATTTTTTGTCGCTAAATTTGTGAATATTCTTAGTGTAATTATAGCATGCCGCAGCATCGGCTTATTGCTTTATATAAAAAAGCTCCCACTCGCCAGTGAGAGCTAAACTGTCGTGGTGGACGATTCGGATTAGCTAATGTTGACAACCTGTAGCTGCTTGGTCGCCAAGCCATTTTTCCAGGAAACAGTTTCGGATTTCTTGTGGTTCAGTAGACTTTTTCCTAGTGGACTATCCACGGAAATTCGCCCGTCCAGAGGGTTCGCTTCCAGGCTATGAACTAGCGTATAGCGGAAAATTTTTCCCTGTTGATCCACCAAATCCACGACTGAGCCAATAGCAATTTTCAATCGATCGCGCTTCCTTGGCAGCGGCTTGGCGTGACGTAAAATATCCTTCTTCGTAAAGATTTTTGATTGAATATTTTCCAGTTGTGTAATCACGTCGTTGCGGCGTAATTTGTCATCACGCGATTTGGCGCGCCCAATTTCCTTCAATTCTAATATGAGCGCTTTCTCTGAAATCTCTAGTCCAGAAATTTCTTTCTGAAGCTCCTTAAATCCTTTTTTACTTAAAAATGTTGTACTCATACTTCCCCTTTCAGATCGGCAATTTGCCAATCAACAATCCTATTACAACATCTAATTCTGAAAAATAGCTGAAAATTTACAGAATCGGCAAGGAAATTGTGAAAATGGTTGAGTTTTTTGAGGTGCTAACAGAGATTTGTCCGCCCAGTGCTTTTGTCAATTGCTCCGCTAATGGCAATCCCAATCCATAGCCTTTCGTCTGTTGGTTGCCGCGGAAAAATCGCTCAAAGACGTGTGGCAAAGTTTGTTGTGAAATTGTGCCGTCGTTGATGAAGTTGACGGTGATGTTTTGTTTCGATGGAATAATGCAAATTTTTACCACAGAATTTTTCGAGCTATGTTTCAATGAATTATCGAGTAAAATCGCGCACAATTCTCGCGTGGCGGTGTGATGAAGCGGAATATTTATGTGTTCTGGGCAATTCATTTTAACTCGCGCTTCGGCTTTTCGTTCACGAACGAGCTCAGATATCAATTCCGTCAAGTTAAAACTTTTATCTTCCAGCGCCAACTTATTTTCTGTCCGCGACAGTTCCAGAAGCATCGCTGTAAGCTCAGTCAACTTATTTATTTCCTCCAAATTGCTTTCCAGAGTTTCTGTAAGTTCCGCCTTCTCTGCCTTTCTATTTTTCAATGCAAATTCAGTTTCAGCCTTCATGATTGCTAAGGGGGTTCGCAATTGATGGCTGGCGTTAGCAACAAATCGCGATTGAGCTTTGTGGGCGGTTTCTATTGGCCGCAAAGTGATTTTCGCCAATAAATATGAACACCAACCGCCAGCGAGCAGAACGATAAGATTTATATAGCCCAAACTAATCAAAAGATTTCGAGTTGAATTATCTATTCTTTCCGATAAATTGATTGCAGGAAAATCGCCCTTCCTTTGAACGATAATTTTATGAATTTGCGCATCAACTTCCGAGCGCGCCACCTGAAAAATAATGCTACTAAACAGCAAACTGACGATCATCAAAATCATCAAATACCAGCCCGCCAACTTAATTGTTGCTGAAGTAAAAATTTTCATGACTCAATCTTATACCCAAAGCCGCGCACGGTTTTTATTAATTGTTTTTTGAACGGTTTGTCGATTTTTTGGCGCAGATTTTTTATGTATGCCTCTACATTATTCGGCAAAATATCAGCGTCAAAATCCCAAACGTGATCAATCAGCGTTTCTTTACTGAGAATCTGATTCGGATGCTGCATCAAATATTCCAGCAGCGCATATTCTTTGCTTGTGAGGTCGATAATTTTTCCTGCGCGAGTTACTGTCTGTTGTTGTTTGTCAATTTTCAAATCGCCAATTTGCAGAACGTCTGGTTGGCTAATCGGTGGACGACGAAGCAAGGCTCGCACGCGCGCCAACAGCTCGTCAATTGCAAAAGGCTTAGTCAAATAGTCATCAGCGCCCACGTCTAACCCAAGCGTTTTATCTTCGGTTGTACTCAGGGCTGTAAGGAATAAAATAGGCATATTTTTCCCGTTCTCGCGCAATTTTTTAACAATCTCCGCGCCTTCTAATCCCGGCAGCATTCGATCAACAATCAACAAATCATACGGCTGACTATCCGCCAAATTAAAGCCCTCCTCTCCGTCGTACGCCGCATCAACCGCGTATTTTTCGCGCTTCAGAGATTCGGCTATGACCCTCGCAATTTTTCGTTCGTCCTCAATGACTAGCAGTCGCATATTTATATTATATCTTTTTTCCCGCGCTAAGTGCTATAATTTTATTTAAAGAAAAGGAGGCGTATGCCAGATAATAAAAAAATGGTTGAGATTCGTCATTTTAAGATGAGTTTCGGTGATAAAACTGTTATTAAAGATCTGAGTTTCGACGTTTTTCGCGGCGAAGTTTTTGGTTTTTTGGGAAGTAATGGCTCGGGAAAAACTACGACATTGCGCGCATTGTTGGGACTATACCAGCCGACCGCGGGCGATTTATTGATAAACGGCAAGCCATATTCGGTGGAGAGCCAGATTCGCCTCGGATATCTTCCTGAGGAGCGCGGCTTGTATAAAAAAGAAAAAGTCTTAGACGTGATGCTTTATTTTGGTCAATTGAAGGGCTTGAGTCGCAAAGAAGCTAAGGATTTTTCTCTGAAGTTTTTGGAGCGCGTCAATTTGAGCGACAAAGCTAACACGCAACTTGATAAATTATCTGGCGGACAGCAGCAGAAAATCCAGCTCGGTGTAACGATTATGGGCGATCCAGAACTGTTGATTATGGACGAGCCAGCCAAAGGTTTTGATCCGGTGAATCGCCGTTTGTTGATGAATATAATTGAGGAGCAACGAAAAGCTGGCGCGACAATTATTTACGTTACGCACCAGATGGAGGAAGTTGAAAGATTGTGCGATCGCTTGATTTTATTGAAGGATGGTCAAGCGGCGGCATATGGAACATTGGAAGAAGTAAAAAGTCAATTTGGCGGCGCCTCAATGGATGACATTTTTGTCCAAGTTTACGGCGGCGAAGCGAAGGAGTTGAGCGATGAGTAAAATGCATAATTTGGGGACGGTTTTCAAATTTGAAACGCTTAGAACACTGAAGAAACCGACGTTTTGGTTGACGGCCTTGGGATTTCCTTTGTTGATTGGCGTGCTGTATGGCATTATGTTTTGGTCGCAAAGCACGACTATTGAAGCGTCAAAAAATCTGGAAAAGCAAGAATTTTCGTTGGAAGTCACGGACGATTCGAAGTTGGTGAAGCCAGAATTGCTGGCGGCAATTAAAGCCAAAATTGCCAAATCGAAAGAATCTGGAATTGACGACGTAAAAAATAATAAGGTTGATGCGTATGTTTATTTTCCAAAAGATTTGAGCAAGCAAAAGGTCGAAGTTTACGGTAAAGATGTTGGGCTATTCCAAAACGGAAAATACGGCGCGGTGGCACAGAGTTTATTGAGTCAATCGGTAGCAAGCGGCATCAGCCCAGCACAAGTTGCGATTTTACGCGACAAAGTCCAATTGTCATCGACCACATATCTGGACGGAAAAGAACATGGCGGCATTAATGAGATGATTGTGCCGGGAATGTTTTTGGCTATTTTGTTCATTCTCATCAGTATTTTTGGCAATCAAATGCTCATTAGCACCACCGAGGAAAAAGAAAATCGCACGGTGGAAATGCTGCTTACGACCGTTAAAACCGACACTTTGATTACGGGTAAAATTTTGTCTTTGATGGTGTTGGCTTTGATTCAGATTTTGGTAATTGTTTTGCCAGTTTTGGCGGGCTATTTGGCATTTGGCTCGAAGTTGCAATTGCCTAATCTGGACTTGAGTACGCTCGTGTTTGATCCTGTGAGAATTGGTCTGGCAATCATAATTTTCTCCGCCAGCTTCACTCTATTTACGGGAATGTTGGTAACTTTGGGCGCGATGATGCCGACCGCCAAAGAAGCCAGTCAGTGGTTCGGAATTGTGATTATGCTATTCATTGGTCCATTTTACGGAATCACGGCGTTCGTTTCCTTCCCTGATTATTTCTTCGTTAAGTTCTTGTCACTATTTCCATTCACCGCGCCGATTCCATTGTTGTTACGAAACGCAATAGGCAATTTGCCGATTTGGGAAGCTTTGCTCGGCACGGCAATTTTGGTCGCTACAGCAGTGTTTGTTATGTGGCTATCGGTGCGCGTTTTTCGCTACGGCGCGATGTCTTATGATAGTAAATTATCTCTGTCGGCGTTGCGAACACGCCGAAAAGCTGGTAAAGTTTAATTATGAAAGTACGTATAGAGATAGACACGAAAACATTTGTGCGGTTTTGGCTGGTCGTGATGGGCTTTGGTTTGGCTGGTCTGGCAATTTATTCTGCAAAGGACGCGCTGGTTTTATTGGGAATTTCCCTGTTCTTGGCGTTGGCGTTAAATCGTCCAGTTGCAGCAATTGCTAAAAAATTACCTGGAAAAAGCCGATTAGGTGGCACGGCACTGGCGTACACGACGCTGGTTCTGCTTTTGGGTTGCGTGATCTGGTTTGTTATTCCGCCAATTGTCCAACAATCTGCCAAATTTGTCGAGAGCATTCCGAGTATAATCGACCAAGCAAGCTCACAGTGGCGTGGCGTCAATGATTTTATTGATAAGAATAATTTGCGCCCGCAGGTCGATTCGATGATGGAAAACATTAAGCAGCAATCTTCGTCTTGGGCGACGAGCGTCGGCACGAATTTATTATCTAGCGTTGGTTCTTTGGCGTCGTTCTTGGGCTCGCTATTCTTGGTGCTGGTGCTGTCGTTCCTGATGCTTCTCGAGGGTCCAACTTGGGTGAAGCGTTTGTGGGGATTGTACAACGACGAAGAAAAAATGGAGCGTCATAAGAAGCTGGTTGGTCGAATGTATAACGTAGTCACAGGTTATGTTTCTGGACAATTGACGGTTTCTGGAATCGATGCGATATTATCAGGTTTCGTGGTGTTTGTGCTGAGCTTGACATTCCCTGTCATAAATTCCAATTTGGCAATGCTCACCGTTATGGCGACGTTTGTGTTGACGCTAATTCCGATGTTTGGCGCAACGATTGCTGGTGCGTTGATATCACTACTACTATTCTTCAATAACATGACAGCTGGCGTTATTTACGCGATTTATTTCGTGATTTACCAGCAGATTGAGAACAACTTTGTCTCTCCTTCTATCCAATCAAAGAAGGTTGAGTTGTCGGCCTTGACTGTCTTGGTTGCGGTGACAATTGGTTTGTATGTCGGCGGTCTATTGGGTGGTTTGGTTGCTATTCCAGCCGCTGGCGTCGTGAAGGTTTTGCTGGATAATTACTTAGAGCAAGCCAAGTCTAACCGCGTCGAAAACGAAAAGCCGCTTAATAAATTAGTTAAGAAATTGAAAAACGAAGATTAGTTGACGCAGAAAAAATTATAGCCCGTTGAATACAGCGGGCTATTTCCATGTCCAAACGCTGCCGCTCGGCGTATCACGAACGGCAACGCCAGCCTGAAGAAGTTCATCGCGAATTCTGTCGGATTCTTCCCAATTTTTCTCTGCGCGTGCTTGACGTCGCTGGATAATCAACCTCTTCAAATCGTCAGTAATATCAGGCGTAGACTCAGCCAAATCCAGCCCTAAAATCTCGTCAATCTCATCAATAAACTGTACTAAACTCTGTCGATGAATCTTATCTAGCGGCGTATGATCCAGCTTTGAAAACACTTCATCAATTAACGCCAGTGCACCTGGAGTATCCAAATCATCGTTCAATTTCTCGACCAACGCCTGACGCCCCGCTAATAACGAAACCGAATCGTCCTGCTCGTCTTTGTCATCGTCATCCTCCAGCGTGTCGTGAGTCTGATGCCTCAGAACCGCGTAATCCCGCCAATGATTCAGCCGCGCCTGCGCTGCTTCCAGAATTTCCCAGGTAAAATTGCCCTCTGTTTGATAATGCTTGCTGAGAATCGCCAGCTTAAATGCCATCGGACTAAAGCCTCGCGAAATAATATCTTCCAGCGTAATAACATTCCCCAGAGATTTACTCATTTTTCGGCCGTCAACTTTTATGTGATTATTATGGAGCCAAATCTGAGAAAATTGTTTTCCAGTCAGACTTTCGCTCTGGGCAATTTCATTCGTGTGATGAACTGGAATATGGTCAATTCCGCCTGCGTGAATATCGATAGAATCGCCGAGTGTTTCACGGGCAATTGTCGAACATTCCAGATGCCAGCCGGGAAAACCGATTCCCCACGGACTATCCCACTCCATATCGCGCTTGGCGTTTTTTGGTGAAAACTTCCACACGGCGAAGTCAGTAATATTGCGCTTTCCTTCAACGCTCACTCTGGCGCCAGCCTCCAGTCCCGCCACGTCCAACCGCGCCAATTTTCCGTAATCCTTCAAAAGCGACGTGTCAAAATACATGCCGTCGCCGTCGATTTTATATAAAAATCCTTTTTCGTCCAGTCCTTTTGCGAAGTCAATCTGCTGCTGAATATAATCCGTCGCCCGCACCAAATAGTCAGGTTTTATCAATTTCAGTACGTCGTAGGCTTCATAATTTGCAACGGAAATGTATCTTTCCGCCACATCCCAGGCAGTCTTCCCTTCACGGCGCGCACCTTTTTCCATTTTGTCCTCGCCGTTATCGTCATCGCTGGTCAAATGACCAACGTCGGTGATGTTTTGTGTTCGAATAACGGGAATATCTTGCCAGCGTAACAATCGTACCAACACGTCCCAATAAATATAGCCAACCCAGTTGCCGATGTGCGGTTGCGAATAAACTGTTAGGCCACAGGTGTAAAACTTGACCGTTTCTCCGTCGAGTGGTTTTAGTTCATCTTTTCGTCTAGTGAGCGTATTATAGAGTTTTATCATTAGTTCTATTGTACGTTACTCTGGTCAGTTTTTCAAAATTGACATAAAAAACAGCCCCAGTTGGGACTTAATAATTTCCAATGAACAGTTGACAAGCAGAAGCAGATACACACTAAGACGCGTCAGAAGAATGACGCCTTATTTTTTGGAATCATCTTCTGCTCGTCACTATTCAGTTATGCTGACTTAGTCAGTCAAAGTCGGGCGAAAAAGGCTCGCCAGACACTATTTGACGCAACATTACGGGGATAAGCCTATCCTCAGGACGAACTACCTCTACGCGAATGCTACGGTTGAACTTGCCGTCTACGATCAGGTTCATCTGCAATACGTCATGACCATCCCAGTCTTTGTAGTAATTCGCCTTCTCTAGGACGGCGCACTTTACTTCAGGGATGCGAATTTGGTCCCAGCGTCCTTCGATGACGTCACCTAGGGTAACGTTGGCGTAACGCAGAACTACATAGAACTCGTAGCAGGTTTTGCCTTCTACTTTAGTCTTGACGGGCAAGACGTACGAGCTGTCAGTCTCGTCAACGTGAATGGTGGTCCCATTCTCGTCGTACTCTAGACTGAAACACCCGTAGCTTAGCTTTGCAGAGCACAGCTCGATACCACCATCGCATGACATTCCGCTAGTCGCCAATCGACCGGAATAAGATTCTTCCGGGCTAGGAGAAATGAAGCTGAATTTGGTGCCATAGCGGGTAGCCATGCTAGACCTCACACCACACTCCTCTTTCGAGCGCGTTACCTTCGGAAAGGTTTCCGCGTTGACCCAGAGGTGGACCTCATCCCCGAAAGAGGATGCGGTGTCAAGCGTGTAAACAACAACGGGAATTCCTGCTCGGAAAGTCTTGTCGTACTTGCGGTTCAGGTGTGCCATTTTGGCTCCTTCTTTTTCTCGCGGCGAACGGTTCGCCATCTTTGCTTTTTGGCAAATAATCATGCGTGCATATGATCAAGCATGAAACGAGATTTCAATTGTCAATTATATATTCTATCAACAACTAAAACCCCGCTTCATGCTTAAGTTTCGTCTTAATCTTCTTACATCTGCTTGTCAAGGTGCGCTTTCGGATAAGGAGTAAATCTCAACTCATCAACAAAAGCTAGTATTATTTATATCACACATATATTAAAAAGTCAATAGATTTTGTCAAAAATGTGGTATAATATTTTTCTCAACTCTGTTACGGATATAAAAGCTGATGTATATCAACAATGTTACAATAACTTTTAACCCTGCCCTGCTTCTTGCAAAGCCTGATCCGTTGCCGTGACTAATTCTCGTACGATTTCATCATAGCTTTCATATACGCGGAATCCTGCCGCGTACGGATGACCTCCGCCGCCGAAGTAGCCGGCCACGGTGTCGGCAATTGGCAAATTACCCCTTAGGCGCGCAGTTAATTTGCCGTCAGGGTAAGTTTTAATAACACAGCTGAGCGCCACACCCTCAACTAACCTCAGTTCGTCGCCAATCAACGCTCCGGGGTTATAAGCATCGCTATATTGCTGGATCTCTTCGAATGGTACGTGCACCAGCGCCAATTGTCCGTCTAATAAATATTCGATTCGCTCTATCAATTTCCCCTTGTACGCCAAAATTTCTGGCGATTTCTTCATAAATTCGCGTCGTCGCTCTTCAATTTCCGCATTGGAAGCGCCCAGTTCTGTAAGTTCTCCCACCGTATGGAAAGTCTGAGCCGTGGTGTTTTGCGTAGTAAGCCCCAGGCTATCGCTCATAATAGCTATCAATAAATCTTCGGCCGCCTGAGGGTTTATCTTCCAGTCGGAATATTTGAACAGTTTATACAGTAATTCCCCGGTCGCCACGACAGTTTCTGATAACATAGTATGATCAAAGCTAAGTGTCGATTCGGCTGTGTGATGATCGATAACCAGAGTCGGGTGTGTTTCCAGAAAATGTCGCGCTCCAGGAGTTTCTAAGACCTTACTAAGAAGGACATCCGCACTTGTATCGACAATTATCGCGGCGTCGGCTTGAGACGGAAAATCGTTCTGCACTCGATCCCAACCGCGAATGTAATGAAGATATTTCGGTATATCTACTGGACAATATAAAGTGACAGTCTTTCCTAGGTCGCTTAAGACTTCTTCCAGGGCCAAGCTTGAACCCAGGCTGTCGCCGTCAGGGTTTTCGGCTTGAATAATAACTATATTGTGTGCGGATTGAATGAACTGTTTAGCTGTATCTAGCATATTATTTATTATAACAAATGATTTTTACTCTAATATAATATACATTGTTTTTAATTACATAAGTGGTATAATATGTGGTGGACTATTAAAAGTACTGCGCAATCAAAAAAACATAAACATTTTTATAAATTATTATTGACAAAATATAAAGATTGTGCTAGTATGAGGACATAAAGCCTGAAGATAGGGCTGGAAAAGAGGAGTTTTTATGAACAAATTTAAGAAAATCGGCATTGCTATCTCTTTGGGATTTGCTATGCTCGGTGGAATCTGGTTGGCATCACCTTCACAGGCTGCTGGCTGTAACAAATTTAACGTTGTATACTGTGGTACGCATTCTATGTCAGAATTGCAAACAGCATACAGCCGTACAGAAATTAAAGAACTATATAAAGAATGGTACATTACCAGCACTATGATCCAAGGTGGATCAAACATGCGTGAGGGTGTAGTTGACGCAAACGGTAACATTACTGTTGACGGTCGTGTCGTGGCTACAAACTCTATAACTGTACAGTCTAAGGCTGGTACTCGTCAGCCTCAGCCACAACGTAGCTACAAGACTTCAAATGGATACACTTACTACCAATATCCAACTGGTCAAAGCTTCGTTGACGGCCCTAAGAGCTACAAAATGTATGCATGGTTTGACAACGACGGTAAGTTTATCACTGGTGTGATTAAAGACTGTGGTAACCCAGTTTGGGGTACTCCAACAACACCTCCTGCAAAACCTGCATTAACATGTGACGCATTGCAAGTTCTAAAAATTGAAGACAACACCTACAAGTTTGTTGTAAACGCAACCGCTAAGAACGGTGCAAGCATCACCAGCTACACATACAACTTTGGTGACGGTACAACTAAGACTATTAACTCATCTACAATTGAACACACTTACACAAAGTACGGCAACTTCAAGGTTACTGTAATCGTAAATGGTAAAGAAAACGGCGAAGTCAAGAAACAAAGTCCAAACTGTGAAAAGACTATCGTAATCGAACCTGAAACAAAACTTCAAGTTTGTGACCTTAAGACTAAGAAATATGTAGAGATTAAGAAGTCAGAATTTGATAAAAGTAAGTACTCAACAAATCCAAACGATTGTAAAGAAGCGCCTGCTAAGATCACAATCTGTGTAATCGATAAAAAAGAGCTTCGTGAAATCAAGAAGGAAGAATACAACGAGTCAAAGCATACAACTGACTTGAGCAAGTGTAAGGAAGTTCCTACTACACCTACTACCCCTACACCAAACACTCCTTCAACACCAACACCTAGCCCAGAATTGCCAAAGACTGGTGCAAGTGACGCGATTATGTCAGCACTAGGCCTAGGTGGACTAACTACAGCTACTATCGCTTACATCGCTAGCCGCCGCCAAATGTAATAGGTCAAGCTAGCAACGAAATACCCGCCGAGATGGCGGGTATTTTTTTTATTAAGCTTGAGATATTAGAATGTTGCGATTACAGTTGTTTGCGACCTTCCAATGCGTGCGTTAATGTGATTTGGTCTGCGTACTCAAGGTCAACGCCGACTGGAATACCTCTAGCTAGGCGCGTAATAGTCGTGCTTAATCCAGCCTCTTGGATGTATCTTTGCAAAAATAGCGCTGTTGATTCACCCTCAACTGAAGCATTCGTGGCGATAATAATCTCCTGAACGTCGTCTGTTTTTATACGCTCAATTAGCTCTGGGATATGCAATTGCTCTGGCCCGATATTGTCAATTGGTGAGATAACGCCACCCAGAACGTGGTACGTACCTAGGAATTGCCCTGTTCTTTCTATGGCGACAATGTCTAGCGGCTCCTCGACTACGCAAACGAGCTTTTTATTTCTATTTGCGTCTGCATATAAAGGTGATATATCATCATCTGAGTCGATGAGCGCAAATGTCTTCGGGCAGGTTTTTACGCGGTCGTGCAATCGGTCTAATGAATGTGCTAATTGCTTTGCGGATTTGGGATTGCGGCGTAAAACCGCGTAGGCATATCTTTCAGCCGTACGCGGTCCAACTCCAGGTAGATTACCAAAATCATCAATTAAAGCAGTTAGAGCTTTTGGTAAAATGTCGATTGACATGGCTTTAGAATGGCAAGTTGCCCAAGCCGCCCATCAATGGCTTCATAGTTTCAGCAGCGACTTCCTGAGCCTTTGTCATACCGTCGCGAACTGCGATTTCGATCCAGTGTTCCAACTCTTCGATATTCTCCAAGTCGACCATTTCTGGGTCAATCTTTACAGACTTGATTTTTAATTCGCCAGTAATCTGTACGATCACAGCGCCATCGCCAGCCTCAACTTCGATGATTTCTTTACCTAATTGTTTCTGTGCTTTGCGTAATTGTTGCAGCATTTTTACCTGATCAAACGCCATATTCCTCCTTATTTAACACTTACAATTATACCCTATTTGCGGTCGGATGTGTAGATATAGAAGCGATCGCCGTCTTTATGATCATTGACGATTACTGACGACAGGCGTCCAGAGTAAGTCTGCGGAATTTGAGACTTTACGCTGTGGCTAACATATAAAGTCTGTCCGACGTTCGCTGGCGCCGTGTGGATAATTGATATCTGGTGATAATTGTGCTTTTTAAGCGCTTCGTAAATTGGCGATTCTTCTTTGCTGACCAATAACGAGAATGAATCAGTTGGCGCGGTATTTTTACGGAGTAGAGATAAATCTTTATTAAAGCGTGAAACTGCTTCTGGGAAATAACGATAACCGTCAATATAGCGGAAGCTACCACCCACCACCATAACGATAATTAGCATTGATATAAGAACCAGTCCTGTGCCGCGAGCGTATGGGTTGCGCGGGAAAAGTCCGTACCACATATTCATCAGGGACTCTAATCCGACCGCCAAGAGAATGAATAGTGGGATGATGATTATTGGGGTGAGGCTTGGTTGGAAGATGAGTAGCGCCAATGCTAAGATTAGCCACGACCAAATCATAAATGAGCGGGCGCTGGAGATTTTTTGGAAGCTGCGGAATAGTCCTAGCCCGATTAACACCATTGCGTTGATGTCCATAATTGGCGTGATTTGGTTCCCTACGACTGATGGGAAAATGCGGATGTATGTGTAATATAAAGTCCTGAGGTTTGCGATAATGTCAAAGCTGAGGCTGTTGATGCCGATGAGGTTGTAAAATAGCGCGTGGGATTTATAGCAAAGAAAACCAATCGCACAACCAATCGTGAATAGAATAGCGGATGGCACAATCCAAGACTTGCGATGTTTTCTGGAGATGAGGAAATAGCGTGGATGCGGATGTAGAAAGGCGATGATTAGAAGTCCCAGATTGATATACCAAAAATACGGGGTGAAGAGACTGAGTGCCGTGGTGATGGCTAAGCTGATTCGCCAAATGGAGGCGTTCTGGGCTTTCTGGAGAATCAATGTAGCGAAAAGCAAAGTTAGCGCGGTGTAAAAGATGTATAAAATGCCAACAGTTGCGCTTTGTCCGATGAACAAAAATTGACCAGTTGTCGCCATGATGAGTAGCGATAGAATCGTTGTGGATGGCTTAAACCAGCGTTTTAAGAGGAAGAAAATAGCGACGGAGCTGGCGATTGAAAGTATTACGGCGGGTGCTTTAATTGTTAACAAGCTGACGCCAAACAGTTTGAAGAATAGCAATTGAAGAAGGTGAAATGGCAAATTTGTGACGGCTACTCCTTCGATACTGAAGTTCAAGTGATTTGTCGTATTGACCATGTCGATTTCTGCTTGCAACAAATCTCCCGGCACATGCAACGCGGAAATTATAATAGCTCCTATGTATAGCAGCGCCAGCAGCGTATAGCCGAAAACGTAGCGCCATCGGTAAAGGAATATATCGGTAACTTTTTGCTTTTTCATTGGTATGATTATAACACAATTCTATTCATGCTTGCGATCCAGACTCATAAAGCGTAGGCGCTCTGGGTGGAAGTACAATTGGACTTTACCGACCGGACCGTTACGGTGCTTAGCGATGATTAAGTCTGTAATGTTCTGAACTTCTGGGTTGTCGGGCTCGTAATATCCAGGGCGATAAATAAAGCTCACGATGTCGGCGTCCTGCTCAATGGAGCCAGATTCACGCAGGTCGGCTAGTTGTGGAATTGGCGGCGTGCGCGATTCAACAGAACGGCTCAGCTGACTCAGGGCAATTAGCGGTACATTCAACTCGCGAGCAATAAGCTTCAGTCCGCGTGAAATTTCCGAAACTTCCTGAACGCGGTTCCCGTTGTGGTTTCCGTTGGCCTGCATAAGCTGCAAATAGTCGACAATTATTAATCCCAATTGGTTTTCATGGGCAATTCGACGTGCTTTAGTTCGCATTTCCAAAACTGATAATCCTGGCGTGTCGTCAATGTAAATTGGCGCCTCAGCCATTTCTCCCATAGCTTCAGACAACTTCGCAAAATCTTCATCACTCAGATTTCCGGTGCGAATATTCCAGCTATCAACTCCCGACGCATCCGCCAACATGCGGTCGACCAGCTGTTCCTTACTCATCTCTAGGCTGAAAAATAGGACAGGATTTTTCTCAATCGTTGCCACGTTATAAGCCAAATTCGTCACCAGCGTCGTTTTACCCATGGCTGGACGAGCTGCCAGAATGATCAAATCTGATTTTTGCAAGCCAGCGGTCATATTGTCTAGATCGCGATAGCCAGTACGAACTCCCCTGAGAGAACCTTTATTCTTACTGAGCTCTTCAATTCGGTCAAAACTATCCGTCAGAATGCTTTCCAGGCTGACCAAATCTTGCTTGGTTGATTGGTCGGACACGCTGAAAAGTTCGGCTTCGGCCTTCTCTAATAATTCCTGCGTGGTCGTCGATTCGTCATATCCAAGTTCTGAAATGTCACCGCTCGCTTTTATTAGGCGCCTGCGAACCGCTGCTTGCGCAATCATCTCCGCGTAAGCCGATGCGTGCGCTGCCGTTGGGACGTAGTTTGTTAGCTCTGTCAGATATGCCGAGCCGCCAACCAATTCCAGTTCGTCTTTTCGCTTCAATTCGTCAGTTAAGGTCAAAAGATCGACAGGCTTGTGTTTTTCAAATAGCCGCATCATTCCGGCAAAAATCAATCCGTGATTCTTGTCGTAAAAATCGCTAGGGTGAGTAATTTCTGCGGCATCCGCCAAAACTTCCTCGTCAATTAAAACCGCCCCAAGCAAACTCTTTTCCGCGTCCAAATTTTGTGGCGGTATCTTCCCTTTTACTTCTTCGCTTTTATCTGCCATTAAATATCCTCCAGCTTAACTTCTTCGCCGCCACCCATTAATTCTGCAATTTCCGCCAATTTTTCGTCCTCTGGCGGTTTCTTCTCTCCAATTATATCAATTTCCAAATCCATCTCAGTTTCTTCTGAGATAATTTCTGAGATCAATGGTTTGTTTTTTGCGTCGTCCAGCTTTTTCTTATAAAACGCGGAACCTGCGTAAATTGTCAATTTTTCACCGTCAAACGACCACTGGCTTTTCTGTAATAATGACGCCAGTCCGAGGGATTTTTCTTTTGCTCTTTCAATGACTTTTTCCCAATTTAGCTCTAGTGGCGCGGGCGCGTCAGTTTTCTTTGGTTTTGCGGCAGGTTTTTTCGCTGGCTCGGCTGGTTTTTCTTCTTTTTCAATCGGCTTTTCGGTCGGTTTGGCTGGCTCTGCGGACTTAATTGGTGTTGGTTTTTCGGCGGGTTTTTGGGGCGCAGTTTGAGTTGTATTTTTCTTTGGCGCAACTGACTTTTCTGCCGGCTGAGAATTGCCATTCATGAATATCGTCAATAATTTCAAGTCTGGGTGCGGGTGTCGATCAACCTCGATCAGTTGCTGAACCAACCCAATAAGATTCGGATTTTTTCGTAACCTATTGCGAGCAATCGACAATAATTGATGTGACACGATAACTGAATTTGCGCCACTATTTTCTAATTCCTGAAAGATGTTTAAGACTTTCTCGTTGTCGTCGGATGGATATGAATCCAACAAATTGCCGAGCATCGTCGCGTCGCTAAGCCCCAAATATTCGGTAACCATATTCGCCGTCAGTGGCTGGTCTGATGTTGCTAAAATCGACAATTGGTCAAGCGCACTAATGCCGTCACGGAATCCGCCACGGGAACGTTCAGCGATTAACCTGGCGGCATCCTCTTCAATTGCAAATCCCTCTTTCTTCGCTATATTCATTAACTGGCGCGTCATAATTTCCGTCGGAATTGGGCGGAAGAAAAATTGCTGGACACGGCTAAGAATGGTGGCTGGGAGTTTGTCGGCGTCGGTTGTAGCTAAGATAAACACCACGTGCTCTGGCGGTTCTTCCAAGGTTTTTAATAGCGCGTTAAATGCTGATTTTGACAGCATATGAACTTCGTCGATGATATAAACTTTTTTCGGCGCAGAAACAGGCGCGACTTGGGCTTTTTCTCTTAAGGCTCGAATGTCGTCAACGCCGTTATTGCTGGCTGCGTCAATTTCAATAATATCCAAGTTTGAAGCGTCGTCGTCATATGGCAAATGGTTAATCTCGTGCGCCAGAATTCGCGCCACCGATGTTTTTCCCACGCCACGCGGTCCAGTCAACAAGTACGCATGAGCAATTTTTCCCTGCTCTAACGCTCGACGTAAAATACTAGTCACGTGATCTTGACCTAAAACTTCATCCAAACTGCGACTGCGATATTTACGATATAGCGCCTGACTCATTACTTATGTATTATAGCGCAAAGTGCGGGATTAGTAAGCCTCTTAGCAGCCAGGAATGGGAACTTCTTCGCCGCTTTCTAAAATCATGGTCTTTCTCGGCCACAGTTCTATCGGCTTATCAATGTACGGCAAGTCGGTCGCTTTTGCGATAGCTAGCATAGCCATGTCTATCGGTGCATGTAAAGCTCGGCGGCGAGACTTATGATCTGTCGAAGCGGTATAATCCCTATACGCTGCTGTATAGTCAATGGGGCCACACAGGGTAACATGGATCTGTTCGTTTTGAGGTGCATATGCGTCTAGATCGGTAGGCCATGGTTCGTAATGAATTCCTACTGGTAATAAGTTGGGTTTCACTCCCCCTATGCTTGCTCCAAATAAAATCCGCGATGCGCCCGTTCGGTCTTTGGTAACTTGAGCACTGCCTGTGTATGCGCCTTCTGGAAAGATGAGTAGTGAGCGTCCGTCAAGCAATGCTTGTTTGGCCATTTTGAGTCCGACTTCTAAATATTCTTTGCCACCGTGCACCTCGAGCGGTATGGTGTGTAGTGCATTTTCTATCACTAGTCGCCGCACTGCCGTGTACACAGAACTATTTTTATACGCCAATCGCGAGCTGATAACAACATCGCAGTCTTCAGGCAGGCTTGCTGGTATAGCAAAGATGTCACGCATGCAGGCATGATTTGCTACGAATACATTTGGTCCTTCTGGTATGTCGTCAAAGCCGTGAGTGGTAATGGTCATTTCCCGGCCCATGGTCTGTAAGAGTGGTTTCTTTCCCCTGTTCATGCCTGCCTCGCTTTCAAGGTATTTTTAACAATGCGTGCCACTAAGCGGTGACCTTTTGTTGAAAAATGAATACCATCAGATAGCGGTATGAACGGTAGCTCAATGTACTCACCAAGCGCCTCCTTACTTTGTAAGATATCTTGTCGTATAGCTTCTGATTGTTCCGTGAACTCTGGACCAGAATCTTCGCCAGTTGAAAATACTGGTGGCAAGAGGTATATGACGTCGGCGCTGTCAACTAGCTTTTGATAATTCGTCAAATCTTGGATGATAGCTCGCGCCGTCCTACCGTATTGCTGCTGTAAATCATTGGTGCCAAGGGCGATAATGATAGTATCTACATTGCCAGCTTGCTGGAGGGCTTTCGTAAAAGCTTGCTTGCCATTCTTGTGCGGCTTTGCCTTACAGAAATCTCCTGCCACGCGGCCCGATACGCCGTCGGCGATGATATGCGCTTTGCCTCGCAGTTCCTGCTTCAGGCGGTTGACCCACCGGTCGCTGTATCGTACTCGTGATCCAACGAGATTGTCTCCCCAGACATTAGAATCGCCGTAAATAAAAATTCGCTTAATGCTGCTAGTTGTTTGATTTTGTTTCCTGATCATACTAAACTCCGTGTTTCTGCAAATAGTGTAATACAATATGCCGGGTTGGTCAAAACAACGCCAGCTGCGTGCTGGGTATTTCTATGTCAATGACGCCGTCAATTTTTTGCGCCCGATAGCCAATAAGCTTTTTAATGTTGTAAGCCAGCAGCTGACCGTCGTAGTCAGTGATGACAATTGAGCCGATGACGCTGCGTACGTGTCCGACCAATTGACTGTAATCCTTCATTAAAACAACACGCGACAAATCAACGCCAGCGGTTTGAAAATAATCTTCGCAAGGAATTAGCTCGGATTTCGGAAACGACACGCCAATTTTCTGCTCAATTTCAAGTAATTTTTGTCGCAATTCCCTTTCGCCGTCAGCACGGTTAAACGCTTGTTTTATCAATTCCAGCTTTTTGTAAACTGGCAGAGTTTCAACTATTCCGTCCAGCTTGGAAATTTTCGCCTCGTATTGTCTGGCGATCAATGCCGAAGAAAATGTTTCTAATTTTATAGCTAATCGCGCTCCCTGCTCCAACAATCTTCGAATTCCGCGCTCTTCTTGCGAGATTCCAACTTTTATGACGTTCGGCGCGAAGTACGCCAAGTAAACAAAGTGCGGATTTTGATTGATTTTTTCTTGTTGGACGGAAACCGAACTGGCGTTATAAAATGCTGGATTAAAGCCTGTTTTGTCGCGGCATTTTAGGCAATTTTCATACTTTTCATCAACCGTAGCGTGGTCTGGGCAGATTTGGCTACAGCGATTCTCAAAGTCCACCCAACCCGCGCAATATTTAACAGAAAAATCAAACTTAAGAGACAAATTTTGCTCGAATAATTCATGACGCTCAATTTTATCACCAACTTGGCACTCGATAAAAGGCTTATTGTCGGCGTTAAAACTGGCATAACTGAGCAGAAACTCGCTCGGTAGCATAATATTTACAATGCAGCTTCGACAGCAGCCCAAGTTGCGTCAGGATTGTCTTCAGGGATGATAATTGTAACTTGGTCGCCGACGTTAATTCGGAAGTAAGTTACGCTAGCAAGCAAAATGCGATATTCGCGGCCGGAAGCCTCGACGTAGTAAATTCCGTCGTGCTGGACAAGTGTTCCGATAACTTGCTTTCGTGGTACAGGACCGATCTGCTTATAGATAAAGCTGCCGTCTTCAGCGATTGTCAATTTCATCAAGTCGCCTTCAACCAGCTTCGACTTTGAAGCGTAGTTGGCTGGGATTGGGTAATTTTTGCCGTCTGGGCTAAGCATCATCTGGCCGTCAAATACGCCTTCGATAATCTTTCCTGTTACGTTATCTGATGAGGTTTTTGGTGTGACGACTTGACCGTCGTCGCCAATAATACTAATCAATAATTCTTTTGCAGCGGCCAAATTAGTTTCCGCCTCTTGAATAAGTGTCCTCAGACGCTTAATTTGCTTTTCTGGTAATTCAGACATGGTTCTCGCAATTCCTTTGTCTATTTTTTATAATACTTAACTAATATATAGCATATCCTTACATTTATATCAAGTCGTGTCATTTGATTTTCTCTGATTTTCCACAGCGCTATAAGATATGGACGAAAAAGTGTTGCAAATTTTACTCTTGAAATTGACGTGCGATTCGTGATATTAAGATTGGCGACATAAAAATCACCGCCCAGAGCGGACGGTGATTAAACGAAACAAATTGGCATTGTATAACAAATTATGAAAGCTCGACAGTAGCGCCAGCGTCTTCCAAAGTTTTCTTTGCAGCTTCAGCTTCGTCTTTAGAAACTTTTTCCTTGACTGGTGCTGGAGCGCCGTCAACGATAGCTTTTGCTTCACCTAGACCTAGGCCAGTGATTTCCTTAACAGCCTTGATAACTGCAACCTTTTGAGAACCAGCGTCTTTCAAAGTAACTGTGAACTCAGTTTTTTCGTCAGCAGCGGCAGCGTCACCACCAGCGGCTGGACCAGCAACAGCGACAGCTGCAGCAGCTGGCTCGATGCCGTATTCTTCTTTAAGATGATTTTTCAATTCGTTAACTTCTAGAACTGTCAATTTTACAAGTTCTTCAGCCAATTTCTTAATATCAGCCATTGATATTCTCCTTTATTATTATATTGTTGCGATGATTGCAACGTTACTAGTGTTGATTGCTAAACTTAAGCAGTAGCTTTGGCTTCGATGCCGTCCAAAAGTCCGCGCAAATTGCCGCCAAGCGCGTTGACTGTGTCGTGTACTGGTGATAGCAATTGTGATACCACTTGAGCGACGAGTTGGTCTTTGCTTGGTAGGCCTGCCAATGCTTTAACGTCAGCTTCGCTAATTGCCAAGCCTTCGCCTGAGAAGCCACCTGCAAGTTGTAATGCTGGATGTGTTTTTGCAAACGTGTCCAATACCTTTGCTGGCATAACTTCATCTTCGGCGCTTACAGCGTAAACCAATTGACCAACCAATAAGCTGGTGTCGGTTTCTTTGTAAGTGTCGATTTCCTGAAGAGCTACGCGTACCAATCGGTTTTTAACAACCTTGATGGTAACACCCGCTTCGCGAGCTGCCTTGCGTAGTTCTTGTAGGTCGGCAACGGTAAGGGTTTGATATCGAGCAAAAGCCGTACCCTTAGCGTCTTTTAATAGCTCTGTCAGTTCAGCAACCAAAGTTTGTTTTTTATCGCGTGAAATTGCCATAAAAATCCTTTCTTTGATTGAGTTAATTTGTTATGTGCCAATTTGTTAACGTGCGGTAATGGAGAATCAAAAAAACGTCTTTGATTCTCGCACTACCAAAGACGTCAAATAAAACTGTTAGTTTCATCCCTCGGTGGCATTTTTATACTTGTTTTACGTTAAGTCGCCACTGTCTTTGGTAATGTTCCTTAGAATTGTAGCAGAAATGACAACGAAAAACAAGAGTTATGGCGATTATTTTCCAGCCGATTCAATCGCCTTATTTATTGCATTTTTGCCTAGCAAAAATCCCGCCAAAATCGACGGGATTTAATTGCCTGAAATATAAAGATTACAGAGAGTTCTCTACTTTAATGCCAGGGCCCATAGTTGTGGCAATTGCTACGCTCTTAACGTAAACACCCTTTAAGCTGGATGGCTTTTGGGAGTTCAAACTGGTTAAGAATGCGCGTGCGTTTTCTGCCAATTTTTCAGCGCCGAATGACACCTTGCCGATTGACAAGTGAACGATGGCTTGCTTATCAACGCGGTATTCAACTTTTCCGGCTTTTGCTTCAGAAACGGCTTTAGCGACGTCAGTAGCAACAGTGCCAGACTTCGGATTTGGCATCAAACCGCGTGGACCAAGCAAACGTGCGTATTTACCAAGCTTTGGCATGTACTGTGGAGTTGCAACCAAAATGTCGAAGTTCAATTCTTCCTTGTCCAATTGGCTTAGGAATTCTTCGTCACCGATAATGTCGGCGCCGGCTTTTTTAGCGGCAGCGTGTTCTGATTCTGGTGCGAAAACAGCAACTCGAACGTCCTTACCTGTACCGTGTGGCAATGCTACGGTTGAGCGAATGTTTTGGTCGGCTTGGCGTGGATCAACACCCAGGCGGATGTGGATTTCAACGCTAGCGTCGAACTTGACTGGACTGGTTTCAGTAGCCAACTTCAAAGCTTCGTCTAAGCTGTACAATTTGTTCTTCTCAACGTTTTTTGCAGCGTCTTGATATTTCTTACCGCGGCGCTCCAAGCGTGGACGAGTAACTGGCTTTGGACCCTTCTTTACGTGAGCTTCGGCGTCGTCTGATTGTGGAGTAGTGTCGCCAGCTTCCTTGCGAGCTTCCTTCTCTGCCTTTTCAGCAGCTTCGTCAAGGGCTTTTTGGCTACGTTTGCCAGACTTAGCGACAGTAGCTTCGCGCTCAGCAACAACGTCTTTGTCTTTGTTGTCTTGAGGCTTGCTTGCGTCTGTAGCTTCTGCAATTGCTGCTTCGATTTCAGCGATTGTATTTTTCTCACTGACTTCTAGTTTTAGTTCTGCTGCTTTTTCTAGCAACTCGGCTTTCTTTGCCATAAAAAATCCTTTCTGTGGTACGAACGGCAATTTGTCATCTTAACAAATCAGCCTCCCAACATTGATTGATAATGTTGAAATTATACCATATTTTCAGAGATTGAGGCAAATGTTTGATTTTATGGAAAATAATTGTACAATATTTATACTATGAGTGAAGTTTTAAGTAGTCCAGATGATAATTTTGAGGAAATAGTAAGTGGAATTACTTCGTCTTGGGAAAAGGAAGACGCTATAATCATTCCGCCACAATGTGAATCTTGCCCGAGAGTAATGGCGGCACTACTTGAATTGGCTGAATATAAGAAAGCGGTAGGCGAACTCCTGAGAATGGCGTCGGCGAAAGAGGAGGAAATTGTAGTAGTTGACGTACTTACTGGCGAAAGAGTATCTGAAGGGGTCATTGATTACGCTTGTAAAATAGCTGGCGGTAAATTGGGCGGATTAAGCGAAAAAATAGCAGAAACACAGAGGGGCATTTCTATCATAACCAAAGGATGCGAAGGACCTTTAGTTCTTGGAGGGTCTGACGGTTCTCGGGTTGTGCGCGTCGCTATATGCGATAGTCCGGAGGTGTTTTATTCAGGGTTGGGTGAAACTCAAATTGGTGAGCCAGTGATAATACATCGCGACCTGGAGAGAGATAAAGATTAACATATAATTGCTGTTTTTGATAAAATAGTAATTATGGATATAACAATTACAAACATACAAGCAAGACAAATTTTAGACTCTCGTGGAAATCCGACGGTTGAGGCGGACGTGACTTTGAGCGACGGTTCGTTTGGGCGTGCGGCTGTTCCGTCTGGCGCAAGCACTGGCTCTTTCGAGGCTGTTGAGCTTCGGGACGGCGAGCTGGCGTTCGGTGGTAAAGGCGTGCTTCGTGCGATTGAAAATGTCAACGGTGAGATTGCGCAGGCTTTGAAAGGTTCTAATCCGTTCGACCAGGCCGCAATTGATGAAAAAATGAAGAGTCTGGACGGTACGCCGAATAAGGCGCGTTTGGGTGCTAATGCAATTTTGGCTGTGTCGCTGGCTGTAGCGAAAGCTGCTGCTAAGTCTCGTGGCGTGGAGTTGTATCAATACATTAATAGCTTGGCTGGAAATCCTATAATGTGCCTGCCGATGCCGATGATTAACGTGATGAACGGTGGTCAGCATGCGTTGGGTGCGACTGATTTTCAGGAGTATATGATTATTCCAACTAGTGCGGCAACTTTTGCGGACGCGGTTCGAATGAGTGCGGAAGTTTTCCATGCATTGGCAAAAATCTTGAAAGATGAGGGTTATCCTACAACGGTTGGCGACGAAGGTGGCTACGCGCCTCATGTCAGGGATGGTAATATGGAGCCTATTTTGTTGCTATCTCGCGCCATCGAGCAGGCTGGCTATAAATTAGGCGTGGACTTTGGTTTTGCGCTGGATGTTGCGGCGAGCGAGCTTTACAAGGACGGCAAATATAACTTGGCGACTGAACACCGAATTCTGTCGGCTGACGAAATGATTCGCACGTATAAAGCCCTGTTGGAACGCGTCCCTGTTCTCTCGATTGAGGACGGATTGAACGAAGAAGCTTGGGAAGATTGGGAGAAAATGACGGCTGATTTGGGCAATTTTGCGCAATTGGTTGGCGACGATCTTTTGGTGACGAATGTCGAGCGATTGAAGCGCGGAATCGAAGAAAAGGCTGGCAATGCGATCTTAATCAAGCCGAACCAAATTGGTACATTGACTGAGACGATTCAAGCTGTTTTGATGGCGAAGAATGCTGGCTGGAATACAGTGATGAGCCACCGATCTGGCGAGACGGAGGATGTAACGATTTCTCACTTGGCGGTAGGTTTGGGCACGGGTCAAATTAAGACTGGCTCGATGTCGCGCTCAGAGCGAATTGCCAAGTATAACGAGCTGCTGAGAATTGCGGAAAAGCGCCCAGATTTGGAGATTGCGCATCCGTTTGTGAAGTAACTCGCGCAAAAAGACTTCCCCGTAATTCAGAGGAAGTCTTTTTTATTTGGCGATTATTCGACAATTATTCGAGGATTATCTTCTTAAAAACTCAATTTCCGCGCCCTCGTTGATTCGTATAATTTGCGACGGTTGAGCGTCGGCGGTTTCTCCAGAATCGACATAAATCGGCACTAATTCATGGAAGTAACTTATTGCTTCGGTGATGTTTTTTGCTGGTTCTTCTCCCGATGGATTTGCACTGGGTGCAACCAAAAGACCGACAGCTCGGATTAACTCCGCCAATGGAGATTCTGGAACGACCCTGAACGCTAATGTTCCGCCGTTTCTTGGAAGATGTGGCAGAAAATCAGGACTTGCTTTGGCAATGATTGTCGTTGGTCTATTTTCGGAGATTTCTTGATATTTGCATTTGATTGATGGTGTGAGATTAGGAATGTCGTCAATATTTGCAACCAAAATAATAACGGGTTCATCCAAAGGGCGCCGTTTAACTTCGTATAATTTCTCGACAGCTTTTTTTGAATTGGCAGCGGCTAATATTCCGTAAATCGTGTCAGTTTTAGTAATTATCAATTGCTCATTTTTAAGCGCGGAAATTACACTGTCGTCTAAAATATTCTTCACAATCATTTATTACATCTTCCCATAAAATAACCCCGAGAAGTCCGGGGCTATTTGTTAAAAGTTCTGTAGACTAGTCGACGACTTCAACGCCCATTGAGCGTGCTGATCCGGCGATAACTTTCATTGCGCCTTCGATGTCGATTGCGTTCAATTGGTCTTTTTTCGCCTCAGCGATTTCTTGCAATTGTGCGCGAGTAATCTTACCGACCTTGTCTGAGTGTGGCTTGCCGCTACCTTTTTGGATGCCAGCTTTTTCGCGAATCATGTCGTCAACTGGCTGACCAAGTGAGTTCCAAGTAAATGTTCGGTCTTCGTAAACTTGAATGTGAACAATTACGTCCTTACCCATCATGTCTTTTGTAGCGTCATTGAATGGATTGATGAAATCCATCATGTTTAGTCCCCACTGACCAAGCGTTGATCCCACTGGAGGACCTGCTGTTGCTCGACCGGCTGGAATGCGTAATTTCAAATTACCAATAATTTTCTTTGCCATAGTTCTTCCTTATAGTTTGTAGTGCGTAACTCGAATATTATATCGAAAAATGCTTAAAATTGCAAGCTAAACTTTTTTAACCTGCAAGGCGTCCAACTCGACTGGAGTGTCACGACCAAACATACTGACCATAACCTTCAAAGTACCCTTAGATGCATCAATTTCGCTCACGGCGCCATCAAAGCCCTTGAATGGACCGTCGATAATTGAAACAACTTCGCCCTCTGAGAAATCAATCTGATGCTTTGGTTCTTCAACGCCCATTCGCTTCTTAATCTTCGCAATCTCTTTTTCAGAAACTGGAGTTGGCGTAGTATCGGCACCCACAAATCCTGTAACGCCTGGCGTGTTGCGGATGATATACCAAGTTTCGTCAGTCAATTTCATCTCAACCAAAACATAGCCCTGGAAAATTTTAGCTTCAACAATTTTACGCTTACCGTTGCGAATTTGAATTTGCTTTTCTTTTGGCACGATAACGTCAAAAATCTTATCGGCCATATCGACGCCGTTGATTCGCTGGCGGATTAATTCGGCAACCTTTTCTTCATAGCCAGAATAAGTGTGAATTGCATACCATTGCTTACTGTCGTCATATCGTTTTGAACTCATAATCTCTCCTTTACTTCAAAATTTGGTTAAAGCCCCAGTTAAATGCGGCGTCAAGTAATAAAATCAGAACGACAAACACAAAGGTGAAGATAAGCACCGCCGCTGTCATTGCCCAAGTTGCTGAGCGGGTTGGCCAGCGAACTAGCTTTAGCTCTTCCCAAGCGCCCTTAAAATATCCAATCAACCCACCTTTTTCGCCAGATTTTTTAGACGCTTTTGTGGTGATTTTTGTTGGTTTATTGATTTTTTTCGCTACAGTTTTTTCTTTTTTTGGCGCGTCGTCAGTAGCCTTGATGCGACGAACCGTAGTTTTGCTGCTTGCCTTGCCTTTCTGTGCCATATTTTCTCCCAATTTAAAAAGTCTGTTTTTCACAGACTGTCAATAGTCATTGTAATTCATCCAGTTCAAAAAAACAAGTTGACTAGAGATTATTTGCTGCTATTTTTGAACTCTTTCAGCTTGAATCCGAACGTCGATCCGTGGTTTAATCGGCTTTCTACCTCAATTTTGCAGCCTAATTTCTTCGCCAACTTAGCGGAAACGTATAGACCTAATCCCGTGCCTTTCGTCTCGCGAGTTCTATAATCTTCTGCGCGGTAAAACTTGTCGAAAATTTTTGCTATATCGGCTTTGCTAATGCCAATTCCCGTGTCAATAACCTTGAAGGTGATTTCGCCAGATTTATTTTTCTTGATTGATAAAGTTATGGAGCCTTTTTGTGTATATCGAATGGCGTTAGTTATGAAGTTTTGGAGAATTTCCTCCAGATATAGACGAGAAACCTTAACTACGCCAAGTCGCCCGCCGATATCCAAATTGAAAGCCAAACCTTTTTCGCTTGCCTGAGGTGAATATTCGGAATTTATCTGAGCCGCCAGCTCTGTCACGTCAATTATCTCCGTTTCATCAGCCACACCTCGCTCTGCGCGCGATAATGTGCTGAGGTCGTTGATCATTCGCGCTAAGAATAAAATTTGCTTATGGGATTCGTCGATGGCTTCGGGAATTTTGCTAGTCATTTTACGCTCGACCAGCAATTTGGCGTTGCTCAGCGAACCTTCAGCAATAGCAATTGGCGTGCGCAATTCGTGACTAACTACGCTAATAAACTCATCGCGCTCCTCCTCAAGGCTCTTCGTCTTCGTGATATCGCGCAAGATAAGCACGTACCCGTCCGGCGTCATCTTGTCGCCGCCCTGAACTGGCGCAAGTGTAACTTCCAGGCGAATGTAATCGTCATCTTCGATTTTCATCAGAACGTCGTCGCGCTGGCGAATTGCGGAAGATTTGGTGAGTTCCTTAAAAATGTCAATCGGCTTTTTATCTGTTGTTTCAAGATTCAGCACTTGACTGATATGTTCGCCGTTAATTCCGCTGTTCGTGTCAATCAAATTAAGCGCCGCAGAATTGTACGTATTGATGATTCCGTGTTCGTCCGTACTGAGAATCGCGTCGGTAATATTATTGATAAGCGTGATCATCCTTTGATGTTCACTGAAGCTTTTTTTATGGTTTTTCTTACAATCAGATTTATCGCTAATCTCTGACAATATTTTGTGTAAAACAATAGCTATAACACCTAAAACAACACTCAGAGTGATCAATAGAAAAATTAGCGCCCACATAGCTAAAGTATAGCATAAGCATATGCGTTTCTATATGTATGGCGAATATTTTTTCAATTCATTTCGGTGCATTTTATAATGCGGGTCGAATTTGGCAACTTCGTCCCAGAATTTTGTCGAGTGATTCATGTGCCTGGTGTGACATAATTCGTGGATAATTACGTAATCAATCAGCTCAAATGGCAAGTTCATCATCCCGATGTTCAAGCTAATCGTCCCAGATGAAGAGCAGCTTCCCCAGCGACTTGATGAGTGTGTGATTTTACTCCGAGCAAAAGAAAAGCCATGTTCTTCCGCTAAAAACGACAATCGCCTTGGTAAATATGACTTGGCTTCTTTTCTGAGAGCTGCCAGAATTTTGCTGCGGATAAGTTGTTGGTTTGCGGCCGATCCAACAGATTCTGCTTCGTTGATTTCTGCCAATATCTGCGTTCCGACGATTTTTACGCTCGAAGATTTTGCGGTCGTTTGTATCAATAAATTATGACTTTTGCCAATTTGCTGATTTTCTGTGTAAGAAAGTTTTTCTCTGTATTGAGAAACTAATTCGCGGATTTGCTTTCGGGAGGTTTTAATCAATGCCTTTGCAGCCAGCAGCGGCGCATATGGCGGCATTGTGATTTGTATTCGTCCGTCTGGCGCAATTTTCAAACTAACAGTCTTCGCTAAGCTACGTTTTTTAACGACAATTTCTCCGAATTCTTCGTCGGTAATAATTGTCATAACTAACCTATGTTAATGCGATTTCCGGCAATTGGGTGGCGCGGAGCTTCTGGGCGACTGGCGCCAATTTGCTTAAGAACAGTGCGAGCCTGACTACTTAAGGTGTGCCGACCACTGATCACAATGTAAGATTCACTGCTGTGTGGAGCTGAAAACTGCTTTGATCGTCGCTCAAATGCCTCTTCGTCTGCGCCATAAGTCTTTATCCAGCGATGTTTGGCTGTGGCGGGATCGGTTTGCACCCAAACAAATAGAACTTTATATCCATATTCCCTGGCAAGGCGATTGATACGCATACGATTCGTGCGCTGATCAGTCGATCCGTCCAAAATAACAGTTTGTTTAGTCTTCAAAAATTCTTCCAAAAGCGACAATGTTGCGTCAGAAATGGTTTTTGTATTGTCCGTAAAAACTTCAAATTGTCGAGAACTTATCACTGGAGAGTTGAAAATCTTCGCAAATTCTACAGCGAATTGTGTCTTCCCTGAACCTGGCGCACCAACCATGGCGATAATATGCGGAAGTGAAGGTGATAAAGGTTTCATATTGAGAAATTATAGCAGATTTTTGACTAATAAAAAAGATTCTCTTTCAAGCGAGAATCTTGGCAGGAGTGGAGGGACTCGAACCCCCGACACCTGGTTTTGGAGACCAGTGCTCTAGCCACCTGAGCTACACTCCTATAGCAACCATTTTATCACGAATTAGCTTTGTCGCAAATGTTAAAATTGTGAAAAATAAAAAAACTCGTGAAAAAGATCCCAAAATCTCTTGAAAAAACATAAGCGTAGTTCTACAATTAACTCAGAGATGAAAATTTTAATGCTTGGGTGGGAACTTCCTCCGCACAATAGTGGCGGACTTGGCGTTGCTTGCTATCAGATGTCGAAGGCGCTTGCTTCGGAGGGCGTTGATATTGACTTTATTATCCCCTACACCGCCAAGCATCCCGGAATTGACTACATGAATATCTATTCAGCTACTCCTTTGCCGCCGAATTATCACGATTTGGGCGCGTATAATAACGGTTCAGAGGAAGATCGTGAAAACGCTAAGGATGAATATGGTCTTTCGCCGATGCGTGCCGTACAGCGTAGATACGGCAAATACGTTCGGAAGTTTGTGAAAAATCATCAACCCGACGCGATTCATGCGCATGATTGGTTGACGATGGAGGCTGGAATAATTGCTAAGGAAATGACGGGCGCGCCGCTAATCGTGCACGTTCACGCGACGGAATTTGACCGTTCTGGTGAGCAATCAGGAAATCCTCTGGTTCACGAAATTGAGCAACAAGGCTTGTTGATGGCTGATCGGATAATCGCCGTTAGTGAAATCACGAAGGAAATAATTGTTAAGAATTATCACATTCCGCCAGAGAAAATTGAGGTGGTTTATAACGCGATTGATTTGGCTGATTTGCCGCCGCATGAGTATGACGCCAGCACTTACAGGTATTTGGAGGAGCTGAAAAAGGATGGCTATACGGTTGTTGGCGCGTTGACGCGACTAACGGTTCAGAAGGGTTTGACGTATTTTGTACGAGCCGCAGCGAAGGCGCTTGATAAATATGAGAAGATTGTTTTTGTTTTATCCGGAAATGGCGAGCAAAGAGATGAACTGATTGAGCTAGCGGCAGATTTAGGAATTAGCGATAAGATGATTTTTACGGGATTTGTGCGCGGAAAACAGTGGCGAGATATTTACTGTTTGATTGATGTTTTTGTGATGAGTTCGGTTTCTGAGCCATTTGGTTTGACTGCCTTGGAGGCGGCGCATCATGACACGGCGTTACTTATTAGCCGTCAATCTGGCGTTGGTGAGGTTCTGAATAATATTATGCGGTTTGACTATTGGGACGTGAATAAATTGGCGGATGAAATTGTTAATATCGCTGAATCACCTGTCTTACAGAAGTCTTTGAAGAAAAACGTTAAGAATGAATACGCGAGAATTTCCTGGCAAGACGCTGCTAGAAAATGCCTGAAACTGTACAAAGGAGCGCTGATATGAATAAAAATAAAGGAATAGTTTTATATCTACACGTACACCAACCGTGGCGAATACGCGAATATAGTATATTTGACGTGGCTTGGAAGCATAACTATTTTTCTGGCGGTCAAAATCCAGATCAGGACAATCAAAAAATATTCCAAAAAGTTGCAGAAAAGTCGTATTTGCCGATGAATGCTTTGCTTGAAAAATTATTGAAAAAATATCCTGATTTTAAGATATCGCTGAGTTTTAGCGGAACGTTTTTAGAACAAGCCGAAAGGTTTAATCCTAAAGTTTTGGAAAGTTTCAAGCGCTTGGTAAAGACTGGTCAAGTAGAAATACTATCAAGTCCGTATCATCACAGTCTGGCGTTTTTCTATTCGCGTAAGGAATTCGAGCGTCAAGTTGAGCTTCACCGCTGGAAGATTCGTGAGATTTTTGGTGCGGAAACGCGAGTTTTGGCAAATACGGAATTGGCGTATAGTGATGACTTGGCAAAATGGGCTGAGCAGGATGGCTTTAAGGGTGTGTTGGCTGAAGGCTGGGATCCAATTCTGAATTGGCGCAGTCCGAATTATGTATATCGCCCAAGAGGCACGAAGAAAATTGGATTACTGCTTAAGAATTATCGATTGAGCGATGATTTGGCGTTTAGGTTTAGCGATCGAAAATGGAATGAATGGCCGTTGACTGCGGACAAGTTTAATACGTGGGTAGAAGATTCTGTCCGTTACGCGCCACTACTTAACTTGTTTATGGACTATGAAACTTTCGGTGAACATCAATGGGCGGAATCTGGGATTTTCGGCTTCTTTGAGAAGTTTGTTGATAAATGGCTGAGTGCTGATGGCAATACTTTTTATACCGTTAGCGAAGCACTGGACGCGAATGCGCCTGCCGGTGAAATAAGTATGCCGTCGCCTGTAACGTGGGCGGACGCTGAGCGGGATTTGACGGCTTGGAATGGAAACAGCCTGCAGAAAGAAGCTTTGCGATATATTTACGAACTTGAAGATGAGGTCTTGAATAGTAAAGACGAAGGTTTAATTAGCGATTGGCGAAAATTGCAAACTTCAGACCACTTCTATTACATGGGAACGAAGAATTTCACCGATGGCGACGTCCACGCTTATTTTAGCCCGTATGATTCGCCATACGACGCTTTTCTTTACTATATGAATACCATTCGTGATATGAAGTCTCGATTGAGGAAATAGTCAGACATTCTTGCCAAATAAAAACTCCCTCTTAATGCGAGGGAGTTTCTGTATAATCCTGTTAAATTAGCTTTTACGCGCCTTAACTTCGTTACGACCAAGGTTCTTCTTAGTCTCGGTGTAAGTAGCGTGTTGCTTTGCAATTGGGTCGTACTTACGTAGTGTCAATTTACCCTGACCTTTTGTGGTGCGGTTCTGGGTGTTAACAGTAGTATAGTAAGTTCGGTGGTTGCTCAAGTTACTCACCAAACCAATCAGCTTTCGTTTCGTATTCTTCTTTGCCATCTCTTTACTCGTTAGATTTTATAAAACGTCTTGACTAATTATAGCATGGGTGAAGTGAAAATGCTAGTACCATATCAGATTTTACTAATTTTTATGCCTACTTCACCAATTCAATTAATATAAAACAGATAAATCATACAATGGCACTTTTGCGAACAGGAGGGAGATTTGATTCTACTTAAAGTATCCAATGCCTCGACTTAACTCAGTGGGGTGATATAATTAATAATAAAATAATGAAAGGACAGTAACATGACAATAGAGATGATAAATAGTAGTGGCGAGCAGGATGCACGAGAAGACTCGTCAAAAAATCCATTAGAGGACTTACCTTCTTTTGAGGAGTGTATGACTCAAATAGAATCAGATAGTAATAGTGAAATACAAAAGGAGATTAACCAACGTTCTTTCTATGAGAGTGATAATATACCGCAAAATACAAATGGCGACTTGATTTTGGATCCAAAGGCGAGTCTATTGCCAAATGCTTATTCTCAAATTATTGAAAATAATATCATAACTACCCCAGAAGATGCAGCATTTTTGTCCTCGAGTGAAAAAATTAAACTATCTAATAATCATGAACTGTCGTCAGAGCTTTTGAAACGTTGTTTATCCGTGGACGCTTATTACTATTCAGCCACGAAACACATGCATGAAGATAATCCACTAGGAAACGTGCTTAGGGCTTCTCTATTAGTTTATATGAGTGACGAAGATATAAAAAGAGGGATGACGGACTTGGTTGGTGTAGCGAGTATTAATAGTAAGAGCGATTTAGTTCGAGGTTTAATTGCACTAGAAGAAAGCGGCCAATTAGGAGAGTTATCTGACACCGAAAAAGAACGTCTGGATGAATTCAAAGAGCTTACCTCTACTCGTGCTTTTGCGGAAAAAATACATGGCACCACTTACGAAACCGAAGTTGATGGTAAAAGTGTTACTTTACCAGTAGATAATATAATCACTTTCTTAAACCTTTCCTCAGATGACCTTAAGAAAATTTGCACCACCGACCCTGATGGAAAAATAGGACAACTTTCTAAACCTGAATTTGCATATGCGGCAAGCGAATATCTAAAGAAAAATAAAGTTACGGAAAACTATGTGCTTCCTGATAATATTGAAAAGCGGATTGGCTTCTTGACAAGCGGACAATATATCGATTTTAGTGCCGTGAACAAGCTAATGGAAACCAAAGATACACTATATAAAAAGGTGGAACTTAATCCAGATCTCCATGATGCCATAATTGAAAAAATGCCCGAAGGAATATCTAGGTTAGAAAAAGCGGCTTACATCTATGCTAAAATGTGCACAATACTGACTTATGACAATAGGTTTATGGCCGCAAATCAGGAAGGTGAGGCAGCTGAGAAACATAAAAGTTTGGACTATGTAAGCCAAATTTCGCCAGAAAACAACGAGGTAGTTTGTTTTGAATTTAATATGATTTACGCAAAGATGCTTGATGAACAGGGGTTGCATTTTAAAAGTGAATACAAGGACATGATTGGCGAATATTACGGATATGGGCATGCTAATCTTGAATTTAGAGATGGGAAATTTATTGTACAAGCAGATTCTGTGGCGAGTACACTTGGTGGAGATATTGTCAGGGCAAAGCTTGGTTTACCACTTGCAGGTTTTGAATGTGAAAGTAAAAATATATTTACACAAAAAGAGTTCCAAGATAAGGTTAATGCGATGTATGAATTAGTCCAATCGCAAGAACGGGAGAATGATCCGTGGAACGAATATGATTCGCTCACGGAAAATCTACATCCAGTGGAATTCGACGAGAAAAAAGCAATACTGCTCGATAAATTAAAAACTACAAGTTTGCGTGGTATTGACGCGATGGGTTATGCTCTGCAGCTTCGAAAAGCACTTTTTAGTGAACAAGAAAGAAGAGATAATATATCGGTCGTCGTACTACGCAACAATGCCGTGAACGGAGAAGGTCCAAAGCTGGAGGCTGGAGCTGTTATTGCAATGAATGGGTCAAACTTTGACGATCAGCCAAGCGAAACTAGCTATTATTATCTATCGAGCAATAGAGAGTTGTCTTATATTACCCTAGAGGATGTAAAAAGCAGATTAAATGATGGGACTTTCGAATATATTGAACGTAATGATCCAAAAATACCTGGCACAGTAGGAATGGCCGAGGAGAAAGGAGAGTAGAAATGGAACCATTAAATTTTCTAAGAGAAAAGGCACAACAACTGTTAGAACAGAATACTAATGACGAGCACAAAAGAAGAAAATTTGAGATTATCTACGAAAAGCTAAAAGATGACGAATGTTTTCTGAATATGGACATAGAGCACGGCTATGCTGTTTTGAGAGATTTGGAGATAGACGAGAACTCAATCCGAGACCTCTATTCAAAACTAATTAGCAAATAAATGACTAAGAGAGAGGCGCCTAGTCAAAAGCGCCTCTCAAATACTTCCCTTGTTTATGGTATAATTAAGCTATATATAATCAATTGCGACAGAAACTACTGTCGTTTTTTTGTTTATCACTAGCCGATGGGCGTAAAACAGAGGATTTTATGGACAAAGAAAATAATCCTGTTGTTCCAAATTCGGATTCGTCGATAATCGGCAGAACTTGCGCGTCGCGCCATTCTCTTGCTTCTTTCGATCGATAATCTGAGTATTGCTTAACTACGAATTCCTGTTTACCACCGAGTAAATAAGCGTGAACTAAAGTTCCTAAATCTAAAGCTCTGCTCGTAGGTTTTTCGATAACACCAAGCTTTAGAGCCACAGCGTAATCGATCCCTTTTCGATAAATATTCTTCGCCATTGAGTAGCTTATTTGCCTTTAACCAGCGTTCGGCAAAACACTGACAATTTAGTTAACGTTTATATTCAGGCTAAATTGTTAAGCTACAATGCTCTATTTTCGATTGTTTTATCTATGAAGTTATCTGTAGGATAGATAGCCTCATTCGATAAAACAAAAGACCAACGAAATGCTGGTCTAATAAAAAAGACTCGCATTTCTGCGAATCTACGTATTTATGGAGCCACGATCGGGGCTTGAACCCGAGACCTCATCCTTACCATGGATGCACTCTACCAACTGAGCTATCGCGGCGTAACAGGCTTAATTTTAGCATATTAAGCCATGTTTAATCAACTGGGCTATTTTTTACGAGTGGATTTTTTGGCTGGCGTGCCGGCTTCTTTTGGTAGCTTTGGCGTGACAAATGCCTCTATTATTCCCCACGCTACGCTATTAACTAAGAATGTAACGAACAATATTCCTGAAGCTGATGCCGCCAAGTGTGCTGATGAGGCGTTAAATAATGTCAATAATCCCGCCACGGCTAGCCCGATTATAGCCAGCATAATATAAGCGTATTGTAATTTCAATCGTTGGTTTTTTTCGCTATTCCATAATGCCAGAATAGATTTTGTAAATTCAAACATACCCATATAATAGCACATATGCTTATAAAAGTCAATATTATACTCTTTTCTTGTCTAAAAAATCGCCCGTAAAGGCGATAATTCAATCTTGGTGCTGGAAGTAGGACTCGAACCTACGAAGCCTTACGGCGGGAGATTTACAGTCTCCTGTGATTGCCACTACACGATTCCAGCGTGATGTGGAGCCGCTTCTCGGGCTCGAACCGAGGACCTACGGTTTACAAAACCGTTGCTCTAGCCAACTGAGCTAAAGCGGCAACTGAATTTATTTTATCAATTTTTTCTCTTCGTGACAAGAGCCTACATAACTATTTTTCGTGGTTGATGTATTTTGCGCTGCTGGCGTGGGCGCGGTACGTCGGCTTTCTTTGATGGTGCCGTCGGAGTTAGCATTTTTGTGGCTTTTTTACGTAATTCTTCAGCTAATTCAGCCTGTCCGGCATTGTCATAGGCTTCCGCTAAAATCTTCAACGTCTGAGGAATCGGCTCTAATTCGACAGCCTTTTCCAATGCATTAATAACCTTCTTCGTATTCCCTATTTTTTCCTGAACCTTGGCGTAAGCGATGTAACGTGCCGCCAAATCATCTTCCATCTCTAGCGCTTGCTCGAATGCTAGCGACGCCTTTTCGTAATTCTCTGTTTCGTAGTAAATTAAGCCGACGTTATGAAGGCTGGAGGCACTTGGCTCCAAACTCTGAGCGATCTCAAAGCATTCGATAGCGTCCTTATACGCCTTCTGCTTGGCATATAAAATTCCCAAACGGTTATATGCAGTGGCATTTTTCTCATCGACGCGTAAGATTGTCAGCAGAGCTTTTTCTGCGCGCAGGTACTTATTCTCGCGAATCGATTCCTGAGCAATTCCCCATAATTGGTCAAGCTTTTCAGTAATCTTTGTTGGCAAATCGCCAGTTTCTTTGATTGACGGATGATAAAAAATCGCCCAAATCATTAAAATCAGAATGAGGAGTAATCCAAACATATCTATACTATTATATCACAAGTTGCGTCAGCGCCAGCCTGACATTGGCGTTGGATTTTAACGCGCTCGCAACAGAGGTGGTTTTTTCAAGTTGCTCTTCAAGCGACGGATTTATTCCGTGAGATAAAGCCTGAAAGCGAATCATATTTACTATAATGTCCGTTAGTAATATCGCTTTTTGGCGGTCAGAAAAGTATTTGGCGAGATTTTTGAGCGTGTCGTATTCTCGATTTGTGGCTAAAATTTGCTTTGCGTCGGTGGCTAATTGCTTATATTCGGCAAACTTTTCTGGATTTTCCGCCAATTCTTTAATCAACAATGGTCGTCCAGCCGCGAGGAAAAGAATTTGCTGGCTAGAGGCGGGGTCTAAATTGTACTTTTCAAGCAGTTTTTTATCTTGGGCGGATGTCGTTTTATGAAGCGTCAATGTCTGGCAGCGAGATCTAACAGTGTCAAGCATCAACTTCGGGTTTTTCGCGACAAGGATAAAATTGGTGTTTTTATTCGGTTCTTCCAGTGCTTTCAGGAATGCATTTTGCGACGGCTCGGTCATTGAATCGGCTTCGTCAATGACAATAACTCGACGATTTATGGCGTAAGTTCGGAGTATGGAAATGAGCTCGCGGATTTGATCAATGGATATAGTTTGCTTTTCTGGAAGTGGTTTCAAGTGAAAAGTATCGTTATTCTTTGCTAATATTTGAGCCACGCCCAGTCCATCCAACCCGTAATCCGCAATTACCAAAAGAGCGTGAGGCAATTGCGATGAAATCTGGCTGATTTTTTGAGCGTCTCGAGCGGATATAATCACTTCAGGCATCTATAAATCCTCTGGGAAGAATCTCTTGAATTCGTCAGGAATTGCGGCTTCAAAAACTTTTCTCTCGCCAGACGGCAAAGTTATTTCTAATTTTTGAGCATGCAACATCATACGACAATCCGAAGACTTTCCGTAAACTCGATCGCCAAGAATCGGTGCATTCAAATGAGCCAAATGGACACGCAATTGATGAGTTCGACCAGTGGTCGGCTTCAACTCCACAAGCGACTGAGTATCATTTTCCGCCAAAACATGGTAAGTCGTCTGAGCTGGTTTCCCGTTCGGATCTATACGAAAAGTGCTCGGCGCTGAAGGATTGCGACCAATTGGCAGATCAATTTTTGCGGCATTCAACTTTGGCTTGCCGTCGGTTATTGCTATGTAGGTTTTCTTGGCGGTTCGTTCGGCAAATTGCCTCTGTAGATGTGCGGCAGATTCTGGGTTTTTGGCGATAATCAGTAGTCCTGAGGTGTTGCGATCAAGCCTGTGAACAATTCCCGGTCGATCGGTGTCTGTTGCGAATGAGGTTTTGGGGCGAATTATCTCCGCAACCGTCGGCTCGTCAGAAAGTCCGCCCTTCGCGTGCGTCAATAGCCCGCTTGGCTTATTAACGACAATCACATCATCATCTTCGTATAAAATCGGCAAATCTACATCCGTCTGCTCTTTTTCTGGCAAATTAAGCGCAATCTCATCAGTTTCATCAACCTCAAATTTTGGCGTCGTCACGACTTTATTATTGACCGAAACATATCCAGCTTTTATGTATTTTTGCCAAAGACTTCGGGAAATTGTCGTGTCAAATTTGGTCGATAAATAAATATCCAAGCGCACCTTAGTTGGCGAAATTTTGAACATTATGACATATTTTCCCTGGAACGGCGTTTCGATAAATTCTGGGTCTAGCGGATTCGGCAAAATCTCAGCATTATCTGGTCTTTCTGTCCACAATTCGTCAATAGATTCTTCGTCGACAATCGAACCGTAAAGCAGCGCAAAATGCTGCTTGTTCAAAATAAAATCCGCAAAAACATGAGATTTGTCCGTTTGAATTTCCAGCCGACGCAGCGCTTTAACGGGCGTATTATCGTCCGCTAGTTTGTATAATCTAGCTATTTTCAGCACTGTCCGAGGTAATATTTTCACGCGATTTGCTCCCTATTTTCGAAGCCCTACAGCTTTTTGAACGCGATATAAAGTTTCATTAGCGACGACATTCATGTCTTTTTCACTGGAAGCCAGCTTCTCTTCAATTGCTCGCTCATCAACCGCCGCAAGCCGATTCTGGAAATTCTCCAAAAATTCCGCAACTTCGTCGGCCACGATTCGCTTGAAATCGCCATAACGATCCATACCGAAGTACTCGTTGGTGGTCTGCTCCAAAGTAACTTCCCTGCCAGCATCTTGCCGAACCAAAGTCAAAATCTCCAGCAAATTAGAAATTCCAGGCTGATTTTCCTTGTCGTATTGAACTTTGCCAATTGAATCTGTTGTTGCGCTCATTATTTTCTTATGTGCTGATTTTGGATCGTCAGAAAGGAAAATAATTCCCTTGCCGCTCTCGTCGGATTTGCTCATTTTCTTCGCTGGATTCACGAGATCTTTAATCCTCAACCCTTGGTCTTTTCCGAAGAATTGATGCTGCTGAATTACGGGTTTTGGCACGATAAATAGATCACCAAACTTACGATTCATTCGCTCAGCAATATCACGAGTGAACTCCAAATGTTGGGTCTGGTCGTCACCAACTGGCACGTAAGTCGCGCCGTAAAGTAGAATGTCGGCAGCCATCAGAACGGGATAGTTAAAGAGGCCGACGGAGACATTTGCGTGTATTGCGTCCCATGCCTTTTGCTCATTGTTCAATTCATCTTCAGGCATTTTACTATCAAGAAACTTACGCGATTTGTCTTTAAACTGCGTCATTCGACTCATCTCGCCAAATCCAGTGAAACAATCCAGAATCCACGCCAGTTCACTGTGCGCTGGAATGCGACTTTGGCGGTAAAGATGAATGGAAGGGTTGTCCAGCGGCAATCCAGCGGCGGTATAAACTCGCGCGTTGTTCAGGATGCTGTCATATAACTTGCTGTGGTCGATCGGCGTTGTAAAACTGTGAAGGTCTGGGATGAATAGATTGATATCATATTCGTCCGAGCGACGTTTCGCCATGTTGATAATTGGCAAAATAGCCCCAAAGTAATTACCTATGTGGATGTTGTTGTTAGCGCGTACGCCAGTGAGGATGACGGGTTTTGATGGTTTCATTAGATATATTATAACATTATTCGATCATTAAGTAATGGGACGATAGTTGTTGCTTTATAATCCTTAAAGATTTTTTATATGTAGACGCTATATCATTTTCTATCTTTCGTATAGCTGATACATCACTTTGGGATGTTGCTATGCCATCAAAGTTACTTGCTAAATCATCCCAGTCAATTGTTGGATAGTCAACTTTATCGCAGTCAGTCAATCTCGCCATTGCAAAACACAGTGCATCAAGCGACTCGGCCGTCCCGATTTTGTCTTGCGAATCTCGGTAGAGATCAATGATTTCGCGAGCAATGATAGCTTGTTGTATGCGGTTATTATCGGCTTTCATGCATCTATTAAATAATCCCGCAGCATCGCGAGCCCATCAACTTTCTCAATTATCGTCAGATATTCCTGCCATTCTTCGTCGTTCAATTCTGCCAAACTACGACCAGGAAAGCTCGGATGTCCATAAATATATAACAATTCCGTCCAGCCATGAAGATTGTCGCCACGTGGCTCGTCAACGATAAATCCCTCTTCGTTGGCTACGAAAATGTGGTCTTTTTCGCCGTCAAAATAGCCAACCGCAAAAGAAAAAATAGCTCGACGATCAGTCTCACCCTTCATTAACTTGATAATACCGGGATAACTAAAGCTATTCAGTAGCAATTTAACAAACGGCCCCGGAAAACCCTTCAGCGCCGGAATGAAAAAACCGCGATCATCAACGACCAGGCGCTTGTTCGGAAACGCTTTCTTGGCTTGAGATAATTTACTTTTGGCAATCGTTTGAATATCTAGTCCGCGCCCCTCGTCAAAATCATAATCGAGCTGCCTTAAATCAACACCAAGCGGCTGAAGGAGTTCTTGAAGACTGGTGAACTTGCTGTGATTGGAAGTGATAAAACAAATTGGACTATTTTCTTGTTTCATACTAATAAGTATACGCTAACTAACGTTATTTTGCAGATTTCTAATGCTCGTGTCGTGCGGAATATGAATGAGGAGATTAGCCGCCATTTTTCCACTGCCTGGCACGTTGCAATAACTTATCGACATAAGCTGCTTTAAGTTTTTTATACGCTGACCTGTCGTAATTTGCTTGCTTGGCATATTGATATTTTATCTTTGAATATTGATCAGCTTCGTTATTGTGAGACCTTAGATAATCTCTGATAATTAAGAAGTTATCGTGCGTTTCAGTATTCGCAACCGCGAGGTGAATATGAATATCGCCCTCGCCAGTTTCTTCTTGTCGGGACGCCAGGAAGATATACCCTTGACGGGAACTTGGATTTAATGAAGGAAGATATCCAATTGCTACCAATTTGTCCCGCAGCTCGTTCATGTGTTCGCTATCTTTAGCAGAAATAAGGATATCTAGGATATTTTTACCATCCAAACCAAGTACCGCAGTACTGCCGACATGATGAATTTGCGAACTATCCGCAAGCACTAACGCTAATTTATTTTTCACGCGCGTAAAGACAGCCGATATGTCTTTTTTGGATCTTTTAATTTCAACCGACATAAGACCTCCTAGATTTAATCAATTAAACGTTATTTTGCAGATTTCTAATGCTTGTGTCGTACGGAATTTTCCATAATTTGCCGTCGATATCCAGGCTTTTCAGAAAATTGCACATTTGCTGCTGAATATTTTTTACGTCGGCACTGTCTTCGGTCAAAACCTCCAGTTCAAGAAATAGTCCTAGTCCAGCTACTTCGTCGATGCAAATCGTGTAATCTTCAGTCTTTGATTCAAGGCGGACTTTATCGACCGTAACTATTTCTTGCCAGCCCAGCGCTGTGAGCATTTGGCGCGCCGCATTTCCGTCATCAACTGCAAATTCATATTCATCAGACACTAGCCTTGTCTGCCCCTCGACCTTCAGTGTCATCAGGCTTAGTCGCAACTCACCAGTTTCCGGATTAAGAACATCGCGCACTCGCATAATTTTTGAGCCAGGAACAATTGGTGCGTCAACTTGTTCGGGCAATAAAAACACCGTGTCAATCTGGCGTTTGCTTGATATTTGCGCAATAAGTTGGTCTTTAAGGATAGTGAGAAGCTCGTCGCGTGTTATGTTGCTCGATACCTTAAATTTGGACTCTACTTCAATCATAAACTTCCTCGTTTGAACTTTGCTATAGGATGACTCGTTTTTGGTGAATATTTTCCCGCCAAATAATCTTTCATAATTCTCGATAGCTTCTTCGCATATTTATCGGTTATTTCGTGCCGCTGAGTTGCCATTGACGTATGAGTGATATTGTTATGATCTTTTGCTAATTTCTTCAGGTTTCTCTCTACAATCAGTGGGTCAAGTTTTCCAGACAAAATAGCAATCGGAAGAGTGAGCTTGGCAATGTCATTCATTGTCGTCTGATTGATAATTGCGGTATTCAGGGCGATTAAAAACGACTCGGAGGTAACTTCATCAGCCTTAAATCCAGCGTCAGGCCAAATATTGTGCCGATCAGCGAATTGCAAAAAACGTTTCGAGCTGCGCGGATGACTATTGAAAAACTCATAAAGCGCACGCAAAATCTTCTCTGGATGATGATTTTTTTCGTCGACTCTCGGATAATATATCGGCGGGCTGCACAAAATCAGCGACTTGCTCAACTTCGGATATTGCTTGGCGAGTTCTACGGCAGCCAGTGACCCCATAGAGTGACCGATGATAATATCTACGTGATTTATGAATTCCCTACGCAAAGTGGCGACGATGCTTGCGGCCTGGTCATGAACATTGTAGGATTTCCAATCAGGCTTGGGCGAATTGCCAAATCCCAGCATATCAATTGCTATAACTCGCGTGTCCTTTGGTAAATACGGCTCCAGCGGCGTCCACGTTTTCCAGGATGTGCCTAATCCATGAATAAGTAAAATCGTTGCTTTCGGTTTTTCCGGACGAGAAAAATAATGCACGTTCAATGCATATGGAATCCGTAACCAGCGATGGATAATCTTGTCCAACATATTTTTAGTATACTATGAAAATACTCCGCCTGCATGTGAAACGGAGTATTTTGTGATAGCCTTTTCTGTACTAACGCTTAGAGAATTGTTCGCGCTTACGAGCAGAGCGAAGACCGTATTTCTTGCGCTCTTTCTCGCGTGGGTCACGTTTCAATAGCTCAGCCTTCTTCAGAACTGGACGCAGGTCAGCGTGAGCAGCTGTCAAAGCTTTTGCGATACCAAGCTTGATAGCGTCAACTTGACCAGCCAGACCGCCACCCTTAACTAGAATAGTAACGTCGAATTCTTTTTGCTTGCTGACAATTGCAAGTGGATCGGTTACTTCTGCTAGAAGAGTTTTGTTGCCATCCAGGTACTCAGCGGCAGGTTTGCCGTTGATAGTGATAGCGCCTTTTCCAGGAAGCAATCGAACGCTTGCTGAAGCACTTTTGCGTCGACCTAAGCCGTAGAAATAAGTATCAGCCATACTACTTCACCTCAACTTTCTCTGGTGTTTGTGCTGTGTGAGCGTGGTCGCTGCCAGCAAAAATGCGTAGACGCTTTAGGCGCTCTGCTTGCAATTTGTTCTTTGGCAACATACCTTTAACAGCTTCTTCAATAATTCGCTCTGGGTGGCGTTCGCGCATTTCTTTGAATTGCGTTTCCTTAATTCCACCTGGAAAACCACTGTGGCGATAGTAATACTTATCAGTTTCCTTGTATCCAGTAACGACCGTTTGCGCAGCATTGATAACAACTACGTAGTCGCCACCGTCAATGTGAGGAGTGTAAGTTGGCTTGTATTTACCAGTCAAATGCTTAGCAATTTCTGTAGCCAAACGTCCAAGTGGTAATTCGCTAGCGTCAAACAATACCCAACGGCGAGAAACTTCAGATGGTTTTTGTGAATAAGTCTTCATCTTATTTTCCTTCCTTTGGCATTGGTTTAATATCGTCAACAAACTCGATGATTGCCATTTGAGCGCCGTCGCCGACTCGCAAACGTGTTCGCTCAACGCGAACGTGTCCGCTGGTTCGACCACTTAGCTGTGGCGCGATTTCATCAACTAGTTTGTAAGCAGCGGCGCGTGTGCTTAATGCTGCAATCACCTGACGTCGGCTTGCTAGGTCGCCCTTTTTAGCCTTGGTGATGATTTTTTCAATGTGACGCTTTAGTTCCTTAGCCTTTGGCAAGGTGGTCTCGATCTTTCCGTACTCAACCAAGCTGGTAGCCAAGCCCTTAAGCAAGGCTCGTCGCTGATCACGCTCGCGGCCGAACTTGCGCCCTTGATATCCGTGTCTATGCATAGTTAAAACTCCAACTCCGCCATCTTGTCACGTACTTCGTCTAGTGCCTTTGAACCGAAACCTTTCAATTCTCGCAAATCTTGCTCAGTCAAAGTTACCAAATCGCGAATAGTGCGGATTTCATTGTTAATTAGCGCGTTCGTCGTGCGGGCGCTTAAGTTTAATTCTTCGATTGGCATTGCTAGTTCTGACTCTTCGTCTTCCTTAGCTGCACCAAGTGCTGGCGCGCCAGTTACCATCGTATTGCCAGCCAAAGCCGTGTATTGATTGACAAGAATCGCTGCTGCTTCTTCGAACGCCTCACGAGGTGTGATTGTGCCGTTAGTTTCAATAGTGATTGCCAATTTGTCCAAGTTTGTCTCCTGGCCAACACGAGTTGAGTCGACTTTGTAGCGAACGCGTAGAACTGGTGAGTACATTGCATCAATAGCAATCATGTCGCTGTGCAAACGCTTTTCGCTTGACTCTTCAATTGTCTGATAACCGCAACCTGCCTCAACTACCAAATCCATAACCAAATGCTTGTTTGGATCGTCGATTGTAGCAATTACTTGCTCTGGGTTAACAACTTCAACGTCAGCATTAGTTTTAATGTCAGCGGCAGTTACTTCGCCGGCGCCAGTTTTCTCAATACGTAGTTCAACTGGATCGTCAGTAAATACGCGTAGGTGAACGTTTTTCAAGTTCAACATAATGTCGACAACATCTTCTTTGATGCCTTCAACAGTAGTAAACTCGTGAGTTGCGCCCTCAATCCTGAAAGCTACAACCGCGCCACCGCGGACGCTTGACAACAGAACGCGTCGCAATGAGTTACCAAGAGTATTACCGTAGCCTGGGTGAAGTGGCTCGATTAGAAAAGTAGCACTGGTTTCTGAAATATCATCAACGCTCGCGAGTGCTGGATTGTAAATTGCTTTTGCCATAATTCTTCCCTAACCCTTCTTTTATCGTGAGTAATACTCAACAATTAATTGCTCGTTGATGTCAGCTTCTGCTTCCTCGCGCTTTGGCAAACCAGTTACTTCAATCTTCAGTTTCTTGCTATCAGCTTTTAGCCAGCTTAGTGGACCTTGGACTGAATTGTTGATTACATCGTCAATTCGTGTAAAGTACTCTGACTTGGTACTCTTTGGACGAACCGTGATGACATCGCCAGCTTTAACACGAATCGATGGAATATCGACGCGTCGGCCGTTCAATTCAAAATGTCCGTGGCTAACTAGTTGACGAGCTGCGCGACGTGATACGGCAAATCCAGAACGATAAACAACGTTATCCAAACGGCGCTCTAATAGCTTCAACAAGTTTTCGCCCGCCAAACCTTCTTGAGCGCGTGTTGCTTCGTTCATTAAGCGAGCAAACTGCTTTTCGACTAGACCGTACAAGCGACGAACCTTCTGCTTTTCACGAAGCTGTGTAGCGTATAGACTTGGCTTATTCTGACGACCATGTGCGTGCTGACCTGGAATGCCAGATTTTTTCGCCAAAATTTTATGTGCTTTTGGATGAAGCGCATAACCTTCGCGGCGGCTTTGCTTGACAATTGGTGAATTATCTCGTGCCATAATTATGCCCTCCGTGCCTTTCGTGGACGAACACCACCGTGAGGCACGCCAGTTACGTCCTTAATGCTTTCTACTGAGATGTCGAAGGCGCTGACCGCACGAATAGCGGCGTCACGTCCCAAACCGACACCCTTCACGAAAACGTCAACAGATTTCAAGCCGTATTGAGTTTTCGCAGCTTCAGCAGCTTTTTCAGCAGCAACCTGTGAAGCATAGGCTGTACCTTTTTTGCTTCCACGGAAACCACATGCACCAGCTGATGAAGCGGTTAGTACGTTACCCTTCTTGTCGGAAAAAGTAACGATAGTATTGTTAAATGTTGCCTGAATGTGCAGCTGACCAGCTGGGACTGATCGGCGCTGCTTCTTCTTGGTAGATTTTGCGTCTGCCATTTCTTAGTCCTTTCTTTAGGTCTTACTTGCTGCTTTTGGTTGTGTACCGCCCACGGCGATGGCGCGACCCTTGCGAGTTCGTGCATTCGTACGAGTCCGCTGTCCGCGTGTTGGCAGTCCTGCTTTGTGGCGAAGACCGCGATAGGCGTTGATATCCTTCAAGCGCTTAATATTATTTGCCACCAAGCGCTGGAGATCACCTTCAACGGTGTATTCGCTGTCAATAATTTCGCGAATCTTGTTTTCTTCAGCCTCGGTGAGATCTTTCACCCGAGTGGTCGGCTCAATTTTAGCCGCCGCAAGGATGCTCGAAGCGTGCTTTGGCCCAATACCGTAAATATAGGTGAGCGCAATTTGCACCTGCTTCTCTGTTGGGATAACTACCCCAGCAATTCGAGCCATGCTTAACCCTGCCTTTGCTTATTCTTAGGTTTTTTCTTGTTGATGATATATAGTCGGCCTTTGCGGCGAACTACCTTATCACCTTTTTTGGGATCTTTGTCGATTTTTTTCACACTTGCACGAACTTTCATAAAGTGCTTAAATCTCCCTTCCCGAGTAAACCCGAGATTATCGTTGATATTATAACTACCGACCCTGAGGTCGATCGTCACGTAGGCGGAAGCTGATTCGTCCCTTTGTAAGATCGTAAGGGGTCATCTCAACCTCAACCTTATCACCAGGCACCAGACGAATATAATGCTTACGCATTCGTCCTGAAATGTGCGCGATGATACTATGACCATTCTCCAGTTCCACCTTAAATTGAGTATTAGGCAGTGCTTCCACTACCTTTCCTACCATTTTGATGACTTCCTTTTGACTCGCCATAAGTTACAGTTGTCAATTATACAGTACTAAACACGGTTTGACAAGAGGTTTCGCCGTAAATTTACGTGCTATAATTGAGCTATCAAATTTAACATAAGGATTTTTATGGCAAGCAAGAAAAAACCAGCAAACTTTAAGGTTACAAAATCGAAGAATGAGATAATGACCGCAGCGCTAATCGGTCTGGTGACGGCTTTGATAGTGATAGTTATTGGCGTAATTTTATTACAATCTAACCAAACTTCCGACAAGACGTCTCAAACAGCGGAAAAGGTTGATAATGGATCTGTAAGCTTGGGATCTTTGGGCTTCCGTATTGAAGGAGGTAAAGCGGTTACTCGCAACGATTCAGCCACACAAGAGCTTCGTGATTTTCTGAAGGCAGACGTGAAGAAGTCGGGCTGTAAGGATAACAACGGCGCAGCTGCAGTAATCGCCCATTCCCAGGACGAGAAACAGTTGTTGCTGGGCTATGGTTGCGGCAATTCTGTGGCACGAATGTTTGCAGTTAAGAAAGACGGCGGATGGAAAGCGATTTCCCCAACCAACCAATTTAATTTGTTCAACATTCCGAGTTGTAAGATGGTTGATGAAAATAACATTAGTAATGAAATTGCGCCAGTCTGCCAAAATGAGAAAAAAGTTGGCGACAATTTATCTTACGATTACAAAATACGATAATCCATTCATAAAAAAGAATTCCCCGCTTTTCGGCGGGGATTTTTGATGTCAATTATTTTTTCTTAAACAAACGACGCTTCTTACTCTTCTTTTTGTCACTATCAAGCAGCTCGTCTGGGTCAAAGTCATCATATGTAACCATCAGCGCACGAGAGTTGACTTGTCGCAGCGTTTCAAGGGCAACTGATACGACAATTAAGATTCCAGTACCGCCGATTGACAAACGCAAACCCTGCAAGCCTGTTAAATTATACGTGAGATATTCCGCGACGAATGGCAAAATAGCCACGATTCCTAGGACAATTGAGCCGAACAAAATCAAGCGATTGACGGTTCTCATAAGGTATTTTTCAGTCTGAGCGCCCGGACGTACGCCTTCAATAAATCCGCCCTGCTTCTGCAGATTTTCGGCAATTTCGTTAGCGTTAAAGACGATTCCAGTGTAGAAATACGTAAAGGCGATAACCAAGATAAAGTATAACGTTGGGTAAATAAACGCTTCAGCCGTGCTTCCTGTAAACGAGCCCGCGTTTGGAGCTTGGAACCAAGTGATCAATTTGTTGGCGGTCGGTAGAAGGTCGGCGTTACCAGACGCTTTCATAACTTGACCAACAAATTGCGGCAAGCTCAGAAACGCAACCGCGAAGATGACCGGAATAACTCCCGCAGCAATCAACTTAACTGGCAAAATGCTTTTTACATCGCCGTAATTACTGTTTCCGTGAACGCGCTTTGCGTAGTTAATTGTAATGACGCGCTGGGCTTCGTTGATTTTAACTAGGAAATAAAGGACGATAAGTCCAGCGATTGACATGATTAATATCGTCCAGAACATAACTGGATTTACGGGAAGAGTGAACCAGTTGAAGACGTTTAAGCTGCCCGATGAGGTGTTGAACAATGATGAGATTAATGACGCGAGCATTTGTGGCAATTGGCTGATGATGCCAGCGAAGATTACGATAGAAATACCGTTGCCGATTCCCTGCTCAGTAATCAACTCGCCAAGCCACATCAGAAGGACAGAGCCTGCTGTCATTGAAGTAATTGAAACGATCCATTCCATCATAGTAGGGTCAGCTAATGTCGTACTGCCACCTTGAAGAACTGTTTGCCTTAAGATGAAGATGAAAGCGATTGATTGGACAATAGCAAGCGGCACGGTAATAACACGCGTCCATTGCTGGATTTTTCGACGTCCAGATTCACCATCTTTGTGTAGTTCCTCAAGCCTTGGAATGGCTTTGGTCAGAAGCTGAATAATAATACTAGCGGTAATAAATGGACTAAGCCCAACCAACACCAGAGAGAAGCTCGACAACGCACCACCAGATAGCAAGTTCAAAATTCCACCGAGGTCAGATTGCCCAAGTACCGACGAAATCGCGTTACGCAGCTGCGTTGGTTCCGCCAATGGCACTGGAATGTGCGCTAATAATCGATAAACAACGATTATTCCCACGACGATAAATAGTCGTTTTTGCATATCTTTATTTTTCAACGAGCGGAAAATTATTCTCCAATTCATGTTTTAGCCCCTCATAGTCACTAACAATTCTTAACTCTGTTAATTATACATTACCTTAGCGGATATTTCCATACTAAAAACATAAAAGCGTATGCGTTATAATTGAGTCAATAACTTAACGTAAACGAGGTATTATATGCAACAGCAGCCTGAAATCCCATCAACTCCACCAATTACGCCACCACCAAACCCAGAATTTCCCCAAAATTATCCACCAAAGAAAAGTAAATTGTGGCTATGGGTTACATTGGCAATCGTGGGAGTGCTGGCGACAATCGGAATAGTGGTGGCAATTATTCTTGTGTCAGACAAAACCGCGCCTTCAAAGAATACGAATATTTCACGGAAAGAAGCAGTCAAACCTAAGGGCGAAGAAAAGAAGAGTGAGGATAAGAAACAGAATTTAGCTAAATCAAATTCAAAATGTTTAACGTCTGCTGATTTTCGAAAAGCTGGCTATGACTACATGAAAGACGGCTATTTTACGCTTAGCGACGGTAAATATAATTTTAAAAATGTTTTCTTCAATGCGGATTCGACGCAATATACATACGAAGGAATTGCCGTTGATGAACTGGCTAAACTGGGGGCGCTATACAAATCAAATAGCCAAAAGGAATTTTCAATTGAGTTGGTCGGTCAAACATATGAAAGTTCAAAGACAAGCGCTGGCACAAAATTAGCCATGGAGCGTGCCGATAAAGTCAAGCAAGGCTTAGTTTCGCAAGGTTTTCCTGAAAATAAAGATTATTATCTCTGAGCCAAAAATCGCCAATCACGACAGTAGCGATGACACCGCCGACAGGAATGTGACTATTTATCTAGTTGTGCCGCAAGAATGTAGCGAAAAATAGTCCAAAATATCAAAGTAAAAGAAAATCCCCTTCTCTTTTGAAGGGGATTTATCGTTGTCGAGAAAAATTATTTCTCTTCAGCTTCTTTCGCGCTTTGGCGTAGAGGTGTAGCTACTTTCTCGAATGAGCCACCGGCTTTTTCGATGGCAGCAACAACTGAAGCTGAGGCAGCTTGTACTTTCAAGTCAACCTTAGCCTTTAATTCACCACGAGCAATCACCTTAACCGTGTGGAATGGAGTTGCAATGTAGCCTTCAGTGAACAACAAAGCATTGTCGACAGTTTTGCCATCAAATGCGTTCAAGTGATCCATGTACACAACTTGAGCTGGAGTTCGCAAACTCTTGAATCCGCGAGCCTTTGGCACAGCTTGAGCTAGTGGACGCTGACCACCTTGGAACATTACACGAAGTTTCTTACCTGTTCGGGCGTTCTGACCTTTAGTACCGCGACCAGCAGTCTTACCTTGACCGGCAGCAATACCGCGACCAACGCGCTTTTTATTCCTGTTTGCTGAAACTTGGAGATCATTGTACTTCATTATTTAGCCTCCTTTTTAGCAACCTTTTTTACAGGCTGAGCGCTTAGCCATTGATCGCGTGGAACTAATGACTTTAGAGCTTCAATAGTCGCGTAAGCAATGTTAACCTTGTTGGTTGAGCCAAGAGATTTGGTCAATAGGTTACGAACACCTGTTACACCGATAATTTGGCGAACTACACCACCAGCGATAATACCGGTACCAGGAGCGGCTGGCTTGATCAATACGCGTGCGCCAGAGAATTTAACTTCGCTGTCGTGCGGAATTGTTTCACCGTTTAATGGCAATGTAATTAGATGCTTTTTAGCGACTGATGTAGCCTTAGCAACTGCAGCTTGAACGTCTGCGCCCTTAGCAACACCAACACCAACCTTATCTTTGCGGTTACCAACAACCACCAAAGCCTTAAATCGGAAGCGGCGACCACCTTTAACCACGCGAGAAACGCGATCAATGTTGATCACCAATTCTTCAAATTCTTTTGGTGCGTCATCGCGCACATTTCGCCGGTCATCGCGGCGACCACCACGTGGATTTCGAGGTCGACGACCTTCTGCACGTGGGGTAGTATTTGCAGCTTGCTCTGCCATACTAGAACTCCAATCCTTCTTGGCGCGCAGCATCAGCCAAAGCCTTTAGTCGGTCAGCGTATTGACGACCATTGCGATCAAACACCACTGCGCTAATCTTAATTTTCTTTGCTTTTTTAGCAATTTCAGTACCGATAGCAGCACTTTTTTCAGTCATCGTGCCAGTTGCTTTTGTGCCAACTGTAGTTGCTGCAGCCAATGTTTTACCCGCTACATCGTCAATCAACTGTGCGCTAACGTGTAAATTGCTAATAGTAACTGTCAAGCGTGGACGCTCTGCCGTACCTGAAACCTTAGCGCGAACGCGGTTTTTGCGAAGAGCGCGGTTGAGTAGCTTCTTATTTTCAGCCATGATTACTTACCTGTCTTTCCTGCTTTACGCAAAATCTGCTCGTCGACATACTTGATACCCTTACCCTTGTATGGTTCAGGCTTCTTCAATGCGCGGATTTCCGCTGCAACTTGGCCGACTTGTTGTTTATTGATACCGCTAACAACGATAATCATTTTTTCGTTGGTAACAGTTACACCTTCTGGGGCTTTGTATTTGACTGGATGTGAAAATCCAAGTGCCATTTCTAGCTCATTATTGCTTGAGCTAACACGGAAACCGACACCGTTAACCTCTAGGCGTTTTTCATAACCTTTGGTTACACCGATTACCATGTTGTTAATTAGCGCGCGCATCAGACCATGCTGACTACGGGCTACTTTGGACTCGTCCTTAGGATGTACCGTGACTTGTCCGTCTTCGACTTTCACCTCAACTGCTGGTGTGATGAATTGCTTCAATTCACCCTTTGGTCCTTTAACGACCACATCACCAGAGTCAACCGTGATTGTCACACCGGCCGGAATAATCACCGGCAGTTTTCCGATTCGACTCAGACTCATTACTCACCTTTCGTGTGATTTGATATTAACTTCAGTATTTTAACACATACTAGGGGTAAAATGCAAGGTTTTCAAGCTACGAACTAACCTCATATATGTCTAGCTCGATTGAATTAACCATTTGCCTTATTCGAGCACTATCCGCCATCTCCAGCCAACCTTTGCCGCCAATAATACACCCTCCGAGGATCGCATTTAGCACACTCCTATTTAATATAGCCTGTTTATGATTGTCCGAACATCGAACAAGAGCTTTTTGTAAATTATCACAAAAGACGGACGACGATAAGCTTTTTATATATTCTAAGAAATCATAGCTCAATTGATTAATTATTTTGTCATCTTTCTTCAATAGTCCAAGAAACATTCTGTATCCAACCGAAATTGACGCCTCCGACCACTGATCGCCACGATCATACACTGTATATTTTTCCCGCACGACCGTCAAGAAATTGAGAGCCACAATCTGAATAACAATTGCCGCCAGGGCTTGATCAACAGGCGTCTGTATGTGACTTTCATCAATTGAATACTCCAGAACGCATTCACGAAAAAGATCGTCAGACTCTTTACTGTATTTTATATACGAAGTACGAAAAAGCGTATTAACAGAGCTCTCATTGCGAGCCTTACGATACGCCATATCAATTTGCTTACACCACGGAGAAATCTGAACTTCGCGTAGCTTTTTACTCAGTTCACTTCGATCGACTTCTGCTATATTTCGATTCATTTCTATTCCGCACTCGTCAGCAGCCCTCAAAATATCATCTTCTGGAATTACTAATTTATCAAACTCTCGCAATGCCTCGTCATATGTCTTTTTCGCTTCTGGGCTATATAATTCAGCATCCATAAAACAAGTGTCACCATATGTTTTTGCAGACAGTATGATATCGCTCAGAGTAAAGAACTCATTGTCTTGAAGACGCTTCAAAACGCACTGAGCTAATAAATGTTCATAAATATGAGCGATTAGTCCGTCGTTATCGGCTGTTTTGTATATGGATGAAATTATCATTGCTTAGTTCGATGATATTATAATACCGTCAAATTAGCAATTTTTCGATATTTATGATAATTGATATAATTATACTCAATGACAGCAACTATACTATTCGCCACCAAAAACCCAGGCAAGCACGCAGAATTCGTTGCCGCGTTTCATAAATTCTCTCCACAGACGTCAATTATTTCGTTGGCAGATTTAGATTATCAAATTCCTGACTGCATAGAAACGGGCACGACATTTGAACAAAACGCCCTATTGAAAGCGCAACACACAAGGCGTCATTTACGCGGGAATGATAAAAACCTGATAATTATCGCCGATGATTCCGGCATGGAAATTGAAGCTCTAAACGGCGAGCCTGGCGTATTTACAAGACGCTGGGATGGTCATGAAATGAGTGATCAAGAGATCGTAGATTATTGCCTGAAGAAGCTTGAGAATAAGGCAAACAGACGAGCACAATACACGACGTGTCTTGTAATAAATTTTCCCAATGGTCGCGAGAAAGTGATTTTTGGAGAAAATTCTGGCGTTATCTTAACTGAGTCACGCGAGAAATCTCGGCTCAAAGACATGCCGTTTCGGGAATTATTTTTCGTACCTGAGCTTAATATGATGTTTCACGAAGTGCGCGAACTACCGAAGTTGAAGCGCAATGGATATTCACTCGGGCATGAAGTTGCAGTCGAAAAATGTGCTAGTGTGATACGGGAAAATTTATTTGACTCTGTATAGCGGCTTTCAACTCTGCGCTTTCGCTTGCCCATGGAATGTGTTGTGTGAGTTCATCAACTGTTACAAATTTAGCATACCTTATCTGCTCTTCCTGTATTTGCTCTTCGTCCTCATTCTGTTGATGTAAGATATACTCATCGGCATTCTTATTAAGTTTCAGGCTAACCCGAAGTTGTAAGTATTCGTCATCATTTTTTAAGCTATCTGTTTCCAAGATATCGTAATAACCAAAAAACTTATACTGACTAGACACGCTGTCTGTATTAATTCCCGTTTCTTCAGCTACTTCACGTACGATGGTTTGCAAGTAAGTCTCGTGTTTATTTGGTTTTCCACCGGGCAGCTGCCACTTTCGACCATCCTTAGAGACGATGGCTATTTTATTATCGTGAGTAAAAAGCCAAGCATATACCTGATTTACCGGAAGAATCTGATCTTCTGGGCGGATTTCTTTACCATCCTTCCAAGTGCGTGCTTTAATAGTTTTTCTTATGGTGTCCATGATATCTCCTAAATTTATTGCCCGAGCCAGTCTAATTTATTATACTTTATATCCCCGGGCGTCAGAAAGTGCCCTGCATTCTCTTTTATAGCACAGAGCGACATGAGAGCGTCTTCGATGCTGCCTGCCGTATGGAAAGCATAGAAATGTTTCTCTCGAGAGTACTAGCGGTCAATTTGATATATCTTTGAAAGATTGTCAATCAGCGTAGAATCTAGCTTTTCTTGCTTGATTTCATGAATATCGAAATAGTTAAAGTTTGAAACTTCATCTGTTTTACGAGGTGTCGTTAATAGAGTTACTTTGTAGGCAATAATCAAAACGGGGTCGTCGAATTTTGTATTCCAAGTTGGAATAATCAAGGGATTTTCTGCAGCGACTTCGATATCTGTCTCTAGTTCTTCCAGAAACTCTCGTTTCAACGCTTCTGTAATATCCTCACCATGTTCCAGCCCACCGCCAGGAAGATCCCATGAGTCACTTCTCTCTTGAACGAACAGCAGCCTACCTAATTCATCGCGCACTAATCCCTTTACTGCTACTCGATATGCCGACTTTATGTCTTTTAGTACTCCAGCTCCCATATGATAAAAGTTTATCATAAAAAATAAACGCCCTGCAATGAGGACGTTTATTTGATTTGCGTGAGGCTTAGTAAACCTTCAACAACAATTCGCCACCAAGTTTAGCCTTAGCTGCTTCAGCGCCAGTCATGACACCTTTTGAGGTTGAGATAAGTACCAAACCGCGACCACTCTTTACCTTTGGAATCTCACTAGCGCCGACGTAAACGCGACGACCAGGTTTTGAGATGCGGGTAATTTCGTTGATAGTGCTGTTAGTTCCTTTTTCATTGATAGTAACTACCAACACGCCACGAGGTTTAGCATCTTCCAGTTTAACATCTGCCAAGTAGCCGTTTTTGACTAATTGTTCAGCGATGACTTTCTTCATCTTGCTGGACGGAACACGAACTTCCGTTTTGCCAACCAATTTCGCATTGCGGATGCGAGTCAGAAGGTCGGCGATTGGGTCTGTAGTTTGCATAGACATATTCTAATCTCCTTTCCTTCTTACCAACTACTCTTTGTTATGCCTGGGATTTCACCTTTGGCTGCTTTTTCGCGGAAATTGATACGGCTCAAGCCGAATTGACGCATGTAGCCGCGTGGGCGACCAGAGATGCTATCACGGTTCTTGTGCCTGGTTGGGCTAGAATTGCGAGGCAATTTCTGCAAACCATCGAGGTCGCCAAGTTCTTTCAACTCAGCACGCTTGGCTGCAAACTTGGCAATCATCTTTATACGCTTCTTATCACGAGCGACCATTGATTTCTTAGCCATTACTTGACGCCTCCCTTCTTCTCAAACGGCATGCCGAATTTTTCTAGCAACGCCTTAGAAGCTTCCTTGTTGCCGTTCTTGATAACAAATGTAATCTGCAAACCGTGCAAAACCTGAGTTTCCTCGAATGTCAATTCTGGGAAAATCGATTGTTCGGTGATGCCGAGATTGTAATTGCCACCTTTATCAAACTTTAAGCCAACGCCGTGGAAGTCACGAACGCGAGGCAAAGCAACGTTAATCAAACGATCCATGAACTCGTACATACGAGAGCCGCGCAAAGTTACACTAACACCAATTGGCGCGCCCATACCTTTACGAATGCTAAATGTCGCGATTGATTTTTTGGCTTGTCGAGCTACTGGCGCTTGACCTGTAATTTTCTCGACAGTGTTTTTGACAATTTCGAAATGACGCTTGTCATCTTTCTTTTTGCCGGTACCAACGCTCACGACGATCTTTTCCAAAGCTGGCACTTCATGCACGTTCTTTAGATTCAATTCGGCTTGTAGTTCCTTAAGGTAAGTTCCTTGATACAAGGCTTTCAAGCGAGGAGCTGGCACGACAGTTTTCTTTTCTGCCATTATTTAATCTCCTTATTTTTTGCTTGGCGAGCAACACGAGTTTTGCCGCCGTCAGCATTCTTTACTAAACCAACCCGACTGATTTTGCCTGATTTCTCATCAACAACCAAAGCGACTTTGCTGATATCCATTGGTACGTGAATATCTTTTTTGCCGCCTTTTGGATTGTACTGGCTTGGCTTAACATGGCGATGTCCAACGCCGACACCTTCAACCAAAACAGTTTGGTCTTTTGTGTTAACTTTTAGAACTTTACCAGTTGTGCCTTTATTTTTACCAGCAATAATTTTTACGGTATCGTCTTTATGAATTCGAGCCATTAGAGTACCTCCGGAGCTAAGCTGACGATCTTCATGTAGCCCATATCGCGAAGTTCGCGTGGAACTGGACCGAAGACACGAGTAGCTTTTGGCTGCTTGTCATCGTTGATAATCACTACGGCATTGTCGTCAAAACAGATTGTTGAGCCGTCTTTGCGATGAATTTGATCGCGAGTACGAACAACTACAGCCTTAACAACAGATTTTTTCTTAACGTTACCGGTTGGGCTAGCGTCTTTTACCGAGCAGACGATTACGTCGCCAACGCGAGCGTAACGGCGTCGTGTACCGCCAAGAACGCGGATACACAAAACTTCCCTAGCGCCTGAGTTGTCGGCTACCTTAAGGCGAGATTCTTGTTGGATCATTTGTCGTCCTCCTTAGCCTCTTCCTTAGTTTCGCCAGAAACTTCGTCCTTTAGTTTGATAGAACCGCGAGACTTTTCAATAACCTTAACTAGAGTAAAGCTCTTAGTCTTGGAAATTGGGCGAGTCTCTTCGATCTGCACCTTGTCGCCTTCACCTGCTTCGTTGGTTTCATCGTGAGCAGTGTATTTGCGAGTCACGGTGTACTGCTTGCCGTATAGCGGATGCGTTTCGCGGCTAGTGACCGTCACAGTGATGGTCTTGTCGCGCTTGGCACTCGTTACGACGCCAATCAATGTTCGTCGGGCCATTACTTGCTCTCCTTTGTATTATTAATTTGTGTCAGCAGGCGTGCAATTTCCTTTCGGAGTGAACGCAACGCTTTTGGATTAACTAACTCGCCAGCAGCGTGAGAACGTTTTGCTTGAAGTAGGTCGTTTCGCTTTTCAGCCAATTCCTTCTTCAAATCGTCAATCGTCTTAACAACTGCCGCTTTAACAGATTTCTTCGTTTCAGCCATTATGCGTCCTCCCGCTTGATGAACTTACATTTGACTGGCAATTTGTGGCTAGCCAGACGCATTGCTTCGCGAGCAACTTCCTCTGAAACGCCCTGCATCTCAAACAGGACAGTACCAGCCTTTACCTTAGCAACGAAGAACTCTGGATTACCTTTACCACCACCCATTTTCAAGCCAAGTGGCTTTCGAGTAACTGGAGTGTGTGGGAAGATTCGAATCCAAATCTTACCACCACGCTTAATGTAACGAGTCATCGCCTGACGAGCAGACTCGATTTGGCGGGAGTTGATGCGCTCATTTGATTGTGATTGCAATGCAAAGTCGCCGAACGCGATGTAATTGCCACGAGTTGCTTGACCGCGGTTTTTTCCAATACGCACTTTGCGGTGCTTAGTTTTCTTTGGTAACAGCATTTAGCGACTCCTTTCTCCCTTATAAATCCATACTTTCACGCCAATGATACCAGCTGGTGTCTGAGCGCGAGCGCAGTGGAAGTCAATATCAGCGCGCAAGGTGTGTAGAGGCACTGAGCCTTCAATTACCTTTTCGCGACGTGCCATTTCAGCACCGTTCAAACGACCAGCCACCTCAATACGAATACCTTTAGCGCCAGCATTCATGGTGTTTTGTGCGGTCATTTTAGTTGCACGGCGGAAGTTGATTCGGCGCTCCAATTGGCGAGCGATATTCTCAGCCACCAATTTGGCTGCCAATTCTGGACGGCGAACTTCTTCAATGTTGATACGAACTGGCTGACCAGCGATCTTCTCAACTTGCTTCTTCAATTCATTCACGCCAGCACCACCGCGACCGATAACAACACCAGCTTTTGCTGTGTGAATTGTAATCGTGATCAAGTTAGCGCTACGCTCAATCTCAATGCGATTGATAGTTGGGCGTGAGGCAAATTTCTTTTCAATCAACTCGCGGATTTCGTGATCCTGACGAATCGCCTCTGCAAACTCTTTTTTATTGGCCGTAAACCAACGAGAGCTCCAGTTCTTATTGACCTGTAGGCGGAAGTTGATTGGATTCACTTTTTGACCCATTTACTTCTCCTCCTTTTTTGCTGCCGGTTTAGCGGCTTTTTTAGCTGCAGGCTTAGCAGTTTTTGCTTCTGCCTTAGCTTCGGCCTTTTTTGCAGGCGCTTTCTTTGGCTTTTCCGTGCCAGTTACTTCAACCAAAATATTTGAAGTCTTTTTCTGGAATGGCAAAGCGCGACCCCTTGATGCAGGCTTAAAGCGGCGCAAACGTGTGCCAACAGTAACACTCAAAGTAGTAATTACCAAACTTTTCGTATCCAAGCCGTGGTTGTTGATAGCGTTTGCCTTAGCGCTTTCGATAGCTTTCTTAACTGGGCTAGCAGCGCGCTTTGGAACGTGCTCTAAGATAACTAGCGCATCAGCTACAGTACGACCTCGCACCAAGGCTGCGACTAGACTTACCTTACGTGGTGCCTGATCAACACCTTTAGCGTAAGCACGGACAGTATAAGTTGTATCAGCCATGATTACTTCTTATCCTTTCCACCGTGTTTACGGAATTTACGAGTTGGACTAAACTCACCGAGCTTATGACCAACCATGTTTTCGGTAATCAGCACTGGTACGTGCACTCTACCGTTGTGAACAGCAATCGTTCGACCAACCATCTCTGGTGTAATAGTCGAAGCGCGCGCCCACGTTTTGATAACGGTTCGATCGTCAAGGCTAAGAGCAGCAATTTTCTTTGCTAGCTTTACATCGACGAATGGACCTTTCTTTAATGAACGACTCATCGTGATTTACCTCTTCCTCTTCGCGTCGTGACGCGTGCGTACGATTAATTTATTCGAGCCTTTACGGCGACGAGTTCGATAACCTAATGTCAATTGACCCCAAGGAGTACGTGGTGCTTTACCAGTACCGTGGCGACCACCATCACCACCACCATGTGGGTGATCTGCGGCGTTCATAACGACACCACGAACAGTTGGGCGAATACCCTTGCGACGTTTGCGACCAGCTGAACCGATCTTAACATTTTGGTGCTGGACGTTACCGACTACACCGATAGCAGCGGTAGCTTCCAAACGAACTTTGCGAACTTCGCCAGATGGCAATTTGATAGTTGCGTAGTTGCCTTCTTTTGCCATCAACTGAGCTTTAGCACCAGCAGCGCGCACCATTTGTGCACCCTTACCAGCGGTCAACTCAATAGCGTAAATCATCGTACCAACAGGAATAACTGACAATGGCAAGCGGTTCGAAGCCTCAATTGGAGCTTCTTCGCCAGTTCGGATAGTTTTACCCTTAACCATTGAGGTGTCAGCCAAGATGTAGTGGTACAAATTGTACTGATCCTTAACTCGAGCAATACGAGCTGAGCGGTTTGGATCGTATTCGATTTCTTCAATCGTCAAGGTCAAACCTGCTGGCAAATTGTGGTTCACCAAGCGGTAGTGACGACGAACGCCGCCTCCGCGATGACGAACAGTAATTCGACCTTGGTTGTTGCGACCGGCATTTTGCTTTTTAGCTTTAATCAGACTTTTAAGAGGTTTTCTTGTTGTAATGTCTGACAAATCCTGACTCGTCATGCCGCGACGAGCAGGAGTGGTTGGATTGTAAGCTTTCACTGGCATTACTTGGTCTCCTCCATCTGCTGCTCTACTGCGTCAAACACATCGAGCTTATCGCCTTCTTTCAGCGTCACGTAAGCCTTCTTCCAATCCTTGCGCGTTGTTGTGCCAGGATAACGATTCTTGCCTCGTGAGAAGCGTACAGCCTTGCCGTCTTGTACTAAGGTTTTAACCTTAACTACAGTAACGCCAAATTGTGCTTCTACAGCTGATTTGATTTCGTTCTTATTCAAGTTAAGTGGAACGCGTAGCACATATACACCATTGGCGCTCTGTGCGTAAGCCTTTTCACTAACGCGTGGGATAATAATCGTCTGTTTCATATTACGCTTCCTCCTTGCCCAACCATGCAGTAATTACAGGTAGAGCTTTCGGTGTTATAACGATTGTATCCGCATTCAGAATGTGATAAACGCTTAGATAATTAGCGCGAACCACCAAAACGTTCTGAATATTGTTTGTAGCACGCATAAGTTCTGGTGTCTTCTCATCTACAACGATCAGAACACGGCGCTCGAACTTGTTGTCGGCTAGGAATGTTGCGGCTTCCTTGGTCTTGCCAGTAGTCTTAACATCTTTAACGACAATTTTCTTAGCTTCGTTAGCTACGGTCAAAGCTTGGCGAACTGCCACTTTCTTAGCAGTCTTTGACAATTTTTTAGTGTAGTTTTCGTTGCCGCGTGGGCCAAATACTACACCACCGCCGCGCCAGATTGGGTTACGGCTTGAGCCGAAACGTGCTCGACCAGTTCCCTTTTGCTTCCATGGTTTTTTACCACCACCAGAAACTTCGCCGCGCTGCTTGGTCGTAGCGCTAGCTAGGCGTGCGTTTGCCAAGTAGCTGTCATATGCCAATTTCAACAATTCGTGATTTGGCACTTCCACAGCAAAAATGTCTTTAGGAAGTTTGGTTGAATCTGCCATTACTTGTTACCTCCTAAAATAATCAGCCCCTTTCGTGGTCCAGGAACAGCGCCCTTAACCCCGATTAGATTGGTCTCTGGATCAACATATGCCACTTCCAAGTTCTTAACAGTAACACGTTCGTGACCCATATGACCAGCCATCGTCTTACCCTTGAAAACTTTTTGTGGATACATCGAGCCAATTGAACCTGGCTTACGAGTATTACCTTTACCACCGTGCGTCTTGCGGTGACGCTTAAAGTTGTGGCGTTTAATGGTTCCAGCGAAACCTTTACCTTTGCTGGTTCCGGTTGCATCGACAAAATCGCCGACTTCAAACGCGGAAACATTAATTTCACTGCCAACTTTCAGATCCTCTGGAATCTGGTCGACACGGAATTCCCGAATATGTTTCGGGGTCACTTGGGCTGGCTTAACGTGTCCAGCCACGGCCTTGCTCAGGTTCTTACCCTCTCCAAAAGCTACCTGTACCGCATTGTAACCGTCGGTTTCGACGGTCTTCACCTGAGTAACGGTGACAGGGCCGGCTTGGATCAGCGTTACCGGAATGGCTTTGCCGTCTTCAGCCAAGAGCTGGGTCATACCAAGTTTGGTACCGAGAAGTGTTTTCACTTTTCCTCACTCCCACTTAAATACTCCTGATGACGTGCGGTTTCTGGATTCTGGGAGAACATTAAATGTAAACATCCGCTCATAACCAGACCTGCTCATTCACCAAGGAGAACAGTTGATATTACGCGTAATAGAAATTACTCGTAAATTGTAGCACAATTGAGCCTAAAAAGTCAACCCATGACATATGTTCTGTTTTATCTACAATTCCGCATATGCTATAATCATATTCGAAAAGAAATTTTATTAATTAGGGGGCAATCATGAACGATTCTCAAATCGAAAATACTAACGAAGAACTGAATAATTTACGCACTATCAGAGATGAGGCTATTAATGCACTAGTGCCAAATATAGATAGGATGGAAGATGTTGACGGAGAACGAAAAATTCGTATATACATGTCAGCCGCAAGAATAACCAACAGCAGTAAGATGTTCCGCTTAGCTTACGAGGCGGCTAAAAATATCCCAGACGCAGCTACACGAGCCGAGGCGCTAATTGACATTATTCAAGACTCTGGATACGCTATTAGCAAGTTGGGCGGCGGTCGCCCATTCTAGAAGTTTAAGAGCAAACAACTTCAAGCAAAATAATATCGTCCTAATTGGACGGTATTATTTTATAACGAATCCATAGCGATTAAATCATCACGCCAACTGGCGTAAACGAAGTCAGAATTGCCATGAAAATTATCGTGACGTACCAAATTTTCCGGTTGAATTGATATTTCTCAATCTTTAATACCAGCAGCAACGCAATAAATAGCCCGACAGGAATAGCCTGGACAACCAAACCGCCAACTTCAATTGGATTTTTTAGACGAAGCCACAGCGCACTTAATATCACAAAAACCACCAACTTCAAGAAAAATGAGCCATCATTATCATAAATGCGTTCGCGACCTTTGCGACTAAACAGCTCGCTAGACTTCGAGCGATTGCGAGCATAAGTACGAGTTTTTTGTTTTGTCATAAGCTAAATGGAATTATAGCATAAAAAATCCGCCCCGTTCAAGAGGCGGAAATTTTATATATCGTTAAATTACATACGAATTTCAGCATCAACGCCAGCTGGCAAATTCAAGTTCTGCAAGCTATCAATCGTCTTTGGTGTAGCGTTTGTAATATCAATCAGACGCTTGTGGACGCGGCGCTCGTAAGATTCACCACCAGTTTTGTAAACGTGCGGACTCTTTACGACGGTGTAAGTGCTGCGTCGAGTTGGCAAAGGCACTGGACCAGCCACGTTAGCACCTGTGCGAATTGCGGTGTCGATAATTTGTTTTGCTGATTGGTCGATGACTTTGTGGTCATAAGCCTTCAGACGAATACGGATTTTAATTCCTGTATCTTGAGCCATAGCTCCTCCTCTTGTGTGCGATCTCGTAACCTCCAATTATCCTATTTATAGTCAATCGAGTTCTCGAGATGAATTATTATTAACTATGCGATTATATCAGCAATTTTCCGCTTTATCAAGATGAGAAATCATTTCCGCAATAATTCCAGCGGATTTATTCAGCGATTCTTTTTCTCGCTCGGTAAGTGGATAGCCCACCAAAATCTTCACGCCGTCGCTATTAACTATTGACGGCAATCCAAGCACAACATTATTCAAGCCATATTCGCCTTCAGCCAAAGAGCAGACGGGATAAACCGTGTGCGTCGATTTTCGGAGTGCCGAAACAATCTTAGACACGACAAACCCAATCGCAAAATACGTCGATTTCTTCGTTTCAATCACCCGATAAGCTCTGTCGCGAACCTTCTGTTCAATTCCGTCAATCATTTCCTCTGTAAAACCAGGATATTCTCTAATCGGCACTTCACCAATTTGCGCCGTCTCAATTGTCGAAAACGACGAATCGCCATGCTCACCCAAAATATAAGCGTCAACAGCTTTACTATCGACATTGAATGCGTCCGCCAAATACGACTTCATTCGCGAAGTATCAAGCGTCGTACCCGTCCCAAACACGCGATTTTTCGGCAAACCAGATTCCTTAAGCGCCACGTAAGTCAGAACATCAACCGGATTACTGACAATCACCAAATACGGCTTCGCGCCATTCGCCATAATATTTCTCACGATATCACGCATAATTTTTGCGTTAACGTCAATCAATTCTAATCGAGTTTGTCCAGGAAGTTGCGGCGCACCCGCAGTAATCACAACAATGTCATCGTCATTGATGTCAGAATAATCTCCCGTATGAACCACGACATTTCTGTCAATTCCCATCGCGTCATTGATGTCAGCCGCTTGACCCCAAGCCAAATCCTCATTACGGTCAATCAACACAATCTCTTCAATGACACTACGCAACGCGCACGCATAAGCCGCCGTCGCACCGACCATTCCACCGCCGCCAACAATTAGCAATTTCTGTTTATTCACCAAAATCTCCTTTTTCTGTTTTATATTAGATGTTTTTATTCTGCCATAAACATTACCGATTTGTCAATTAACTCCTTCTTGTAGCAATCAAAAATCCCCCGGAACTCGGGGGATTTAATTAGGCTTGTGTTATCAAGATTATTTGTTGATCTTTGTAACAACACCAGCACCAACTGTACGGCCACCTTCGCGGATAGCAAAGTTCAAACCTTGCTCCATAGCGATTGGCGCAAGCAACTTAACCTTGAAGGTTACAGTGTCGCCTGGCATAACCATTTCTTTGTCAGCTGGCAATTCAACTTCACCAGTAACGTCAGTTGTGCGGAAGTAGAACTGTGGCTTGTAGCCCTTTGAGAATGGAGTGTGGCGACCGCCTTCTTCCTTCTTCAAGATGTAAACTTCAGCTTCAAACTCAGTATGTGGAGTAATTGTGCCTGGCTTTGCCAAAACTTGACCGCGCTCAATGTCGCTGCGCTCAATACCACGTAGCAAGACACCTGCGTTGTCACCTGCTTGACCTTGGTCAAGAGATTTCTTGAAGGCCTCAATACCAGTTACAACTGACTTTTGAGTTGGCTTCAAACCAACGATTTCAACTTCGTCGTTCAATTTAACAACACCCTGCTCGATACGACCAGTTGCTACTGTACCACGACCCTTAATTGAGAAGACGTCCTCAATTGGCATAATGAATGGTTTGTCCATGTCACGTGCTGGCTCTGGAATGTAGCTGTCCATTGCGTCAACCAATTCCATAATAGCGTCTTCGTATTTCTCGTCACCTTCAAGAGCCTTAAGAGCAGAACCCTTGATGATTGGAGCGTCTTTGTCGAAGCCGTTCTTTTCAAGAAGTTCGCGAACTTCTTCTTCGATCAGCTCAACCATTTCTTCGTCAGCCATGTCCATCTTATTCAAGAAGACAACGATCTTTGGCACACCAACCTGCTTTGCAAGCAAAACGTGCTCACGAGTCTGAGGCATTGGGCCGTCAGTTGCAGCGATAACCAATACCGCACCGTCAACCTGAGCAGCACCGGTGATCATGTTCTTGACGTAGTCAGCGTGTCCTGGCATGTCAACGTGTGCATAGTGACGATTCTTTGATTCATACTCTTGGTGTGAAGACGCGATAGTAATACCACGTTGCTTCTCTTCTGGTGCGTTGTCGATCTGGTCGTACGCAACAGGTTTGTTAACTGCGCTTGGTAGGCGCTTTGCCAACACTGCAGTAATCGCAGCAGTCAGCGTAGTCTTACCGTGGTCAACGTGGCCCATTGTACCAACGTTAACGTGCGGTTTGCTTCGGTCAAATGCATCTGCCATTTGTAGAAGTTCTCCTTAATTTAATTATTATTTTTCACGCGGGTACAGTCCATAAAAAAGACCTCACGGCGTATGAGTTTAATTATAACGATTTTCCAATCAGTTGTAAATAGCCTATTTCTTACTATAATACTTCGCCAAGAACAAATCACGAAACTCGTAAAAAGTCCCGTCCTCCAAGCTGGCACGAATATCGTCAACCAACTTAACGATAAATCGCTCATTATGAATTGACAGTAGCGTTCCAGCCAACGACTCGCGGGCGTGCAGAAGATGACAAAGATAAGCCGCCGTGTAGTTCTTGCAAGTATAGCAATCGCAATTATCCATAATTGGCGCAAACATCTCACGGTATTTTCGGCCACGCACATTGACTCGACCAAACGGCGTATACGCGGCGCCATTCCTAGCCACTCGCGTCGGGCTCACACAATCAAAGGTATCAATTCCCTGCTCAATTGCCGCAAAAATATCATCAGGCTCGGAAATTCCCAGTAAATGACGCGGTTTATTTTCAGGCAGAATTTGATTGACCCACTGAATCGTTTGCGCCATAGTTTCCTTTTCCAACGCGCCACCGATTCCATAGCCATCAAAATCCATCGCGCCCAAAAACTCGGCAGTTTGTTTCCGCAAATCCTCGTAGTTCGCGCCTTGCAAAACGCCAAATAAAGCTTGATATGGCTTATCTGGACGAGCCGCCCTTAGGCGCTTAACTTCCGCCAAACTTCGCTCCGCCCAGGCGTGCGTCCTGGCCAGCGCCTCAACTTGATATTCGTACGGGTCAATCAAAGAGGTCAATTCGTCAAACGCAAAAGTAATGTCAGCACCGATTCCAGCCTGAATTTGCATGGACAATTCTGGCGTGAATTTATGATAAGACCCGTCTAAATGCGACTTAAACATCACACCGTTTTCGTCCACCCAAGCATGGCGTGACGATTTTTTAGCAATCGCAATTTCTTCATCAACATCAGTACTCATTGCCAAAACTTTCTTAAAACCCGAACCCAGACTCAGCACCTGAAAACCACCGCTATCCGTAAAAGTTGGCCCGTCCCAATGCATAAATTTACCAAGATATCCAGCCTTTTCAATCAATTCATGCCCCGGCTGCAAGTATAAATGATAAGCATTCGCCAGCACCGCCTGCGCGCCAACATCCTTCACCATCTCCGGAATCATCGCCTTAACATTAGCCTTAGTTCCAACCACAATAAATGCCGGTGTTTTAATATCGCCATGTGGCGTGTGAATAATTCCCGTTCGCGCCAATGTGTCGTTAAATCGTGAAGTTATTTCAAAAGAAAAAGGTTTCATTTGATAGATTATATCAGTTTTTTCCGCTACACTAGAAACATGAGCAATAAAACCCTCGTTGATTTGGATCAGTGGCTAGCCCCGCACAAATCCACAATTCAGGCGCGCGAGAAGTATATTTCTTCGAAATTGAAAAAGGTTTTAAGCGGCAAGACGTCAGCCGAATTTGCGATGGGTTTTTTACATTTCGGACTTCATAAAACAACGGACGGCTGGACATTTCGTGAATGGGCGCCGAATGCCACTCGGATATTCCTAGTTGGCGATTTTTCAGATTGGAAAGAGCGCGAAGAATTCTCTTTAAATCGCGATAAAAACGGCGAATGGAGCATAAATCTTCCTGAAGATTCACTTCGCCACGGACAAAGATATAAATTGCGCGTCTATTGGCCTGGCGGCGATGGCTGGCGACTACCCTCGTATGCGAATTACGTTGTCCAAGACGAAAATTCTGTCGATTTTTCCGCGGTCGTGTGGTCGCCAAAAACTCCCTATGATTGGCAATATAAAACTCCGCCCAAGCCAAAAGTTCCCCTGATTTACGAAGCGCACGTTGGTATGAGTAGTCAGAAAGAAAAAGTAGCCAGTTTCAGCGAATTCACCGCGGAGGTTTTGCCGCGAATTAAAGAATCTGGCTATAACACCATTCAGCTTATGGCAATCGCCGAACATCCATATTACGGCAGTTTCGGTTATCACGTCAGCAACTTTTTCGCGGTCTCGTCAAGATTTGGCACTCCCGACGATTTTAAGAAATTGGTCGACACTGCGCACGGAATGGGGCTGCGCGTCATCATTGACCTCGTTCACGCTCACGCCGCCAAAAACGAAGTCGAAGGTCTGGGCAATTTTGCTGGCGATCCGACACAATATTTCAAGCCAACAAATCATCCAGAATGGGATTCGCGATTATTCGATTACGGCAAGCCAGAAGTTTTGCATTTTTTGGCAAGCAATTGCCGTTGGTGGCTGGACGAATATCACATTGACGGATTTAGGTTTGATGGTGTAACTAGTATGATTTACCACGACCATGGACTCGGAAAAAGTTTCACTAGTTATGATGATTATTTCCGCGATAATGTCGACAAAGACGCGCTCGCTTATTTAAGATTGGCAAATGAAACCATTCACGCCATTCGCCCCGACGCCACGACCATTGCAGAGGAAATGAGTGGTTTTCCTGGGCTGGGTGCATCGACAAAGAACGGCGGTCTGGGATTTGATTATCGCTTGCAAATGGGTGCGCCAGATTTATGGATAAAAACCCTGAAAGAGAAAAATGATGAAGATTGGGATTTGGGGCAATTGGCTTACACTTTGAGTTCGCATCGCCCAGAGGAAAAAGTCATCAATTACGCCGAAAGCCATGATCAAGCGCTCGTCGGCGATAAAACGCTGATTTTCCGATTGATTGATAAAAATATGTATTGGCATATGGATAAAATTGATCCAGATCTTAAGACCGAACGTGGAATAGCCCTGCATAAACTAATTCGTCTAATGACAGCTGGGCTGCATGGCGGCGGTTATTTGAATTTTATGGGCAATGAATTCGGGCATCCGGAATGGATTGATTTTCCGCGTGAAGGTAATAATTGGTCATTTAAGCACGCTCGTCGACAATGGAATTTGCGCGACAACGGCTTCTTAAAATATCAATGGTTGGGCGATTTTGACGCGGCGCTGATGAAGATTATTAGGCAAATTGATAATCCTAATATTCACCATTTGACGGTTCGCCAATCTGATCATATGGTCAGTTTTATTCATGGCGACTTTTTATTTGTTATCAATTTTTCACCCGACAAATCCCACTCAGATTACGCAGTACCCGCAGAAGCTGGCTCTTATAAGTTGGCGTTAAGTAGCGACGACAAGAGCTTTGGCGGACAGGAGCGAATAGACCATAATTCCCGTTTTTTCACTTCCCCGGCTGATAATAGCCACAATCTTAAAGTTTACTTGCCAGCCAGAACGGGCATTATTTTACAGAAAGTTGACTAGTGTTGACTTTTATGTGCAAGTGTAGTACAAATGACATAAGCTTTTGTTGATGAGTTGAGATTTATTCCTTGTCCGAAAGTGAACTTTGACAAGCAGATGTAAGATATAAGATATAAAACGAAATTAAGCATGAAGCGAGTTTTTGGTTGTTGATAGAAGATGTAATTGACAATTAAAATCTCGTTTCATGCTTGATCATATAGCATGGAGTCTTTGCCCCAAAAAAGCAAAGATGGCGACAGTCGCCGCGAGAGATAAGAAAGGGCCAGAAAATGGCATTTTGTCGCACCCAGTATTATGATATCTTCCGCAAGAAGGCTGTCACCGTCCACGTTGAGAACGTTACTATTGAGTGGCTCAAGGATGATAACGTTATCAAGATTTATTTCCCAAAGTCAACCCATCCCGAATTCGGGAAAATAGGAAACGAATTCCACTTTTGGACTTCAAAAGTTAGCTCCTGGACTTCAAGAACTAACTTCGGGGCTTCAAAAATTAACTACTGGGCTTCAAAAACTAAGGTAGTTATTATCCCCGACGTCACACTAGAGGACGACACCCCTCAGCTCCAAAAGGCTGATAATGGCCAGACTGTATTCACGATGCATATCGGCGCCTCCACACTGGACGGAGTCAGCAGCTTCACACTGAAAGTAAACAACTTTGCTGCCAGGTTTAATACTTTTACGATGTGTGCTAGTGGCCTCAACTGGCTCTTCGACTATGAAGAGTGCAAAGACGAGGCGACTGTCATTGTTATACCCTACAGCACGAGGATCCAATTGATAAAGCTCCGAGAAGGAGATCGCTTTCCATTCCCCGGCGCGAATAACATTGTCTACGAAGTAGGCTTGGTATCCCTTCGCCCCCTTCGTCGCGAGGGGCGAGCAGAAGTTATGGTTCATGATTACGAGAATGGCCTCCATGCATACCATAACTACTCTGTTTTTGGACATCCCAATTCATGGTTCGTGCCTTCAACCCCGCCACGTTCTCAACTCTAGCCTTCTGATTTTTCTTCCCGTTAGTTCCTAACGGGAAGTTATCAGGAGCAACATAGTGACAAGCAGACGGTGATATCGGATTGATGTCACGCCAGGCATCTAATCTTATATCTTCATCTGCTTACACTATTCATTGGAAATTATCAAGTCCCAACTGGGGCTGTTTTTTATATATTATTGACTTAATTATTGATAAGTGATATAAATGATATCAGCTTTTATGTCCAATGTGGCATTAAAAGTCGGCCCTTAAGTCCCCATCCAATTCCGAGGAGGAAATGATGAAGGTGAATTTTGCTCTCTGCGCTTCTGCTTTGTCATTAGCTATTGCAGCTATCATCATAGACATCGCTTCACTTGTCACAAAAACCCACGACGCTCCAGTGCTTACCTTTCGCGAAGCCTCATCTGCCCTAGCTCTAGCAGCAATGGCAGAAATGCTACTTTTAGCTTATCTGCTAATGAAGTTGCGGGAAATTGCCGCCAAAGAGCAGAAGCAACATTTTCCAATCATCGCTGGAACTATTGCCATTATCGTATTGTTAGTGGCATATACCGCTCTTCTAGTACTGGTAATCTATTCCTGTGCTAGCATTCCAGCAAATACGCCAGCCAACTTAGGCTACTACCTATCTTCGCTATTTATGGCAATTGCATCAGCCCTGGTGGCCTTGTGTTTTCTGGTATTAGAAAGCAAGAATACTGCGGATACGCAGGATGATGCACATCAGGGCTGATGCCCGCCTAAGAAATAGTTCAACCTTGAGACCTCTGGTCTCGGCCGGAGCTCTCTTGGCGGGCTATTTCTATTGGTTTTGGAAGTTATTTGTTGTGAGTATTGACGTTTTGGAATATTGGTGATAATATATATTTTGGCTTTTGTTGACGAGTTGAAATTTGTTCCTTGTCCGAAAGCGTACCTTGACAAGCAGATGTAAGATTATAAGATTATAAGACGAAACTTAAGCATGAAGCGGGGTTTTAGTTGTTGATAGAATATATAATT
>CALHKG010000013.1 GCA_938033875.1 uncultured Candidatus Saccharibacteria bacterium | reverse complement strand
AAAGAACGGCTCAGTTTAAAACCACTGAGTCGTTCTTATTTAATTCCGCCACTCTTTCAGCAATCTCTTCCAATCTTCAATCGCCAAATCTTCAGCGCGAGCATCTGGTGAAATTCCTGCATTTTTCAGCAATTCTTCCGCCGCACCCTTATCAATTCCCAACCCACCACTCAAGCTAGACCGCAACTTCTTTCGCTTAGCAGAAAATCCAGCCTTAACAATGCGGAAAAAATCTTTTTGATCTTCCGAAGTGATCAAGGGACTATTGCGAGTCCTCAAAACTACAACCTGCGAGTCAACCTTTGGTGGTGGCGTAAAAAACTGCCTAGGAACTTCAATATCCAACTCCGCTTCGGCAAAAATCTGAACGCTCACAGATAGAATGCTCATATTCCCAGCCCCCGCCGCAATTCGCTCGGCAACTTCTTTTTGCACCAACAGCACCGCGATGCTCGGCTTATTTTTCGCGGTCATCAATTTTTCAACAATTTTGCTAGTAATGTAATATGGGACATTAGCTACGACTTTGTAATTTTTTGGCAATTGATTCAGATCAAATTGCAATATATCTTGATTCACGACAGTTAATTTCTTACCCGGAAATTGCCCTGGTAATTTTCGCGCCAAATCTGTATCAAATTCCACGGCGGTCACCGAATTAGCCCGAGCCAACAAGCGACTAGTCAAGGTGCCTAGCCCCGGGCCGATCTCCAGTACAACATCATCACTCGTCAATTCAGCCGCTTCAGCAATATCTGCCAGAATTTCTGGATCCTTCAGCCAGTGCTGTCCGAGCGATTTTTTTGGTCCATGAGAAGAAGCCATTTAGCGCCCATCCCCATTAGTCCAGTCGGTCGCCAAGTCGAATCCGTGCGGATGTTTGGCTGCAAATCCACCGGTATCATAGACTTTTCCGGGACCCATGCTTGTCTCCACTACCGAACATCGCGGATAATTACCGTAATTAGCCGCCACCAAAATATAACCATCCTTATCAACCTTCGCGCCGTCCGCCCTCACTGTATAAGCACCGCCGCTACCGCAGGATTTTATCACAATATTCATCGGCAAATCATAATAAGTCTCGCGATGCGCCACACCCTTAGAATCTGTAAATATTTGCGCGCCCTTGCTTTTCGTCAATGGATTTTTAGGCTTCGTGCCAATTATTTCAATCTGTTTCTTTGGTTGCTTTGTGATTTCGCTAGCAACCTCCTTACGACTAATCTCGCGCTCGTTCTCTACCTCAACCTGATAAGTTACCTTCCGCACACCCTTTTCCCCAAGCTGCTTAACACTCTTAAATCCAATCGGCTGAGAATCGTCCTTAATCTGCTCAATATCAAAATTAATATCAACTTCTTCAGTTATCGTTCGCTGTTTTGATCGCTCAATCTTCATTACCAGACCCACACCGTTCACCAAAAGATCGTCGGAATTCGTAAAATGCGTCTTATCTTCGCGATATAAAGTCAGCCCAGCGGCCTTCGCAATCAAAGCTGGTGTTTGTTCAGCTGTGGTTATTTTCAAGCGTTTATTTCCATCGACGATTGTTATTGGACGAGCGCGGAAAATATTGACCTGGTATTTTGCGCCAGTCAATTCCATATCAATATTTGGTTCAACCGCGTCAATCTTTTCGTCAATCGTAATCTTAGCCGCACGCAAGGCCTGCCGAACGGTCAATGCATTTGTGATAATCGTCTTTTCTTCACCACGATCATAAATACGAACCAAGTGCTCACCAGAAGTCTTTCCATCAGCAAACGAAACCATTGGAGTTGCAATCGCAACCAGCACAGCCAATCCAATAATTTTTCCAAAAAATAAACCTTTTGCGCGCATAATCATATAATGACTTGTAAACCTAGTCAAATAAATTATACCAAATTAAGCACTTTTTATCTATAGACTGTAACCAACTCATGTAGCCAGCATTAGTCTACCACCATTTTTGGCGATTCCATGCATTGTAAGCCCCAGCCCAACTACCATATTTACTTACGGCATAATTATTGAAAACTCTAATCTGACAAACTGGATCACTTTGCCAATTTGGGCAAGCCTGAGAAAGCTTATTTATATTCGTCTGACCGAGCCCAGCATATTGCCCGTTCCTAGCCGTTGTTCGCCAAGTTGACTCTTTAGTAAAAATAAAGTTTACATAACCATAATCATCTGGAGAAATACCAGCCGCAGCCATCCAATCCGAATGAGATCCAGAAGGTAGGCTAACTTTCGTCCCCACAATCTCAATCTGCTTCTTTGGCTCTTTTGTCATAACACTAGCGATTTCCTTGCGGCTCACCTCCACACCGTTCTTCATCTCAACTTCATAAGTGACATTTTTCTTACCGTTCTCGCCCGCCTGTTTTACTTCGCGATATCCCGAATCTCGATTCGCGTCTTGAACTTTTTCAACCTCAAATTTCACATCTTCTTCTGCGGTTATAGTTTGCTTGCCATTACGCCAAAGCTCAATTTTCATTCCAGGAATAATTTTTGCCGAACGATCCACAGATAGCGTATCATCTTTCTTTGGGTCGATATTCTTCTCTTTCAATAGCTCGCCAACCGTCTTAGCATGTGTGCGAATGACAGATTCTTTGCCATAAAGTACAAAATTAACCATCGAGGCTCTGTCAATTTTCATCACCATGTTTGCGCCATCAACCGCCATATTATCGGAATTGGATAGAGTAATTTTGTCCTCTTCAAAAACTTCGATTCCAGCAACCTTCGCAATCAAGGCTGGCGTCTGCTCGGCGGTAGTTACCTTTAGACGTTTATTTCCATCAACGATTGTTATTGGACGAGCGCGGAAAATGTTAATGTTATACTTCTCTGCTACCATCTCCGAATCAAGACTCGGCTCGACTACATCTTGGCGTTCATCAATAGAAAACTTAGCCAATTTCAAAGCCTCGCGAATCGTCCTCGCTTTTGTAACAATCGTCTTTTCTGCGCCCCTGTCGTAAATCGTCACCAACTTTTCGCCAGCCTTAGCCGCTGGCTTAGTAGCGTCAGCCAATGCTTGATTGACAAAAAATAAACCGCCAACCAGCATCAATATCGCGCCAGAAACGAACGTAATTTTCTTAGAATAATGTTTTGCTTGTAATCTTATACCCATAAGTTCACACCCACAACGCAGGTATCCTTATTATATCAAATTTTCTCCAAGCGCGCGAACTCGACGTTCAATTTCTTAATATTTCCATTGTCAAACTGAACCGTAACACTCAGCCCTTCGCTATCAATAATTTCCCCCGAACCAAAACTCGGGCTGCGAACTCGATCACCAACTTCCAAACCAATATCTTCTGAATAAAAATCAGGTTCTGCCATCGGCTGAGCTGGCCTATCAACACCACCAGCCATCAAGCCCATCTCGTCCAAAAACCTCGATGGCATATTATAACCAATCTGACCAAATTGCGTCCGAGAACTAGCACAACTAACGAACAATTCTTCCCTCGCCCGAGTTACACCAACGTAGCACAACCTGCGTTCTTCTTCGACGTCATCAGCGTTGCCGCTATCAAACACTCTTGCGTGCGGCAAAATCCCCTCTTCCAGTCCCGCCAGAAAAACCACCGGGAACTCCAGACCTTTAGCCGCATGAAGCGTCATGAGCGTTACTTGTTGATCGGCAGTTGTATCCGTCGAAGACATCAAAGCCATCTCTTCCAAAAACGTCGCCACGTCAACGTAAGCCTTCGCCTCTGACAAAAGCACGCCGATATTTTCCATTCGCTCTTCAGCTTGCGGCGTTCCGTCGTTTATAAAATCTTCATAGCCAGTACTTTTCATGATTTTTTCAATCAATTCAGCTGGAGATCCGTCAATTTCCTGCTGCAAATCGTGTAATTTTTGACCAAACTCTAGCAATGGACGTTTTGCGCGCGCCGTCAAAGTATCCGCCTCCTCAACCGCCAGCAATCCGCTAATTATGTCTTTCCCTGACACGTCATTCCAGTCCAGAAACTTAGAAATACTTACTGCTCCAACACCACGTTTTGGCGTATTCACAATTCGCAAAAAACTAACTCGATCACTCGGCTGATACAACAATCGAAGATATGCCAATAGATCCTTAACGACCGCTCGATCCAAAAATCGCAGACCGCCGACGATTTTATACGGAATATAACTCTGACGCAAAGCTCGCTCAATTGCGTAGCTTTGCGCATTCGTTCGGTACAACACCGCCACGTCACCATATTGACGACCGTTCGCAATTTGCGCCTGAATCTCATTCGCAATCACCAAAGCCTCCTCAGACTCATTGTATAATTGCCATAATTTTGGCTCAACACCGTCGCCATTCGCCGTCCATAAATTTTTATCAGTTCTATGAATATTATGACTGATCAGCGCATTTGCCATATTCAAAATCGCGCCAGTCGAACGATAATTTTGCTCCAGTTTAACCACTGTCGTACCTGGAAAATCACGCTCAAAATTGAGAATATTAGTATAGTCAGCCCCGCGAAAACTATAAATCGACTGAGCGTCATCACCAACCACGCATAAATTGCGGCGCGAATTAACCAGCAACTTAATCAGCGCATATTGCACCGCATTCGTGTCCTGATACTCGTCAATCAGAATATGTTCGAATTGCTGTTGCCATCTATGACGAATGTCTGGCTTATTTCTCAATAATTCCACGGTTTTTATCAATAAATCGTCAAAATCCAACGCCGAAACATCTTTCAGAGCTTTTTCATAAGCAAAAAACAATTCAGCTATTTTTTGCTCTCTTGGACCGCGAGTCGAAGCCGAAAAATCCTCAGCATTTCGCATTTCATTTTTAGCGTTCGAAATAGCCGAAAGTACAGCTCGAGGTTTAATATCTTTATCAGTCAAGCCGCGAGCCTTCATAATTTGCTTCATCAAGCTTATTTGATCATCAGTATCGTAAATTAAGAATCGCTTATTCAGACCAATATTTTCACCATCCATCCGCAACATTCGCACACAAATACTGTGAAAAGTTCCCATCCACGGCATAAATTGCCGATTTTCAGAATCTTCACCCAATATCTGTGCTAGCCGCTGACGCATTTCCTTCGCGGCTTTATTAGTAAATGTAACCGCCAATATTCGACTAGGAAATATTTTCAACTCGCCAATCAAATAAGCGATTCTATGAGTCAGAGTTTTAGTCTTTCCAGATCCAGCTCCAGCCAAAATCAACAACGGCCCATCAACGTGCGTCACCGCCCGAGCCTGCTCGCTATTTAATCCGTCAGTAAAATTAGACATATATCTATTTTATCAGCAAAAAGTACGAAACAGCGCCGCCAGCCATACCAATTGCCAAAAATAGAACAATAAGCAACGCTATTAATAATCCAGATTTTTTCTTTTCTTTGTCGGCTGAAGGTTTTACCTCTGTAGATACGGCGGCAAACATCAGTGCCGGCTCAGAATCCATAGTTTCTTTTTCGGATAATTCGGAAGACTCAATCAAAGAGCTGTCAATGTCAGTGGACATTTTGTCGTCTGAATCTTCAGGAACGCCAGCCTCCTCAATTGCTATAATTTCTGGGCTCAAATCCATTGGCGAGTCGGGTGCATCACCCAAAGAATTTTCGCTCATGCTGTAATTAGATAAATTGGTATTGTATTGATGTTCCAATTTTACATCCTCAGAATCAGCAGACATAGGCGCATCTTCATCGCTAGTCATCTCAGAACTAGTCATAGTTTGGTTAACAGAACCAAGCGGTCGCTTCTCCACTTCAACATTAGCAATAAACGGAGATTCCAGCGGCGTAGTCATCGGTGTAGCAGGAGCTTCGCTATTACTTACGGCTAATGATTGCGCTATCTTATCAGTCAATGACAACTCCTCAACCTCCGCAAAAGTAGATTCATTATGCACATCTTTAAGATCGGGAGTGTCACTAAGATTATCTGGTTGAGCAACTATATCAGACATCTCTTTCCCTACCGCAGAATGCCTATTATTTGTGCTAATCACGTCCACTAAATCAGGCGAAGGTTGAATCGTCGTGCCAGTTCGGGATGGAGCGGGAGCAGCAGGTTTTTGGATAGTACTGACAGATGAAGGTCTAACAACATCCATGAAACGACCAGTCGAGCGTCTCGCGACTAATGGCGCAGCTTTGACTTCGCTAGCGGCCATGCCAGGAGTTCTGTTGGCTATTGAGTCGTTAGCAACTTTCTCGTTCGTAGGACTATCGACCTCTTTAGGAGTCGCATTGTCGTTAGAAGGCTCTTTTTTTGCTTCAGGCTGAGAGATCGATGATAAAGGAGTAGAAGCAACAGACGAAGGTGTAAATGGAGTTACTGGAGGCGCAAAACTAGTATTAATAGAGTTCTCCGGTGCAGACTTTTCCTCTACGGACGCAGACGCAGAAACTTCGCTATTATTTTCATTAGCCACCACTGGAGCTTCCTTTTCTCGCTGCTTATCCATAAGAGAGCTTACCGCTCTATCCAACTCATCAAAATCAATATCTGTCATATGCCCCCTATTTTTTAACCTTTATGTGCTTTCGAGATTATCTCCTTAAATTGATATGCATCCAAACTGGCTGCCCCAACCAATAAACCATCAAGTTCATCAATTGCTAAATAGTCTGCGGCGTTTATTGACGTAATACTTCCACCATAGACGACTCGAACTGATTCCGCCGCTTTTTTACCGTACAAATGAGAAATATGTCGTCGAATCATCTGTGTAGCTTTTTTTACATCAGACGCTTTAGCGCTGTCGCCAGTACCGATCGCCCAAACTGGCTCATACGCGATAACTACTTCATCCAGCTCGTCCGCCGTCACGTTAGCCAGACCGCTAGTCAATTGATCAGCCAGAACATCCTTTGTTTCACCAAGAGTCTTCTCTTGAATCGTTTCACCAACACACAGAATCGGATGAATACGATTTCGAATTGCCGCCTGAACTTTCAGTCGAATGTCTTTTTCGCTTTCAATGAAAATATAGCGACGCTCCGAATGTCCAATTATCACATAATCAGCAATTCCACGAAGATGCGCCGCTGGAATTTCTCCCGTGTACGCCCCCGAATCTCGCCAATAGCAATTCTGAGCCGCCAACTTAGCGATTCGACGATTAATTTGCAAACTCAGACTCTGCAGCGTCAAAATAGTAGGCGCCAGCACCACTTCAACATCTCTATGCGATGGCAGCGTGTTCATCAGCTTATGCAAATATAAGCTAGCCTCCTGCATATTGAAGTTCATTTTCCAGTTACCGATGATTAACTTTTTTCTCATGAGATAATCCTTATGCTTAGTTTATCACCTCAAACCGTATGCGTCTAGTAAACTTTCAATTCCAGGCAATTTTTTACCAGCCATCAAGGCCATGCCAGCTCCGCCACCAGTGGAAACATGGGTAAAATTGGCACCGTCATGTCCGTCCCATTTTAATATAAAATCAGCTGTATCTCCGCCGCCGACTATTGAAACTACTCCTTTATTCTGAGCAACGGCTAACGCTACTCGCGCTGAACCGATTGCAAAATTATCAATTTCAGCATAGCCCAGCGGACCGTTCCAAATAACCATCTTTGCATCAGCCAGTATTTTCGTGAATCTCTCAATTGTCCGACTTCCAATATCCAGCGCCATATCTGAGCTCTTTATTTTATCAATATTAACTTCTTGACGAGGAAAATCTTTAGAAATCTCTGGCGCAACCGCCACATCAATCGGCAATACCAAAAAATCGTCAACATTCTCTGCGCCAACCTTAGCCGCCGCCAAATCATAAATTTCCGCAACAACCTTTTCCATTCCTGACTCAAACACACTCTTGCCGACATTAAATCCACGACAATGTAAAAATGTGTTCGACATAGCGCCGCCAATTAAAATCCGATCCGCTTTTTTAATCAGACGCTTAATCAGTAATATTTTATCGCTAACTTTCGCGCCACCAATAACCGCAATCAACGGACGTTTTGGCTTATTCATCGCCTCAGTGATAGTTACATATTCTTTTTCTAATAGTAATCCCGCTAGCCCTGGAACACACAATGTAATCGCATGAGTGCTGGCGTGCGCCCTGTGTGCGACCGCAAATCCGTCCTGCACAAAATAATCTGCTCGGACAGCGCGCTGAATTGACTTGGCAAATGTTAAATCATCAGCCTCCTCCTCATCATAAAAGCGTAAATTCTCCAACATAAGAATACTGCCTCGTGGCGCGCGGCGAACGGCTTGATGAACAGCTTCGCCCACACAATCATCCAGCAATTCTACCGGACGGCTCAGCAACTTAGATAAGTGATCTGCGACAACTTTCAGGCTAAACTTAAGATCCTTACCTTTTGGTCGCCCCAGATGAGACATGATAACAATCTTGCAATTCTGCTCCAGCAAATATCGGAGTGTGGGCAGCGAAGCGCGAATTCTTAGATCATCAGAAATCTGACCACGCTTTGTTAGTGGCACATTATAATCTGCTCGCAGAAGAATAGTTTTCCCACGTAGATCAACATCGCGAATTGTTTGCTTCGGAAATTTTCTGCCCACCCAAATTCTCCTTATGACAACGTCTTGACTTGGATATTGTCAGTTTTACCTGGCTCTGGATTATGACCGCTAACAAGCACAACAGTAACTGGGTCTGCGCCGAAATAGCCTTCTTGTTTCAACTCATCAGCTAGCTTAGTTGCTGCATTTGGGTCGTTTGGTCGAACATATGGACGAGAAGCGTACCTTAGTGCTAATTTTTGCGCAGTCTTCACATCTTCGGTTACACAAACAATTGGTAGGTTCGGACGATATGCGGCAACGTTAATTGCAGTAGCGCCAGTGTGCGTTTCCGCAATAATAGCTCGAGCCTTAATTCTCCTTGCCAATTGAGCTGCTGTGTAGCTTAAAATCGCGTCAGTTTTTTCACGCATTTCAGCCTTTTCTACCAACATCACTTCACTGTGTTCTTGAGTGTAGATAATAGTCTTGCGCATTGCGCGAACGGTTTCAACAGGATATTTACCATTGGCAGTCTCATCAGACAACATAACTACGTCAGCACCTTGAATTACAGCATTAGCAACGTCGCTAACTTCGGCGCGGCTTGGCTCTGGATTATCAACCATACTACCCATCATTTGTGTTGCAACGATTACTAGCTTGCAATATTTACGACACAAGGCAATAATTCGACGCTGTACAACTGGGACAATTTCCGCGCCAGCTTCCACCGCCAAGTCACCGCGAGCGACCATAATACCGTCACTAGCCTTAACGATTTCCTCCAAATTCTCTGGATCAACGGCAGACTTAGTCTCAATCTTGGCAATAATATTGGCTGTCGAGCCCAGGTCTGTCAATCGACGACGCAAATCAATAATGTCATCAGCTTTTTGAATAAAGCTCAATGCAACATAATCAAAATCTTGGCTTGCGCCCCATTCCAAATCGTTAATATCTTTCTGAGTAAGAATGTCGCCACCAAAATCTGTGTCTGGCAAATTCAAACCCTTGCGGCTCATCAAAAAACCGTCGTTCTGAACTTCTACGCGAATTGCAGTTGGGCTAACAATTTCTCGCACAACCGTCCTGATCTTGCCATCAAACATGTAAAGTGGCTCGCCGACTTTCATCTTCTCTGCCAAATTGTACTGCACTGGCAAATTAAAGCTGCCGTCATGATCAGTAATTTCTGAATCCAAGACCAACATATCGCCAACCTTAACATTCAGCATGTTATCTTTCAAAACACCCAAGCGAATCTTCGGACCTTGCAAATCTTGTAGGATTGCGACAGGCTTGCCCAACTGTTTACTAGCTGTGCGCACCCAATTGATCTGCTCAATTCTCTCCTCATTAGCGCCGTGGCTAAAGTTCATACGGATGCCGTTAACGCCGGCCTCCAACAATTGGTAAACCTTTTCTTGGCTGAACGTTGCTGGCCCAATTGTTGCTAATATTTTTGTTCGTTTAAATATATTATCACTCATTTTTAAAATTATATCACGAAATAACAGTGATGAAAAATGGCGCCAGAGAACCTTATAATACTTGTTCAATATCGAGAATACGTTTAATAAAATCAACTATAGCAAATTCAGAAGAAACAAAAAACAACCGACCTCTAACATATACCATTGCAAAATACAGCTCAACAACATAGTGTCTCGACAGGAAAAAGAGCCAGTTTATAGACTTGGCTCAGGTCTTCTCACGAGCTACCCGATCCTACAGGTCCTGATGTAGCCCGCATCTGCACACGTAATAGTAGTATTTGAGATAAAATTATAAAAATAGCTACTGAAACTCTCGTATGTCTCGAATTGGACTGCGACGCATGTTGCGTATTAATGGCAATATAGCACTAAATAATCCAGTGAGAATACATGTACTTACAATAAAGATTATCTGTCGCATATCCACGGCTATAAGTCGTATCACCCTATTTGAATTAATAGAACCGAAGCTATATTGCGCCTGTGCCGTAAGCTGTGGTGCAAATTGCTTATCCAGGAGATACGCACCGATAAAGCCGATAGCAAGAGCGAACATAGCTACTAATATAGATATAATTATCGTATATAGTATATATATCGACACGATATCAATACGATTAAAGCCAATAGCACGAAATACCGCCGTCTCATGTCTATCATCCACAATTGTACGACTGATAGTAATCCACATAATAAGCGCAGCCAATACTATAACTGCCAGCATAGCATAGATCGACCACTGCTTAAATGTATTCTGCATATCATCCAAAGCAACACTATTACTAAATGCCAAATTAGATTGATATAAACGACCAATCGGCTTACAAGAATTATCATACTGGACAGTGCAGCTCTGCTCATCTATAAACTTTTGCGCATCACTGGCATTTGCAAACTCGACAAAACGATGTTTATTATCCTCATTGCCCATAATATAAAGTGGCTCATATGTAAATAAATCAGCATAATCGGCTTTATTAGGTAGCTTATCGTATAGTGAGCGCGGTATAACCTGCCCAACACCTTCCGTGCGTAATACCCCAGAAATCATATCGTTAGCAGTGCGAGCCTTCTCGCGCTGCTGTTTCTGTTCTGGATTTAGTACTTCACTGTCGCCAGGAGACATACCAACCACTTTAAAAGTAATAAATTTGCTTACGGCAGTTGTTTCTTTACCAAATCTTGCATCAAACAACTCTTGGTTTGCCGCCTGCTTCTTCTCCTCTACCGTACGTTTGTCGCTTATTACAGGAGTATTTTCACATGTTGTAGGATTGGGTAGTCCATACAAAAGGCTTGGCTTTTTATAGTCCTTGTTATTTTGATTTGCTGCGATCTCTTTATTTTGCTGCAAGGTCTGCTGTATCAGCTCCAGCGAGGCGCTATTTCGGTAACACATTTTAAAACTCAAGTTAGTTATATTGTCACGAATATTTTTAAGGCGCTCAAATTTAGCCTCAGCACTCGCACTTGCCGGCAACTTTTCCAGCTTCAGTAAGCGCTCAATAACATTTTGCGGCAAGATTATAGGTAAACTCGACCCGTCAGGCTTCCAGCCAGCATTGTTAGGAAGCATAATATTATCTGTAATTTCAGGTGGTGCAATAACAATACTTGAGCTATTTACAGGAGGATTTTCATAATTAGCATTCACCTCCGCTTCATCCGAAGTGTCAAAGAACAACTCTTTGCCGTCAATAAGAGGTACTAGTGCTGAGCCTTTTTTGACACTATAAAATTCTTCAGTAAAAAATTTAATAGCACCATATCCCTTAGCTAAACGAGAGAGTTTTGCATCGTCAAAAGCCGGCATGGCGCTATATTTCTCTTTTAGTAATTGAGCGGTAATACCGTTTTGGTCATTAATAGATAGCTGCACAGTACCGTCAGCAGACTGTGAATACGGCGGCCGATCATTGATATAGGAATATTCCAGATTAAGTCGCTTTGACTCGGCGGCTTTTTGTGAAACGAGTAGCTCATAGCGTTTTTTCGCCTCGGCAATAAGATTAGGGTCACGAATAGTCTTATAAAACCCATCGACATTTGATGGTGCGTTAGTGACACTTACGATGTAACGACTAGTCAACCCCTCTTTACGAAACGAATCAATACCACGAAAGAGACCGTTGGCAATCAGGGAAGCTGAAATAAGGACGCCGAACAACATACTCGCCAACAATACCGTAATAAATGTACGTATTTTACGAGCGCGTAATTTTGTATAAGTCAACAATACTATATCGGCTAGCCTAATCACACAATCTCCCATCTTTTAGGGCAATGACACGATCAGCCTGGGCGGCAATTTCATTATCGTGCGTAGCAATAATAATCGTTGCATGATATTGCTCTCGAATTTGCTGGAATAAACTAATAATATCGCGACTATTGGCAGAATCCAGATTGCCAGTTGGTTCATCTGCCAGGATAATAGCCGGCCTATTGAGTAAGGCTCTAGCAATAGCAGCGCGCTGAATCTGTCCGCCGGAAAGTTCGTGAGGGTGGTGGCTTAGTCGATCATACAGGCCAACTTGTCGAGCTAATGATTCAATACGTAGCTTGCGCTCCGCCCGCCCCATACGCTGAGGCATTGAAGCGACTTCAATATTACGGCGCAACGTTAAAAAAGGCTGCAGATAAAACGATTGAAAAACAAATCCAATTGTCTGGTTGCGAAACTTAGATAGTTGACGGTCATTCATACTGGAAACGTTTTTCCCTCCTACAACAATCTCACCAGACGTAGGCTTATCTAGTCCACCAAGTAAATGCAGTAAAGTGCTTTTACCACTGCCGCTTGGACCAACAAGAGCCACAAATTCACCTTCGTGAATGTCTACTGAAACATCATCGATAGCTCTAATTATTTGCTTGCCAACTTTATACTTCTTGATTACATTCGTAGCCCTGATGGCGATCGGTCTGGAATCAAGGTTGTCAATCTTATCAGCCTGCGCAACTAGAACACCCGTATTATTACATTCCATATAAAATTACCGTTAGCATTATTATAGCCGATAGCTATCCGTACGGTCAACATAACCACATAAACTAGCCTACCCATTTTCTTAATGCTAGAATATAAAATATTATGCCAGAAATAGATAAATATATTATTTCAAAAATTTTGTTCTTTATTTTCGGATCAACTACTGTAATTATTTTCTTTTTATTCTATACTGGAGTATTTATAAATATCGTTGGGTCCATAGAAGCTGCAATTACGATATATTGCATAAACACCGTCCTGCTGATACCCGTAACAATATGGTACGCAATCGAGCGCTCACATAAACCGAAATATAAGGAGAGCGACATACTTGAAGCCTATTCTGAAACGATGTCTCGGACTGACGATGAATCTGCCGCCAAAGAAACTACGAAGCGACAATGAAAAAAGCTCGCCACAATAAGCGAGCTATTCCAAACAATCTTTATGGTGACCTTACCGGGAATCGAACCCGGATTGCCAGGATGAAAACCTGGTGTCCTAACCGTTAGACGATAAGGCCACGACTTCAGATATCATAACAAATTATCGTCAAATTGTCTATAGCGAATTAACCACTTCCCCGTTATTATCTTATATTGAAAATTAATGTATAATATTTCTCATGACAAAGCAGAAGAAAAAGCGCAATAAAAAATATTCTGGAATGGACGCAACATCTCAACGACCAAAGGTAACGAGAATTACGGCAGTAAATCGCTCCAAATTATCCCAGTGGTTTTTTGATCGGAAAAAGCTCATTCGCACCATTGGCATGGCGGGACTCGTTGTAGTTGTCTTAATTATCGTTATTTCTGGAATACTGAGTTTATTTCGTTAACGAACTGGCAGTTTAAACCCAAAAGTACTACCTTTTCCCTCTTCTGATTCAAAGATCATTTCGCCGTCGTGCGACAAGATAACTTTCCTCGCCAAAAATAAGCCAACGCCAGTGCCGTCTGGCCGCTTTTTTCTGGCATTTGCGCCGCGGAAGAATTTGCCAAACAAATTTGCTTGTTCTGATTTTGGCACACCAATTCCCGAATCTTTCACCGTAAATTCAATCGCGCCATTACTATTTTTCAGAGAAATTATTACCTTTTTGTGCGGATTTGAATAGTAAATAGCGTTGTCGATCATATTCAGCATAACTTGACGAATCTTCTCAGAGTCGGCCGTAATCAATGGAACTTTTTTATCAATCTTTAGGTCCATTTCGACAGACCTCTGATCAGCCACAACCTTAAGCAAAGCAACTTCATCCCGAAGAATTTGAGCAACGTCTGTCTTCTGTTTATCAATGTTAAATTTGCCAGTCTGAAGCCTAGAAACATTAAGAAAATCATTTATCAGTCTCACCATACGCTCACTCGAAGAAAACGCCTCTCTAAGAACCGCTCGCTGTGTCGGCGTAATCTTCCCCAGATCACCCTCCAGCATCATATCCAGATAACCTTTAATACTAGTCAACGGTGTCCTTAACTGATGTGAAGCCATAGAAATAAATTCGTTCTTCGCCTCGTCCAGTCGCTGAAGCTGTCGATTACTGAATCTCAATTCTTTCGTCGCCTCATCAATTTTACGCTGCAAACTTTTATTCAACTCATTAATTTCTTCCAATGACAAAGAATTTCGAATCGACACAGCCAGTTCCCCAGCAATCGATTCCAGCATTTCAATATCGCGAGAACTATAGCCCAAGCTCTTATGTTCGCCCAGAAATAGAATTCCCGTTTCTTGATTTTGATGCAGCAGTGGCATGACAATTTTCGTGCGATGAATATCCAAAAGCTTCTTCAGTTCTGGATCTTTTACTTGATTTGCCAAAATAACTTCCGGAAAACTGCAATTCTTATAATAGTAATCCATAATCCTGCGAACATCTTCCTCGACAACAGATATTCGTCGCCGACCCGCTCGACCATATATTCCTTTTTCCGGAATACAAAACGCCACTTTTTCCGCCTTAAGAGAAGTCGCTATATAATTGCCAACACGTCGAGTTAGGAGTTGCAAATCCGCCGTATAGGTTAATATTTTACTAATTTCACGCGTAAACGTATCAGCGTCATATTCTCCGTAGTAAAAAACCCTATCAGTAAATTTATCAAAGATTTTCTTCACCGGTTGATATACGACCGCCAAAACCATAGCCAAAATCATGTTCATGAGATTTACGTGACTATCAACCGTCAGGCTGCGTTGGAAAACTAAAATTGAAATGACATATGCAGAAATCACGTAAACGACAGCTAGTGCGATTAATAGCAACATATACGAAACACTTCGAGCCACCGCCATTTTTACGTCCATCAATCGGTATCTGACGATGCTATACATAATTGCAAATAAGAAAATAATCGTAGCAATTGGACCAATCCATATATATCGATAATCACCAAACGCCGGAAGAAACAGATCCACTACAAAGCCAGGAATGCTACATATCAACAGACCAATCATGTAAATCGCGACTTGCTTGCGTCGAACAGGATCTGATTTGCGCCACGCTATATGACCAAAACACATAGAAATTAAGAAGAATACCGAGAAAAAAGTTGCAAAAATAACATAGTTGACTGCATGAATCGGAATTCGAGAAAAATCTACTGGCGTGACTATTTCTGATGTATTAATAATAAATTCAGGCACCAAAATGATGTATAGCGAAAAAATCGTTATCAATATACTGGACGCGCAGATAAAACTCTTCGTTGATTTTGTCGATGGAAGAAACGATTTCGTAGTAAAAATAGCCAACGCAGGACAAAAAACAGCCGAGGCGACATAAAACCACCTGGACGCAGTGTCCAACATCACTCCATTATCTGCCAAAGAAAACACTTCAAGTCCAGCTGACCATACAGCCAAACATAGACAAACCAGAAAAAACCAATGCTTCGCATCGTGGCGTCGCTTCGACTTTTTAAGTACAAGCACACCCAAAATTAGCGCCATTAACGCAACCAATCCTAGCACTAACGCCCGTATCATCATACTAATGCTTATTATAGCATTTTATTCTACTTTTCAATCGCAAAAACTGTGTAAACGCCGCTTGCGGTAACTGTAGCTTCAATAGATTCTTTTGGTATGCCAGATTTTTGGAGCAATTTAAAACCTTCTTTAATTGAACGCATCCTAACTTTTGGAACCCACCCCATTAGTCCATGCAAAAATTCTTTTTGTGGGCGATTTACGTTCATGTTGCCAGTGATCATTAGTCCACCGGTTCGTAAAAATTTCAATGATTCTCGTGTCAATTGTTTATAAACACCATCAGGCAGATATTCTCGCAAGCCAGAATCTTCCGCAATATCCAGCTTACGATCACCCAGAACTCCCTCCAAACTCAAAGGCTTGCCAAGCTTGCTGAATAATCGCTCACAATGAACTTCAATCTTATCTTCCAAATTCCATTTTTTCACCAAGCTCTGCGCCGCTGCTAGAGACAACGGATCTTGATCCAACAGGATAACCGTTGGCGCCTCACCCGTTTCATCCTTAAGTTTTTTCAGCATCTTCAAAGTCGCCAATCCCGTTCCGCAACCAAAACTCATCACCAACATATCGTCAATTGAACGATTCTCTTTTTCTGCCACTTTCTTCAAATGATCAATCGATAGACCATTCACTGTTTCCACTCGCTCACGAATACCAAGCGAATCCGCACAATGCCGAATGACGTTAGAGAACTTCTCCGTCACTGGCGCCTGGATAAACTCTCGGACGTCACTAATTCTCTTCTCTACCTCTTCAATAGCCGTCGCTTTATCCACACCGTTGTTGATTTTATCTTGAATCATAACTTCTGTCAGCGGTAAGCCATTAATCTTCTCATCAAATACCGACTCATCCAGCAGCGGACCACTCATAGTTGGATATTTACCTTCTGACAATATTTCGCCATTTTCATCAAAAACGTTCAAATCCTCAGCCTCAGAAATTGTCAAAAATGTCAGTGCGGAACCTCGCTGTTTATGCCACGGCTGCGAATCAGTTTGATCTTTACCGTATAGAAATTTGTCACGAGGAATCTCCAGATAAGCATCTACAATATTACTCCATTTATTTTCTCTTACAAAAGGAATCTTTTCTAGGACACTCGCAATTGCTGCGGTAGCTGGATTTTTATGAATAAAATATTTACGAACCTCTTTTAATTTTGCATCGCCTCGCTTCAAATAATTGTATACGCTCCGAATTTTATCCGGATTGTTATATGCAGGATCGATCTTTTCTCCAATTTTAACCCTACATCCCTCGCGTCTAAGATCCTCAATTTCCTTATTTAATTTTTCATTAGCTTCATGATCAACTCCATTAAGAAAATCACCCGCTTCCGCAATATACTGTTCACCTCTAAAGTTTTCCATGCCAGAAATTATAACATAGTTTATATGATATACTTAGAGCATGATAAAAATCGCTATCATTGAAGACGACCCAACCATCAGCCAGATGTACCGAATGAAGTTCGAGTCGGACGGGTTTGACGTTCGCTTGGCCGCCAACGGACAAATTGGCATAGAAGTAGTCGAGAAGTTTCAGCCAGACATTATTTTGCTAGATTTACAAATGCCGGAAATGGACGGCGCGGAGGCTTTGAAACGAATTAGGTCTAAAGATTGGGGAAAAACTATTCCCGTTATCGTCCTCACTAATCTCGGCGAAGAAGAAGCTCCGCACGATTTGAAGAAATTAGGAATTCATAGCTACATCGTAAAAGCAAATCTCACACCGCGCCAAGTTGTCGAGCAAGTCAAAGCTGCCATAAAAGCTGCTTAACTTTTTGATTGATTCGCAATTTTTAGACAAGCCGTAATTACATTATCGAACAGCGCAGAAACCGTTAACGGACCAACTCCGCCTTTTTTTGGTGTAATAATTACATCACTACGCTGACGCACCTCTTCAGATACGTCGCCAACAATTTTTCCATTTTCCGAAGCAGTTCCCGCATCAACAACAACCGCCTTAACCTTGACCATTTGGCTTTTAATCAGCCCCGGAACTCCAGTTGCCGACACGACAATATCGTAATTTATCAATTGAGATAAATCGTCACCTTTTTCAAAAACTGTCACATCAACGCCAGACTTTAGCCACATTTTCTCAAGAGGCGCACCAACCAAACGACCTCGCCCGACAATTGCGACTTTCTTACCCTTCAAATCAACGCCATATCCAGCCAGCAGCCAGCTAATAGCCGTTGGTGTGGCTGCCTGAAAAATCGCCTTTTTACGCAGACCGTCAACATCTTTATCTTCTCGAATACTCTCGAGTAATTCCTCGGTCTGCTCAGGATTACTAATCGGCAATTGCAGAATTATTCCTTGAACATCGTCTCTATTGTTCAATTCTTGAATCACCCCCAAAGCACCGCCCGCAGGGACTCGATAAATCTCCACGTCAATCAAAATATCAGCGCCATATCTCTGTTTCAAACGCATGTACGTTTCAATAACTGGATTTTCGACATCAGTAACAATCGCCAAACGAGGATTAATATGCCAAGCCTGCCTTAAAGCTCGCACCTGTTTCGCCTGGCGCTCCTTGATAAATCCAGCTAATTCTGAGCCATTTAGTTCTCTCATTGTCATTAAGTATAGCAATTTTACCATCTTGAGTACAGATATAGTGTGTGTTATAATTTGAGGGACTTGGTTTATGGCGGATGTAGCTCAGCTGGTTAGAGCGCTGGATTGTGGCTCCGGAGGTCGTGGGTTCGAACCCCATCATTCGCCCCAAGTTTTACAACAATTTGTTCACACCAATAAATTATTTTCAATAAAACGGTAGACATTTTTGTTGATTGTTGTATAATGAAATCGTGGGCCAGTAGCTCAGCTGGTTAGAGCACCTGCCTCTTAAGCAGGGTGTCGAGGGTTCGAGCCCCTCCTGGCCCTCCAAGAAAATAACCTCACATTGAAGTGAGGTTATTTTCTTATCCAAACGGATTATACCCACGAGAAGGTGGTTCACGAAAAGTAGTTCGATTAGCGTTAAACGATTGGCGAGAGTTATCTACACCCGACAAAGCATTATTATTCTGCAAACTATTAACTCGTCGATTCCCGCCAGACAAACCAGCATCAACATGATCATTAGCACTCCTCAATCGAGGCATCGCACCAATCTCTGTACCAATTTGCCTTACTCCACCAACTACTGCCGAGGATTGGTATTTTTTAATATATTGACGTTCCGAATTCACTTTACGATTAGCTTTCAGAGATCTACCAGTCATTCCATACGCCTTAAAACCATCAATTGATCTTCTTAAGGAGCCAGATAATCTAATCATCATTTCCCGCGTCATTTGCGGTTTTCTATTCGCATCCATATATCCCCCATTAGTTATATGAAATGGCGCCCCGAGTAGGATTCGAACCTACGACCTTAGGCTTAGAAGTCCTCTGCTCTATCCAACTGAGCTATCAGGGCGTATTCACATTATAACATCTTTCTGCTACAATAGTAAAAGCTTGCGGGTGTAGTACAGCGGTTAGTATGCAAGTTTTCCAAACTTGAGATGGGAGTTCGATTCTCCCCACCCGCACCAAGTTAGACAATTTCAATCCATAAAGGGCATCGATGGATCCATATATTTATACAGAAAAACCAAAATACCAACCGCACGATATTGAAGATGCGTCCGAATTTTATGATGTAATTGAACGAAGCAGCTTGACACACCAATTGTCTGAAAACCGACCATACGTCTATTGGACGATGGAAATCTATGATAAATCCAATGGTATTAAAGGTGGCGGCGGACTTGGAGTTCTTGCGGCGGACACGCGACGTGTAGCTGAAAAATTGGAAGTTCCATTCGTAGTAGTGACGCCATTTTATCGTAGCGAATCACACCAGAAAATCACCGACCTCGCGCAAGAAGAGTTTTCGGAATCCGTTTCACCTCAAGATTACGGATTTGAATATATTGACGAAGTTTTCGTAAGTTCAAACGGATTCCCAGATACAAGCTTAAGCATTTTTAAGAAGACACTCGGCTCAACGCAATTTGTTACAATTTCAGAACCGAACTTTGGGCAATTGTACGAAGGTGACGGATCTGGTGACCATAGATTATACCAAGAAGTAGCGCTGGGATTTGGTGGCTATAAAGCATTAAAACTCCTCGGTATTAAGCCGGCTGTTATTCAACTTAATGAGACCGCAACGATTTTTGCCGCATTGGCACGACTAGACGAACTGTGCGCTAACGGAATGAATTTATATGAGGCCATCGTTTACGTTCGCAAACATACACTTTACACAAACCACACACTTCTTCAAGCGGCCGAACCGAAATTTCATCGTTCGCAATTTGAAAAATTAGTTTTGCCAAATATAAAGAGCAATGCCGTGCGTTGCTGGCTAATGGAGCAATTCCGCAATGACAGACTGAGGCCGAATCTTTTGGCAATTGAACTTACTGAAGCGAAAAATGGTGTAAGTAAACTACACGCCCGTGTAGCAAATTTCCGCGATCGCAACAACGACAAAGTTAAGTTTCAAGCCATTACTAATGGAATAGATCTTGAAACGTGGGTACTACCTGAAACTTTGCAAACATATCGCAATCACGGCATTATCGATAAATTTGGATTGCCCACAAATGATTTTTTTGAAAAATTAGACTCGCTGAGTAGTGCGGATTTGAGGTATTTGAAAAAACTCGGTCGAAAGGAATTGAATCGAGTCCTATTGAGTCGCCAAGACCAGTACGGAAAATCCATACAAATCCCAGAAAATGCAATATTATTCGACTTCAAGCGAAGATTCGCCAATTACAAACGACCTTATATGCCGTTTGAAAACCCAGATTCATTGCGCCAAATTCTCATTAGCCACAACGCACATTATATTCTGACAGGAAAAGTTCACCAAGGCGACGTGACTATGTATCAGAAATTGCTCGAAGTATTAAAATTGATTGATAACGATCCAGTCCTCAAGGAGCGTGTTCATTACATACAAGATTACGACGAAGAGTTGGGACGAGCGCTGGCAGTCGGTTCAGATGCCTCGATAAATATTCCTATTGTCGGATTAGAAGCGTGCGGCACTTCATGGGAGAAAGACGTCGCCAATCTGAAGCTCCTCATTTCCACCAGCGACGGCGGTGTTGCCGACGTTCAGCCAATCGCCTGCTTGGAGGTTACTGGCAGAAACTACGAAGCCGAAGTTTCATCTCTGTACGTTAATATGCATAAAGCTGCCGCCATTTTGAAAAATGACCAATTGTTAGAAAAACATATCCGCCACCAATTAAGCAACTATTTGCCAATTATTTCCGGCGCCCGAATGATGAAAGATTATCTCAAATTTATTTTTCCAAAACCGCAAATCCAGCCTAAAAAAGAACCGCAGATTAAGCGAATTCCTATTCAATAATCACTTCAATATCAGCACCTAGCGAATTTAAGCGCGCCGCCAATTCCTCGTATCCGCGATTAATCGAATATACATCGCGAAGAATCGATACGCCTGGAGCGGCAAGCATTGCCAAAAGTATCACAACAGACGGACGAAGCGCTGGCGGAGCAACAACGTCGGCTGGCTTCCATCTTGTTGGACCAGTGATATAAACACGGTGTGGGTCAACCAACTCGATTTGCGCATTCAGCTTGCTTAGCTCTGTAAAGTAAATTGCTCGATTTTCGTAGCTCCAGTCGTGGACCAACGTGCGACCCTCCGCCACCGTCGCGATAAGTCCCAAGAACGGCAAATTGTCCATATTAATTCCAGGAAACGGCAAGGCGTGAAGTTTATCCTTTGCCGCTTGGAGTTTGGAACGCTGTAATTTAATATCAACCAAACGAGTTTGCCCATTATTAGCAAAATATTCCTTGCTGAGTTCAAACTTAAGGCCCATTTCCGCCAATGTCGCTAATTCAATCTCCAAGAATTCAATCGGCGCGCGGCGAACAGTAATTTCCGAATCCGTCACCACAGCCGCCGCAATAAAACTCATCGCTTCAATCGGATCTTCGCTCGGATAATAGTCCAGATTTTTACTAATTCGTTTACGACCCGTGATTTTCAGGGTTGTCGTACCAATTCCCTCAATTTTCACACCCAATTTCTTCAAGAAGAAGCAGACGTCTTGAACCATGTAATTTGGGCTAGCGTTGCGGATGATGGTAGTGTTTGGCGACAACGCCGCAGCCATAATGATATTTTCCGTCACCGTATCGCCGCGCTCCGTCAATAAAATCGTTCGATCACCAGAATTGACATCAGTTTTTGCGTGATAATAATCAGTCTCCGCCGTAACGTTCATTCCAAAATGCCTCAAACCACTAAGGTGCGGCTCAACCGTGCGCTTCCCTAAATTACAGCCACCAGCAAACGGCAATTTGAAATCGTTATATTGATGCAGTAGCGGACCAAGGAACATAATCACAGTCCTAGTTCTCTTCGCCGCAGCAATATCCATATCTTCAAGTTTCAAGCGCGCTGGCGGCACAATCTCAAGATCACTGCCATCCAACCAGCGAGTTTTAACGCCAATCGAGTTCAGAACCTCGATAATTCGGTTGACCTCCTCAATTCGCGCCACTTTCCTAAGCGTCGTCTTCCCCTTATTCAACAAACTCGCACAGAGAAGGCCCACTGCGGCATTTTTACTAGTCTTAACTTGTATCTCACCAGACAATTTTTTGCCGCCAGTTACCTTAAAATTCATTTTTCCGGAATGATTTACAGTCACAATATTGTTATTAAGCACTTCACTAATTCGAGCAATCATCTCAATACTAATATTCTGACCCCCGTTTTCAATGCGATTAATAGCACTTTGCGACGTGCCAATTGCCTCAGCTAATTGCGTCTGTGTCAAACCTTGTTTTTGACGATTTTCAGCGATTAAATTGCCGATTTTTTGAAGATACTTGTCTTTTATCATGCGTAAATTATATCACTAATGATATATATAAGCAATGATATAATAAGTATTAATGGAGGTTTAGTCATGAAAGACAAGCAAATTGAAGAACTTATAAAAGCAGAAAAAAAGCGCCAAACGGACGGCCTGGAACTGATTCCTAGTGAGAATTATGTTTCGTCAGATGTGCTTCAGGCGCTCGGTAGTGTTTTCACTAATAAATATTCAGAAGGCTACCCTGGTCGACGTTATTACGGCGGACAAGAAAACACCGATCAAGTCGAACAGTTGGCGATTGACCGCGCTAAAAAACTTTTCAAAGCAGATCACGCTAACGTCCAGCCGCATTCTGGAGCGCAGGCCAATGAGGCGGTTTATTACGCTTGGTGTGAGCCTGGCGATACCATTCTGGCGATGGATTTGGCTCACGGCGGACATCTTACTCACGGCGCCCCAGTTACGCGTAGTGCCAGAGAATACAACTTCATTCGCTATGGCATAAAAAATATCGACACTGGCGAAATTGACTATGAAGAAATTCGTCAATTGGCACTTAAACACAAACCAAAGATCATTTTGGCGGGATTTTCGGCATATCCACGAGAGCTAGATTACGAAAAATTTGCCGAAATTGGCAATGAGGTCGGCGCCATGCTAATGGCAGATATGAGCCATATTGCGGGGCTAATCGTTAGTGGCGTTGCCAAAAACCCGTTCGACTATGGCTTTCATGTAATTACCACAACAACTCATAAAACTCTACGTGGACCACGAGGCGGACTGATTCTTAGTCGAGGAATAGTTGGCAATCCATTGAAAAAACCAGAGAAAACTCTCGAAAATTTGCCTACGTTGATCGATCGAGCGGTATTCCCTGGCACGCAAGGCGGACCACACATGCACACCATTGCCGCAAAAGCCGTAGCGTTCGGTGAAGCTTTACAGCCAGAATTCAAAGATTACGCCGAGCAAATTGTTAAAAATGCAAAAAGATTGGCGGAAGAGTTGCAAAAACGCGGTTTTAAGTTAGTAACTGGCGGCACCAGCAACCATTTGATTCTGGCAGATATTCACAGCAGCTTCGGTATTGACGGCAAGGAAGCGGAAATCGCCATGGATAAAATCGGTCTGACACTGAATGCCAATGCGATTCCAGACGATCCACTGCCAAGATTCAGGCCAAGCGGCATTCGCTTAGGCACGCCAGCCGTCACAACGCGAGGCGCCAAAGAAGACGACATGGAAAAAATCGCAGAATGGATGAGGCGGTCAATAGATAATCGCGACAATGATGATGAGTTGGCTGAACTCCGCAAAGAAGTTGTGGAATTCTGCCATACTCTACGCGATATTTAATATAAACCCGCACATAAAAAAACTCCGACATAACGCCGGAGTTTTTTTACTTACATACTTAGCCGATTAACAACCAGTACCGACTGTTCGATCCTCTACAGTGTCCTTTGAGAAGTTGTAGTACTTAATCTTTGCACCCTTATTGCCTGTACATACTTTATACTCAATAGTGTTAGCTTCTTTAGGAGCAGTACCAGCAGTAAGAGCAGTACCGGGAGCAGGCTCATTAACTGTCTTTGTATCCAGGTAGTATGGTTCGCCAGAATGAGCAGTACTTGTTAAGTCTGCCAAGCTAGCTGGGTACTTGCTCTCTGCTGTGTTGTATAGCTCAGCTTTCTTTGCAACAGCGTCAGCAGCAGATTTAGCAGCAGATGTCTTTGCTTGGTTTTGCAAACCGTTGTATGCAACCAAAGAAACAACTGTCAAAATTGCGATGATCACGATAACGATCAAAAGCTCAACTAGTGTAAAACCTTGATTTTTTATATTCTTTGTAGTCACGATAATGTGCCCCCTAAATATATTATTTTAATTTGTAATTCGATAATACTACAACGTTTTTAAAAGCGCAAGCGTTTTTTTAATATATGTATCGATTCTGTGTTGGACGTAAGAATAAAGACTCTGTTGGACTAAATCTATTTTCATGTGTACCATCGCCGATCTGTCCATCTGTATTTAATCCCCAACAATATGCACGCTTATTTGTCATAATTGCACAGCCACGGTTCGCTCCGGCTGCCAAAGTGACCACATCTTCTGACGGAGGAAGACCATTCGTACCAACATACACTGGTCGAGGAGTTCTCGAATATGGCAGAGAGCTCGAGCCCTTATTCGCACTCTCACCCAACTGGCCAAGCTCATTCGCACCCCAACAGTACACTTTATGTTTACCACCAGAAAGCTCCACCAGAGCACACGATTGACCAAGCCCTACAGCAATACGCTTCGGCACCCCCGGCAAACCTGTCACTTCTTTAGGTACTGTGTAAGTTCTATAATAAGTTTCGTCGTAAGCACTAGCTCCGGATTGCCCATTACCAGCACCGCCCCAACAATACACTTTCCCTGAGGCAATTGCGCATACGTGAGTAGCTCGGGAAGACTGAGCAGTAGTAGTAGTCCCTAGATGTGTAGCCATATACGAATATCCGTCTTGAGATATATCAGTAACGTTGGATATTCCAGTAACGCGAACAGGCCGACCGTAGTTATAATGAGGAGAAAAAGCCGTACTTCCAGTCTGCCCGAATATAGCCTGTCCCCAACAATACGCAATCCCCGTATCCATAATGGCACACATAGTTTGCGACCGACTACCGCTGGTTGATAATTTAACTGCTTTATATCCAGGTTGTAGTCTCCAATACGTATCGCCTCCGGTAGCAACAGGTACTGGATCTGGAGATAAAGTCGGATGACGAGGTGCGTTATGACCTAATTCTCCCTCATAATTATTCCCCCAGCAATAAATTTTACCGTCAGCAATTGCACAGGACACGTCCCCGGTACCGCCAATCGCTGTGACATTTTTACCGACAATATCCCCGCCGACTTCAACCGGAACAGCAGAATACTTATGAGCTCCATACTGCCCATTACCCAGCTGTCCCTTTTCATTACTCCCCCAACAATACACTTTCCTTACACCGCTAAGTTCAGTTAAGACACAACTGTGGAATTGTGCTGCAAATATATCAATAATTTTCCCATATTTCATATCACCCACTTGTTGCACTTTCACTGGAACATTAGCCTCTTTATCCTTCGTGCCATCCCCCAACGTTCCCATTTCATTCGAATTCCCCCAGCACCAAACATTATTAGACATAATCGCACAAGTACGGAATGTACCACTAACAACACGTGCAGCATTAAGATCCGCCGGCCAGGTAACAGCCTTCTTAACAATAGCAGTATAAGTTTTTACAACGCTTCCACCACTTATAAGTTCAACTCGACCAGTCGATGAAATCTGAGCAGTGGCGGCCGACAGAGCTACACCAGACGAAGCACCCTTGGTTGACGCTTCCAAATTGCCGACTTCAAATGTAGTTCGCAACCTACTATTTTCAAAAACATATTTATTACCATAAAAAGCTGTAGCGCCTTTACAGTTAGTTTCCGGGCGCAATGGACCAATCCCGCCAGGGACTGATCCCCATGATTGTTCAGTGCTGTTTGAGTCCAAACAAGCGTTGGCATACGCCGTACCCGCCTCGCCCGCTTCTTGAGCCAACTTATAATAATATTCTTCTTGGGAATAAATATACGATTGAGTAACAATTCTCATAGAGCCCGCCAGGACAGCCATAATAAAAGTACTCATCAAGACAATTAAAACTAAAGAATAGCCATTTTTTTGTCGAATCATAGGTTATTTATCTTTCGTATCATTAATGTTTGCGAATCAGAAACTTGTCCACTCGGAGATTGAATTTTTAATGTTACTTTTATACCATTTGCCGCATCTAAAACTCTTAATGACGTCGCAGGCACACTATATTGATCAGCGACCAAAACATCTCCCTCATAATAGTCCACCTTAAATTCCGAAACGCCCGTCGCTAAAATTGAATCTTGATGAACTTTCATAGCACGGCTCTTAAACTTGTTGGCATCCGTACTATTCATGCAGAAATAATTAGCAGGAGCTCCTGTATACGGATTGCCGTAAGTGTCTATCAAATCATTATACACAGTACGACGATGCAGCTCACCGTCTTTTAAGAAATAAATTACTATCTTCTTATACTTTGGCTGCTGAGTTTTATTCGCCGCACAGTCAAACCTGGGAGTTCTTAAATAGACAATTTCTCGAGTGTCAGAGCCACGGCTCATAGTAGTAGCATATTGTAACAATATCAAAGTATTCCTATCATACGTCCATACTTGGCTCGCACCAGAAAAGCTCTTATCTTTAGCAAACGTATCATATCCGTCGTAACCGCTCACCTTAAAACGCGAAGTTTGCCTCACGTCAGTTTCAATTGCATCCATAGAATTGTGAAGACTACGATTAATGTCAACTCTTGCTTTACTTATAGATGCACTTTGGTTTGCCGAAATTAACATCTGACTAAACACGCCGACAATCATAGCAATAATAACCATGACCATCGCCAGCTCGGCTATAGTAAACCCACTTTCTCTAAAACGCTGCGTATGTCGCATGTGTAACCTTTCTTCCACTGCCGGCGCCAGAGCTTGGCAATCCATACTCTACAACAGACTCTACTTTAATTGGCATACCAAAACTTGCCGTGCCACTTTTACATCCATATGGAGCCGAAACATACACTTCCTGCCTAACCATTCCCGGCAATCCATCAACTCTACCTATACTCTTCATAACCGAATATACGGAGCCCGGAGGTCTAGTGCTCGGAGGAGGTGCTACACACACAAACCACGTAGGAGGAGAGTCGTTTGCATACTTACGCATATTGCTGTATGCCAAATAGCTAGCCTTCGTGTGCTGCACTTCTAAGACAGATATATTGCTGACCTGGGTTTGCATCATTAAAATAACTATCGAAAAAATGCCAATAACAACCAAAGTAACCGCTACCTCAACTATAGTAAAGCCATCACTATTTTTCATTAATCGCGCCATATACTATCCACCTTTTTTTCTATTCCCGTCAAACGCTCTCTATAAATAATGCTGTATTTAGTGCAAGTTGCCGCCACTACATCAGCTATAGGACCAGAAGCTGGCTTCGTACAATCTCCATCATCTATATTAGACGCTTCATATAATAACTCACCATGCTTCCCGCCAGCCCAGTCGCTCCGATTACACTTAACCATTTCTTTTTTCAACGAATCATCACCCACAATAGACGTAAAATTTTTAATCAAGTCTCTGCATGATGGATATTCATGGCCAATACGACTGGCACTATTGTACTTATAATATCGTTCCAACTTCAGAGATAATGTGGCAACATTGGCGCGCTGACGCTCATCTCTGGTTCGATTTAAAAACCTATCACCACCAACCAAAGTAATTCCAGCCAAAATAGACACAACTACAACAACTATCATCATCTCTATTATCGTATAACCACCCGTCCCACGATTCATATCAATATTGTAGCGCAAATCTACAAAAAAGCATATGCTTATTATCGAGAAAGTTCTAGCGGCTCTTGTTCAATTTTTATACCGAACTTGTCAAAGACAATTTGCACAATTTCCTCACGAATCGCCGCCAAATCATCATATCCTGTTGCCGAATCGTTCACGAGCACCAACGCGTTCTTTTCGTAAACTCGCATGCCGTGACTGCGATAACCCCTTAAGCCAGCCTTATCTATCAACCAACCTGTCGGGATTTTATATCTTCCGTCGGACATTGCATAATTTGGAATGTCGCTATATTCTTTTTGCAATTCTTCCAATTTCCATTTTTCAACCAGCGCATTTTTGAAGAAAGAACCTGCACTTGGCAATTCCGCTGGGTCTGGCAATTTTTCTGAACGAATATTAAGAACTGCCACGCGAATTACTGACAAATTAACCTCACGAATGTCATTCTCGTCAATATATCTCTGCAAAGAAGCGTAGTATGGCGGTTTTGGCTCTGATTTATTTAGTCGCAAAGTAATATTCAGGATACAATATCGCCCTTTTTCCTTGTCGCGAAAAATGCTATTTCGATAAGAAAAGTCACATTCATCAGCAGAAATAGTTACAATTGTGTCGGTTTTTGAATCGTAAGCCTCCAGACTAATCAACGTGTCGGCAATTTCTTGACCGTATGCCCCAACATTCTGGACTGGCGCAGCTCCAGCTGTTCCAGGAATTCCCGACATAGCCTCAATTCCCTGAAGTCCAAGCCCAATAGACTTCTCAACAACCTCGTCCCAGACTTCGCCCGCACCAATTTTTACATCAGTTGTTTCGTCAGTTTCAGAGATAACCTCAAAACCTTTGATCTTATTCAACAGTACGATTCCTTCAAAAACCTCGTCACGCGTAATCACATTGCTGCCACCGCCCAACACAAAAATCGGCAAATTTTCCTTTCGGGCATTACGATATAGCGACACAACATCACCAGCAGAATCTGCCGTCGCCATATAGCGAGTCTCACCTCCCAATTTCATAGTTGTGTATTGTTTCAGTGATATATTAGTCATGACGTCCATGCATATAGTATATCATTTTACTCGGCCGTCATCTATGATATAATAACTTCATACGCACCCGTAGCTCAGCGGATTAGAGTACTTGGCTTCGAACCAAGGGGTCGCAAGTTCGAATCTTGCCGGGTGTACCAAAATAGCTCGTCATTATGACGGGTTTTTATTTATAACGATACTCATAAAAACACTAATCGAGCGGCTGAGCTAGCTATTCAGTGACGGATTCTGAATTCCCGGCGACATTTGCGCAGATTGCGAACCTAAAATCTGGCGAATCTGATCAGCGGTGATAATCGTGGTCGAACCGGGCGCGACAGTTCCCGCCAGCATTTGCTTAGCGACGGTATTCTCGACAGCTCGCTGGACGACGCGGCGCATTGGACGAGCTCCCAATCTTGGATCATAGCCAGCTTCGACCAACAATTTCTTACCTTCTTCCTCAACCGCAACTTGAATTTTTTGCGGTGCCAAAGTCTTATTAACTCCCGCCAAAATCAAATCAACAACCTGCAACAATTCCTCTTTTCCTAGCGGACGGAACAAAACGATTTCATCAAAACGGTTCAAAAACTCTGGGCGGAATAAATTGGCATTAATCAGCTCGTTAATAAACGTCTGCTCGAACTGCTCCAATTGATAGCCCCGCTCAATATATTCACGAATTCTATCCGCGCCAGCATTTGACGTCGCAATTACAATCGTATCGCGAAAACTAATTTCTCGGTTATTTTCATCGCGAAGTATTCCTTCATCCAAAAGCTGCAGAAGTGTCGTCAAAACCTGAGGATGAGCCTTTTCAATTTCATCCAAAAGCACGACAGAGAACGGTCGCTTCTGAACTTGAGCAGTCAAACTCCCTGGATCTCGCGCGCCATCCGCAATTAACCTAGCCACGTCATCCGGCCTGACAAATTCGTTCAAATCCAAGCGAATCATATTGCCTTCACCGCCAAAATAAACATCCGCCAAAGCTTTCGAAAGCTCTGTTTTGCCAACACCAGTCGGACCAAGAAATAGGAATGCGCCAATCGGTCGATTCTGATTTCTAACACCTGTGCGCGCGCGGCGAATAGCGTCAGAAACGACCGTCACGGCTCGCGTTTGATTGATCATTCGCTGATGAATTAATGACTCCAAGTTTAACAATTTTTCCTTTTCGTCGCTCAAAGATGCTACCGAAATTTTTATACCAAGAGTCTTTTCAATCGCGTCATCCACAGATTGCGCGGTCACTAGCCCGCCACTCGCGTAACTTGCCGCCGCTTCCAAAATTTTCAACGCCTTACCTGGCATCACTAAGTCCTGAACATAACGATCGCCAACACGATACGCCTCTGCCAGCGCCTGATACATATATGTCACTTTGTGCTGCGCCTCGAATAAAACCAATTGATCGCGCATAATTTTCATAGTTTCGGGTTCATTTGACGGCTGAATTGCAATTGTATTCAAAGCGTGAGCAAGCTGCGGCTTAGTCTGGGAAATTTGCAAAAATCGCTGATCGTCCATCGTTAAAATCGTCCTAAGTCTGCCCGCCTCCAGAATTGGCAATAGTACATTGCTCAGGTCAACCGAACCAACGCCTTCTTCGAAGAATAATTGCGCATTGTCCAGACATAAAATCACGTTTTTCGACAGAAAAGCTTCGTTCAAAATCATCGTTACTAGATTTTCCAATTCCCCGCGACCCGACGCCACACTAATCAACGACGACGCGTCCAACATAAAAACCTGCTGATACATCAGCGAACCAGGAACGCCTCGATGTCCGTCAATCAGCATTTCCGCAAACGCCGACACGACAGTACTTTTTCCCGCACCGTCAGCTCCAACCAACGTAATATTCTGCCGTCCGCCAGAACTAAACGTTTTAAGCATCTGTCCCAACGCTTCCTCGTGCGCAGCCAACTTAGTTGTAAACGCGCCGCCAGATACACTGACGCTAATATTCTGAGCAAATCGACTCAGCAGTGGCGTATAACCAAAAGACCAATCCCTAGCAATTCCGCCCGTATTTAGCGGCTTCTCTTTATATTGGTCAATCAGCGCCTTTATTCGCTCGTACCATCGAATAGTCTCCTCGATATCATGAAAATCGATCTTCATATTAGCCAACAAAGAATCGTGTTGTGGCAATTGCTTTACTATCGCCGCCGCCAAAACCGCGCTAGTAATCTTCGGACTTTCCGTGCTCTGCCAAATTTCAATCGCCGCTTTCCAAATCTGCTCCGTTCGATTCGGGTCGTCGACGGAAATATTGCGCAAGAAATTCGGCGTCAAACCCAGCCGCACTGCCAAAAACTGCCCGGCCCGCGTACCTGTAATCGCCTCAGCAATATCAATCGGCGTCGGTCTGCGCGGCAATTTGCCCAAAACATCCGCCGCCATCACATCGTCAATTGTCTTAGGATTTTTACTAATTTCTGCCGTCTTAAGATCTTTTTCCCACCAAATTGACACCATAATCATCGGACCACTCAGACCAAATAATAGCCAGCCAATTGCCCCGTGTTCAATCAACGACCACAAACCAAGCAAAACTAACATAATGCCGACAGCTATCGCCACGATATGCCAAGCATTGCCAAACCTCACAGAAAATCGTGCCTTCTGAGCTCGCAAACTGTCATAATTAAATCTCGGCTCTATTTCCATACAGAAACTCCCAATTGCCATAAAATGATTCCGATAAACGGCATCAGCGGCAGCGCCAGCCACATAATAATTCCTACAATCATCCACAAAAATCGTAGCAATATCATCAATATTCCAATAATTATCACCATGGAGCGCACAACCGCGCCAATTACTCGCGAGAACATTTTGTCAAAAAACGCAGATAGCTGCACAGATAAGTCGCCACCAACTGGAGCGGCTGAAATCTGGCGAAACGGATTGAATAAGGTTTTCAAAAGCAGCCCGACTGAGAAAAAATCTGCGGTTCGTAAAACCCCCAGAAAACTTTGTCGAATATATTGCAACAAGCCATTGCCATACCACCACTGAAAGATACCCACCAAAAACATATTGATATTGTAGCACATCGGCCCGGCAGAGTATAATAGACAATATGGCAAGACAGATGATTAGTACTATTATTGGCAAAAGCGTCAAGAAAGTCGCTAAATTGCGCGGTGGCGGTTCAGCCTTGCCGGGTTTGGTGATTGAAAAAATTGACCCAAAATTTATTCAGAGAACGTTGGCAGATTTGCCGCAAGGTGTGGTGATTATCAGTGGAACGAACGGAAAAACGACGACGACAAAAATTGTTGTAGAATTATTAGAATCGGTCGGATTGAAAGTCTTCACTAATCGTACTGGTAGCAATTTTTCCCGAGGCGTGGCAGCAGCGTTACTTGATGAGGTCAATATTCGCGGCAAACTGGACGCCGACATTGCGGTTCTGGAGCTGGACGAGGCTTGGGCGGTTAAATTCGTGCAAATTGTTCGTCCGCGTTTTTCCCTGCTTCTGAATGTTATGCGTGATCAATTGGACAGATTTGGAGAAATTGACAATACAGCCGCACTGCTTCAAAAAATAGCTGAAGCCACCAGCGACACTGTCGTTCTCAACCGTGATGATCCACGAATTTTTAAGATTAGCGAACATATTCAGGCTAAAAAAGTTTTCTTCGGTACAACTAGCGAATTGCTTCAATTGATGCCAACGGATGACACTCTAAAATACGGAACCGCGGTCGCAAATCAAAGCGTGGCGGCTGATGTTTTATTGAAAAAAATTAACGCTCAACAGGCGACTTTTCAAATTGACAATAAAGAAATTGACGTAGATCTGCAGCTCACTGGAGTTTATAATCTTCTCAACGCGGCGGCAGCGGTTGCCCTGGCTCGACAAATAGCGGGACCGGAAATTACCGATACAATTTTATCTGCGTTGGAAAACATAAAGCCGGCGTTTGGTCGTGGCGAAACGATTTATCTAAACGGCACGCCAATTGAGCTTATTTTGGTGAAAAATCCGAGTGGCTTTCGGCTAGCACTTCTGTCGTTCGCCAAAAACAATAGCGCTACGATGATTGCTGTTAATGACAACTACGCCGACGGACGAGATGTCAGTTGGTTCTGGGACGTCGATTTTTCGCTATTAAAAAACGTAACAATGATCAGCGGCGCGCGCGCTTACGATATGGCTTTGCGACTTCAATATGATGACATTTCAATTGGGAAAATTGACACAAATATTTCGAAAGCTCTGGAAGATTTCATTAATACCAATCCCGACGAGCCAAAACAGATTTTTTGTAGCTACACAGCCATGACAGCGATTCGCCGCCTGCTAAGCGAAAAAACCGACGTGGAGGAAATATCATAATGAAAATAACAATTGCGCAACTTTATCCGCGAGATATGAATCTTTATGGCGACTGGGGCAACACGCTAGTCCTGAAAAAACGACTAGAACGACGCGGCTTTGAAGTTGAGATTATCGATCACAATCCAGACGATTCAACGGATTTTTCTAAAATTGATATTTTTGTTGGCGGCGGCGGACAAGATTCTGGGCAGACGATTATTCAAAATGATCTTCTGGCGCGAGCTGACGAACTGCGACAATTAGCAAAAGACGGCGTGCCGATGTTGATGATTTGCGGAATGTACCAATTATTTGGTCGGTTTTTCCGAACACTCAAGGGCGAGGAAATTGTTGGCGCTAACATTTTGCCGATTGAAACAATTGCTGGCGACGAGCGGATGATTGGCAACATTGTCATTAAAAGTCAGGAATTTGGAGATATCGTTGGCTATGAAAATCACAGCGGACAAACTTTCTTAGATAAGACCGCCAAACCTCTTGGGCAAGTTATTAAAGGCGCCGGTAATAACATGACCGACGCAAACGAAGGTGTTCGCTATAACAACATCATTGCCACTTACCTCCACGGTCCGATTCTACCTAAAAACCCGCAGATTGCAGATTTTCTTATTAGCGAATCACTAGAGCGACGCGGCGTAAGTTCAGATTCGGGACTGGAAAAAAATGACGATACTTTAGCGAATAAAGCGAGAGAGATAGCGTTAAAATTATCCAGATAATTCATGAAAAAAATCCGTATATATCTTAAAAAGCTATATGCATTTCTTCATAAAATGCCCGGTTGGATTTGGCTAATTCCAATCTTAATTTTAGCCATCAACGTTCGACTTACCTATTTAACAAAAGCCGATATTTGGCACGATGAAGGATATACGGCGGCCATCATTCAGCAGCCAATCAGGGAAATTATCACCATCACAACCACAGATGTCCACCCGCCGCTTTATTACGTTATTATGCACGTTTGGCAATTGATTTTCGGCAATTCCGTAGCTTCACTCAGAGGGTTTAGTGTTACGTGCGGAGTTCTGACGATTGCTCTATTGTTTCTATTACTCCAAAAACTTTTCTCTAAAAGAATTGCCGTATTTGGAAGTTTTTTAGCAGCACTAGGACCATTCTTAATTCGCTATAGCGACGAAGCTCGAATGTATGCGCTGGCGGCACTTTTGGCTGTAGTAATGACATACGCATTTGTCGTGGCGGTCGAGCACAAAAATAAGAAGTTCTGGTGGGCACTATACGGAATTTTAGTGGCACTCGGCCTTTATGTTCAGTATTTTCTAGCGCTCATATTACCCGCGCATTTCGCATATATTTGGCTAAAACTTGACGGAAATCTCACTGCCATAAAAAATATATTTAAGGACAAAAATGTTTGGCTTGCCGCTGGAACATGCTTTTTGCTATTTCTCCCCTGGCTACCAGTTATGATCTCCCAAACCAGCCGAGTAAGCGGCGGCTTCTGGATCCCCGAAGTCACTAAATTTACCATCCCGACAACATTATCAATGTTCTTAACTTACGACGGCAGAATTGTCCGCTATTTTGGGTTGCTACTGCCGCCAGTTATAGTCGCAATTTCATTCATCCTAGCCAAAAAACTTCCCAAATATCAAGCAGCAATTTGGATTTTAACAATTTGGCTGCTACTACCAATGATCATCGTTTACACGCTCAGCCAAGGTCGACCAGTTTATTTAGATCGATACTTCACTTATTCGGCACCGGTGTTTTATGGCTTGATTGCGGTATTCATCGGGCTTATTTTTTCTAATAAAAAATGGTGGTCTATTGGAATATCTATCATTCTGACGTTATTTATCGGTCATTACATGTGGCATATTGGCAGTAAAAACATTGCGGAATCATCCTGGAATAATACCAACACAGCCATGAATCATATAAATAAAAATATCCAGAGTAGTGATGTTATTATCTCTGGCGAGATCTACACCTATTTTCATACTTCCTATTACAACCACACAAATAAAGAGATTATTCTCCTGAAGCCAAAAGAAGAGCTGGGTTGGGTTGGCGAATGGGGATTAATTAAGAAACTAAATACTCCAGAAATTAGTTCTTTAGAGTCAGTAAAATCTCCAAGAATCTGGCTAATTCTTCGCGAAAAAACATATGACGAATATAAAAAACAAGTTCCGCCCTATTGGCAATTAAAGCAAGAGTTCCATGATGGCGACTTGATTATTGGACTATACGAAAATAAAAAATAACTGGCTAAACGCCAGTTATTTTAATACACTGAATGATTTCAATTGGTCGGGGTGAAAGGACTCGAACCTTCGACCTCACGGTCCCAAACCGCGCGCGCTAGCCAACTGCGCCACACCCCGAAGATATCTCTATCATTCGTTCTGATCTATCTTAACATATATCACTAAATAAGTACAGAATAAATTTGCAAACAAATTTCTATACTTAAAGCCGCCCAGATATTAAATTTTCTGATTTCGGCACACGACGACGTTTTAGCTATGATTGGCATAGGCACGTAATTGAACGAGTTGCAAATGAGCTCCCCGATAATTTTGTCGGAACTTCAAATATATACTTGGCGCATAAACTAGGATTAAAACCAATTGGAACTTTTGCACACGAAATGCCAATGGTCTACGCTGCACTGGCAGATAAAGCCGGGAACAACCCACTAAGTTGCCACAATCAGGTACTAAAAGATTGGCAAGGTACATACGGCGACGAGCTATCAATTGCCCTAACAGATACATTTACAACCGACTTCTTCTTCGCCGACTTCACTCCAGATCAATGGTCTTCTTGGAAAGGATTACGCCACGATTCCGGCGACCCAATAGAATTTGGAAATAAGGCTATTGAAATTTACAAAAAGAACGGAATTGATCCTTTGGAGAAAACTATCGTCTTTAGTGATGGACTTGATGTGGGCGAAATTATTAGGATAGCTGATTACTTTAAGGACAAAATAAATGTAACATTCGGTTGGGGCACGACTTTGACTAACGACCTTGGAATTACACCCAACAACTTTGTTATGAAAGCCACAGAAGTCAATGGAGTATCTACGGTCAAATTGAGCGACACTCCTGGCAAACATATAGGTTCAGGTGATAAAATTAGAGAGTATAGTAAACGTGTAAAAGCAGCTTTGGCGGAAAATGCACTGAATAATACTCTAGCTGCTGTATGAAAAAAACAATGCCAATATCTATAAATCGTAAATTATGGTATGACGGTCCAAATTACACCGCAGACAGTGTAATAATCAACCCAATCGCACAAAAAATCCTTTTGATAAAACGATCCAGCGGAGAATGGGCACTACCTGGAGGGTTCATCAATTCCAGAGAAGAATCCCTTACCGCAGCAATTCGCGAAACAAAAGAAGAAACTGGAACGATAATTAGTGACGATCCAATATTAATATATAAAGGACTGGTTAACGATCCACGCAACAGCCAGACGTCATGGATCGAAACCAGTGCGTATCTGTTCATAGTCAACGAACTATCAGAGGTGTCAGGACAAGACGATGCCATCGACGCAGCCTGGCTACCGTTCAATAATTTGCCTAAATTATACGCATCGCATGATGAAATAGTAACCAGGGCTATTGATTATTTGTCTTGTCGGTCGCTAATTAAGGTAGTAGAGTTTTCCGAAAATTATCGCAATATTAACGGCGGTCATATGCAATACGACAAAATTATCGCCACAAAAAATGATCATTCGGTATTTATTAAGCGAACATCGACTAAATATGGCGGCATAAAACGAAATAGACTGCGCCAATATTTGAGAAAAGAAGCGTTCACGATATCCTATCTGCGCTGTCATGGATATAGTGGAATTCCATCCAGATCAATACTGCGAGACGACGACACTTTCATCATGGAGACAATGACGTCCAACGAAGGTTGGCTATGGCGAGCAAAAAACGAAACGCTAGACGCTTATGTTAAATCAGCGAAGGAAAAATTTGACGAATTGGAAAATATACCATTGCCGCCTGATACTTTTGATATCGAATCGTCACGCGATAGTTTTATTAAAGAAGGTTGGGCCTCGTTAGATGAGCAGAAAATAGCTAAATTGAGAGAGTTGTCATTAGGATTCTTAGACAGATTAACACCCCATAGTCAAAATATAACTAAGAAATTATTAGCAGACTTGCCTGCCTTACTAAATGCCGGAAGTCGACATAGCGATATAAAAAAATTAGTTTTTTGTCATCACGACATTCGACAATCAAATATGGCTTGGCACCCCAAACGCGGCACTAAGTTAATCGACTGGAGTTGGTCTGGACCTGGAGAATCCGGCAGCGACATCACTAGCCTACTGATCGACCTACATAAAAGCGGTCATAATATTTCAAACTATTACAAAGAAATAAATTTAGATCATTGCCTAATCTTAATAGGTTTCTGGCTAAACCATGCGACGTGGCCATACCATGGCGACTACACTCTTAGATTTCAACAATTTTTATCGGCGTTAAGTGCATACGAAATATATACAACTATTTAAGCATTCACGGCTTCAATCTCAACCGACAGCACTTCTTTTTTGATTGGCAAAGATTGACCGGGCTCGAACGTATAAACCAGCAATTGACCAAATGGCATTTCTACATTCGCCATCTCGGCTTCTGGAACTTGGTCGAGATGTTTAATTAAAGCTCGAATAGAATTGCCGTGAGCCACCAATAAAATATTCTCACCATTCTGCAATTTTGGCAAAATCTCTTGCTCAAAATATGGAACAACCCGCGCATAAACATCTTTCAAAGTTTCGCCGCCCGGCACTGGATAATCCCAACCGCGTCGAATACCATTAAAAGCCTCTTCGCCAATCTCCGCTTTAACTTCCCATTTATTTTTTCCAGTCAAATCGCCATAATCACGCTCGTTTAACTCAGTTGCATGCGTTGTTGGTAGATTTTCAACACCGCACCCTTCGAGTAGTGCCGCCAAAGTTTGTTGTGCGCGCTTTAATGATGAAGTGTAAGCTTCATTAAATGACAAGCCTTTCAATAAAGCACCCAATCGCACTGTGTCATTATGACCTTTTTCCGTCAAATTAACATCCGTCCAGCCAGTCCACTTACCGAGCAGATTCCACTCGCTCTCACCGTGCCGACTAATAACTAATATTCCCATTATTTCCCTCCAATCATCGGCGCAAAAAAATCTACAACTTCTTTTTTCACGCCATCATTATCAATAATTTTCGTATTTACGTAACCGAATTTATCAATTGCCCAAAATCTGATTGCCCAGAGCAGCGACATATCTTCAAAATCAACCTCATTTTTGGCAATAAATTTACTAGCCACAATTTCCGATTCCTGCAACTTTATCTCAGAAAAAGCATCGTTTTCTAACTTCGTAAAAAACACAAATTGATGTGTCAAAAATTCATCAGAATGACGCGAAGCGACCATTGCAAGCTTCAAATCCTTAGGGTCAACTTGAATATCAACTTCTTCTTTCACCTCGCGCACCGCCGCTTCCAGCGGAGATTCTCCAGCGTCAACAATGCCACCAGGCAGCGACCAATGGTCTTTATAACCAGCCTTGACGATCAATAGTTCGCCCTGCTCATTTTCAATCAACACCGCCGCACTAGAAAAACGCCTGTCCAAACTTGCCAACCAAGCGCGTCGCTCTTCATCTGTAAATTTCATTATTTAGCAAACTCAATTGCTCGCGTTTCGCGAATCACGTTAACTTTAATGGTGCCAGGATATTGCATTGTTGACTCAATTTTCGTCGCAATATCTCGCGCCAATTTAATCGCCGACAAATCATCGATCGTCTGAGGTTTTACAATCACACGAACTTCACGACCGGCAGAAATTGCATAAGCCTTATCAATCCCTTCAAAACTCGTAGCGACATTTTCCAAATCGCGCATTCGCTCTGCAAAGTTTTCAGCAGAAACGTTACGTGCACCTGGACGTGCAGCCGAAGCCGCGTCGCAAACTCGAACAATAATTGCCTCTGGAGTTGTCGCTTCGATATCATCGTGGTGCGCTTCGATTGCGTGAACAATTCTCTCGTCCATACCATACTTACGAGCCAGTTCCGCCCCAATGTGATGATGTTTACCCTCGATTTTATGCGACACAGCTTTACCGACATCATGGAGAAGTGTAGCAATCTTCGTAATGCGCACATCCGCGCCGATTTCTTCGGCAATCATTCCAGCAATTTGCGCCATCTCAGTCGAATGCTTCAGGACGTTCTGTCCAAAGCTGGTACGGAATTTCAACTCACCAAGCAGCAGCAACATCTCCTTCGGAATCCCAACCACGCCAGTTTCGCGCATAGCATCTTCACCGGCTTGTCGAACCTCTTTTTCAATCTGTTTTTTAGCCTTAGCAACCACTTCTTCAATGCGTGCAGGATGAATACGACCATCCTTCATTAGCATTTCAAGACTCAAACGAGCCACTTGTCTGCGAACAGGATCAAAACTCGACAAAATAATCATGCCGGGTGTGTCGTCAACTAAAATATCGACGCCAGTTTCGCGCTGCAGCGCCTGAATATTACGCCCCTCTTTACCAATAATTCGACCCTTCATCTCATCATCTGTCAACTTAACGGCAGTCACGGTGCGCTCAGCGGTAACCTCACTACTCATTCGTTCCATCGCGGTCACTAGGATCATTTGCGCCCGTTCTTCAGCGTCATCCATTGCATCATGCTGTAATTTTGACACCAAACCGACCAAGTCTTGCTTAATGTCGCGCTCAGTCATCTGCATTAACTTATCGGCAGCGTCTTTTTTCTTCAATCCAGCGATTTTTTCCAATTTCTCCTGCTGTCTGGAGCGAATATCGCGAATTTCATTTTTAAGATTATCAACTTCATCCTCATGCGCGCGCAATTTTTCTGCTCGTCGATCAAGCTCTTCCAATTTATTATCCAGAGTCTTCTCGCGATCCGCCAAGCGATTTTCGGTCTTTTGCCATTCCTTGCGACGTTCATTTTCAATCTTAAGCGCCTCGTCCTTAGCCTTAAGGACAATGTCGCTCGCCTTAGTTTTTGCATCCGCCAGATCTCGCTCAATCTGATTTTTACCGTTAATTTGACGAGTTCTCTGATATCCAATAAGACCAGCAGCACCCGCGCCAGCTCCAATAGCCGCGGCAATAATTACTTCTATCATTATCATTCCTTTCCGATCAGCCGCCCCTGAGTGTTCGTCTCAAGGAAAAATATCAACAGCCAATCAACTTCAAACTATCTAACTCGGCGAATCAAAAATCACAAACCGCCGTAATTTAATTATACACGGTTTTGACGGTTTGGGCGATAAAAATTATTTTCGCGGTGCAGTGATATTCGCAGCAGCACCGTACTCTGGCATAACAATTTTTTCATTCTCGCCAGAACGCAATTTGCCCAAAGCCAAATCACGCCAATTGTCACCCATCGCACCAACAATAGGAATATTCAAGCTGTCCGCCAAGGTATTCACAACCGTCAAACCAATTCTCAGCCCCGTAAAACTTCCCGGTCCTTTCATCACGCCAATGCCACTTATCAGATGCAAATCGCCAGTCTTTTCTTCCAAAAATTTCAACAAATTCCGCGCCAACGTTCGCCCAGCTTCCCATTCAAAATCCTGACGATTTTCTCCATTGACTATTGTCAAAAAACATGTTGATGTTGAAGTGTCCAATAAAATTATCACGCCATATTCTCCTTTATTTTTCCCAAAAGTTCATCAGATTTTTTGCCGCCAGGGTGAAATTCCACAAGCCGCCCTTCTTCGCTAATCGCAGTAATTTTTATCACCAACCGATCACTCGGCAACGCGTCGTCAACAGCGCCAGCCCATTCAACTACAACCACCGAATTAGAAGCCGCCACTTCGCGAATCTCCTCGCTCATAATTCCAGCATTTCCCAATCTATAAAAATCGTAATGCGCCAAACTCAGACCGCGAGGCGAATCGTACACGCGCGAAATTGTGAATGTTGGACTCTGAACTGGCTCGTTAATCTCTAAAGCCTGCGCAATTCCCTTCGTCAATGTGGTTTTCCCCGCGCCAATATCACCGACCAATTCCAGAACTTCCCCACCAGAAACAGCCCTGCCAATTGCCGCGCCCAATTCTCGCATTTTCTCTTCACTAGAAATATTCACTCTTATATTATACTATGCTAGCTTTTTTTTGGCGATAATAGTACAATAACCATAAGAGTTATGCGTGTTTCAGACCAAACAATTGAGAGCATTCTGAAACAAGGTGGGGTTGTTGATGAGCCGCAGCTTGCTGATTTAAAATTGATCGCTGAACGGTCGAAGCAAACATTGCAAGAAACAGCTATTGAACAAAAAGTCATTTCTGAGGAAGATTTGACAAAATTGATCGGCGATTATATCGGCGTGCCTTTCGTGCGAATTGAGCCAAAGGATATTCCCGAAGACATATTGAAACGAATTCCTGAACATATCGCGCGCCAGTATAATGTTGTGCTTTTTGAGAAAAATGAGGACGACAGCTTATCGCTTGCAATGGAAGATCCAGATGACGTGCAGGCGCTGAACTTCATCCAGAAAGAAATTGGCTACAACACTAAGGTTTTCCTAGCGACAAAAAGCAACATTTTGGACTGTTTGGAAAATTATCGCGGCAATATTAACGCCGAGCTTGATGAGGTTATCGCAGTCCAAAAAGACGCTTCTGCCGAAGACCAAAACGTTAGTCAAGACGATTTTGCGGAAAATTCACCAATTGCCCAAACTGTTAATTTGTTACTGGAATACGCCATAAAATCCAACGCTTCCGACATTCACATTGAGCCGCGCGAAGATTACGTTCAGGTTCGTTATCGAATTGACGGTGTTTTGAAAGAAGTTAACAAATTGCCACGAAACGTTCACGGCGCTTTGGTGAGCCGCATTAAAATTCTCTCCAATCTGAAAATTGACGAACGTCGCGTACCACAGGACGGCCGATTTAAGATAAAAGTTTCAGGAAAACAATACGCGCTTCGTGTTTCGACATTGCCAATTGCTGACGGCGAAAAAGTGGTTATGCGTATTTTGGACGAATCGAACCAGGCTGTTAAACTGGATCAGCTTGGATATTGGGGCTTGTCTCTCGCAACCGTAAAAGACGCAATGGCTCAGCCGAACGGAATGATCCTGGTGACTGGGCCGACTGGATCGGGAAAATCGACCAGCTTGTTCAGTATTCTGTCAGAACTCAATACTCCAGATGTCAACATTTCCACAATTGAAGACCCGGTAGAATATAAAATTCCAGGAGTCAATCAAACCCAAACTAACGCCAAAGCTGGAATGACCTTCGCATCAGGGCTAAGGGCGCTACTTCGCCAAGACCCAAATATCATCATGGTTGGAGAAATTCGCGATGGCGAAACCGCAAACCTTGGTGTTCAAGCGGCGCTGACCGGACACTTGGTATTCTCCACTCTACACACAAATAACGCTGCGACATGTTTGCCGCGTTTGCTAGATATGGGAATTGAGCCATTCTTGATCGCTTCAACCGTGAAGGCGGTGATCGGACAGCGACTAGTTAGACGCTTATGTATGAATTGCCGCCAAGAATATACTCCAAACGAAGAAGAAATAAAATATATTGCCGAGATGTTTAAGATAAATACGGAGTCAATTAAAAAAATTCACAGCCTCGAAGAGCAAGCTTTTGAGGATAAAATTGGTGGTGATACACCCATGGGGTCAACAGATTCAACAATCGGACGATTATGGCAACCGAATCCAGAAGGTTGTGACGAGTGTGGACATAATGGATTCAAGGGTCGCGTTGGCATTTACGAAGTTCTTGGCATTTCCATCCCTATCCAAAAAATGATTACCGCCAACGCCACCAGCAACGATATTCAAGACCAAGCAATCTCCGAAGGAATGGTGACAATGCAGATGGACGGACTTATTAAATCACTGCGCGGGATCACCACCGTAGACGAAGTTTTGAGGGCAACAAGGGAGTAACATTATGCCAATTTTTGAATATTTACTTGTCAATAAAAAGAAAGAGACTGTCTCTTCAACGATTGAAGCAGCCGACAAATTATCTGCCATTAATAATTTGAGATCACGCGGACAATTGATAAAAATTGAAGAAAAAGGCGCAAAAAAAGAGCTTAGTTTTTCTTTCGGCAAGAAAAAGAAAGGTGCCAAGACTGAAGAATTGGTGATGTTTACTCGTCAATTAAGCGCCATGGTTTCAGCTGGCGTTCCTATTCTTCGTTCCCTTAACTCTATGGCAAAACACGCCGAAAGCGCCAATTTCCGAGACACGATCAACGCCGTGATTAAAGACATTGAAGGCGGTATGTCTTTCGCGGATGCTCTGAGTAAACATCCAGAAACCTTCAATGATATTTACGTGAACATGGTTGCTGCGGGTGAAACTGGAGGTATTTTGGACGATATTTTAAAGCGTCTAGCCCTACAACAAGAAAAAAACTCATCCATGAAGAAAAAAATTAAAGGCGCCATGACATATCCGATCGTCCTTTTAATCATTACGATCATCGCCTTCTTTATCCTGATGATCTTCATTATTCCGGTCATCGGTAAAACCATTAAAGACATGGGCGGACCTGACGCCAAATTGCCACTTCTTACTGAGATTATGCTCGGAATTAGCGATTTCGTAGTGTCGTTTTGGTATATAATCATTCCAATATTTGTCGGAAGCATTTGGCTATTGATTCGCTACATTAAAACCCCAAAAGGTCGCGTAAAATTTCATAATATCATCATCAAAGTTCCAGCTGTCGGTCCAATTGTTAAGAAGGTGGCAATTGCCCGCTTTACTCGAACCTTTTCTGCTCTTATCGGCGCGGGCGTGGCTGTGCTCGAAGCGCTGGACGTAACTTCGCGCGCCGTCGGAAATGTCGCCTACGAAAAATCCCTTAAAGAAGCCACTAAGCGAGTCCAAAACGGTGAAGTCTTGTCAAAAATTATCGCAGAGCGGGACGATTTATATCCGCCAATCGTAGCGCAAATGTTGTCTGTCGGTGAGGAAACTGGACAGACAGACAAGGTTCTGGTTAAGGTTGCCGACTTTTACGAGGAAGAAGTTGACACCGCGATTGACGGCGTTAGCTCTATTATTGAGCCAGTGATGATCGTTGCTATGGGTGTTGTTATTGCCCTGGTGGCGGTCAGCGTTATGGGTCCAATTACAAGTATGGCGGGTCAAGTTAAGGAATAATAGTTTTTCAAAAAAGCTTATGCTATAATACTGACATATAGGTGGGAAAATAATAACGTGTCGAGTATATTTTATAGAAAAAAACCAATTATCGGACTAGATATCAGCCGAACAAGCATAAAAGTAATGTCGATTGATAGAAATCGAATGCTGGTTCATGGATATGGATCGATTAACCTCGATTCTCAAAAAAGCGACGGAAATTCTGCAGACAACACTGAATATTTGGCGCAGAATATCAAAACGTTATTGAAGAAAAACGTCGTAGGACAAATTAATAGCAACCGCGTGGCGTTGGGCATACCAACTAACCGAACATTCTCGCGAACATTTAGCCTACCCGTGAAAGAAGAAAGTAATATTCGCAGTGCGGTAAATTTGGAAGCCGAACAATACATTCCAGCTCCATTAGATTCTCTTTATTTGGACTATCGAATCATCAATCGCACGAAAGATGAACTTAGTGTGCTAATGTGTGCTGCGCCAAAGAAAATGATCGACAGTATGTTAGACGCCACAAAACAATGTGGCCTGGAAGTTGCAATAATTGAGCCGAACATCAGCGCAATCGCTAGACTTCTGAAGCGCACAGAAGAAGGAATGCTCCCTACTGTTATCGTCGACATAGGCACATCAACTACAGATATTGCAATTCTAGATTCCGATATACGTGTGACGGGCGGTTTAAATGTTGGCGGCTATTCACTCACCTTAAATTTAGCTAAAAAAATGAATGTACCAATTGAGACAGCTCATCAATTTAAGGTATTAAACGGATTAAATCCCGGCCCAAGGCAAGCCAGAATCGCAGGAGCCTTGCGCCCAAGTTTGGAAAAAATGACCAACGAAGTTAAGCGCGTTATGCGATATTACACAGACCGCTTCCCTGATGAGAAAAAAATCGAGCAAATTCTCATAGTTGGCGGCGGCGGTAATCTGCCAGGAATTGGTGATTTTTTCACAAACGAGCTATTGATGCCAGCGCGCGTAGCAAGTCCGTGGCAAATGCTGAATTTCGATGGACTAGAGCAGCCGGCAAAACAGCTTCGCTCCCAGCTATCACCAGTTGCGGGACTAGCCTTAATCAAGCAGGAGGATATTTATGATTAACCTTCTCCCTCCTCAAGAAAAAAAGCAAATCAGTGCCGGACGAGTAAATGTCATCTTAAGACGATACTGCGTCATATCATTGATATTTGCAGGTTTACTATTCTTAACTATTGGCGGATTTTATTTATTCTTAGAAAATAGCCGCACCTCAGCTCAAGCTAACATTGACGAAGGAAATGCCAAACTTGCTCAATATCAATCGACGCAAAAAGAAGTTAGCGAGTTCAAGAAAGACCTTGATTCAGCTAAAGTAATCATCAACAGCGAGGCTCATTACTCTACAATTATTCCAAAAATTGCACAGCACATTCCATCAGGCATGGTTTTGGACTCTCTAACACTAGACACTTCAGCGCTAGATAAGCCGTTGTCATTAACGGCTCTTGGAAAGAATAAGGATGACGCTATTCGAATAAAAACCAGCTTAGAAAAGTCAGAAATATTTAGTGACGTTCACTTGGAGACTGTTGTTTATAGCGGCGGCAACCAATCGTCAGACAAGCCTGCAGATTATCCAATCACTATAACAATTAGCGTTACGCCAAAGCCAGAGGTCTTAAAACAATGAAAAAAGTTCTAAATGCCAGTATCGCGCGAATTATCTTGTCGTTATTATTGCTCATAATATTATCAGCAATGATAGGACTAGTTATTTTCGCCTATTCATTCCTAAGCAAAACATCAGAAGAAGTCGGAAAAATGCAGACCGAGGCAATTGCAGTTGATGCAAAAATACAAAGTTTGCTAGCATCGAAATCTCAGCTCGACCGCAATTCCGACACAGTTAAAAAAGCAAAGAATATCGTCTCGGAATCGAAGCTTTATCAATATCAGAATCAGATTATTCAGGATCTAAATACCTACGCTGACCGCGCTGGCATTCCGATTAAATCTTTCTCTTTCCAAAACGAACCAACAACTTCTGCTAAGACAGCGACATCTAGCAAGCAAACATCCGCCAGCCCTGCTGGAGTGAAAAGCACTTTCGTGTCAATTCAATTGGGAGATCATATAGATTACACGAAATTCCTACACTTCCTTAGTCTTATTGAAAAAAATGTCACTCGAATGCAGCTTTCAGGTGTGTCAATTTCCAGAGGCGCAAATAATCATGAAATATCAATCCAATCACTTGAAGTAAAGGTTTATACACGATGAGTCCATCAATATCAGAACAGCTCGAGCCAATCGTAAAATCACTGTCCAAATTCCTGTGGCGATTTCATGTGATAATATATAGCGTTGTCGTAATAGGAGGTGTAGCAATCGCGATATTTCTTTTGAGTGGACTTTTAGCAGTTCCTACCGAAGAACCACAAACCGCATCAATAAGCTTCGATAAAAAAACCATGCAAATTATCAAAGACTTCCGACCGTCAACTTCAGCAAACGACTCGTTTAGTCTACCAGCTGGTCGTTCCAATCCGTTTGCCGAATAGAACACAACCGTTTATAATATAGTTATGCTTATATCCGCAGATCGCTTCCTTGATATTCCCGTCATGAGTCTTCAGACGGGCTCCGAACTGGCGCGAACATCGCGGGAAATTATCAATCCGAAAAATCTGTCTATAATCGCATATGAACTTGAAGGACGGCTTCTGGACCAACGCCCTAGTTTACTTCGCATTGACGACGTCAGAGAGATTGGACCACTCGGCATGATTATCGATTCAACCGACGAGATTATCGGCATTGATGATGTGATTACTATAAAAGAAATTTATGACATCAATTTTACATTAAAAGACAAGTTGGTTATTGATGAGAAAAATAAGAAAATCGGAAAAGTTATCGGATATACATTGGCGGCTGGAAATTTTATTATACAACAACTTCGAATTCGGCGACCGTTCTTGAAAAGTTTTGGCGACACAGAGCTACTTATTCATCGCTCTCAGATTATAAAAGTAACCGACGATAAAATCGTTGTAGAATCAGCAACTATCTCACACATAGCCGAAAAAACACCTATTCCGCAGATAAATTCATACGAAAATCCATTCCGCAAGCAACCTCGTCCGCAACCAGAATCTACAAAAGTTGATTAATCATTTGGATTTTCAAGAGCCTTCTTAATGTCGTCATAAGAAAAACCCTGCCTAGCCAAATATTGCATAAACTTCTGTTGGTCACTATATCGATAACGTTTTTTAGCAATAACCTTCCGCAATTCCTCGTCATCAGAGCGAATATTCTCTTTAACTAACGACTCAATCGTTGCATTATCAATTCCCTTTTGCGCCAACTCCAGCTTCAAACGACGAATACTGGCGCCTTTTTTCATGAACCGCTGCTCAAACCAAAATCGAGCAAATTTTTCATCGTCCAAATATTTTTTCTCAATAAGACGACCTAAGACGCGCTCAGTAATCTCCGGCTTCACTCCGGGACGTTCAATAATTTTTCCAGTTTTCGCTGAACGTCGACGAGTGGCTAGCGTTTTCCGACGCAGATAATCGCGCACTTCTTTGATGGCTCGCGGACGCATTAAGCAATATTCTATAGACCTAGCATACAATTTGCCAAACTGGCTATCGTCTTCTAGTTTCGAAATTTCCTCTTCCGTATATTCGCGACCAATCTTAATGCCTAGTTCGCCGACCTGAAATACGTCCAAGCTAAAACGATATTTCCCGTCAACACTTACATTGACACGATTTTTATCACGGGTCTGAAGAGAAATATCGGTGATTTTCATAAAACTATTATAGCGCTAAAACTATACGCTAGCTACTGGTGGACTATTCGACTACCTCAACCACTTTGCCATGCATGCCGTTATAACAAGCAGCAGCACGCGGCTTAGTAATAACCGGCAGTTGGCGCGGAATGGCACTCATATCGACATCACCAAGCGTACCAGCCTCGACGCACCCAATCGTAATGTGTGGACGGAATCCATCGATATCCAGCCCCGGATGAATATCGTCCAGCATTTCAAGCAACTTCCGACGCACTTCAACCATCCAGGAAGTTTTCTGTACACGCAATTCAACCCAAACACAATTACCAGCTTCATCTGGCAAGAAGTTGACACCGTCAAGCACCAGTTTGTCTAGGGACGGCAGCGCGGCGGCAGCTAACTTGAGACGCGGTATATCCTGCTCAGTCACATTGATTAGCGTTGCGTGCGGAATAAACTCACCGAAATCAAGATTCATTTTTTTCGACAGTTCTCGAATGTAAGCAGTCTGCTCGTTATCAAAAATAAGATTAACTGACGCCATGTGGTGTTCGGCTGAATATCTGGACTCTACTGCTCGCATTACTTTTCCTCCTCCTTCACTTTATCACGCACTTTCTGATCAATTTCCGCCAGAACCTCAGGATTTTCCTTCAAATAAGTCTTCGTTTTATCGCGCCCCTGACCAATCGTTTCACCGTTATATTTATAAAACGCACCCGACTTTTCAACTATACCGTGCGTTGCCGCCAAGTCCAGAATGTCGCCAGTTTTACTAATTCCCTCGTTGTACATGATATCAAATTCAGCCACGCGGAACGGCGGCGCAATCTTATTCTTCACGACCTTAATTTTTGTGCGGTTACCAATAATATCATCGCCAACTTTAATTTGACCAATTCGACGAATATCAATTCGCTGCGACGCGTAAAATTTCAACGCATTACCGCCAGTTGTCGTTTCAGGATTGCCAAACATCACGCCAATTTTCATACGGATCTGATTGATAAAGATCACCGTGGCTTTTGATTTATTGATAATTCCCGTCAATTTACGTAGAGCCTGACTCATCAATCGAGCCTGAAGACCCATATGAGAATCACCCATATCGCCATCAATTTCAGCCTGTGGCGTCAAGGCAGCCACCGAGTCGACTATCACCAAATCCACCGCGTTCGAACGAACCAACGTCTCCGTAATTTCCAATGCTTGCTCGCCGTTATCTGGCTGAGAAACCAATAAATTTTCCGTATCCACACCCAGACGCTTGGCGTATGCTGGATCAAGGGCGTGCTCGGCATCAATAAACGCCGCCGTTCCGCCCTGCTTCTGAATTTCTGCAATAGCGTGAAGCGTCAATGTTGTCTTACCTGAGCTTTCTGGACCATAAATTTCTATGATACGACCCTTTGGATATCCGCCACCAAGCGCCAAATCCAAACTCAAAGCACCAGAAGGAATTACTTCAACATCGACTTTATGAGCCTCGCCTAATTTCATAATTGATCCGTCACCAAATTGCTTGGTTATTTGATCCATTGCTAGACCAAGAGCTTTAAGCTTACCTTCATCAACTTTTTTATCCGATGCCTGACTTGACTTTTCTGGATTTACTGTTTTACTGTCTGATTTTGCCATAGCATTCCCTCCTTAGTTACTTCCTTTATTATACCGATTTGTTGCAAGATTTGCTATAATTACATTCATGAATAAGCGAAACGGTTTCACTATTATTGAACTTTTGGTTGTAGCGACTTTCTTGATTATTATCGCAATCTTAGGTTTCTCACAATATACAAAATTGACCAACGAATCAAACAACGCCAAAAAACGCACCGCGATTAACGCTATGCATTATAGCCTGGAAGAAGGTTTTTACGTTAAAAATGGCTATTACCCAGAGAAGTTAGAAGAAGGTACGCTTCCGACTATGGATCCCGCGTTGTTAAAAGATCCGCAAGGTAAGAAAATCGGCGAAAAAGACAGCAGTTACCGCTATGAATCTTCAAATTGCAATGACGGAAAATGTAAGTCATACAAACTTGTTGCGACACTTGTCGATGAAGACGACTACGTAAAAGAAAGTCGCCACAAATAATTAGCTAATCATCACAAACAGGACGGCCATTCTTGAAGTCTTCAATAGCATTGTTGATTATCGCAATTTGCTTGCGTGGATTTGCCACAAAATGGAATATATATGTCGTTTCTTCACCCTCAGTACTGAGGCGAATCGTGCCGTAATTGAAAAGAGTCTGAATAATGCCTGATTGGCGGAAGCTTGCATCTTCAATACTGCCTAAGCTCACCGTTTGCTCGTGCCTATAAAATAAGCTACCCTGGATTTCCTGAATCACACTTTCGTTGGTCATGTAAAAATGATTCTGCAAATATATCCACAGGGACACCGCACCACCAAGCGCCACCAACCCAATAAGCAACATCGCCACGCCAAACACATCAGTCAGCGAAGGCATCGGCGAGATAATTGCGTCACGAGCAATTGACGGATAAAACATCACAAACACCATGATCATCACCACCAAGAAAACCGAAATTCCCGTCGGGATTAGCATGCCAATTGGATGGCGTTTAATGTCCAAAATAATATATTCGCCTTCGCTCAAATTGAGATTCGGATATTGCTGAACTGATTTTTCATGCTTTTGCTTCAGGTCATCGCTAATAGTAAACGGCTTCGGATCAATATCCCTGGCAACATGTACGACTTGCGGTTCATTAGCATATTGACTACGTAATCGCGGATCAAAATTCTCCCCATCAATAATTTCTGGTTTTGCCGTCACATAAGAATTCGTCTGCGCCACAACCGGAGCTGAACGACCAGTCTGCGGCGGATGATGGTATAGTGGTCGACCATCAGCATCATACGCAACAGGCTGCGTTAAATCTTCTGACGAGGATGTTTGTGGATTCATACCTATATTATAACATGATACGCCTCAAGGTGTGCTTGTTTTTTACCGCCAGCACCCAGTTAGACTTGCTGGTTCTAACTAAAACATAAAAACCAAGAAATACGATAACTATTTCTCCAGATGTCGCTTTGCCTTAATTGTCACTCGACGGCCACGCGGCGTACGCTCAATAAAACCAATTTGTAGCAAATATGGTTCATAAAAATCCTCAATTGTTGTTGCCTCATCGCCAGTCAGCGCCGCAATTGTTGTTAATCCAACAGGATTATCCCCATAATTTTCCAGAATCGATTGCAATAAATTACGATCAGCCGGATCCAAGCCCAACTCATCCACTTCCAGCATTTCCAGAGCATTAGTTGTAGTTTTTACATCAATTATTCCGTCGCCATTAACATCGGCGTAATCACGAACTCGCTTAAGAAGTCTATTGGCAATACGTGGCGTCAAGCGCGCTCGCGTCGACAATAGATCCGCCGCTTCACTTCGAATTGACGACTCTAAAATCTTCGCACTACGCGTCACAATTTTCGCAATATCCTCTGGCGTGTAAAATTCCAAGCGGTAAATATGCCCAAACCTATCACGCAAAGGCGCCGCCAAACTTCCAGTGCGCGTCGTCGCGCCAATCACCGTAAATCGCGGCAAATCTAATCGAATTGATCGCGCTGCCGGACCTTTTCCAATCACAATATCCAGTTTAAAATCTTCCATTGCGGAGTACAAAATTTCCTCCACTGATCGCCCCAACCGATGAATCTCATCGATAAACAGAATATCGCCGTCCGACAAATTAGTCAGAATCGACGCCAAATCGCCCGCTTTTTCAATAGCTGGACCACTAGTAATCCGCAGATTCGTACCCATCTCATTAGCGATCACCGTCGCCATAGTTGTTTTACCAAGCCCCGGCGGACCATACAACAATACATGGTCCAACGGCTCGCCGCGCTTTTTAGCCGCATCAATCGCCAAGCGCAAATTACGCTTCAATCTTTCCTGGCCAACATACTCAGCAAAACTCTGCGGGCGCAAACTTATCTCAATTCGCTGCTCTTCAGAATCGTCATCATGCGAACTTGTATCAACTATTCTTTCAATTGCCATACATTCATTATATCATCCAAACCGGAGCGAACTAAGCTCTTGTAAGCCGACTACGCAGTACCTGCATAATTTCGCGAAAGGTCTCATCACTCACCATATGCACCGCGTCCCCTAAGTGCCGCGACCATTTTGGATCAGGAAACTCCTCGCCAGCAAAGATGGTGTCAGCGAGATACCGCGGATGTAAATGCCAGTGCACATGTGTCGACTGACCAGCTTTCACTGCGTTATTCATCAAGCACTCCCAGTTACACACGTCAGCGCCAAACGCTTCTTTAACTGCCTGCTCGAGTTGACGAATCACCTGATGTAGCTCCATCCAATCTGCCTCATCCAACTCCGACAACGTCTCCTTGTGCTGGCGCAGAGTGATAAATGACTTACCTAAATAGCATTGATTTTTATCAAGCACCGCCACCCAACGTTCGGTTTGTAGTATGACATTGTCGTCAGACGCTGTCTGGCCAACGAGCAGCGGGCAGATCTCACAGTCCTTCTTTGTCACGTCTGTATTCATGATATCTCCTAGTGTAAATTATACCAGACATGCGGTATTTATTCACACCTACAAAGATATGCCCGAGCTCGTAAGAACAATTTTACCAATGTAACGAGGAGATAACAGCTTCTCACTGTGAGCCATGGGCCAATCCTGAAATATTTCTTGGCTCGGTTCATCCAGTTCTGGGTCAGTGATGAATCGCCTATTCTCAGCAACTTGACACACCATCTGCTTAATCATTTCTTCCACGATACCACATTCCCTCATGTCTTCTTCTAAATACTGCTGATAATATTGCAAGAATAGATCCTCTAATTCTTGAAATTTTCGCCATGACAACTTGCTACATTCTTCAACCCGAAATCGCATAGTGTAATTCAAAAAATCTTGACCGCCTGATCGCCAGACATAACCAAGGTCAGCGTGATGCAATAATTTTGCCTGGATACTATCACGACAGACCTGTTCTTTTGGACCAGGAATGGTGCCGATGATCGCACGTTCCATAAATTGGTGCTCAGCTGAACCAGGTTCGTACTGCTCATCGAGAAACGAGACCGAATAATGTTCTTTAGTAGCATAACCGTCCGGCGGTGGACCGGCTTTAAATCCAGCATCATGTGCTGCCGCTGCCACTAGTAACAGGTCTTTCTGATCCGAGCTCATCTTGCCTGCTGGAACCACCTCTGTCAGTAGGCGCGTCGAGTACATCACATCCACACCGTGTGCTGGTTGGTGATATGGATAATTTGGATAGGTAGCTAGTAGACTAACTGACAACTCGGCAAGAAACTCCGCCTGTTCTTTGCTATGAAATAGCTTCGCAAGCTGCTCCTTTGAGGTATATCGGTCCAGCACCTTTGCTGATACTGTTAATTCTGCATCAGTCACCGTTGGGTCACCCTGATTAGCGCAGTTACGACGCTCCCATAACTGCTTGTCGAGAATTTTTCCGGTAGTAGTTTTACTCACAACATTATGTTATATATCATTTGTACTATTTAGTCAATAGTACGGCGTTGTGAATACTATAACCAAGTCGGTCTTACTTGGTATAACCCTATTTCTTCAGCGCCTCAGTTACTCGCTGAGATGTCGGCAAATTGACATCGACGTTTTCAAGTGCCTTAGTGGCATCCGCTAATGTATAGCCCAAAGCCATCAACGCTTCCAAGGCCTCATCAGAAGTGTTTAATTCAGTCTGCAACGGAGTTTCCGTTCGGCCGTAATGAGTCGGTAAACCAACTTTATCGCTCAGATCAACCACTACTCGCTCGGCGGTTTTCTTACCGACGCCAGCAGCCTTTTGTACAAAGCCGCTGTCAGTATTAGCAATAGCGTTACGCACTTGCTCGGCATCACCCAAGCTCAAAATAGCCAGCGCAGCCTTCGGGCCAACCCCCTGAACCGTGATTAGCATTTCAAATAACTTTTTCGCCGCCAGGCTAGAAAACCCAAACAGCTCCTCAGACTGTTCGCGCACGTGATGATAAGTGTAAAATTTTACTTCCTGATCTAATATCACCGCGTCAAAATCATTAGTCGCCACACTAACTTCATATCCAACACCATGAACATCAATGACTAACGAGCCATTAAACTTCTCAGCAACTTTTCCAAAAACATGTGCAATCATATTTCAATTATACCCGATTCATCGCCGCGTGTGTAATTGCCGCAGCCAAAGCATCCGCACAATCATCCGGCTTTGGAACATCTTTCAGCCCTAAATTGAGTCGCACCATTTCCTGAACCTGCTTTTTATCAGCCTTTCCATAGCCAGTCAAAGTTTGCTTTATTTGCAACGGCGTATATTCAGCAATCGGTATTCCAGCTTTTCGCCCAGTCAGCATCGCCACACCGCGCGCCTCCGCCACAGAGATTGCCGTCGTAACATTGCGCGCAAAAAATAGTTTTTCAATCGACATAACATCAGGATTTGTTTCAGCAATAATCTCTGTCAGGCTATCAAAAATATCTTCAAGCCTTTCGTCAATTGGCGTATGTGCCGGCGTCGCCACAACTCCCGCCGTGACCATTTTAAACTTGCCACGAGAAAAATCAATCACACCAAACCCCAAAATTCCCGTTCCCGGATCAATCCCGATAATTCTCATATCTTTATTATAGCAATTATTTGCCGTTAGCGGATTTAATGCTTTCGCGGATTTTTCGTACAAATTGCGAGATTTCCCATCGCCATTGCCATACGCCGCAACCGACGGCCAGTAAACTCACGCCACCAAATACCCACCAACCCCAGGTGGCGCCAGCGACTTGCTTAACTTCAGCGGCCGCCGAACCAACAGTTGGCATATTTGCAGATTTTATCTTTCGGCATCGCTTAGTTTGCGGGTTGCGCTCAAATCCTTCTGGACATTCTTTTGCTATATCGTCAGTGGAGGCAATTTTCTTACATCGACCCGTAGATGAATTGCGGAATTGACCTTCTGGGCAAGGCTTCAAAGTTTTTGCCGCAGCCGATGCGATAGATCGACATCTGCCAGTTTCTTCACTACGATAATAGCCGTCTTTACAGGGTGTAATAGTTTTTGCCGCTTCAATTTTTCGACAACGGCGAGTTTCTGGATGACGATATTGACCAACAGGACAAGGGCTTTCAACGGGCGGGATGGCAATTTTCACACATCTACCCAGCGCATTTCGCTCGTAACCGTTCTGACAGTCTGGATATTCCTTAAAAATATTAGCGCCGCCTTCAGTGATGGCAAATGTCCGAGTCCACTCATCATCAACCAAACTCCACGAAGAGCTTTTCGCTAACTTCTCATATTCAGCGGAATCAATTTTCGAGCCAGCCTCGTCTAATAAATAAACTTTTCCTTTTGTTTTTGGCAATTTCAGATTCGTATTTTTTATTTTGATCGTTAAAAATTCACCAGGATTTAATTCGATGTCACCAATATTTTCACGAACGCTAGAATCGCCAACCGTCAATTTACAGCCCGTCGTAATGACGGTTTTTTCGCCAGAATTGATAATCTCAATGAACTGTTCATCAACATTCGACGCAATTTCACTTAGCTTCAGACCTTCACATTTATTCAACTCCTTTGGAGATTCAGGTTTGAGCTCTGGACTCTTACAATTCGGACGTGAATACGGCACAATTTCCTGATTGTCAGAACCTTTACTCGATAAAAAATCAGTGGAATTATTTTTCGAATCAATAATATTTTCATCAATAAAACAGCGCCAAACAATTTTCACACCGCCTTTAATTGGCGAGCCCGCAGACTTTGAATTATTTCCCCAGCCGACAGTATCTGCGACCGACCCGTCCGAACGCGACAACACGACCGACCCGTTATTTTGAGCCAAAACTAAATTATTATCAAACTTTATGACATCTGCCGACATCTTATCGTTCGACAAAACCAAAAATCCGTTCGCCGATATTACTTCATCCTTGAAAATTTTTCCAACGGTTTGAGCGCCAGATCCAGTGTAATACTCTATTTTCCAACCAGCCAAGTTAACATTCTGATTCGTCGGATTATATATCTCAACATATTTTTTATCCTGACTAATCTTTGAAATTAATATCGGAGCATTTTCTTCTGTTCTTCCATCTGGATTATCTATTTTTGACGGCTCAGATTCGGGGTTTGGCTCGGATTTTGAAGACCCATTGGCTGCAGGATTTTCACTCGGACTATTTGTAGACGAATTCTCCGTTGGAGTCTCGGGATTTTCACTTGATTGGGAAGATGAATTGCTATTACTATTGATCTGCTCCTTATCAACAACTGAATCTTTCGCTTCCTCAGCCGATTTAAGACTATTATCAACGGTCTGGACGTCATCAACTTTCGACTCCCGAACAGACTCTGAAACACCTTCCGCTAAAACCAACGGCGACGGCATTATTAGTGCCGCGGCTAGTATCATAAGTAGTGTGTTGCGCAAATACTTCATGCTCGCTCCTTGCTTATGGTTAATCATCTTTAGTTTAGCGTACTTTTTGTCAAATTAAAAATCGCCCCAAAAAAGGAGCGATTTCTTAAAGCGATGATTTTATTCCGCCGTGATATCTGCATTCGTATGAACATTCACAACGTCATCCAAATCGTCCAACGCATCAATCATCTTCATCAATTTCTGCGCAGTTTCCATGTCGGCAATTTCTATCGGCGTATTGGCAATATATCGCAGTTCCGCATCTTTAACCTTCAAGCCTTGCTCAACCAATTTATTCCGCACGCTCGCCAAATCTTTCAACTCCGTATACACGATAATTTCGTCGTCTTCCTCGACAGCATCTTCGGCGCCAGCGTCCAAAACCGCTAGCAACAAATCTTCCCCGCTGCCTTCGATAGCAATGACGCCTTTGCGCGTAAATTGGAACATCACACTACCAGCATCGGCAATTCGTCCGCCATTTTTAACCAACGCAGTTTTTACTTCTGGCAATGTTCGATTGCGATTATCTGTCGCCGTTTCAATAATAACGCCCACGCCGCCAGGACCATAACCTTCATAGGCAATTTCCTCCAAAGCCGCCGCGCTCTTATCCGCCACTCGGTCAATTGCTCGCTGGATGTTTGCACTAGGCATATTTGCAGCCTTAGCTTTTTCAATTGCCATCGCCAAACTTGAGTTCAGCGCTGGGTCTGTGCCGCCACGTGCTGCAATAGCAATTTGATTACCCAATTTCGTAAAAATCGCGCCGCGCTTAGCGTCAACAATCGCTTTTTGTCGGTGAGTTGTAGCCCATTTACTGTGTCCTGACATAATTTCTCCTAAAGTTATTTGCTATTTCAATCTGTTACTATTATACACTACTCCACAATATTTATCTTAGCGAGGTCTAATTTAGTTTGCTTTTTCATCCAAATCATTGCCAAAATTAGCGCCACATATAAAACCGCACACTGCCACAAATTGATACTAACTTCCATTTGAGCCCATTCAAATCCAGCCGTCCAATTGGTGACTTGAATCATATAGCCAAGCAACCACGTCGTCGGAATTGCAATCAACACGCCAATCATCGGCACAAAAACCAGTACACCCGACATAAATGTCAGCAGCATCGCTAGCGGCACAAACGGCAAAATCAACATATTCGCAATTAGCGCCACATTACTAATAACCCCAAAACTCATCATTAATAGCGGCAATGTCATAATTTGCGCCGACAAAGTTTCAATTAAGATCTGTCGAAACGCACCCGGCTCTTTATTGCCAAAAAAGTAAGAATGTAAAAGTGGCGCTAACATAATTACACCCGCAAACGAAGCAAAGCTTAATTGCCAGCCCAAATCACCCCAACCAAATTGCGGATTTATCAATAGCGTGATTGCCGCTGACACAGGAAGTAGGATCAACGGATGAATTGTCCGACCATAATACCACGCCGCCAAACTCAGTCCCGCCACCAAACCAGCCCTCGACATACTAGGGCTTAATCCAGTCACCGCCATAAAACCAATTATCATAACAGCCGCGCTGAGCATCGCTAAATATTTTGATCGCTTAGCGAATAATTGTCGCGCTAAACGAACTAAAATTGTTAAATTATAGCCGCTCGCCACCACGATATGCGTTAATCCGGCAATTTTCAAATTGTCACTTAATTCAGTCGGCATGGCACGTCGCAAGCCCAATAAAAATCCCAGCCCCAACGCGGACTCTGATTCCGGAACATGCTCACGGACCCGCCTCGCAAACCAATCGCGGACTCCCACCGCCACATCACCCGGAACGGGTCTTTCGGCGCTAATAATTTTCGCCCGATATACGCTTGCCGAAAAAGCCCCAAATCCCGCCGTCATTTTGCCTTTAACTTTCACAATGTCACTACGCTTAATTGAGTTTTTATCTGGCGTCGTCACCCAAATTTGTCCCGGCAACTTTTCATTATTCATCTGCAAATTGCCCAATCTAAGAACCGTTTGGCTATTTTTATCGAGATCAGGATCCTCCAAAACTTGACCTTGGACAATTACAACTTTTCCGATTAACGAATCATAAATCTCCACACCTTTTCTGCCAATTTCACCGCGCCAAAGACCAACCAAAACTCCAGAAATAATTGCTAAAATCACGAAAAATCGCCAGCGCCAAATTGCCACGATTACAAAAATAGCCAGCCCGACCAATAAAAATAATGAGTTCGCCACAAACGACCGCGGTATGTAATGGATGGAAATTACGCCAATTGTCAAACCGAGGCACCACGCCGCCACCAACCAAGAAATATGCAACTTCTCAAATAGCCATCTATTCATACTTAAAGTATATCTACATTTGGAGCTACAAAAAAGACTCCACCAAGGGAGTCGATTTCATCAAATTTGGAGGGTCCACCGGGGCTTGAACCCGGGACACCCTGCTTAAAAGGCAGGTGCTCTAACCAACTGAGCTATGGACCCATTCGGAATATCCGCTTTCTTCATCCTAGCACAAACCAGCATAAAGGTCAATGCTTAGTGAGTTTATGTCCGCCAGTATGCAGTGAAAAAATGTCAATTAGACCGCACACCAGACCAAACGTGGCCACATACCGCCAATTATTCGCGAAAATCTTATACAGCTCCAGCGCCTGACCGTCTAGTGATATATATTTTCCCAGAGGAACCACCAATAGCGCTGCTGTCAAAAACGCGATTCCCGCCGCCGAGACAATTCTCTCATGTTTTTTCTGATATCTCGGACCGCTTAAAAGAAGCATAATTAACGGAACCAACGTTAAAACTAATCCCGAAATTACACCATTTGGCAATAAACCAGTTTCCAATTTCAAGCCGTCCAGCACCCCCGTCAGCCAGCTACCCCACCATTCTGATAGTAAAAATCCCGTCGCCAACGCCAACGCCAATGGACCGAATCTTCGAGATGAAACAAATGCAACCACAAAAACTGTTACTAAAATTGCTCCAAATAAAATTATCACACTCATTTATCCTCCTCCAAATCAAATTTTACCTGTGACCCAACTATAGCACTCGCCTGCTTAGCAACTCCCGCCTTCACCTCCAACACATACTTTGCAGGAACCGGTGGCGCATATTTTTCATGCGGCTCAGCGTCCGGCTTGACGTTATGCTTTACATAGACAACGCGCTTTTTATCATTGATCCAAATCATATCAACCGAAAACTTCATATCTTTCATCCACATTTTATGACGATCGTTATGGTCAAAGACAAATAGCATGGCATAATTCTCATCAATTCCCAACCTTCCGGACAAACCTTTCCGCTGCGATTCTTCGTCATTAGCAATTTCCGCCCGAAGCATCGTCTTATTCAGGTAAATCATTTCCGTTTTTGGCGAAACTGTTCGAAAAGCATAGAAAATTGCCCCACCAATAACCATCAGCATACCGCAGATAAATATCCATTTGATGACAGTTTGAGTTACTGTCGAGTGACGAGGCTCGTCCATAAACCTATTATAACAAGTTTATGCTTAAGCGCCGATTTTATCTTTTTTATTGCCACGCTTGGCGTTTCGATCAATGTATTCGATTATCTTTCCAGCCACATTTCGGCGAGTAATTTTCTCAATTCCAAATCCCGGACTAGCATTAACCTCCAGCACCAAAGCTCCACGGCTTGATCTCATGAAGTCGACTCCAGCAACCGTTAATCCCATTGCCTTAGCGGCTTTCACGCACATTTTACGCTCAGAATCTGTCAATTTTATACTGGTTCCTTCGCCGCCCTTGTGCAAATTACTGCGGAAATCATCGTCCAAACTCTGACGCTTCATACTAGCCACCACTTGACTGCCAACCACAAACGCACGAATATCAACGCCGGCCGACTCTCTAATAAACTCCTGAAGCAGCACGTTCGTGCCGTCCGAGTTAGTCAAATAGAACGCCTGCAGAACCGACTTGGCAGCCTTTTTAGTTTCCGCCAGAACCACACCATTTCCGTGCGTACCACGCGCCAACTTAATAATCGCCGGCATACCACCAATCTCTTCAATGAGCGAATCAATGTCAGTCGCGTTTCGAGAAAAGACCGTCTTCGGAATCGACACGCCCGCTTTAACTAATAACTGCGTTGAACGCAATTTATCCCGCGCCCTAGTAATCGCAATCGAGCGATTCATGAAAAACGCCTTCGGATACATCATCTCCAATTGACGCAAAACCGCTGTTCCATACTTTGTCATATGGCTCGCGATTCGCGGAATTACTACGTCAAATTCACCAATCTCCTTACCCTTGTAAATAACCGTCGGGTGCTTCTCGTCAATTGAAACGTAACAGTTTTTATACTTAATAACTTTAACTTGATGACCGCGCTTTTCAGCTTCTTCTTTTAGGCGAAGAGTTGAATAATTAATGTTGCCGTTGGATAAGATTGCAATTCGCATTACTTTTCTTCACCTTTCTGATGATATTTTTTATAAAATTCGTATGGATTCAATTTTACTTCTTCATTAAGGCTAGCAGTTACGGACGGTTTTTTCCTGCGAATATTTTTTCTTGATACGTCCACTAGGAATTTTCCAGAAATCGACCGTCTCCCAATTAACACCGGAAATTCATTCTTCGACCGATCAGATAGATTCATCAACATTTTAATTTTTCGCCCGCCAAGCTTTACCCAAAAGTGCGTTCGATAACGAATCTGATTTTGACCCATTGCAGAGCGTACGCTAGCCACAGAATAATCAGTTCTCTTAAATATTTTACCGTTATAATAGGGCGAACCTTCACCAAACAAAGAAAATTTCAACACTCCATCTTTATCAATGCGAATATTACTCGCCCAAACCGCACTGGAATCGGCGCCCGTATCAATTTTAGCTGGGACTTTTTGCGCTCGCTTGCCAAAATCCACAAGCTCAGTCGACCCAATAATGGCTTTTTCTTTCATACGTCAATATTATGGCATAATTTATGATATATATCAAATGTATAATACCCCACTACACACTTTTCGATTCAAGTATTACACGTCTGTGGTCCGCTGAAGTATTCACCTTCCCGGCAAGCAGTAATGACAGCAATAAATCATCGCCCTTTACGGATTCTAGATATTTCCAAACTTCCACCGAGCCATTATAATAGCTCAGATCCTTAAATAAAGGCATGTCGTTTGTTCCGCGGAAGCTTCGTAAAGTCTGAGTAAAGGCAGTCTTTTTCGCCTTTACTATCTGTTCGTCACTAACCTCACTCTCATCATCTACAGAGCCGAGCAGGGACAGTCGCCATTTAATCTCAAATGCTTCACGAAAATCTTTATTATCAAAGTGAGCAAGTCCAGCTGTAATATAGTGATCAACACCACGTTCAGCAAACTTTCCGCTCAAAGCCTGCTCCATCACCACGCCCAGCCCTTCCTCTGTGTCATAGTAGCCGCTCAATCCATATTTCAGAGGAAGTATATTAGTTTCTCCACCAGTAATAGACCTCAGCATATGAACGCCAATTTCATGAACTACCAAATTCTCAACCTTTTTGCGAGATCGCATCATACCATTATCGGGAATAACTATTTTTTTTCTCAGAGGATTTTACATTAACAGAAGTAGCCTTCTCCACAGAAACCGTCCAGCCCTCCGCTGCTCCAGCATAACCCTTTGGATCATTAAGCCCGTTGAACTCTTCTTCGATAATACCAGTAAATATTTTCTGCAACTCATACGGATCAAATTCTTCTTGCTCATTAGGAATATGACTTAGCATGCCTCCATATAAAGACTCTGTTACACTATGCATCCATTCCACTGTTTCGTCTGATGGACGGAACCTCTCTGGAATATCCATTCCAGGCTTGAAATTAACTATACCGAATAACTCTTTACGCAGCTCATCTGCTTTTCCTGTCAATTTTTTGCTATGAATAGCGTTTAATTTTCCGCCCAACAGAGAACGATAGGTATCTTCGTCTGGCTCGCCGTAAGATTCAATATTCAGATGCCTATACTTCTCAGCGACAGCTTTCTTTTCCCCTTCTGATTTTGCATTGTTATACTGTTGCGCATAATTAAGTAGCGTCGTCTTCTTTGAATAATCTACGATGAACTCTTCGTAAATACCTCTGTGTGATGGCGGCAGGCTAGGATGATTTAATATCTTATTACCAATCTCCTATATCTTTTCTGCAGCCTCGTCAAAATCAGCAGAATTGAGCTTTTCATAGTAAAACTGAGGGTTTCTAACCTCCCCAGAAAGAAACCTCTCCTCTTCTTCTTTGCGATTTGATGGATTAAACATCGTCACAATTTTTGGCGACAAATCCGTTAACTGACTATGAAGGTCCTCTACAGAAGACTGATTCTCAATTGTTTCTATTGCATTAAGGGTCGCCTCTTTATTCATGTGGCATATTATGGCATAAAAACTATCTTTTTACAATATCTTGCATTTTGCTTCTTTGCGTTCTCGCTACCACAATTGTCACCGCTACAATGATAGATATACCAGCCAAAATAGCTAATACATAAGTGTATCCCGACAATAGATATATCAAAGCTAATGTCACACATACAGCGCCCCAGGTCGTAATCAATCGTTTGTTAAGCGCCAACCCCACGACAACCATCAATGAATGCTCTATTAGGAATAATATCTCCATAACACTGTCTCCCGCGAACGCCAGGATGAGAGTTGGCAGACTAAGCGCAGAGAGAGCCAGCACTAGGTGTACTGTCGTAGACTTATGAATATACCCCAACCAACGCCACGACATCACCGTCCCCGAAAGAATTGCCGCTGACCACAAATATGGTATTGTGATAGCGTGAACGGGTAGGGCTAGGTTTTTAATAGTAAATAAAACGCCGCACAAAATTAGGATCACACCTGAATCAAAATATAAAATATTCTTTTTAGGAACACCTTCGAGAATCAAGGCGATACCATTAATTATCCACACTAGCGCCGCCAGAATCACTGACGCCACAGTAGTGCTAACTGGTGTAGCAATAGACAACAAGACTACCGACCAGCCGATGGCGCTATAGAATGAAGAGTAATACCAACGACTCGACATCTTTCTGATTCGCGCAGCAATAGCCAGACCGTAAAATACCGCAAAAACAATCAGGGCAACAACTGACATGAATTCGAGTGGAATAGTAAACCATTGAACTATAAGGCAAAGCAACAACACTAGACTCGGGTGCGCAGCTATTATCATTATTCGCCAATCTCGTTTAGCAAGTACCGCCATATAAAGAGCCACTACAGTTGCCAGCCACCCCAATATCTTGAACGACAGATTATATGTTGCCTGTAGATTAATTATTGGAAGCACTATCGCTGGAACTACAGCGGCGCACAGCGTCATGTCGCTAATGATTGATGATTGCCTATTCATTCGCAACAGCCAGTACAAAGACCCAAAACCAACTAGACTCACCCATGCAGCAATTGTGAGATTGTCATTAAACGGTATATTCAACCAATGCAGGGATAATAAAACAAAGATGATTGTCATAAAATATGCACCACCCAAATAAACCTCTCTACGACATCGGTAAAATGCATAATATAGTAACACCACTAGCGGCAACCAAACTATCGGATGAATTGACGACAATACAATAAGCACAGCCACACCAATAATAGAATGCAACAATAACTCATGGTTTTTGATAACCGTGTTACCATGACGACGATAAAGCCATTCTACTATTAATAGCGACGACACATTTATCCACGCCATTAAAATAGAGACGTTTTCACTAGACACTGCAAAACCTAAAGCTAGCAAAAATACTGACAACATTAAAGAGGTATGGACTCCAACTATAAACTCATAAACTTTTTCGCGCCATACAGCCACACTCATAATGCCAGCGCCGATAGCTATCGCGCCCGATAGACACATCAGAGCTTCCTCTGTCGCATAAGTGGCTATCATCGCTGAAGTAAACATTGCCATTAATAGCCAAGTTGACGCAGCGCCATATACTAAAGCAGCCTGACTTTTACTAATATTCGGACGCTTCAAAATTAGCAATCGGCAAATAACTGGCAGTGACGTCATGAATAGAAAAATTAGATACTGTACGCGTGGTGCTATAGCTATATCGATATTGAATAGTGTTATACCAATCGGCACCAATAGAATCCCAGATATCACAACCATAACACCGAAGCGAACACGACGTAACAAAAAAAGGATTGCAAGACTAATCGCTGAAATAACACTAATAAAGGTAAAGGCAACCATCATTCGTAGCGAATCTCCAGAGCCGATCACGCCAAACAGAGTACTTAATGATACAACAAAACTAGCCCACAATACTATTTCATGATGTCTATCGTACTGTTTCTGAAGGTACATTGATGTAGCGGACCAGATTATATTTCCAAGTGCCACCAACCCTAGAATAGCACTTACGACCAACTGATTATCGTCAGATAAATACATTGCGAAACTAGTAGCCATCACCATTAACAATAAGCGAGCTATTGTCAATTCATAAGTACGCATCTTTTTAGACTTCTCAACAAGAGCAACCGTAAAGTAATATGCAACGCTAGCAAATAACAGTACACTAATATCTAATGTACCCATATATGCCGACGAGCTAAGCGCGATAAACATCGTCATCGGCACGATAAACGGATTTACAGCGTTTAACGGTTCGACGAACTGACGAGGAAAGCGACTAGAAAAATATGCAGCCACAGTCATCAAACATCCAAATAGCAGCATTACAACGTAATACCAGACCAGCTGCGCATGCACAACAGCCGGCAAACTAGTCGTCATCGTAAACATCGATAGTAGCGATACATAAGCAAGAGGTTTACTATTCAATCTCACTGTAGCATCAACACACAAAACAGCACCAATTACAGAAGTAATAAACCAGCACCATGCGGGGTCAATACCTAAAAGTAAATTCATAGTCCAGCCGCCAATTGGCACAGCAGCCAAGGCCGTACCAATAAGTGCTGTCGACGCAGATTTCAATATTGGCAAGCGAGCATACAATATCTGACCAATAATATAATAAATAAAAATAAACAGCCACACCAAGCTGAACCTGAGCTGTGCCGAAAGCTCAATCGTTTGCGCCAATAACAATATGCCAGCGGTCAATAATAATGACGCAGTGTATAGCGCTACATTGATGGTAGTTTGACGATTTTTCTCTTTCTCTTTATTGCCAACTGACGGTACCCGCTCAGAGATTTGCACTTCTTTAGCAGGAATATTCACATTTTCTTCAATCGGCACAGCATCAGTAGGTGGCGCAACGTCAGGCTCTTGCTCTTCGCCACCAATTAGCACAAGGTCACTAAACTGCGGAACCGCCTTTTGATTCTCGGTAATAAGCCTCACTTGACCGTTGTCATTCTCAATTTTGGCGCATCCATTTTGTGCATCACGCACGCCATCCCAATATCCCTGCCGATAATCTTCGGAATAATTAGACGGCTGACTATTGTTTCTCTGTAATAATTTTATTAACTTAATTACTACAATAATAACTATTATCAGAAAAATTAATCCCATGCCTTCAATCCCTCTTATGTTAGCTTCAGTATAACACAGGATTTTTTCTCGACAAATATACTAGGAAAACAGTCCTCGTTTTTTCGCGCCCTTAAACTGCCCCAAAAGCTCCTTCTGCTTTTTGGTCAATTTGGTTGGCGTATCAACAATAACACCCACAATATGCGGACCACGAGATTCACTATGTAAGTGCGGCACACCATGACCTGACAACTTGAAGTCGGTGCCGCTCTGAGTACCCGCTGGGATTTTCATCGTTATCACACCGTCCACAGTTTCCACATCAATCTCCGTTCCCAGCGCCGCATCAACCATAGAAATATGTTCTTCGCTAAGAATAATATTGCCTTCACGAGTGAATTTTTTATGCGCCTTAACGCGAATGTGGACATATAAATCACCTCTACTACCACCAGCAACTGCTTCTCCACGATCGCGCAGACGAATTGTCGCGCCATCATCAATCCCTGCCGGAATTTTAATAGTAATATCTTGATTCTGTCGGGTCGTGCCTTTTCCTCGACAAACTGAACATTCTTTTTCAGGAACTTTTCCCTTACCGTGACAAGTTTCACAAACAACCGCCTGCTGAATTTGCCCAAACAGCGAATTCATCGTTCGAGTTTGCTGGCCCGCTCCCTTACAAGTTGGGCACGTTTTCATTCCAAACCCTGGCTCGGCACCATCGCCATGGCAATGCTCACATTCAACATCCAGCATTAAACTAATTTTCTTTTCTACACCAAATACCGCATCCTCAAAACTTAATGTTACACTAGTTTCAACATCACGCCCACGCGAACGACCATTTCCAGCGCCGCCAGTTGCGCCACCGAAGAATTGGCTAAAAATATCACCTAGTCCACCGTCACCAAAATCAAAGTGAACGTTTTGACCGCCGAATCCACCAAATCCTTCAAACGGATTACCAGAAAAACCGCCACCAGACGCGCCACCAACGCCAGCATGACCAAATTGATCATAACGCTGTCGCTTCTGTTTATCCTTCAGAACTTCATAGGCTTCGTTAATTTCCTTAAACTTAGCCTCATCGCCACCCTGTTTGTCGGGATGATATTTAATTGCTAATTTACGAAAAGCCTTTTTTATCTCATCTTCAGAAGCGGTCTTTGGAACGCCCAATATTTCATAATAATCACGCTTGCTCATACCTTATATATTATACGCGTTTAGCACTCTCAGTGCAAGAGTGCTAAGTCCAAAAAAGGCCACTCTTTTTTATCGAGCAGCCTTCTTTGTGAAGACGTTAGGTTTATTTTTCGTCGACAATTTCGCCTTCGACCGGCTCGTCTTTATCAGACTTTTTGTCGCCAGCTTCGTCAGCTTTTTTATCGTCGGCTGATTGTTGATACATCTTAGCCCCGATTGGCATAATCGCGTCATTCAAGGCTTTAATTGCAGCATCCAATTCATCCTTATCTTCAGAATCTTTGTGCTTTTCAGCCTCTTCGACAGCCTTTTCAATCGCTTGCTTATCATCGTCAGAAATCTTATCCTTGAATTCATCCGGCATTTTCTTTGCCTGATAAATAGCGTTTTCAAGCTGATTCTTCGTATCGATAGTTTCGCGCTTTTTCTTGTCTTCGTCCGCGTGAAGTTCAGCTTCTTTTTGCGCCTTCTCAATATCTTCCTTGCTCATATTGCCAGAGTTTTGGATGGTAATTGACTGCTCTTTGCCTGTTCCCTTATCTTTAGCCGTAACATTAAGAATACCATTGGCGTCAATGTTAAAGGTCACTTCAATTTGAGGCACACCGCGTGGTGCTGGCGCAATACCATCAAGCACAAAACGACCCAAACTCTTATTGTCATTAGCAAACTCGCGCTCACCTTGAAGAACGTGAATTTCCACCTGAGGCTGATTATCCGCAGCTGTCGAGAAAACCTCGCTCTTGCTTGTTGGAATCGTCGTATTTCGATCAATCAACTTCGTCGACACACCGCCCATCGTCTCAATTCCAAGAGAAAGCGGAGTCACATCCAGAAGCAACACATCCTTAACGTCGCCAGCCAAGACGCCACCTTGAATTGCGGCACCAACAGCCACAACCTCATCTGGGTTCACGCCTTGCATTGGATCTTTTCCAAAGAAATTCTTTACACGCTCAACCACAGCTGGCATACGAGTCATTCCACCAACCATAACTACATTGTTAATGTCGGACTTAGAAAGCTTGGCATCCTTCAAAGCCTTTTCCACTGGACCATCCAAGCGATCCAATAGATCCTTAACCAAATCTTCCAACTTAGCGCGGCTCAAGCTCATCTCAAAGTGCTTTGGGCCATCAGCATCGGCGGTAATAAATGGAATATTGACTTCATATTCCGTAACTGTTGACAATTCTTTCTTCGCCTTTTCAGCCTCGTCCTTCAAGCGCTGCATTGCTGCATTATCTTTACGAAGATCAATTCCTTCCTTTGATTTGAAGTCGTCCAAGAAATAGTTGACAATAGCGTTGTCGAAATCCTCACCACCAAGGTGTGTATCACCATTGGTTGCCTTAACCTCAAACACGCCGTCACCTAGTTCCAGCACCGACACGTCAAACGTACCACCACCAAGGTCGAACACTACGATAGTTTCGTCATTTTTACCCTTTTCTAGACCGTACGCCAAAGCCGCAGCTGTTGGTTCGTTGATAATACGCTTAACTTCCAATCCAGCAATTTTACCAGCGTCCTTAGTCGCTTGGCGCTGTGAATCGTCAAAGTAAGCTGGCACCGTAATCACTGCCTCTGTTACCTTTTCACCCAAGAAAGCTTCGGCGTCAGCCTTGATTTTACTAAGAATCATTGCTGAAACTTCTTCTGGCGTATATTCCTTATCGCCCATCTCGACTGCCACGCCAGTACCTTTTTTAACAATCTTGTACGGCATGATATCCAAGTCTTTTTGCACTTCCTTGTCATCAAACTTACGCCCAATCAAACGCTTAACGCCGTAAATCGTGTTTTTTGGGTTTGTTACACGCTGACGCTGAGCAACTTGACCGACAAGTCGTTCGCCCTTTTTATTGACCGCAACCACAGATGGCGTAGTACGATTACCTTCGGCGTTAGAAATTACCTCTGGCTTTCCAGCTAGCATATACGCAAATGCACTGTTGGTTGTACCGAGGTCAATACCAATAATTTTACCCATATGATTCCCCTTTCTGTTATGATCACATCTGGTCTATATCTTATATTCATTCTAGCACTCTTTCGTGGCGAGTGCCAACTATCTCAGTATAAATAATTAGCACTCTCATGTCAAGAGTGCTAATAGCTGTTTTATACAATTTAATTGCCCGAACGACGATACGGCCAATAAGTTCCTGGTCTTGTCCAAAAATCTATTTCAGGCCTTCCCCAATCAACTTCCGCCCATTCGGTTCTTCGCCACGGAAAGTCTGATACATCAAATGTTCTAGAGCCATACTCTCCTTTTGGATCAAGTACCGAGAACAACTCACCAGTCTCCCACGGATCAGTACCAAAAACTGCCTTTTCTTGATAGCCGCATTCTGCATTAAATGCGTGACACCAAGCGTTTGTGTCTGTAGCAACAAGACCATATTTCTTAGCAGCCTTAATTAATAGGCGCGTCATCGGGTTGTATGGCTGAGATGTATTAGGGTCATAATCAGGATCAACATCAGCAGATAATCTTGCCCATTGTCCGTGTCTTGGTGAGAAAGGAGCTTGATCTTCCGGAGCCTTGCCGTCTGATAATTGTGCTGGCCACGAAGGTTCTAATCCACGTGCAAAATTCGCCGTAGTAAACGCCAAAGCGTGATCAATATAACCTCGACGTATTTCCGATATGCCAATAAAACCGAGCGAGTTGTGCATACAAACTACAGCAGAACCACCGCCCTGGCATTGCGTAGCATAATTTGTCTTAGCCAAATCAACCAAACCAGGTTTTGCCAGAGAAAATCCTCCGGTAGCAGCAGTCCAGTGTTTTGGTGTACCATCCCTTGCGGGTTCCACAAAAAAATACTCACGCATAATACCTGTAGCTATGTCATAAATCGCCATACCAAGGTCACCATTCTGAGCAGGTTTTGCAAAATGTGGCCAAGGAATTTTACCTAATAAATAATGCGATATTTCATCTGCAGTAATTCCGTAACCGCGACATTTATCCATATATTGATATTCACAACGAGGATGAGACGAATCAACTAAATAAGTTGCAATTGGTCTAGTACCTTGCGCGCTAGTATTTATACCGGTCTTTGCGCCAAACGCACCAGCCCCCCATGGAGTTGGAGAATTGTCATCCATCCATTTTGCCATCGCGTCTGAATTAGGAGCTAACGGCATATTACTTACGTCTCGCTGCCAAATTGTTCCTTTGCCTATATAATTTGGCGCATACATTGACTCTAAAACAGCTCCAGGAAATTTATCAGCGTCTACGGTTACCCATTCGCCATTTCGAAATATGCATGGCTCAGTTGCTAACCAGCGACCAGGGGTTGACTGCCAAACTCGCATTGTCATCTTATATAACCCCCAACACCTTAATGCCACCTATACGTAGAACACCACCAGGTGATGACCACATAAGAAACTTGATCCTATCTCCCCAAGAAGTCGTATCGTGAGTACCATCATATGCCACAGAGGTCCCCGTAGGTGACGTTACGCTAATTATGCGACCCTTACGACGAATCTTCCAGACGCCAATAGCAGATGCATCTCTCCTAAAAATTCCGCCTGGTATAGGACGAACATGTATTTGAGTTCCATCTATAAAAAATTGAATTTCTGGACCACCGCCACCACTACTGGTAGTCGTCATATTCAACGCGAATCCTGATCCACGAGAAGTTGGCCACTCTTTAACGTCGATATCTATTTCAACGTCGTCTGTTAGTGGCTCAATAATTTGAAGCAAATGAGAGTTGGGACTGCTGTGAATCTCATTATTGCCCGCTAAAACTGAAACGGCCGTATATCCTACCGGCGCACACCAACGTATTCGACGAGCGCCAACGATAGGAAACTCACGACCGTAACGTACACGATGCACGGTAGGCGCACTTGCCGGAACTAAAGATTCACCAGCTGTACCGCGAAAATCATCAGCCGAAAGCAGCTGAAGATTTGTTGGCTTACCGTACACTCTCGTCCAGGTTGCATCGCCAATTGATAAATATCCCGGTAGCGCTTCAGCTGTAATTGTTACCGTGCGCTCACCACTGCCAGGCACTGAAACCTGGCCACTTATAATATCTTGCCCCATTTTATAACGGAGGCCGACCATACTAGGGACAGTAACTGTATTGTCGGCTATGGAAAAGACGGTGGACTGGCGCTAACCGGTATAGGCTGAGACATACCTGAATCTCGAGCCCAAATAACCGGCACACCATATTTAGTCGTTTCTGGTGGAGGAGTAGATCCGCATTCTATCCAATATCCCTGAGCTTGAGCCTGCATCTGAGGAGTCCATTGCGTAGTTCCACCACCACCCCCTCCAGTAGGAATTGCATTAATTTTTGCAACAAGCGGTGACGCCAACTTGTCTTCAGTAATTGCCGCATTTTGAATAGCATCTTTTCCAACAGTGGACGGCTTCAAATCTCCAGATTCTGTGTGAATTTGTCGCAAATATTCATTTAATATTATGCCCCAATTTCCATCGTCGCCACCAGGCTGCGGTAACCTTGCCATCTTATCCTCCCTGTATGCAAACTAACCTTTAGCTTTATTCTATAATATATAATTACTGTAAAAATTGCAAAATATTATCAAATTACATGCCGCCATAACGACTTGCACCATACGCAGAAGTTTTAGCAATAGCAACCTGACGAGGCTGCTTTTGCTGATACATAAAATCGACTATCGATCGCACAATCGTTCCGCCGCCCATAACAAACAGTCCTGCAATTCCAACATTTTTTAGAAATTCCCGACGATCCATCGGTTTCTCTAATAATTCGTTAACTTGAATTGGTGTGTTCATAGTTTCCTCTTTTTTGTTTTTTCTATTGTTGTGGTAAATTATATCACCACATATTTAAGTATGCAAATATATTTTACACAAGCTTTACGGATCTAGAAGGAACAGATACCGAAACAGACCGAGATGGTATAGAAAATCCATCTACCGATCGAGACAAAGATCTTCTTATCGGTACAGGTTTTGAGACTGTTTTTTTCGGAATAACCTTCTTATTTACTACTGGAGATGGTTTTTCTGTCTTTATTGTCACAAATCCATCAAGTGAGCGACGACTAACCAATGTGTGATTTGATGCTGGCTTTTTCACTAGAATTGGCGCCTCCAGCTCGGGACAAACAGACACTTTCTTCGCCTCCATAGGACGAGGTTTGACCTCTTTTACAGTATGCTTTGCCGACTCATTATCTACGGCGACCGAACGAGTCAGCAAACCGTCTTTCGATTTTTTATCTGCTCGCTTACGGTTTTTTAATAGGATAATTACTATACCCACTTGATACATCACAATTATCGGAACCGCTAATAGCAATTGATTTACGGCATCTGGAGTTGGAGAGATAACCGCAGCAAACATTACAGACCAAAGAATAACATGCCGCTGGCCAGACATTAACATCCGCGGAGTCATTGGCTTTATGCGATTTATGATTGTCATAAATAGCGGCAATTGAAATAACAATGCCCCGGCTAGCAAGTATGTCATCACAAACGAAAGATACGACTCAACCGTCAGCATAGGGCTAATGTTTTTCAAGTCAAAACTAGTCAAGAATTGAATAGCTGCCGGCAACGCTAGAAAGTATGAGAAAGCAACGCCGACTGCCGCCAGCAATAAAGAACTTAGAGAATATCCAAGCACTCCTCGCAGCGTCGTTTTCTCGACCGCAGGCATAACAAAGCGATATATATGATATAGCGCAACAGGTAGCGCCCCAATCATCGCAGCATAAATGCACACTTGTACAGCAAAATTAAAAGCACCCCCTGGCGTTAAATACACCAAAGATAGATTATTCCCAAGCGGTTTAAGCAATAACGCTACAATTTTATCGAAAAATGGATACACCGCCGCACCAGTTGCCAAAAAAGCAAGCGCAACAATAGCAAGTCGCCACTGCAACTCTCGAATGTGATCCATAAATACTGGCGATGAACCAGAAACTTGTGACGAATTACTTGTCTTTCGCTTCGCCAGATTGCGATGCACTACTCTTTTCATCATCCTCCTTGAACGCTGTCTTTAGCTCTCTTGCCGATGAACCGATACTTCGCGCCAACTCGGGCAATCTTTTTGCACCAAACAATATAAGTAAAATAACTAGTATTACAACCAGCTCCGGAACGCCAATCTGTGGCATAACACATCCCCCTTGTTTTTATAGTATTACTCCTCTATTATAGTAGTAATGCTTATAAAATCAATAGAGTCATGATGAGTAATCGAATTATATTTCACAATTTTTCTGCCACTTATAACTGTAGTAGCTACGGCGCAGGCAGTTATACTAACGGTCAGCCATGTACTACTACTGGTCACCAAGAAAGCCATCAAGGAAGTAGTACTTCATATCAGACTGTTACACAATCTGGTAATCTTCTCGAAAACACCGGAGAATCTTTATTTATAGGTCTTGCAATCGGTATATCTCTGATCGTTATTGCAATTATTCTATTGATAAATAAAAAGCGCCACTCCAAAAACAAGTAGCGCACTTATTTCATTATAAACGTCTATTACTGACGAGTGACTTTTACCATTGCGTCGCGAATAACCGAGCCGTTCAAAGTATAGCCAGCGCGAAGCTCCTCGGCAATAACTTCCTTGTCACCATCCGTTGATTCGTCAAATTGAACAGCCTGATGAAATTCAGGATTAAACAAAGTTCCGGGTTTGGCGTCAATTTTCTCCAAACCAATCTCCTTTAACTGCTTGTCAAGCTGCTTACTCAGACCAGCCACGCCCTTAACCCACGCATTATCTTGAAGCTCCTCTGGGACGTTGGCAACAGCTCGCTCAATCGTATCAATAACTGGCAACAGTTTCATCACCGACTTAGTTTGACCCAACTCATGAGCTGATTGTTTTTCCGCCTCCACACGCTTACGATAATTCTCAAAATCCGCTCGAGTCCGCTGCAAATCCGACGTCAGCTCAGCAACTTCTTTCTCTAAATCTTCAGCTTTTTTATTCTTCGTCATTTTTTCCTCCTTTTAAATGGCAAGACCGGATCACCACCAGCCGTAACAGGATCAAAGGCTAAAATCCAAATCGCTCCAATAATAAATATTATTATTGAAATTATTACAATCAGCCACGCCGGCAAACCACTTAATAATCCACCAATCCATTCAGCCATTATAATACCTCCTCTAGCATCGCGCCCGTACGACGCACCAGCTCCATCGTTCGACGATAATTTTGTCGCGTCGGACCAATCACACCGATGTAATTATCGCCACCAGACGATGACTTAAATTTACTTATAATCAACGTAGCACCACTGCTTTTACCGATTGGATTTTCGCTACCAATAAACACATTTAACGGCTCATCCGGCGCCGCTTCACGTAGCCACGGTTCGATATTGTCAATCAATTTAGCAACCGCCTGAACGTGATCGCCATCACCAAACTCTGGCTGGCTGAACAACTGAGTCATTCCGTTCATGTACAAACTCGAACCAAATGACGCAAAACCAAAATTGCCAGTCATTTCCACCAAACCATCAACTGCTCGACGAATCGCCTTATCTGAAGTATCAACATTTGAATTGACATGCGCCTCAATCGCCTTCGTGCTGCTATCAATACTGCTCGGCAATTCCGTCATTTGCGCCGCCGTGATTCCATTGACATAAAAACGATATCCCTTATCTGTCGGAATTCGACCTGCGCTCGTGTGAGGCGCCTCAATGAATCCCATTTCCTCAAGTTTTGCCATTTCACTGCGAATCGTGGCGCTACTCACGCCAAACAGTTTGGCTAGCGTTACACTACCAACTGGCGCCGCAATTTCAGCGTATTGTTCGATAATAGCGACAAGGATTGCTTGTTGACGTTCGGTCATAATCCAATTATATCGCAAATCTAGCACTCATACAAGCAGAGTGCCAAGCCTTATCGTCTCTCCGTAAAGTAGCGCGCTGCATCTGAAGAGAACAACATCATGATCATAATATGCACGCCAATCGAAGTCAAAAGCAGCATAATCGACGCATTAATTCGCCCAATTGTCACGGATAAAGATTCGGTGACAATGGCTAGCGTCGCTACAGAAAGCAGTGAGATTCGCGCTCGGCTACTTCCTCGAAGTAGCAGCCCAACCAACACGATTTCCGCCACGACCAACAGAACATTAAATCCAGCCATCATCGACAACATGGTATTCGCAGCATTTATATCAATTCCGTCAATATTCGCAACTTGCACCAAAGTCGTCGGCCAGCTAGAAAAGTCCACCAACATTTGCCCAATTGTGAACAACGACGCCAGGATCATTAGTCCGCCGCCAATTAAAATCTGCGGCGGTCGGCGACCCCAAAGATCTTCCAATAAAGTTTCGTGATTTCGCGGATGACGATCATAAACTGTACCATCCATAATCACCCCGAGCCGCGTTGAAGCCGTGACATTACTGTCAGTCTTTATCCGACCGACTTCCAAAATTGGCAAATCGCCATCGGTGCGAATGGCATCCCCGAAACCGTTGCGCGAATGATAGCCCGTTGAAAAATCCTTTAATATCGTCACTCTAACATTTTTATTGTTACTTTTAACCGACTCAATAATATAATCTCGTTCAATATCAATATTCTCGTCAATTTTATGCGTGAACTGAAAAGTAAACAAAGAAAAGCCAATACTCTTATCGTATGTACCAGCCGCCAACCAATCAACTCGATGACCGCCAGGAAGAAGCCAGCCAGTTGGGCATCGCCAAAACCTAACGTGATGACGACGCCTTGGATTGCCGTCAACTTCCTGCTGATAAGCAAAGTCCTGCCGCCTGCCAAACAAAAATGCTGGCGACACCGGTGCATTTGGATAACTACGACCGCTCAGCACCGTAAGCACCATTTTCCAAGCTGATCTTGGAGTTATGTCATCCGCCAAAACCCAGCCTGCCTCAGTCATTGCCTTATGGAGCTTTTCTTCCGAGCCGCGCACGCTCAAATTGACAGGGTCGCTTAATACTCCGTCCGCCGTTCGCGTCCTGCCGATAAAATAATTCGGTACGTACATATTGCTCAAAATTCGATGAAGCCTAGGCAACGCCAAATATGCCACAATTATCCACACAACAAAAAACAAGCCAACCAGCCACCAACCGCCCGTCGCCCAACCTTCTCTAAGTACTAACCACGCCAACCAAAACGACGCCAAACCTGCAAAGATAAAAAAGGATTGGTCTAACAATGTAGTCAAGGTCTTCGAGGAGCGATCTTGCCTGGCTGCTATTTTTTTTGGAGTTTTTACTGAACTCATAGATTAATTATATCATTGAGGAGATTTCGAGCTACCAAACGCGCCTCATCATCCTGACGCTTAAACACGTCGCCGCGCAAAATAATTTCCTCGGTCACTCGAATTGCTCGCTCCAAATCGTCATTGATAATCACATGATAATACGGAACTTCAAGCGCGTAAGCCAACTCTTTTATCGCCGAGGTGTGACGCTTTGGCCACTCCGCTTGAAAATCTTCTTCGGTTGCGTAACGCTTTTTTAATCGCTCAATCCAAGTTTGGCTATTTGGTGGCACAATGAAAATCGCAATGCTATCTGGCGCCAGTCGCTCATATTCCTCCACGCCCTGAACATCGATGTCGGTAATTGCCACGCGGTTCTGGTCATGTGCTAATTTCAGCTCAGCCACCGACGTCCCATAAACCGTACCGTGAACAAACTTTGCCTCAATGAATTCATTATTTTGTAGCATATTTTCGGCAGTTTGCGAATCAATAAAATGATAGTCAATTCCATCCTGCTCGGCGCATCCGTTATTTGTACGCGGCGCGCGCGTAGTGTGAGAAACAATATCGCGAAACTCTGTAGACTTCAGTAATTGTTTTTTTATCGTGTCTTTGCCCGCACCAGAAATTCCCGCGAGCAGCGCAATTTTCGTACTTTTAACCAACTCAATTGTCGACTCGGTTGGCTGATAATTTGTAATAAGATCTTCAATACTTGGCATAATATTTACCTATAATAACTCATCAAGTACAGATTGCCAATTGGGAAATTCAGAACTTCCAAAACGGATAAGCCGACCAGAAAACTCGCCCGCGCCGTTCGCTGTCCGATCGTCAATCAAAATATCACCTCGACTCAAATTCTTTGCTGACGAAAAAATAACCTTACGGAAGAAAACATTATCCGAACCTTCACCGCCAAAATACTTTTTCACCCACGCCAACTTATCGCCCAAAGCCGTCGGATTTTCCCACGGAGAAGAAGATAAAATATATAAATCGTATTTGTCTTTCAGGGCGTAAACCGCCTCGATAGCTCCAGGTACTGGATCCATCAAAGAAAAAATTCCTGGAATATTATCGTGCTGACCGGCAAACTCATCAATCAACTCAGGCGATATCTTTGTTAAAGCAGATTTGAAATCCGCCAAAACACCATCCATATCAATATAAACAATAGGTTTTTTCATAGTTAATCCCTTTTTAGCATTACCATAAATGCTTCGCTCGGTATGTCAACTTTACCAAAGCGTTTCATTCGTTTTTTACCACGCGCCTGCTTGGCGAGAAGCTTCTTTTTACGACTGACATCGCCGCCGTAAAGATAGCCCGTAACGTCTTTTCTATAAGCGCCGATATTTTCCCTGGCAATAAATTTACCGCCAATTGCCGCTTGCAATGAAACCTCAAAACTCTGACGCGGCACGACTTCCTTCAATTTCTTAACAATCTCACGCCCCAAATGCTGTGATTCCGATCGATGACACATCACGCTCAGCGAATCAACCATTTCGCCCGCCACATAAAAATCGACACGCACCAAATCTTCCACTTGATAATCCGACAATTCATAATTAAACGAACCGTAGCCGCTGGTGATCGACTTCAATTGGTCATAAAAATCCGTCAATAAATTCGCAAGTGGCGCCGCAAATGAAATCAGCGCCCGCTCGTCAATGTAACTCAAGTTTTTCTGGCGACCACGCTTGCTCACAATCAACTGAATCACCGCACCAATGTAATCCTGCGGCACGACAATTTCACCATCAATCCACGGCTCGCGAATCTCTTTTATTTGCGCTGGGTCGGGCAATTCACTGGCGGATTTAATATCCAGCTCCTCGCCATTCGTCAGACTAACTTGATAATCAGTACTCGGATTTGTAACGATGAGATCCAATTTATACTCACGCTCCAATCGCTCACGAATAATATCCATATGAAGCAGACCCAAAAATCCAATTCGCACACCGTAGCCCAGAACCGGCGAATTCTCCGGCTCGAATTGCAGTGCCGAATCGCTGAGGCTCAACTTTTCAATTGCTTCTTTCAGGTCATTATAGTCTTCATTGGACACTGGAAAAAACCCCGCATAGACAAACGGCTTAACTTCTTTATAACCTGGAAGTGGCTGGACGGTAATTTTTTCAGTCATAACTATTTGTTATTATATCAGCTCAATGTTTTTATATAAACGCACAGTAAATCGCTCCTTGTATGCCTACTTATTCTCAGCAAATTATTCCTTACACACTGAGGTCTAACCTATAACTGCTCAAAAATCTTATGAGCTTGATTCTTGCCAATAGCCTGAACCAGTTCAGCGTAACTCATCCACCGACCGCACTTAGCTTTGTCGCGACGATAGTCCTTCTCGTCAGTAATATCACCCTTAACTATTGCCTCAACATTATGCCAAGCGACCCAAGGTATGTCATTGCTCAAAAAGCTATAATCTAGATGAACATAATTTTCGTTGATTAGCTTATAGTCTGACGATGAAAATCCGCGTGCATACAATTCGCGTAGGATGGCGTCTGCTAGTTCAGCAAAGTTGTCAGCGTTGACATACAAAAAGTCATCATATTCTTCACCAAGTTCGTATGATCGACCATTAATAAAAACACAATACAAATCATCGTCAACAACTTTCTCATCTAACCACACATGGCGGTCGCGTGTTATCGGAATCACCCGACATCTAATCTTCTCTGTAAAGTTTTTGAAATTACTCATAATTGCCAACAACAGATATATCAATACCTATTTCGTGCATTTTATTACATCTGCACCTTTCAATACTAGTATATATTATTCCCAATGTCGCGCGCTATTGATCTTGTGCTTCTCAAAATACACTTCCGCCAAATTGACGTCAAACCGATTTGCCAATTCCATCAAATAGTTCAGCACGTCCGCGAACTCCTCGCGCAGATTATCATGGTTATCAGGTCTTTTTTCTCCCTTAAATCCCGTCTCTTTGCGAATCGCTTTTGCCAGCTCGCCAACTTCCTCAGTAAACAATAAGAACACTTCAGTGACAGAATTTTTATCCCACCCCTTTTCTTTACATGTTTGATCGAGGTGTTTTTGTAATTCAGTTAAGCTGATTGTTTGTGGATTCATGATTTCTCCTTATCGCTAATTTTATTCAAAATATTTCTTCAACATCACCGCAAAAAATAACCATTTTTGTATTAACCGGATAATTTGGCTACCCGCTATATTTTTCCTTTAGCTGCCAGCAGATGATCAATGGCGCTTTCTATAATAAGTTTAGCATATTCCTGATCTTCAACGATAATATCATCTGCCAAGACACTCTGATCTATAGTATAGTCTGCCATACGCTGCGCTTCGGTTATATTATTTTCACCCTGAGAAGTCGCACAGCACATCGACGACTTTATCAAAACTATATTTATAGCAAGAAAGCAGGTTAAGCAATTTCGCTGTTACCCCGTTCAATTCTTAATCCGTTTTTTCTTGCCTCTCCTCTTTTTGGCGTCTATGAGACATCCATATCACCAAGAACAATAATATAGGACATGCTATAATAGCTCCCTTCATTACCCCTAAACCATTTGTCTCACCATCCCAGCCTAGTACTTTTGCACCTACAAAAATAGCTCCAATAAAGAAAGAGGCCCAAAAATTATCAATAGCAAAATCATACACACCCGCCTGAAAGGAACGAGGGATATCAAGATCACCGATCATACTTTTATTTTTATATTTAAGATGAGATGCTAAAAGAATAATGTATAGAAGGGATAGCAGTCCAGGAATAACTGTAACTGGTCTTATTGTATACGCCCATTTAACTGATTCCGGTAGAGCATATAGACTTACCATTGTTGCAGCTATTGTCATAGTAATCGTAAGCCTTAACTCCTCAAGACGAGACTCACCAACTGCAAGACCTCCTGCTTCATGATCAGTAGTTTGCGAATACCCGCTACTAATCAATACTTTCCGCTCGCTCTCTCTATTAACCATTCTTTTGCTCCATATATTTCTTCAGTGTTACCGTATCACCCACCCGTGCCTCGCGTGTCGTTTTCAGGTTTGTCACAATATAGCCAATTTCGCCAGTTTCAAGCGAAGGGTCGGGTTGCATGGCTGGGTTAAGATGCCCGACTTCCAGAGCTAGTCCATTTGCGCCAGTCGCCATCATTCGGATAGACTCGCCCTTTTTAATTCGCCCATCAACCACCCGCACGTATAAAATTACGCCACGATAATCGTCATAATAGCTATCAAAAATCAACGCCCTAGTCGGATCATCAACCTCGCCAGTTGGCGCCGGGATTCGCTCAACGACCGCATCCAAAACCTTGTCTACATTTTGACCAGTTTTAGCAGAAATATGAATAATCTCACTTTCATCACAGCCCAACAAATTAATAACTTGTCTGGATACACGCGGTATATCAGCGGCCGGCAGATCGACCTTATTCAGGACCGGAATAATCGTCAAATCCTGCTCCATCGCCAAGTAAACGTTCGACAATGTTTGCGCCTGAATTCCCTGACTGGCATCAACCACCAATATCGCGCCCTCGCAAGCCTGCAAGCTACGCGAAACTTCATAACTAAAATCAACATGCCCCGGAGTGTCAATCAAATTCAAATCGACATTTTTATATCGCATTCGCACCGGCGCTAACTTAATAGTAATGCCTTTTTCCCGTTCCAAATCCATTGAGTCCAGCAGCTGCGATTTCATTTCACGCTTTTCTACCGTACCAGTCATCTCCATCATTCGATCAGCCAGCGTAGACTTGCCGTGATCAATGTGAGCAATAATACAAAAATTCCGAATATTTTCCATTAGCTCTTAAACTCCAGTCGCCCAAATAACACTTTTTTCAATCGTGCAAGAATCGGGTCAATTTCTGGCAATTTTAGCCACTTTGAAGCCGCGGCATACGCGCCAAAACTGACCAATGAAATGATAACAAATTTCGGAAAAGCGCTAAAGAAGCTGTCGTCATGATAACGAAACGGCATAATTAGTACGGCAATATAACAAACCACGCCCGTAATAGTACCAGCAATTATCATCTTAAAAATCGCTCGCACAAACGTCATGTCGAATAATTTTGGCATTTGACGATTCATAACCGCCAAAAGCACAACCACCTCCAAAACCGCCACTGTCGATTGAGCCCAAGCCAATCCATATGCACCCATTTTCAAGACCATCGACAGAACAATTGCCAAAATAATATTCAAAGAAATCGAGAAAATTGAAATATACAGCGGAGTTTTTGTGTCTTGGCGGGCGTAAAATGCTCGCGCGGCCATGTGGTAAATAGTTCGGAACAAAATCGCTACGACCAAACAGCCCAAAATTCCCGCGATTAGTGGAACACCACCATTACTAATAAAGTGCACAACGTACCCCCTGGTAAAGAAAATCACCACCGACACCGGAAGTGCCATCCAAAAAATAATTCTTAGCAGGGAGCGCAGGTCTTTTTGAAATAGGTCATTTCGACCTTCACCCAAATGCTCAGTTAATTGCGGAAAAGCGGCATTTGAAATCGCCACACCAATAAGGTTAATCGGCATCATATGAAGAGTTAAAGCCTGTTGATATGCCCTAACCGTTCCATCGACCAAGCGCGAAGCCAAATTGACCTCGACCAAGCTAACCACATAATCCATTCCTTGATCGACAGAACGCGCTGGCAATAAAGATAAAACTTTCCTAAATCCCTTATTCCGCCAATAAATTTTGAAATTGTAATCAAACCCAAGTCCAGCCAAGCCAACTGCGCTAACAATCAATTGCAGGAACGACCCCAAAACCACGCCTAACGCCACGCCCATAATTCCACCGTCAAAAATCTGCCAGCCGAATAAATTGACGCCACCAGTAAACCACACCGTACCGATAATAATACCGACGTTATACAGCATTGGCGCCAGCGCACAGAACATAAATCGCCCGACCGCTTGCTGAATACTAGCAATCACCGCCGCAACCGCAAAAATAAACGGATTAACCGCGATCACCTGCATCATACTAACCGCCAAAGCATGACCAGACTCACTCAGACCAGGCGCGATTAAATACTTCATCAACGGATCGGCAAAGATAATAATCAGCACCGACGCCGCCATGGTTATTAGCGCCATAAAATTGATCATACTAGAGCTAATTTGCCAAGCCGACTGCTTATTGCCCTTGACCCAGCGCTCATTAAAAACTGGAATGAACGTCACACTAAGCGCACCAGAAACCAGCACTGCAAACATAAAATCTGGCACCATGAAAGCCGCCGTATAAGCGTCTAGTCCAACCGGGTATCCCGCCGATACTCCATTTCTACTTGGCATGTAGGCTGAGTTTAGTAGACGATCACGGAAAAATCCCAGCAAGCTCGACAGTAACGTCGAGCTAGCCATAATCGTAGCAGCCAATTTCACATTAAGCCGCTGATTTATTTTCGTAACTGTACTACGAACGCGCCCCATAGTATTTTACGAATGCAGTTTAGCTTCTTTTGGTAACTTAGTGCCTTTAAGAATCTCGTCAACCTCAGGTTCTTCCAGAGTTTCTTCCTTCAGTAGAGCCTCGGCCAACTTATCAAGGAACGAACGATTCTCTTTCAATACCAACATTGCACGATGTTTAGCTTCGGTAATCAATTGCGCGACTTCCTCATCAATCATCTTCGCAGTCTCATCAGAATACGGACGCTCTCTGGTCATTTTATCGAACATCAAGCCGCCGTTATCTTCATGGAATACTTGATCGCGCAAACCCTTGCCCATTCCTTGCTCAATCACCATATCACGGGCAATTTCAGTCGCTTTTCGCAAATCCGAACCAGCTCCAGTAGTAATTCCGTCATCGCCGTAAATCAATTGCTCAGCGATTCGTCCGCCCATTGCCCGAGCCAAAATATCCTTAAACTCGTAAACATTTGTGTAGCTCTTATCTTCTGGTGGCAAGAACCATGTTACTCCACCAGTACCACCACGTGGAATAATCGTAACCTTGTGGACTGGGTCGGAATCAGGCAAGACGTGACCAACAATTGCGTGACCAGCCTCGTGATAAGCCGTTAATTCTTTCTCGTGATCGTTCATTATCTTAGTCTTGCGCTCTGGACCAATTGCCACACGCTCAAACGCCTCAGTTAATTCGTCATTCGTAATCTTCTTCTTGTTGCGACGAGCGGCAATAATTGCAGCTTCATTGGCCATATTCGCCAAGTCCGCACCAGATGAGCCAGCAGTTTTTGCCGCCATTTTATCAAGATCAACAGTTTCATCAGTTGGCTTTTTCTTAAAGTGAACCTTCAGAATTGCCTCACGATCTTTACGTTCTGGCAATGTAATATTCACACGTCGGTCAAATCGTCCAGGGCGAAGCAAAGCCGGATCCAAAACATCCGCACGGTTAGTTGCAGCCAAAACAATAACATTCGTTTCGCCATCAAAGCCATCCATTTCCACCAAAATCTGGTTCAGAGTTTGCTCGCGTTCATCATGACCGCCACCCATACCAGAGCCACGCTTACGACCCACGGCATCAATCTCGTCAATGAAGATAATACATGGAGCATTTTTCTTAGCCTTGGAGAATAAATCTCGCACTCGGCTAGCACCAACACCAACAAACATTTCCACAAATTCAGAACCGGAGATCGAGAAGAATGGCACACCAGCCTCACCAGCAACAGCTCGGGCTAGCATTGTCTTACCCGTACCAGGATTACCGACTAACAATACGCCTTTTGGAATCTTTGCGCCCAAATCTTTATATTTCTTCGGATGCTTGAGGAAATCAACAACTTCCTGCAAATCTTGCTTGGCGTTATCATTTCCAGCAATATCCGTAAACAGAACCTTTTCTTTATCTTGTCCATACAGGCGAGCCTTGCTCTTGCCAAATCCCATAGCTTGATTATTTTGGCCCTGAGCTTGGCGCATCATAAACATGAAAAACACCACGATAATCAGCACAGGCACAACCATAACTGCCAGGTTCCACATGGTTTCGCCGGTTGTTGATGGTGGAATAACCTTCACCTCAACCTTAGCATCCTTGTTCAAGCCCTGCTCATAAATGCTACTAGATTCCTTAACTGAATGCTCGGTAGGTTTTGATTGATCTTTTGGAGTAATCTTAATATCGTTTCCTTGAATCTCCAATTGAGCAATTTTACCGTCATTTGCTCGACGCACTACATCAGATAATGCAACATCTTTAAGATTTGACGCAGGGAAGAGTGTTGCGTAAAAAATTAACGCTACAAAAATTATAATCGCCCAAAACAATCCAAATCGTAAAATTTGACTTATTCTATTCTTTCCATTTCTTTGAGGCATCTTAACAGCCATTCTCAACTAATCCTTTCACCTATACTAATCAAACTCTCTTTATTATAACACTTCTTAGTGTCAATTTCATCACAATGCCGCCGCCAACTTGCCAGCAAGAGCCAGCTTTTCCAGTTTTTATAGCAATTAGCATACGCTCTAATTGAGAACCCAGTAACGACACATCATGATGTCGCAAAACGTAATAATATAGCAATTCTTGTGCGACATTATCATCTATCATCGTCAAAAAATACCGACTCAGGACTTCTCCATCAAACTTCTCTATTTCCTGCTCAATTTCCACTCTTAATTCTCTCTGTTTTCGCCACGCCTCATACACTCCAAGCTTCTGGTATTCATCAAGCTCACGATTTATCTTACGCCTAAATTTATTTCTCTGATACAAGTCGCTTTGATTTGTCTCATCTTCACACCATTCCAATTTCTGGCGAATCGCATATTCATAAATTCTCTGCTTCGTCCAACCATTCATCGGCCTAACTATTTGACTATCACTCATCCCCGCCAAGCCTCGCCACCTGGAGCCACGCTTAAGATTCATCGCTACAGTTTCAATAATGTCATCTCGATGATGCGCTGTCACTATCACGCCATCAAAATCCGTCGCTACGCCACGCAAAAATTCATAACGCCTTTGGCGCGCCAATTCTTCACTGGCATCAGCCCCCAGCTTTTCACGCCGACAAACAAATTGTATTTTATATCTATCAGCTAAAGCCTCGACAAATCTAGCATCACTCGCCGAATCCTCACGAATTCCGTGGTCAAAATGAGCAACCACTAAATCTTTTTCCGTTCGCGACATCAAATCCAGCAAAACTACCGAATCAATCCCACCACTGACTGCGATAATATATCTCACATATCCATTATCTCACAATTTACCTAAAACGTATTTGGCAAATTTTATACTATCTGTTACAATCAATGCAGTGTGGCACCGTAGCTCAGCTGGTTAGAGCGCAGGACTCATAAGCCTGAGGTCGGTGGTTCGGGTCCACCCGGTGCTACCAGAAATTATTTTCCTCGTCAATACGACGGGGAATTTTTTATAGATACTGAATTAAATTAGCTCAAGCTCTTCAGATTGAACACCATCCAAAGCCGCCAATCGTCGTGACACAAAACTATCCAATTCCCATGAATTACGCTGACGCTCCCACGTTGCTAAATCCTTTTTTCGGGTTACTTCTAAAAATTCAGCTAATTCACTGGTGTTGATTTCCATATTTTTTTCCTTTTTTGTGTTAATTATTTAACTGTCTTTATACTATCATAAATTTGACAAAAAAGCAATACCTTTTTCGGTCATTATTTACCTTTTCATTCCGCTTGTGGTACACTGGTAGGGAAGGATTTATACACAAAAATGACCCCCGTAACAATCTCGTCACTGGCCACCATAATTTTTGCAGCGATTATTCACGCTAGTTTTCAGCTTAGCGTCAGTGTTTTAACGTTACTTAGCGGACATTCAATTGGCAAAAAAACCGCCCAGAGAAAAATTTTTCGTATGAGCAACAGTTTTGTACTTGGAGTCGCAACGATTACCTTGTTACTTATCAGCTCAATCTCCTATTTCTTATCACTATTCATCCACCACGCCACCAGCGCAGAACAACTAGTTGCCGCCATCTCTTCAGGGATGATGTTTGGCTTAGGAATCGCAATTTGGGCGTTCTACTTCCGACGACAACCAGGAACTTCATTATGGCTTCCACGCAATTTTGCAGAATATTTAAACAAGCGCACCAAAAAAACCAAAAATTCCATAGAAAGCTTTGCTCTGGGAATAATTAGCGTTATTGCAGAAATCATATTTATTATCGCGCCAATTATCGCCGCCAGTTTGGCTATTATCACCCTACCAAACCCCTTCTTGCAAATCGTCAGCATAGCGATCTACGTCATCGTGTCCGCACTGCCGTTGTTTGTCGTTATTATCTTGATCGGCAGCGGACGCAGCATATCTAATTTACAACGTTGGAGAGAAGATCATAAGAAATTTTTGCAATTCGCCAGCGGCGGTAGCTTACTAATTTTGGCGGCATTCCTATTCGTCGACCGCGTTATTGGCGTCATTAGCTATGGAGGCAATCTATGGTAAAGCCAGGTCAAATTGACGTCATCAAACAAGGAAAACGACCACCAGAGGAGTTTAGCCCAGATAAGCTCCACAATTCCATAATTGCCACCTGCCTAAGCGTTCGTACGCCAGAAGGTCAAGCTCAAGACATTGCAAAAACCGTCACTCTGGGCGTTATGAATTGGTGCGAAACTCACCCAGAAATAACCTCTGCCGATATCCGCCACCAAGCACAACGCATTATGAAAACTCTACATCCTGACGCAGCCTATTTATATAAAAATTATAAAACCATAATTTAGGAGATTTGATGTCGCAAAAACCAACTTTTGACTATGATTATATCGTAATTGGTAGTGGCGCCGGCGGTTCGCCCGCAGCTAGCATATTAGCAAGTGCCGGAAAAAAAGTTGCTGTTGTAGAAAAATCAACATTCGGCGGGGAATCACCAAACTGGGGAGATGTACCAACTGGATTCTTAACTCACGCTCTTAACGTTTATCAAACAGCCAAAGATGCCGCTAAGTTTGGGCTGCGCACTAACTCGGTTGGGTATAATTACCCTTCTCTGCTCTCCTGGAAAGACAAAGTTGTAAAGAGAACTGGAGCTGGCGGCAATCGCTATTATTACGAAAAGCAAGGCATTAGTGTTTTTACTGGCAATGCACATTTCTTGAGTCCGAACGAAATAGCCATCAATCGAAGACACTTGTCCGCTCGCAAATTTCTCATTGCAACTGGATCTGATTGGCAAATTCCAGAAATACCTGGGTTAAGCGCCGTTTCTTACCACACTCCAAAAACTATTTTTAGCTTAAAGCGCCCACCAAAAACCATGTTCATTGTTGGCGCGGGAGCTATGGCACTAGAATTGGCACACGTCTTCTCTACCCTGGGAACAAAAGTTTACGTAGCAGAGAAATCGTCCAGAATATTATCAACATTTGACCCAGAAGTCAGTGCTTTAGTTACGAATGACGCAAAAAATCGCAATATTTCAATCTTAGCTCGCACTAAGATTATCGCTATACAAAAATCGTCTATACAAAAGCGCGTCACTTTTCTGCAAGGACGAATAGAGAAATCTGTACGCGTTGATGAGATTCTAATTGCCGACCAACAATTGCCTGCGACAGATTTAGGCTTAGAAAACGCTGGCGTAAAATATACCGAAAATGGCATTTTGGTTAATTCTTACCTGCAAACTTCCGCTCGGCATATTTTTGCCGCAGGAAATGTAACTGACGCCAATATCCAAACCCACACAGCTTTAGCGCAGAGTCGTATTGCGGCTCATAATTTGCTACATAATAATAAGATTAAATTCAATGATTCCCCACGCCTACAAGTTGCATTCACTCAGCCAGAAATAGCTCAAATTGGAATGAATGAATACGATTGTAAGGCGAAAGGAATAAGCGCAAAAATAGCAATTGTTCCGCTCACGACTACCGTACGCAGTAACATTACCGACCAGCGAATAGGTTTTGTGAAATTGATCATTGATAAAAAACGAGTTGTCGTAGGCGGAACGATCGTCGGACCACACGCTAGCGATATAGCCGCCGAGCTAGCCCTGGCCGTTCTACATAAAATTACCAGCGAAGAACTGGCATCCACGCCGCATTGTTTTACTTCTTGGTCAGAAGCCGTGCGAATTGCCGCCGGAAAACTTCTATAATTACCTCTGATGCGCTATAATAAGTCTCACGGGGGCGTAGCTCAGGGGTTAGAGCAGTCGGCTCATAACCGATTGGTCGCTGGTTCGATCCCAGCCGCCCCCACCACATTCTGAACTTGAAATTGATAATCATAAGATGAATATTTTTACCATTCCTGCTACAATATTATGTGGTAGATATTAAATTTGCAAAAATGAACAAATTAAAACTCAAACGATTAATTTACAGAATACAGCACGACTATTTGACCCTAAATAATGTCGTTATTGCTGCTGCGATTTTAATTGCTATGAGCTGGGCTTGGGGATCCATTGAATCAATGCAGAAAAACTACGAGCTGCAACGGTCTATCGACAATAAGCGCCAGCAAGTAGAAATAGAAAAGTTGCAAGTCGCCTTGCTGGAATACGAATCGAAATATTATCAAAGCGAAGAATACCAAGAATTGACCATTAGACAGCGCACAGGAAAAGGTCTACCTGGCGAAAAACAAATCATTACTCAGTCATTTGAAGACTTCACACCCACCCAAAAACTTGCGTCGAGCGCGAAGCGAACGGATAGCAACTTTCAGCAATGGATGAACTTTCTATTTGGCGGCAATAGTCATAAACACTAAGGTATTGCAATTATTGTGCTAAGCTGATATCATAATTATGTATCGCGGGGTAGAGCAGCCTGGTAGCTCGTTTGGCTCATAACCAAAAGGTCGTAGGTTCAAATCCTACCCCCGCCACCAAGAAAAATCCCTCTTCATTCAGAAGGGGGCTTTTTCTTTTTAGATTACTTACACACGCTAAAACAATTCTCCCTGACGCTCACCCCAAGAAGCCTCAGCAGACTTAATCATATCTTCCGGCGTTTGACGGCTTGAGCTTTCGGCTGAAGAATTTCCATTCTCCCGATTCTTCCTCGCACGCTCCAGAGCCTTACGCGCCAAAGCTAACCCTCGCCTATTTATCTCCCTCTGCTCGTCACTTAGCGGCTCTTTTTTCGGCTCAGGATACATCAAATCAGATTCAGACGGCTCTCCATAAGGCCTATATCGACTTCTGCGCCACAAATCTCTCCTATTAGGCCGCTTTTCGCTACTCGATAAACCACCACTACGCTCAGGTTGATCGCCATCAACACCATATCCGTAATCATAATACGCGCCACAGCCTTGATCAACACGTCGATCAGCCTCACCTTCGGGCGTAGTGTCATATACCGGCAACGTCGGAATCTTTTCCATAGTTGTATTATACCATAATAATTAAAAATAATCAACCCCACAAAAAAACTCCCCTGCTTTTTACAGAGGAGTTATGGCACCTGTTTGTTTGGTTCTACTATATCACCAAACACGCTTATGGTGCAAGCAAAGGACTATTTTTTCTTAGAAATTGTCAAAAAGCCGTTGCGTGGGTTTTCTTTCACAATACGATCTTCTGGTAGATCACATGGTGTACCCTTTTCATTCTTCTCAACCTTAGCGAAGAAGTAAATAGTTTGGGTCTTGCCGCCGCGCAAAGTTACGTCAGTCTTATGCAAGTAATATGTGATGCCCTTTGAGTTGGTATGTTTATAAGCCATTTGGTTATATACCTCCTATTAATGATATACCTATATAGATTACTATCTCTATATCACCCCTGTCAAGCTAAAAAAGCTTATTTCGCCGTCTAAGCATCAACTTTAATACCCCCAGGACAACCAACCTCATCACGATAATCATGGCAATAAATATCGTCACTAGCAAAGACCACCCCGCGTAATCAGCTGACCATATCGGCGAGACGAAGGTATGATAATATGGCTCGGTTGAAGGCGCTTCAAACTGCAAGTTAGTGGCTTTCGCGGCAGGATATTTCGCCCACTCCTCGTTAATACAATTGATGTACCTCGGATCCGCCTGTGTCGTAAATCGGCCGTAACCGCCTTGCTGTGCCCTAGCATCACAGACAGCCCTAACTTTCGACACAGTATCATTGTTAGACTGATTTTTTATCTCCTCCTCGAACTCTTTCAGCTTCCGGTCATACATTTGTTTATACATATGATCCAGCGCAATCTTCCCCGGATCAGCGTTCATATGTGTAGATACATAACGCTGCAAATCGTATAGTCGCTGCTGAAGATTGACTATATCTCCAGCCTTATCTGCATGCTCCACAGATTCTCGTCGCTCGACCATACCAACATTATTCAACCTCAAAAAAGTTGCCGAAATAAAACCAGACATAATCAATAAAATAACCAACTGCCAAGTCTTAATCTGACTGAGTCGCTTAATTCTGAACTTAGTTTTCTTCTTGTCTATAGCCATCCCACCGCCTTCTCTATGATTTTAGTATAGCAAATTATCCCAATGACGTGAATATTACTACCGCTGCAGTGGTATAATATTTGTATGCGAATTTATTTTTCAGGAATTGGCGGCGTTGGCATCGGACCACTGAGTAGAATTGCCTTAGAGGCTGGATATGACGTTTGCGGCTCCGACAAATCACCAAGTCTTATCACGAACGAATTAGAATTAGCCGGAATTCATATTTCTTTTGATCAATCTGGCGCGTTTTTACAATCAGAACACGATAAATCACCATTTGACTGGTTTATTTACACCGCTGCTTTACCAGAAAATCACCCAGAACTAGTCTTGGCGCGAAAATTAGGCATAAAAACCAGCAAGCGCGACGAATTGCTGGCGCAAATAATCGCCGATAAAAACCTGAAACTTATCGCGGTCGCTGGCACCCACGGAAAAACCACGACAACAAGCATGCTAGTCTGGACAATGGAGCAATTGCAAATTCCTGTCAGTTATTCAGTAGGTTCGACTTTAAGCTTTGGACCAAGCGGAACATTTGATAAAAATAGCCAATTTTTCGTATACGAGTGTGATGAATTCGATCGCAACTTTTTGCATTTTTCTCCAGAAATTAGCCTTATCACATCTGTTGATTACGACCATCCAGACACATATCCAACAAAAGAATCCTACTTAGACGCCTTCCGTGAATTCGGTGAAAAATCTAAAAAAGTTATCGCGTGGCAAGAAAATTCCGCCATATTTGATGAGAAAAATCTAACAATCTTGTACGATTCCAACAAAAACATCACTCTGCCCGGCGAGCACAACCGAAAGAATGCTACTTTGGTGATTGAAGCTTTGAGGCATATGGGAGTGGACGCGGAGGAGTCAGAAATATACCAAGCAATAAACTCCTTCCCCGGCTCAGGACGACGTTTTGAAAAGCTCGCCGAAAATCTATATTCTGACTATGGACATCACCCGGTTGAAATTCAAGCGACATTACAGATGACTAAAGAACTGTCAAACGATGTAGTCCTAGTTTATCAACCACACCAAAATGTTCGCCAGCACGAGATAATTGGTCAATACACTGATGATATTTTCCGTGATGCCAATGAAATTTACTGGCTGCCAACTTATTTAACTAGGGAAAATCCAGATTTGCCAACTTTAACGCCACAACAACTTGTCAAAAATATCGACAAAGAAAAAGTTCATTTCGCCGAATTAGATGACAGTTTATGGCAAGAAATAACCGCGGCAAGGAACTCTGAGAAGCTCGTCCTGTGTATGGGCGCTGGCACAATCGACGGATGGATTCGCGAGCAATTAGCTAAAAATTAGCGATCATCGCCGCTGCCGTGAATCTTCCCTCGACTCTGGCGGCTAAACAGTTTATCATTATTTCTGCGAGCCACCTCCTCTAAACTACAACCAAGCAAATGCGCTATAGAATTGACATACCAAAGCACGTCACCGAGCTCTTTTATTATTGCGTCGCGGTCATTCTCTGAGATCTCGCCATTTTTATCACGTAGGATTTTCTTAAATTTCTCCATGACTTCACCAGATTCACCACTTAATCCCAATATCTGTGCCATCAATCTCGCGTCAACATCACCATATTTATGAGAATCCTTATCTGTTAAGGTAGAAATTGCTTTAGTTGAGTAGTCGTTAAATTGCATAATATTCCTTTCGTTTATTAGCGCGCAACTCTTACGAAATTAATAGTTTTTCCTTCGCCAATCCACCTTTGTTCGTAAGTCGTCATTATTTTATATTCGTCATTTAGCGCGGATTCATGAAGATCAAAACTCAACTCTTTAATTTGCCATTTTTCTGCCACCAATTGCTCCAAGCTCCAGCAGAAAAAAATGTGATCGTCGTGTTTAATTAATAAAGATCCGTCCGATTCTAGCAATGAAGAATACTTCTTCAAAAAATTAGGATGAGTCAAACGGCGTCCAGCGCTATGCTTCCTCGGGAACGGATCGGGAAATGTTACCCAAATTTGTTCCAAAGAATTCTGCTCTACTAATTGGTCTATTTGGTCAGCCCGCGCTCGAACAAAAAACACATTATCCAGCCCTTTTTCTTCAGCAATTTTCGCGCCCTTCTGTAATCGATCACCTTTCACGTCAATTGCTAAAAACGTCTTTTCAGGATGGCGCAATGCAAGCTCCACGCTGAATAGTCCAGTTCCAGCACCAATTTCCAAACAATCGATTTCCCGTTCTATCCACTCGTCAAACTCAAAACATAGAGGTGAATTGTGGAATAAAGCGAATTTATACTTCTTACGTTTTCTGGTGATAATAAATTGATTCGGATCGACAAAACTCATATTTTCTATTATACTAAATCAATAATGGATAAGCTTATAAAACAGTTCTTAGATTCTTCTACATTAGGTCAATGGCTTCATGGCAATAACCTTGGCTGGTTAATTAGTGAGCGCATTATCGACACAGTCAGCATTGTTATCGGCTCTGTTTTTGTTTATTTTCTGGGGAAATATTTATTATCTTGGACTATCCATTATTCTATACGCTCCACCGCTAAACATCGTTCCTGGCACCGTAAAGACATAGAAAAGCGCGAAAAAACCCTCGTCCAATTAACCCGAAGTTTCTGGCAAATCATAATAATTTTCTATGTCGCCGCAATTGTCGCCAATAAACTATTTCTATTTGATTTATCGCCGCTATTCGCTAGTGCTGGTATAATCGGTGTGGCGTTAGGATTTGGCGCCCAATCGCTCGTTAAGGACTTCTTGTCTGGTATTTTCATCATCGCCGAAAATCAATATCGTGTTGGCGATGTTGTTGACGTAATGGGGGCCGCTGGAACCGTCGAGAGAGTCGGCACTCGCACTACTGTTATACGAGATTCTGAGGGCAATGTTCATTATGTTCCAAATGGCACAATTCAGCATGTTATCAATAAAACTATGGGCTATAGCATGTCGCGCTTCAGCATTTATATCGACCCAAGTTCTGACATTTCTGCAGTTACAGACATCATTAACGCTACTGGTCAAGAATTGGCTAAAGAAAAGGCTTGGCAAAAGAAAATTATCGATCCGCCTAAGTTTGTTTCAGTCGGCGATATTACTGGACGAGGAACAGAATTGATCATTGCCGGAAAAACTCAGCCATCCGATCAGTGGTCTGTTACCTCTGAAATGCGACATCGATTACTACAAAACTTTGATCGCGAAGGAGTTCTTCTGGCGACCCTGCCGACCCCAACCTCAATAACCAGAAGATAAAGATTAATTATTAGACAAGCCCAATTCTTTATCACTCAACACATCATTAGAAAACGCTTTGATTTTATTCACGCCCTCTACTTCTTTATCATAAATTCCCAAAAATTCCTTCAATGTATCCTTACTTACTGTGCCTTGCGCGTCAAATTCGTGACTTTTTTCATCCGCATCCTTGCTAATTTGCTTGCGGCGAGAAGCGTATTCTGGGCGACTCAAATCCAATCGATAAGCATCAGTCTTGTAGTACATAAACATCGCGATCGATACCAACACAACTGAGACCGCAATAGTCAGCCCAATAAATGTAGCGAATTTATAACTACGAAATAATTCCTTAGCCCTATTCATTAGAACCTCCAGACAGCGATTTTTTAATAACTTGCACTTCTTCTTTATATCTCACTAACAATTCGTCCAAGACCTTCACGTCCTCAGAAAGTTTATTACGAGCCTCGCGAGCGACGGTCAATTTTTGATAATAGTCCGCCACATTATTAGAGCAATTTGCGCGCTGAAGATCAGTCATCGCAGTATCGTAATCGTTGTAATTGCTATTAAACTTAAGTCTCGTCGACTCGAATTCATTAGTAATATTCACTAACTTTGAGCTGTCCAGCTTATTGATTGCCAATCGACCGTTCAGCCTGGCCATAAGTTTGGTAGAAATAGAATTATATCTTTGTCCAACGTTAACTCTAGTTAGGGCGTCATTGGTATGGATATTTTTAATAGCAACTCTTACAGAACTACAGTTTCGATCAAGCGTTTTTATAATCTCAGAATCAGCCGTAGCATCGACAGACTGAGCATCAACTGCCCGTGGAGTCACCAACAAACTAGAAGCAATCAAAAAAGACGCGAGATAGAAAGTAACTTTTTTCATCACTTATATTATCTCACGTCTTCTTGAATAGAGTCAAATATTACTTGAAACGTTTTTCGACGTTACCCTTAACATCTTTTGCGGTTTCTGCTACAGCATCTCCAACTTTCTGAGAACCAGCTTTTAACGAGCTTAAGCTGTCTTTTGCTGCAGCAGTCGCTTTACAAGCCACCTTTTCAGTGTCGGCTTTCATTTTTACAGCTTTATCCTTCAAGTCTTTCCTTGTTTCCTTGCCGCTCTTTGGTGCAGTTAAAATTCCAGCTGTAAAACCTGCTGCCACTGCTCCGATAATTGCTAAAACTTTTTTCATATATTTACTCCTTTTTTAATTATTTTTTACGAAATAAACCTGATATTTCACTAAAAACTTTTGTTGGTGACAACCACTCAGTCGCACTAGCTACGTTAGTTGTAATTTTACTAACGCTTTTCATGACCGTATTAAGTCTTACCAACAAGGCGATGACCACTGCCAGTAGCGTTACGATAATAACCGACAACAATCCTACGATGATTGATAATAAAACGATGGCTGTTTGGATATCTTCCACGCTTTACCTTTCTGCAAAAGTTTATATTTGTTATGTTTATTTTAGCATGCTTGTTAAATTGTTTGTATTAGATAATCTAACTATTTCACTATAGCATAAGCTTATTAAATTGTCAATAGAGATGTCCGCTAATCGTTAATAATATGATAAACTGGTATGGTTATGCGAGATTTTTTCAAACGATACATACCAGAATTTGTTTATGGTGCGGTTGACGGCACAGTAACAACATTTGCAGTCGTGGCGGCTTCAGCCGGTGCTGGAATATCCAGTTCAGTAATTCTTATATTAGGAATTGCTAATTTAATAGCCGACGGATTCTCAATGGGCTCTAGCGCATTTTTAGCAGCAAGTGCAGAACATGAAGAGTCTGTTCGCGACACCCAAAAACGTTCATCCCCAAAGATCATAGGCGCAGTAACATTCTTAGCTTTCGTGATGGTCGGTAGCGTACCAGTATTGCCATATTTGATTGACGTAATTGCAAGTATGAAAATATTAAGCGACGCATTATTCTATGTTAGCTCAACCCTAACCGCGGCAACATTCTTAGCAATCGGCTTCATCAAGGGCAAAGTCAGCAAACAATCACCTTGGCAGTCTGCAGGCATCACGTTACTTCTTGGGGCAATTGCGGCAGGGCTAGCCTACTTCGCGGGCGACATTTTGGCGGCATGGCTTGGTGTTAGGATCTAGATTTTCTGCGATAAAATTTATTATTTTATCTATATTACGTACAGCCTTTTCGCTTACCACACCACCATTCAAATAGACGCGCCTAGTAATTTCCAACATCACCGACTGCATCTTCGGATTTTCATCGTAATAAAATTCCATCGGAACCAGCGCCCCAGAGTACGGATAATTTAATTCACAACTATATCCCATTTTTTCAATATATGTTTTTAATTTTGATGCATTGTCTTTACTGAACCATTTTTCATCATAGCCGAGGCAAATATCCGGTAAATTTTCCGTCCAGCCAAACAATCTTCGCACCAATTCATCGCTATAACTATGAATATCAATAATCACACACGATCCATATTGATCAACAATTTTTCTACTAAATGTGTTTAGTTGTTTGTGATGTAAGTCGTATGATTTGCCCAAAATCTCTTCACGACGGGATGATCCTATTTTGCGATATTGTGTACCGTCCGATAAATGCGTATAAGTCGCCCCCATACCCAGCTTAGTCATTGGCTCAGCTTCGTCATCACGAAACCTCTCGACGTCACAATATAGCCGCGAATATTTAGCTATAATTTTATAGCTATCTATATTTTTAACAAGCTCATCAACTTTATAATCAGCAATGAAACGCAATTCCCTCTCGATAATCTCTTTATCTACCGTAATATCACGCTAAAAATCGGTCGGTAGATACAGCGATACATGAGGAATGTGAAGAATAATATTATCCATTATCCTACGAGCGCCTCCCGTAAACTCAATGAATTAAATCTCACAAACCCAATTCGCGTAGCTGAGCGGGATCGACAACCGATGGTGAATTCATCATCACATCCACACCAGAGCCATTCTTTGGAAACGCCAGAGTCTCGCGGACGTTTTGCTCATCGGTCAATTCCATCAAAATACGATCAACACCAAAAGCACATCCTGCGTGAGGCGGAGCGCCGTATTTGAAAGCGCCTAGCATAGCACCAAACTTTTCTTCAACATAAGACTCACTGAAGCCCAACAACCCAAACACTTTATAAAGCACCGCTGGGTTATGATTGCGAACGCCACCAGAGCAAATCTCATAGCCGTTCATCACCATGTCAAATTGATCAGCGACAATGGATAATTTTTCGGCGTCAGTTTCAGCAGACTCCAGAGCTTGCAAACCACCCTTTGGCATACTGAACGGATTATGGCCAAAATCAAGTTTTTTACTTCGGTCATCCCATTCATAAAACGGAAAATCAATAATCCAAGCAAACGCCACGACCGACGGATCCTTAAGATTAAAGTGCGAGGCAAATTCATTACGCAAGCGCCCCAATACCGCGTTAACAACCGAGCGAGAATCAGCGCCAAAGAACACTGCATCGCCATCAACCGCACCAGTTTTCTGCTGGATATCAGCTAATTCCTTCTCACTCAAGAATTTCGCAATTGGAGATTTTGCTTCGCCGTCTTGATATGTAATGTACGCCAAACCGCCAGCGCCTTCGCTTTTAGCGATATTGGTGAAATTGTCAATTTGCTTGCGACTCAAATTTGCGCCATTTTTTACGCAAATAGCCTTAACGCATTCAGCATTTTTAAATACGCCAAACTCAGTCTCCGAAAACACGTCCGTCAGTTCTATCAATTCCATGCCAAATCGCAAATCCGGCTTATCAGAACCGTAAGTTTCCATGGCGTCGCGATACGAAATTCGCGGAATTGAACTGCCATCACCAACCGCCAAATCACTCAAATCCAACAATTTTTTACCAGCAAAATCAGTCGCCAATTGCTTCATTAAAGGCTCAACTTCAGTGCGAACTTCTTCACCATTTTCAGCAAAACTCATCTCTAAATCAAGCTGATAAAACTCACCATACAAGCGATCAGCTCGCGGATCTTCGTCGCGGAAACAAGCCGCCAACTGATAATAACGCGACACACCACCAACCATCAACAGCTGCTTAAACTGCTGTGGAGCTTGTGGCAAGGCGTAAAACTTCCCTTCCTGCAAACGACTCGGAATCAGAAAATCACGCGCACCCTCAGGACTTGAGCTAGCCAAAATTGGCGTTTGAATTTCAATAAAATCTCGACTGTCCATATATTCATGGATTCGACGATACATTTCGGCACGCTTTTTAAGCATGTTTTGCATTTTTGGACGACGCAAATCAAGATAACGATACTTGAATCTTAGTTCTTCGCCAGCTTGATTATCCTCGGCGAATGGCTGAATCGGCAAAGTTTCGGCTCGGTTCAAAATCTCCAAATTGTCCACAACAATTTCCACATCTCCACTGGCAATATTAGGATTTTTCAAACCTTCACCGCGCTCCGAAACCACACCACAAGCACGAACCACAAACTCATCTCGTAAGCTTTCCGCCAAAGAAAAAACATCTTTTTTATCAGGGTTAATAACCAACTGAACCAAACCTGTATGGTCGCGCAAATCAATAAAAATCAATCCGCCATGATCACGCCTGGAATGAACCCAACCCGCAACTGTAATATTTTCACCAACTTTTTTAGAAGTTTCTGCCGCCAAAATTCTATTTTTCATATCTGTTATTATAGCATAATCTAGGCAAATTCCCAGAATTAAACATCTCGTCGAGTTTTTGTGGGCAAATTATTTTTCTGCGGATTAGCCGTGGCAGCCTTACGAATATCTCCATAAACATCATATTCGTCAATGATTTTCTGACCTAATAGCGCTTCAATTACGTCTTCTAAGCTCAGTAAACCAACTGTTTCTCGAAACTCATTTACAACAATAAACAAGTGATGTTGCGTTTTCAAAAATGCAGCCAAGGCATGCTGTAGAGTTTGATTTTCGCGAATATAATAGACGTCTTTGCTCATGACCGTTTCCGCACGATGAGATTTTGCCTTGCGATCAATCGTTAACAAATCTTGAATCCTCAACATGCCAACAACATGGTCAATGTCGCCGTCAATGACAGGAAATCTGCTATACCCTTTTTTATGAAGATCATCAAGCACTAGCGGCCCGAGGAGTTCATTCATAGGTACCGATTCAATCATACTTCGCGGCGTCATAATTTCCTCAACCTTCATATCGTTGAACTTCAGTCCGTTAGTAATAAGCTTTTTCTCAGAAGATGAAATCGCTCCGCTGGATTGAGCCACCATTTCCAGCAATTCTTCTTTCGACTCAATCATCTGACTATCACCAACAACTGGCGATACCGAACGGATTAGCGACAAAATTACTTGATGTCGTTCAATTGTCGTTAAAATTAGCGGTTCATATTTTTCATAAAGTTGCTGTGAGTATTTCTGCCACAAGCCAATTCGCGCGACGGCTCCGATTTCTAAGGCTATTATAATTGACAAAAAGAGTCCAGCCGCCCAGTTGAACAAATAAACACTAATAGCACTTAAAATTACCAAACACAAAGAAGCCATGGCGCGCTGCAGTGAAATAATATCTCGTAAAAATTCTCTTTGTCGCAAAAGAATTTTAGCCTTTTCATCGCCCAAACTACTTCTCCGCCGCAGCTCAAATTGACTATGCGAAGACGTTTTTGGCTGGACTCCCAGCACTATCAACAAAACCGCCAAAGTAACCAAATATCCAAAAATTAGCACAATCGTCATAGTTTTATTGTACAGCATTCCGTGCTATACTTACTAGAGTAAATGGAGGGAAAATGAATAAGAAAAGCTGGATAATTTTCGCAATTATTGTAGTGGCGATTGTTGGTGGAATGATTTATATTTCGACACAAAATCGACTAAACATTAACGATATCAATAACGATCAGCTGAACACAATTATCAGCGCAGAATCAAGAAATGGCAATATTGCAGATCACGAAATTGGTAGTAAAGACGCCAAAGTAACAATTATCGAATACGCCGACTATCAATGCCCTGGCTGTGGCACCGCTGCACCAAAAGCCGAAGCACTAGCTAAAAAATATAAAGATCACGTTCGATTAATTTTCCGTAATTTCCCAATTGCCAGCTCACACCCTAACGCGCGCGCTGCCGCTGCCGTAGCTGAAGCTGCTGGCCTGCAGGGTAAATTCTGGGAAATGAATGAGCTTCTATATGCAAATCAGGACGCTTGGAAAAACGCCAACACTACAGAACGCGACAACATCTTCAAATCTTATGCTGAACAATTGAAGCTTAATATCGATCAATATAAAACCGATATTGCCAGCAACAGGGTTAAAAATAAAATCGACTTTGATATGGCTCTCGGTCGCAAACACGGCGTTGCCGCAACACCAACTTTCTACATAAATGGAAAAAATACTGAGATGGACAGCTCTGGCTCAATCGAATCATCAGTCAAGGAAGCCTTGAAAAAAGCTGGCGTTGAAGTAAAAGATTAACGCATTTTCACACAAACCAAAATCCCGCTCCGGTGCCTTGGAGCGGGATTTGCTTATAGTCGTCCCTATTCTATCATTGGAGCGACTGCACTCTTTTTATTGTGCTATGTATGTTTGCCATTCGGCAGGCACCACATCCACCGCGATCTTTTTGCGCCTTGATGGCACAAATTTGATTGCTATTGGCATGTGTTTTGCACTCCTTATTATTATGTGCAGCCCCACGCGCTTCGACCTTTATCACTTAATATCAGCAATTTAATGCTTCGGCGCGAGACATGCTAACAATGTTACCAAACGTTTATTGGTGCGTCAAGCAAAAACATTTTGAAAATGCTTATTATATCTATATTAGAATAAGCGGAGTCGCTTGGCAACAAACATAACAAGTAAAATCAACAACACTGTAAAGCTAGTGATAACTGGGTATGCCCAAGGTTCACCCTGAAACGGCAGCGCTATATTCATGCCGTACATTCCGTAAAAAACGTTTGGAATAGCCAGAAGAATTGTTATGGCAGTCAATGCCTTCATGCGTTGGTTCAGCGTATTATTAGCAACCGTCGAATAGGCGTTTTGAATACTGGAAATTGTGTGCGTGCTGGAACTGATCGCCACTAAAACTTGCCTGATGTGTAAATCGACGTCCTCCAAGGCTTCCAGGTCTCTAGTCTTAAATAAATGGCGGCGATTTTCCAGCAGTTGTGTAATAACGCGGGACATCCCTTCCAAACTGCTTCGATATTCATTGAGCGTGTCTTCAATTGCCACAAATTTAATAAAATCCGAATTCTCAACTTCATGACGACTTAGTCGCCGACGAGCATCACTAATTTGCTCCGTTAACAAATGCACGCGCTGTTCATATTGAGAAATAATATACGCCAAATTCGCAGCAAAAACTCCCGCTGGACGCTCGGTTGTGCTAAATAAATAATCGCTAACCTCCAGAGGTGAAAATTTAACATGAGGCGATATTGTAATATAATGCCCGCCGCTAATTGCAATCAAAAACGGTGCCGTTTTGCCAGAATCAGTTTGACCAAACGGTATACGCGTAAAAATATATTCAACGCCATCAGAAAACTCCGCTCGAGGTAATTCGTGGATGTCCAGTACATCACGGACAATATTAGCAGACAGCGACAAAGCCTTTGAAACTCGAGTAGCGTCAAGATTGCCAGTCAAATTAATCCAACCGTTTTTATGCATTCGTTGAGCTTGCGTCAACTTTTCAGTCAACGATCTGCGTTCAAAATAGCCCACCATCATAAGAAAATTATAATATACATAAGCGATATTAGCAATCTGTCGAATTACAATTAACTTTATCGGCGGCGCAGGAAATAATAGCCCACGACGAATGCCAGCACTACACTAACTGCGGTAATTCCCCAAAACATCAATGGATTATCGGCACCTGGAACCGGCACGTTCATACCATACAAACCAGCAATCATCGTCGGAATAGTCAAAGCTACGGTGATTACGGTTAGCAGGCGAATCGTCTCGTTAAGGCGTGTATCCATCACCGCCCTATAGCTATCGCGCACATTAGTAATCGTCCTCAACAAACTTTTACAACGCGCAATCACCTGCTCCAAATCAATCGAAATATCCTCAACGTCTTCCTTATCATCAGCTTTCAATCGCAACTTCTGAGTCGCCAAAAGCCTCTCAATTGCCCAGTTCATCGGAATTAGCGCGTCAAGATAATCATTCAGTTTGCGCTCATACTCCGCCAGTGTGGCAATGTCATTAACTCTCAGTGTATGAATACTGTCCGTAGCCGCTCGCATCTGGCGATTAATCGTTGCCACACGCCGCTGATATTGCATTGAAATCGCCTCAACCATCGCCACCAAAAGCTCAACTTGTCGATCCGTCCTAATTCGCACTTTATCAATAAATGGCTGCCACAAACGCCCCAAACTATCTCTAGACAACGTCACGATATGATCTTTATTGATGCAGAATAAAATCGGCGTGGTAAAATCGTTAAAATCGTCGTCAGTGTCTGGCAATCGCGCAATCAAATAAGTCCACTCATCGTCAAACTCAATACGCGGCACCTCGTGCGGGTCAAGCGCGTCACTTATCAAATCCTCATCCAAGCCTAGCGTCAATAATTGCGAAACCTCTTCGTCGCTCGGTCTTTCGCAGCGCACCCACGAACCAGACTGCAAATTTTCTTGCGGGCTAATTATCGAATCACTATTTGTTGAACGAAGATATTGCAACATAATTTCATATTATAAAATAAAACATACATAAACACAAGAAGCTCCTGTGCCATTTACAGGAACTTCTTGATTTTTATTACGATTTGACTATCGTGCCTGCTGAGCCGCTAATGGCTTCAGCGATTTTATCCAGCGAAGTAATAATCGCCGTACGCCCCGACTTTCCATCCAGGAACGACAAGGCAGCCTGAGTTTTTGGCAACATTGAACCTGGCGCAAATTGCCCATCGTCAATATGCTTTTGGAGCTCTTCTATTGAAACTTCCCCAAGAGATTGTTCATCTGGTTTGCCAAAATTAATTTTAGCAGCATCAACCGAAGTCAAAATCAGCAAAGTGTCAGCGTCCAAAAGATCTGCCAATTTTGCCGCGCCGAAGTCCTTATCAATGACCGCAGCGACGCCTTTTAATTGACCAGTTTCGTCTTGTAAAACAGGAATGCCGCCGCCGCCAGTTGAAACGACCGTCACGCCAGCATGAACCAACGCCTTAATCACATCAGCCTCGACAATTGTCTGAGGTTTTGGCGATGGAACGACACGCCGCCAGCCACGGCCAGCGTCTTCTTTTACCGTGTAGCCGCGTTCGCTAGCGACGGTTTTTGCCTCGTCTTCCGAATAGAACGGACCAATTGGCTTGGTTGGATTTTGGAATGCTGGATCGCTCAAACTAACAATCGTTTGGGTTATAACGCTAACAGCGCGATTGTTCATCTGATTAATCATAAAGGCGTCATGAAAAGCCTGCTGCAACCAAAAGCCAATCAATCCCTGACTCATAGCGCCAGAATCTTCCAGCGGCAAGCTTGGCACATCTGGCGTGTTAATCGCCTCTTCGTGCAACACAATATTACCAACCTGAGGACCATTACCATGAACAATTGCTACGTTATGACCAGCCTGGATTAACGGTAAAAGTTGTCGAACCGTTTCATCGGCTACTCGTTGCTGTTGCTCAGACGCGGCTTCGCCCTGCCGTTGCAGGGCGTTACCACCGAGCGCTACTACAATAGTACGCTTCTTATCCATAGGCTACAGTGCTCCGAAAATTGCAATAACTGTGATGCTGATAACAGCAAATACCGCCATAATTGGAGCTGAGCGTTTTAGCCAGTCGCGATATGAAACGCCAGCCAAAGCCAATCCACCCATCAACGACGCGATAGTTGGAGCCATCATGTTGATCAGCCCAGATGCTGTCGCAAATGCGGCAACCATAACTTCTTTGCTTGAGCCAACCAGGTCAGCAATTGGCGCAATAACTGGCATAGTTGCTGCCGCCAAACCTGATGATGACGGAACGATAAATGACATTGGCAAGTAGAACAGATACGCCAACACACCGACAACACCGCCACCAGCATCTTTCAGAAGAGATTCACCCCAGCTGATGATTGTGTCCTGGATCTCACCGTTAGTCATCACAACAGAGACGCCGGTTGCCACTGCGATAATCAAAGCAACTGGTAAGATATCTTTCACGCCATCAATAAAAGTGTCAACTGGGAAAACACCCTCTTTTTTAAATTCTTTATAGTAAATTGCGGTTATGACAATAGTTGACATCAAGAACAGTGTAGTGATTTCGCCAAACAGCCATTCACCAAAGGCGGCACTATGAACCACGCCGAGCGCCGCACCGATAACTGGTAAATCTGAAGCTCTCTTAAACACGTCGTCAAAGAAAGTAATTTCCCAGCTCCCCCAAGGAATCAGCGAAAGAACCATCAAGATAAATGTGATAGCGAATACACCCATGACAACTTTTCGTGGGGTAGTTAGTTTTGGTATGTCTTCCATATCTAGAGCAGCCGTAGCTGGCTTATAACGAACATCCTCCTTATATTTGCCAGCCTTCACTTTTGCCGCGTAGCGCATAGTGAAGATAATTGCTGCAATCAGACACAGTACTAAAATGATAGACATAATTGGAATTACACTACCTAGCTTTACGTCTGCTGTTGCGGCTGCAGCACCAGTAGAGAATGGGTTAATGGTTGAACCGAGCACACCCGTACCAGCGCCAAGCACAATCACCATCACACCAGTCATGGCGTTATAGCCAGCAGCAATCATCATTGGTATAACTAGTGCGTAAAACGCCACAGTTTCTTCCTGCATGCCGTAAGTTGTACCACCGATAGCAAATAGCGTCATCAAAATTGGAATGAGCCATTTTTCTTTACCCTTAAGCTTGCGAAGTAGCGCACCAAGAGAAGCATCAAGAGCACCGGTCTTCATGGTAACGCCCAAGAATCCACCAAGCACCATGACGAAAACAATCACATCAAGCTTATTCGTCATGCCTTTAATCGGCGCAGTGAAGACGTCCCATAGACCTTGTCGATCATGCTTATCGACTTCAATCTCTTTACCATCCTTCTTTTCCTTGACAGTGCGATCTTTATTTACTACATGATACGACCCCGCGATACGATTACCATCTTCGTTTGTCTTATATAGTCCAGAAGGAACAACCCACGTCAGTGCCGCCATAACGATGATCACGACAAACAAAATAGTAAACGCCGACGGTGATCGAAGCTTCTGCTTTGCTTTTTTAATTTTTTCTACCATTGCCTCGGAGCCTCCTTAACCTCCTTATTACGACAACAACTACAATGTCAAAGCCATCACAGCCTTGATTGTATGCATACGATTTTCCGCTTGATCAAAAACTATCGAATGTGGCGAGCGGAACACCTCATCCGTCACTTCCATTGAATCTAAACCGAAATCTTCCTGAATCTTCTTTCCAGTAATCGTTAATGCGTCATGGAATGCTGGCAAACAGTGCATAAACTTGACCTCAGGATTTCCTGTTAGGTTAATCATCTGGCGATTAACTTGGAAATGCCGCAATTGGTTAATGCGTTCAGCAAACTTGTCTTCTTCACCCATTGAAACCCAAACGTCCGTGTAAATAACGTCAGCACCGCGCAAAGCTTCTTCAAAATTGTCGGTAATGGCAATGCGTGCATGACTTGACCTGGCAAAGTGATTTGCCTTATCAACCAAAGCTTGCTCTGGATGCAATTCACGAGGAGCCAAAATGCGAAAATCAAGTCCCATAATAGCTGAGCCGATCATCAGCGAGTTCGCCATATTGTTGCGACCATCGCCAACAAATACCAACTTAGTTCCCTTCAATTTTCCGACATGCTCTTCAATTGTCATGAAGTCAGCCAAAATCTGCGTTGGATGAAACTTATCGGTCAATCCATTCCACACTGGAACGCCAGCGTGACGCGCTAATTCCTCAACAGTCGCGTGATCAAAGCCACGGAACTCAATTCCGTCAAACATTCGTCCCAAAACCTTAGCGGTATCTTCAACCGTCTCTTTCTTACCCAATTGAATATCATCTTTACCGAGGTATTCCGGCGCAACTCCAAGGTCATTAGCAGCCACCGTAAATGCGCAGCGCGTTCGCGTTGAAGCCTTTTCGAACAACAAAGCCACGTTTTTACCCTCATGAATTCGGTGCGGAATGCCGGCATATTTCAATCGGCGATATTCACGAGCCGTATCTAGCAATAAGCGAATTTCCTCTGCTGTATAATCGCTCAAAGTTAATAGCGATCGCCCTTTCAAACTCTGAGCCATTAGAATACATCCTCTCGTACTAGCGGCATACTCATACAGCGTGGACCGCCACGACCGCGTCCAAGCTCAGCACCACTAATCTCAATAACTTCAATACCGTTTTCGCGCAATTTCTGGTTAGTTACGTAGTTGCGATCATAAGTCACCACAACACCCGGCGCAATCGCCAAAGTGTTTGAACCGTCATTCCATTGCTCACGAGCAGCAGCAATCGGATCGCCACCGCCACACTCAATCAACGTAACACTTGGCAAGCCCAGCGCAACTCTCAAGACGTGTTCCAGGTCTGTTTCGTGTGTAATTCGTGGGAATGGCTGACCTTCAACCTTCTCTAAAATAAAACAATTCATCCTGCCGCCGTGGTCGCGAATTTCTGGGTGAATCGTAAACTTATCACGATCAATCATCGTAAACACGGTGTCTAGGTGCATAAAGGCGTGAGATTTTGGAATTTCCATAGCAATGACTTTCTCGAATTTCGAGCCAGCAAACAGCTTGGTTGCCATCTTTTCAATTGCCTCAGCAGTCGTTCGCTCTGAAACACCAATTACCATAACCTTATCGCTTAATATTAATTCGTCGCCGCCTTCCATTGAGAATTTCTCTGTGCGGTTGTACCAAACTGGCGCACGATTAGCAAAACGTGGATGGTGGTCGATGATGTAGCGCATAAATAGCGATTCACGACGACGAGCCGTCCAGTGCATCTTGTTAATTGTCAAACCGTTACCAATTGCGGCAGCTGGGTCGCGTGTAAAGTATAGGTTTGGCATTGGATCGAGATAGAACGGATAACGATTTTTCTCGATCATATTATGCAACTGCTGATGTTGGTCTGGAGGCAAAGTAATTTCATCCTTGCGAACACCAGCCATAATCTTGCGAATCATAGCGTGAGTTGGCAAATCCAACAAGAATTGGCGCAATGTTTGAGTAACACGGCGTGAATCCTGCTTAGAAGCAGCCAACATTTCATCGACAAATTGTTCACGCAATTGGTCTGTGTTAATTGCCTCGGCGACCAATTGATCCAGATACAAAACTTCGATTCCACGACTTCTCAATGCTTCCGCAAAAGCATCGTGTTCAGCCTGCGCCACTTTCAGATATGGAATATCGTCAAATAAAAGATCGGTCAGATAGTCTGGCGTCAAATTCTCCAGCTCTTCACCTGGCCGATGCAATAGAACGGTCTTAAGTTTTCCTATTTCAGACGTGATGTGAATTGGTTCGTCCATCACAACCCTCCCCTGTTTATATTAGTGATGTTTTAATTGTAACACGTTTATGTTTTTGGGCAAGAGGAGATAATTGCCAGACTGGCCTCAGTCCTGACTGTGAATTGTCGGTTAACTTTTAGCCATTCATCAGTGGCTTTTGCGGCGCCCGGTAGAGCTTCATTTACGTAATCATCAACAATAATTATTGCGTCTTCGTTAAACTTACTTTCACAAACCCGAAAAGAATCGACAATTGATTCGTAAAAATCGCCATCAAAAAACGCAAACATAATATTTTCCGGCACGTCATCAGAAGTAAAATCGGAAAACCAGCCTTTGTGAATAATCGGCGACTTCAATCCTGCTTTCTTAAAATTCTGGACAAACGTCTTACGCGGCGCTAATAACTCGCCAGCCTTAAATTGATCACCCGCGGCGCTATTATCCTTCTGGGTTTTTTCTGGCAATCCCGCAAACGAATCGTAAACGTGAAACTCGCCCGTAAAATCATAAGCATCCAATAATCGGCGAATAAACAAACTAGTTGTGCCAACATAACAACCAAACTCCACAATATTTCCAGTGGCGCCACGGCGTAAAGTTTTTTCCAACTCTCTTAAAAGTGTACCAAGTTCTTTTATATCGACTTGGTCAGAAATGATCGGGTATTTAGTGAGGAGTTGGTCTGCGATATTCATGACTTAATTATAAATAGTTCGCCAAATATCGACAAATTATCAACGACGCGGCCCTATATATTTACAGTTTTATGAAGTAAAATATCAATTAGCACTTATGAATAATCACGATATCATCAAAACATTTTTGCCGAAACAATTAGACATAAAACACCTCGATCTCCTGCTACCTGCCTTACAAAAGTCAAACCTAATTGTTCATAGTGAAATTCACGGCATAAAAGAAAATGCCGATATTATCTATACTCTAGTTATAAAACTTGGCGTAAAGAGATTAGCTATTGAGGCAAGCCCCACTGTACTCAACTTCATCAATTCAGTAAAGACCGGCTCTTGCGATTTTTCCTTAGTTGATGAAGACCTTTTTGATTCGAGCATTTTATCTCTTGAAATGATAAAGACGATAGCAATTCTTCTGCAACAAAATCAACTTAAAGAGCTCGTTTTTATTGATACATTTTTTGATAATTTAGATGAAAATATCACTGTACCACCAAGCCCGCAAGAACGAGAAGAGCAGCTAGCTAAAAATATCCTCGGAATTGACGGCTCTCTACCAACATTATGTATTATGGGACAATGGCATACGCAGCCCAAAGTTGTTACAGATGGCGAAACACGGCATGAATCAGCGTTATATCGCTTGAGAAAAACAAAACCAAATGTACCGTTTATTCACAATGTCTACAGACAAGGACAATTATTTAACGACGGGAAAATAATTGAACTTCCGAAAAACCCATCAATTCCACCTTATTATGAAATTGCCCAGAAAACTAATATTGATTTCGACCTTCACTTACCCGAAGCGACAAAAATATCATTATGTAAAAAATAGTGAGCACCTACTCAGAAAACTGGCTATTATAAAGCTCAGCGTAAAATCCATTTTGTTTCAGCAGAGTTTCGTGATTGCCCTGCTCGATAATATTCCCGTCCTTAACCACCAAAATCAAATCAGCATCGCGAATGGTACTCAAACGGTGCGCGATAACAAAACTAGTTTTTCCCTGCATCAACTTCTCCATGGCTTTTTGAATAAGGACTTCGGTGCGCGTATCAACCGAGCTTGTCGCCTCGTCCAGAATCAGCATTGGTGCTTTTTCTAGCATCGCTCTGGCAATTGTCAGCAACTGCTTTTCTCCCTGGGAAATGTTAGCAGCCTCCTCACCAAGAACCATATCATATCCACCCGGTAGCGACCGCACAAAATGATCAACATGCGCTTCTTCGGCGGTTTTTATCATTTCTTCCTCGGTAGCTTTTGGATTGCCATACATCAAATTCTGACGAATCGTGCCATTAAACAGCCACGTATCCTGCAGCACCATGCCAAACATTTGACGCACATCGCTACGTTTCATTCTACGAATATCCACGCCGTCAATTTTAATCGAACCACTATTAATCTCATAAAATCGCATTAGCAAGTTAACCAGCGTCGTTTTGCCAGCACCAGTCGGACCAACAATCGCCACGCGCTGACCTGGTTTAATGTGCGCCGACAGACCTTTGATGATAGTTTGGTCTGGCTTATAACCAAAGACAACATTATCAAATTCAACTTCGCCTTTTACGTTGGACAATTTTACCAAGTTATTCGATTCAACCGCTTCTTCTGGCTCGTCCAAAAACTCAAACACTCGCTCGGCGGCAGCAGCTGTCGATTGCAAAATATTAGCGATATTAGCAACCTGAACCAGCGGCTGATTGAACTGATCGACGTATTGAATAAACGCCTGAATATCGCCAATTTTCAGTCGACCATTAATCGCCAGCCAACCGCCCAAAATTGTCATAGCAACGTAGCCAATATTGCTGATAAAATTTATAATCGGGTGAATCAAGCCAGAAAAGAATTGAGCCTTCCAGGCGCTCTCCTGAAGCCGATTATTGATCTTAGAAAACTTAGCAATCGATTTTTTCTGACCATTAAAGACGCGCATCACTTGATGACCGCCATACATTTCTTCAATGTGTCCATTAAGTTCGCCAAGCTGCGTTTGCTGGCGCAAGAATTGTTTTTGCGAGCTCTTTGCGATCAGCGTAATCACGCCACCCGCCAGAGGAAGAACCAATATAGCAACTAGCGACATCTGCCAACTAATCGAAAACATCATCACCAAAATTCCCAGCACCGTAACCGTTGAAGTTATAATTTGCGACAAACTCTGATTTAGTGTTTGGCTAATCGTATCGACGTCATTGGTAATTCGGCTGAGAACCTCACCGTAGGTTTGTTTATCGAAATAACTCAGCGGCAAACGATTTATTTTTTCGGACAATTGTTGTCGCATCCTGAAAGTTACGGTTTGCGTCACCTGAGTCATTATCCACGTTTGAATATAGCGAAAAATTGCGCTCAACACATACATTCCAACTAGCAAAATAATTATTCGCCAAATAGCGTCAAAATGAAATTCTGGACGCCGACTAAGATCTAGCTTTTTAATCGACTCAAGCTGACTGGACGGAATTTGTTTTTCAATCTCCGACTTATTCGGCAATCGGTTCAAAACGTCCGCGCCAGTAGTTCCCGCCGGTAAAGAAACACCTTTTGGCAATTTGCTAGTAATCGCCTCGTAGGCTTTCATATTGGCATAATCATCAACAATTTGATTCGTCGCGCCGCCTAAAATCTTCGGGCTGGCAATCGCAAAAATCGTACTCCCAATTGCAAAAACTAACACCATCAACATTTGCCATCGAAAATCCGACAAATATTTAATCAGCTTCTTGACCGTTCCCTTGAAATCTTTAGCCTTTTCGCCAGTGCCCATTCCGCCCATCGGGCCGCCCATTCGTACCTGCTGTCGCTTTTTTGTAGTTTGCCTAGACATTACAACACTCCTTTCGCAGCAATAGACATTTTCTGTAAATCATCTTCCGAGAGTTGCGAAGCGGCAATTTCTTGATAAACTTCGCAATCTTTCATCAATCCCTGATGCGTTCCCTGACCAACAATTTTTCCCTCATTAAGCACAATAATCTTATCTGCATTCATAATCGTATTAATTCGCTGACCGACAATTAACACAGTTTTATTCTTAGTTTCCTTTGCAAGCACAGCCCGCAACTTCGCATCGGTCTTAAAATCAAGCGCCGAAAACGAATCGTCAAAAATGTAAACATTCGGCTCAACCGCAATAGCCCTCGCAATCGACAGACGCTGACGCTGACCGCCAGAAACATTGCTACCGCCCTGAGCGATTTCACTTTTATAACCATTTTTTAACTCGCTAATAAATTCTTCCGCTTGGGCAATTTTGGCCGCTTTTTCAACCAACTTATCACTAGCCTCAGCGTTGCCGTATTTGATATTACTAGCAACCGTTCCACTAAACAGCACACCTTTTTGCGGCACGTAACCAATTTGACCAGACAAATCTTCCAATTTCAGATTTCTAATATCAACGCCATCAAGCAAAATCTGCCCAGCCGAAACATCATAGAAACGAGGAATCAAATTAATCAACGTCGACTTTCCCGAACCAGTACTGCCAATAAACGCCGTTGTCTGACCAGGTTCAGCTACAAAATTAATATCCGAAAGTACTGGCAAATCCGCGTCAGGATAAGTAAATGTAACGTCATTAAATTCAATTTTTCCCTTGGCATCTTTTGGTAATTTTTTCGGCGACTTCGGGTCAGTAATTGACGGCAAAGTATCTAAAACCTCCCCGACTCGACGCACTGATACGGCGGCTCGCGGCACCATAATAAACACCATCGACAACAGCAAGAACGAGATTATCACCTGCATCGCGTATTCCAAAAACGCCATCATATTACCAATTTGCAAATTGCCGCTACTTATCAAATGCGCACCAAACCACACAATTGCCACACTCGAAAAGTTCATCACTAAAGTCATGATCGGATCAAGCAACATCATCAAACGGTTCACAAATAAATTCATCTTATTCAATTCCGTATTGGCTTCTTGGAATTTTTTCTGCTCAATCTTCTCGTTATGGAACGCGCGAATAACTTTCAGTCCAACCAAATTTTCCCGCGCCACCAAATTAAGTTTATCCACCAGCGCCTGCAATTTCTTAAACCTAGGCACAGCAATCGTAAATAGCGTAGCGATCACCACGAGTAAAATAAACACCGCCAAAGCAATGATCCAGCTTAAATCGGGCGCATTATTCATGGCTTTTTGCAGACCACCAATTGCCATAATCGGTGCCATCAACGCCAGTCTAAGCAGCATTATTGATGTTGTTTGAATCTGCTGAATATCATTCGTTGAACGCGTAATCAGCGACGCCGTAGAAAACTTATTAAAGTCCGCCAAAGAAAAACTTTCTATTCGTTCAAACAATTTCAATCGCAATTTTTGCGCCATTCCCGTAGCAATTCGCGCCGCCAAAAAACCCACGACAATTGAACAAAACCCACCAGCCGCCGTCACCAAAATCATCATCAAGCCATTATTCCAAATCGCCGACACATCTTGTTTAATAATGCCATTATTGACAATTTCCGACATTTTATCCGGCAGCCACAAATTCGCCATCACAACGCCATACGTGAATCCAATCAAGATAATAAACAGCAACCAATAGCCTCTAAAAATTCGTAAAATATGTTTCATTTATAGCCCTTTATGTCCTAAGTCCGCCTTATATTATATCATTTTAGGACTAGTTGATTCCGTTTTAATAATTACAATTGGACAAAAATATCTGTTAGTTTTATACTGTTTTTAGCGTCGGGGTGTGGCGCAGCTCGGTAGCGCGCACCGTTCGGGACGGTGAGGTCGCTGGTTCAAATCCAGTCACCCCGACCATGAAATTATTGGGCGTACGTTCGGGCTAATTGAACCTCTGGCTATTAGCAATCAAAGGAGGTTTTATGCGACGAAGAGTAAACGTGCGCGGAATTATTATCAATGAAAACGGCGAAATTTTCTGCCAACAATTGACCGCCAATAATGGCAAAGGGCGTAATTTTTGGTGTACGCCGGGTGGCGGCTTGGAAATGGGCGAAAGCTTGCTGGACGGCTTGCGTCGAGAAATGATCGAAGAAACGGGTGTTGAGCCAGAAATCGGTAAGTTATTATTTATACAACAATTCGCCGAATCGGGCGAACAATCAGCGCATGGCTCGAACGAGCAATTGGAATTTTTCTTCCTCATCACCAACTGGCAAGATTACCAGTACATTGACTTGGAGCAAACATCGCACGGCGTCGAGGAAGTGGCCAAGTGCGGCTTTGTTGATCCGAAAACGACGCGAATTTTACCGAGTTATCTGACAGAGGTTGATCTGGGCCAGCTGGTTAACAAATTGACGGAAGTTCCAGTTCTAAGCGAATTATAGCTGGGCCGCTTAGACTATTTAGCGAAGAATTTTTTGGCACGTTCAGTTTTCGGGTGATCCATTACCTGGGCTGGCGTGCCATTTTCGATAATTTCGCCCTTGTCTAAGAAAATCATCCTAGTCCCAACTTCGCGGGCAAATTTCATCTCGTGCGTCACGATTACCATCGTCATTCCCTTTTTGGCAACTTTCCTAATCACGTCCAAAACTTCACCAATCATCTCTGGGTCTAGCGCTGAAGTCGGCTCGTCAAAAAGCATAATTTTCGGCTCCATCGCCAGCGCCCGCGCAATTGCCACTCGCTGTTTTTGACCGCCAGACAAACTATTCGGCGAAGCATCCGCTTTATCCAACAATCCAACATCGTCCAATAAACTTCGCGCCAATTTTGTCGCTTTTTGATCTGAAAATTTACGCAGTTTTTTCGGAGCTAATTTAATATTTTCAATCACGCTCAAATTCGGAAACAGATTAAATTGCTGAAAAACCATGCCAATATTCTGACGCAACGCGTTCAAGTTCACGTGTGGATCAGTAATCTTCACTCCATCGACGACAATTTCGCCCGAAGTCGGCTCCTCCAGCAAGTTCAGACAACGCAAGAATGTCGACTTGCCAGAACCAGACGAGCCAACCACCACGACAATCTCGCCCTCTTCAATTTCTACGTCAATATCGCGAAGAACTCGATTTGCGCCGAACGTTTTTTTCAAATTTTTAACGCTGATCATCGTCATGCTTTAATTTCCTTTCTACTCGCGCCATTACTTGCGTAAAAATCGCCGTCAAAATTAAGTACATCGCCGCAGCAGCAAATAGCGATTGAAAAGCTGTCGCTGTCTGAAAACGAATATTGTCCGCGCCTCGCATAATATCATTCAGACCAATCCAACCAACAACCGAAGTTTCCTTTAATAGCGCGATAAATTCACTAATCAACGCCGGCAACGAATTTCTCATTGCTTGCGGCAAAATGACTAGCCGCATTGCCTGCCAATTACTCAGACCCAAAGACCTAGCCGCTTCCATTTGACCCTTGTCAATACTCTGAATTCCGCCACGAATAATCTCGGCGATGTACGCACCGCTATTTATCCCGAACGCCACCGCCGCCACAAAAATCTTCGGCATAAATTGATACGACCCAAAAACGACGTAATACATAATCAATAGCTGGACCAAAAGTGGCGTACCACGAATAATATCAACGTAGATTTTTCCCAGGCTGGCTAGTGGATTAAAATTCGCGAGTCTGCTCGTTTTCATCCTGCCAAATGGTCGTAAATTCGACGTGCGCATCAGGGCGACAAGTACACCAATCGCCGACCCTAAAATAAGCGACAACACAGTCAAAACCAGCGTCACTTCTAATCCATGCCATAAAAATAGCCATCGACCGCCGCCAAAAATCACTTCCCAAAAATTCACGACTTAGCCTCCTCACCAAAATATTTACGGATCAGCTTTTCATAGCGACCATCTTTTTTCATCTTGGCAATTTCTTTATTAACCTTTTCTAAGAGGTCTTTATTATCTTTTTTAATAGCAATCGCATAACTTTCATCGCTGAGCGCGCCCGGTAAGATTTCTAAGTCAGAAAATCCAGCTGAATATTGCTTTGCGGGAGCGTCGTCCAGAATGACCGCTTCAATTTTTCCCGAACTTAATTCCTGCAAAACACTCGGCGCGGTTTGGAATTGTGTGACTGATGCTCCAGCAATTTTAGACGCCAAAGTATCGCCAGTCGTACCCAGCTGTACGCCAATTTTTCGCCCTGGCAATTGATATTTATTGCGAATCGGACTGCCCTTTTTAACAATTATTCTCTGTGACGCCGAATAATACGGATCTGAAAACAACGCATTTTTTTCTCGCTCAGGAGTCACTGTCATTCCAGCCGCCACCATATCAATCTGTCCACTATCCAGCGCCGGAAGTAGCCCATCAAACGACATATCTTCGACCTTCAAATCTTTACCCAAGCTTTTAGCAATTTCCTTCGCCAGATCAACGTCAAAGCCAACCACTTGATTGTTATCAATATATTCAAACGGCTTAAATCCAGCATTCGTGCCCATTACCAGAACATCAGTTTTTGAGCCAATTACGCCATCTCGATGTAAAATATCACCCAACATCAAACAAATCATCCCCGCAAATAAAACCAGCCCAATCCACCAACTAATTCCGAATGTGCGCGTCTTGTTCTTGCTCATGCTTTTATTATACCCCTTCATCCTCAAAAAACGTAAGTGATATAATAGAATGGTGAGAAAAATTAAATTTACCAAACGTTTCTGGATTAAATCAATATCAATCATTTTGCTTTTTTTGGCGGCATTTTGCTTAATTGCGGCGCGATATAAATATATAGTCTTTAAAGATTCACAAATCGACGAGATAATTTTTTATTTCGTCAACGGATTAGCTGGTGGCAAATCTGACAATTTATGGTCGGCCGTCCTGCAAAATCTTCCGCTGGTTTTCCTATTATTCGGCGCTTTATTAATCCCAATGTTCGACAAATCGATCTCTTTTATCAATCGCATAATCGCCTTTTGCTTGAAAAAAATCAAATCATCACGAAAACTCACCTTGCCGTTTTTACGATTACGAAATCAAGTAATTTACTCGCTAAGTATGTTTTTAATTGCGACCGTCCTTCTAATTCAAAGTTTTGGCATCCCTAACTATATTTACGCCCTGACCCAATCGACCAAATTATACGAAGAAAATTACGTCAACCCAAAAACCGCCAAATTGACTTTCCCAGAGAGAAAGCGCAACTTAATATACATCTATTTAGAGTCAATGGAAAACACTTTAGCGTCAAAGGCTAATGGCGGCAGCTCCGAAACCTCCATCATTCCAGAGCTGGAAGAATTGGCGTTAAAAAATACCTCATTCTCAAACAAAGCATCCGGTGTCGGCGGTGCCTTGCCTGCAACAAACACCGGCTGGACTGTGGCAGGAATGGCTGCGCAATCCGCTGGCGTCCCACTGAAAGAAAACTTGGTTGGCGGACGCGATCATAACGCCCTGGGCGAGTTTAAAAAATTCTTGCCAGGCGCTTACAGTCTTGGTGAGATTTTAGAAAAACAAGGCTATAATCAAACATTTATTATGGGCTCTGAAGCAAGTTTTGGCGGACGCGATAAATTATTAACTCAGCATGGCAATTTCAATATCGAAGATTACAATTACGCCAAAAAACACGGAAAAATATCCGAAGATTACAAAGTTTGGTGGGGTTATGAAGATAAAAAATTATTCCAATTTGCCCGCGAAGAAGCCTCGCGCTTGGCGGCGTCAGACAAGCCGTTTAACTTACAATTATTGACCGCCGATACGCATTTTACCGATGGCTATTTGGATGAAACCTGCGCTAAAACCTTCAGCAATCAATACGATAATGTTCACGCTTGTTCCTCAAAACAAGTCGCCGCATTCGTCAATTGGGTTAAATCTCAGCCATTTTACGAAAACACCACAATTATTATTTCTGGCGACCATTTAGGAATGCAAACTTCATACTACGACGAAAAAATTGGCGGAACTAATTATCAGCGAACCATTTACAACACGTTTATAAATTCAGCCATTTCAACTAGTCACTCAAGGAATCGTCAATTCACGACATTCGATATGTATCCGTCAACTTTGGCGGCGCTGGGAGTTAAAATTGACGGCGACCGATTAGGTTTGGGCACAAACTTATTTTCTGGAAAGAAAACCTTGGTCGAACAATACGGCGGAATTGAAAACTTAAATTCAGAACTTTCCAAACGTTCCGCTTATTACGAAAATAAGATTTTCACCAAATCTGGCAATTAGCCATTGTAGCCATTTGGATTATTGCTCTGCCAATTCCAAGCGTCACGGCAAGCATCTTCAATTGTCAATTCTGCTCGCCAACCTAGTTCTCTCTCCGCCAAGCCTGGATCTGCATAGCACGCTGCGATGTCACCTGCTCGACGTGGCGTAACTTGATATGGAACATCGCGACCAGACGCTTTCTCAAACGCCTTCACTAATTCCAAAACCGAAGTACCACGACCAGTGCCGATATTATAGACTTTATATTCGTTCGGGCGACCCAAATTCTCCAGAGCTGCCACGTGAGCCTTCGCCAAATCAACCACATGAATATAATCGCGCACGCCAGTTCCATCTGGAGTGTCATAATCGTCACCAAAAACGCTCAAATGCCCTCGCTTACCAACAGCAACTTGCGACACAAACGGCAGAAGATTGTTCGGGATTCCTGAAGGATCTTCCCCGATGCGGCCGCTCGGATGCGCGCCAACTGGATTGAAATAGCGGAGAGATGTAAATTGCCAATCTTGATTTGTCGCAGAAATATCGCGAAGCATTTGCTCAATCATCAACTTTGTTTGGCCATATGGATTCGTGGCAGACAACGGCATATCTTCGGTAATTGGCAATCGAGCTGGGTCGCCGTAAACTGTTGCCGAGCTAGAAAACACCAATTTCTTCACGTCAAATTCTTGCATCACATCAAGCAAAACCAACGTGCTTTCGAGATTATTTTTATAATAAAGAAGCGCCTTTTCAACCGACTCGCCAACCGCCTTCAACCCAGCAAAATGAATTACAGCATCAATTTTCTCAGATTTAAACAATTCTGATAGTCGCTGATGATCACACAAATCAAATTCGTGAAACGGTATTGATTGACCAGTGATTTCTTCAACTCGCCTCAGACTCTCGACGGATGAATTTGATAAGTTATCGACCACCGCTACGCTATGATTTGATGACAATAGTTCGATGATTGTGTGACTGCCGATATATCCAGCGCCACCAGTGACAAGAATATTCATACGCTTATTATACTACAAAAAGCCTATTTATTTTATTAGCACTCTTGCACTGAGAGTGCTAATTTGTTATTATGACTATATCAAATTTCACCATTCTGTCTTTTGCCGTGGCGCAACAAATTAGGACTAAAAATCAAAAGGAGGATTTTATGCCACCAAACATGAATCAAGAAGAAACAACTAAACCACTCGAAAAATTCGGTACAGATATAACAGCGTTAGCGCGAGAAGGTAAACTCGATCCAGTGATTGGTCGAGATGAAGAAATTCGACGCACTATGCAAATCCTAAGTCGCCGCACTAAAAATAATCCCGTCCTCATCGGTGAGCCGGGAGTTGGTAAAACCGCAATTGTTGAGGCGTTGGCGCAACGAATTGTCAAAGGCAACGTTCCCGCTTCACTGAAGGATAAGCGACTAATTTCCCTAGAAATTTCCAGTCTTTTGGCGGGCGCTAGTTTCCGCGGACAATTTGAAGATCGACTAAAAGCCGTTCTGAAAGAAGTAGAAGACGCAGCCGGCGAGATTATTCTTTTTGTCGATGAGATTCACACCATGGTTGGCGCTGGAAAAAGCGAAGGCAGTATGGACGCGGGCAATATGTTAAAGCCAGCACTGGCTCGCGGAAAATTACACATGATTGGCGCGACGACGCTCGCTGAATATCGCCAATATGTCGAAAAAGATGCCGCTCTAGAACGAAGATTCCAACCAGTTTACGTTGGCGAACCAAGCTTTGACGACACCATCGCCATCTTGCGCGGATTGAAGGAAAAATACGAAATTCATCACGGAGTAAAAATCGCTGATGATGCAATCGTGGCAGCCGCCAGATTATCCACCAGATATTTGCCCGACCGATTCTTGCCAGACAAAGCAGTCGACTTGCTTGACGAAGCGACCAGCTCGCTCAAAATGCAATTAGAAAGCGTGCCAATTGCACTGGATCGATTGAATAATAGACGTTTGCAATTAGAGATTGAAGAAGCGGCGTTGAAAAAGGACAAATCCGACCATGCCAATATTCGCAAAGATGAAATCAAGGAGCAAATTGCCAAAATTCGCACAAAAGCCGAAGTGATTGATAAAAAATGGCAGCACGAAAAAGACATTTTGCAAACCGTCAACACGACTACCGAAAAAATGGATAATCTGCGCTCACAATTAGAAATTGCTGAACGCGACGCAGACTTAGCCACCGCCAGCCGCATTAAATATGGCGATTTACCGGAGCTGGAGAAAAAATTAGCAAGCGCCCGCGAGGAGCTAGCGGCAATTCCAACCCACGACCGATTACTCCGCGAAGAAGTTACGCCTGACGATATTGCTGGCGTGGTAGCGCGCTGGACCGGAATTCCAGTGGAACGATTGATGGAAAGCGAATCCAGCAAATTGACCAAATTGGAAGAATCGATCAGCCGCCAAGTCATCGGACAAGATCGCGCCGTGGCAGCCGTAGCAAGCGCCATTCGTAGGTCACGCGCTGGACTCGGCGACGTTAATCGACCGATTGGCTCATTCCTATTCCTCGGCCCTACTGGCGTAGGAAAAACAGAAGTCGCGCGCAGTTTATGCCGTGAATTATTCGACGACGAGCACGCCATGATTCGAATTGACATGAGCGAATATATGGAACGCCACGCCGTAGCCAGATTGATCGGTTCGCCTCCAGGATATGTCGGCTACGATCAAGGCGGTCAATTGACGGAAGCCGTTAGACGACGTCCGTATAGCGTGGTTTTGTTTGACGAAATCGAAAAAGCACACCCCGACGTATTTAACGTACTATTACAAGTTTTGGACGACGGTCGATTGACGGACGGACAAGGACGAACGATTGACTTTAGCAATACTATTATAATCATGACCAGCAACGTCGGATCGCAAATGATTATGGACTACACAGGTGATGACATTAGCTCTCTCGACAATCAAATTTTAGAGACACTTCGTGGTCATTTCCGCCCAGAATTCTTAAACCGAATTGATGACATTGTGATTTTTGACCGAATCCATCCCGAGTCGATGCGTGCAATTGTTGATGTGCAATTAGAAAAAGTTGTTCGCCAAGTTAAAGATAGTCGCGATATAACGTTGGATTTTGATAGTAGCGTTCGCGATATGTTGGCGCGAGACGGCTACGACCCGAGTTTCGGCGCTCGGCCACTTAAGCGTTTGATTCAAAAACGCGTGCTTGATCCTTTGGCGCTCGAATTGATCGACGGGCGAATTCACGACGGAGATACAGTAAAAGTTGCTGCCGCGGATGATCGAATTGCCTTTACGAATATCGTATAATAGATATATGAACCAAATTCGCAGCGAGCACTTGGAAAATCATATCAATAAAACCTATCAAGAGCGGATGAACCAAACAGTGTCGTCCAAATTCGGAGCCATCGAAAAACATCTTGGTGAAAACGTCAAATTGCTTGATTTTGGTTCTGGATTCTCGCCAGAATTCATCAAACAAGTGACACAAACAGGAACTCACTACGTAGCCTATGATGTTTCACAAATTGTTCAATCTAGGCTTCAAGAAAATAACATTGATTTTATCACTAAAGAACAGCTTGAAAACATCAAAGATGAATTCGACATTGTCTACATGTCGAGTGTATTTCACGAATTGATGAGCTATCTATCTCGACCTGAGCGCACTAAAACGCTCGCAATGCTAGATAGAGCACTCAAGCCCGACGGCACCATTATCATCCGTGATTGGGGTCCCGGCGAGACGTCAAACCTAGTCACGTCTATAGAAGTAGTATCCGAAGATGTCAACGATGAAGTTTACACATGGATCAAAGCGCTTGTTAAAAATTCAGTGATTAGCATGCCCGATATCGTTTGCGACGACAATGATAATCCTATCGCTCCGTACATCTACAAGGCAAATAACCAAACTATTTACGAAATCATGTTTCACGCGGTTTGGGGATTAGATTCACTTGAACGCGAATCAAAAGAATCGTACGTTATCGTGGACCACCTTATTCACAAATGGATTTGCGCGCCACATGGATACAAAATAACACAGTCGCAGAATGAATTCGATGAAACCTATTTGCCACATTTACAAAAATATTTCAAAATCGATAGTATTCCATGGCCAACAAAGGTTATTTACGAACTAAAAAAGAGATCGTAATAACGCACCAACAAACTTTATAGCACAACTACCATAATGAGTTACAACGATAAACACTACAAACTAACCATCAAATCAGCGCTTTTAGGAGTCGGCAGAATGCTTGGTTTGCCGAAATATTTCCTGATAACAATTGTCGCGACCGTCGCCTTCGCCGTGGTAATCTATTTCGCAATCAACGCCAATTTTTACGGACCACTAATGATGTCGCGTTTACCAATCCTCGATAAAATCACACTGCTCGGTTCGATGATTATAGACATATTCAAACAAAGTTTCACTTCACTAAATGGCGCACTGCTTATGGTAGTGTCAATTCTTCAAGGCATATCGATCGCCGCTGTAATTTTTACAGCAAAGAATAATCGCGACAATGAAAAAACTGTATCTCGACAAGTCGGACTAAGCGGAATCGCATCAATTGCCGCAACAATTGGACTCGGCTGCGTTCCCTGCGGAACATCACTAATCTTGCCAATTGTAACCCTATTTTTCTCGGGAGCTGCCGCCGCCACCGCCGCAAATATCGCCAGCATAATAGTTCTTTTATTAGCTTTACTGCTCAGTTTATTCTCGCTATATAAATCAGGTCAAATTATTTTTATGTACACAGAATTATCTAAACAGGAGAAAATATGAATCGACAAAAATCATCAGGCATAGCGCTTATTTGGGTTCTTTCGGGAATTGTAATCGTGGGAATTGTAGCTTTGTTTATCTATGGAATTGTCAATCGTCCGCCGAATCGTCACATTGGCGATAATAAACCGTGGAATGAAAAAATGTCACAAGGATCCGCTGACGCGAAAAACGTGTTCATTGATTATACTGACTATTTTTGTTCATTTTGTGCCGAGGTCGAAGCCGCAACCAGCACAGAATTCTTCAAAAATGACTATATTAAATCCGGAAAAGTTCGTTATGAGCACCGCGTAGTAACACTATTAAAAGAGATGACCAACAATACCGAAACCGGTGCTCACGCTGCGTTTTGCGCTGCTGACCAAGATAAATATTGGCAGTACACCCACGATATCGTCCCGCGCATTAAAGGTGACTATTTCGACAAAGGAATTGGCGTAAAAAATGTTGCTGTTCCGAAAAAAATTCCTACTCTTCCGCTGGAATATTTCCTAACTTCCGCCAAAAATGTCGGCCTGAATGAATCGCAATTTTCCGATTGTATGACTAAAAAACCACACCAAAAAGAAATTGATAACAACACACAAAAAGCCCTGTCGCTTGGCGTGAATGGCTTGCCATATATGGTTATTAACGACTATCAAACCAGCGGATTCGTCGGTGGCGAAAACGGATTAAGAAGCATTCTTAAGGCTGGCGACGTTAAATAATTGTCACTATTTCAGTTGACTCATAAATCCACGCAGTTGAGATAAAGTCCGCTCTATTCTTTCATTAGTCCAATATTTATCTGGCGTGATATTATCGTCGCCAGTTGATTCCTCTTTGTAGCGGCCGATAATCTTGCCGTTCTTGACAATCGATACATCAGGCACAAATATTCGAGGATTGCCATTTTTATCTTTTTCCAAATACGGTTCTAATTTCTTGACCAATTTTTGGTAAACTTCGTTATTGCTAGCGCGAGCATCGCGAATATTCAAATAGTATATTTTATCAACACCTTCAGCCCGAGCTGCCCGATCAACGTGTTCGCTCAAATGCTGGCACCACGGACATTGCGGAAAACCCAAGAAAACCACGCCGCTGCCGTTATCAAAGATATCAAGGATTTCTTTATCGCTGGCATAAACGAAGCGATTATTCGCCGCCACTCGCGGATATTCTGACTTGAATTTGGCAGCGTCGGACACGTTAGTAGAAGGAGTCTTCGGCTGCTCGGCAGAATGCTGGCGGTTATACCACAGCTCAGCCGCAGCGCCGCACAAGATGATTATGACAGAAATAATCGCAATAAGTTTTTTATTCATACCAAACCTCTTTTTTCATAACGTCGTATCCTTCTTATAATTTTTCTTAGCTTCTAGCGACAACGATATCGCCAAACCGCGCGAATCATTCGTCTTATCCCACTTCCGCGCACGAATATGATTCATCACTAGCTCTTGCGCTTCTTCAAATGTCATAATTCCCCCTTCTGGTGTAGATTCACTATAGCTAGTCTAATTATAATGCAGCGTTAGCATTATGGAAAACAGTAAAAATCGCACAAAATAGAAAGGCATTTTTCCAAAACATAAAAGCTGTTTTCGAAAACAGAAAGAATGTTTTAAGCGACAGATACGGCTATTCGATAAAAAGCAAGCGAAAACGGGCAAACTACCGATATATTTTAATAAAACCGCCAGACGATTAGAGTTTTGCTCCCCATTTCCACCTGAAAAGCTTAATCACTAGACGGGCTTCTACTTGACTAGTCGCAATCGCTCAATCAACCAATCCCGCGGCAAAATCGACAAGAACCAGCCAGCGCGTGGCCCGGAATCTTTGCCAATGAGCACGCGGTAGATGGTGGTGAAGAGCTCCCTCGGCGGCAGCAAACCGCTCTCTTTGTAGGAGTAAATTGCTTGATGAAACCAGTTACCATCAGCCCCAGCCGGCGCCTCGGCGATATCGTCAGCTAATCGCCTCAAGTATTCTTTTTGCTCTGGCGAGAACTCATCGGGATTTACCTCGTCCGTCAGACGAAACTTCAATGACTCGGGCGCCCACTTTTCCAGCCACCGACTGACATAGCCTAGTTCTGTGATGATCACTGCTTCTTCCTCGTCGACGATGCGGGCGTATTCCGAACTGCGCCGCAAAATCTCTACTGTTTTTACCATGTCGCACAGCGCCGCTTGGTATGAAATAACCAGATGCGAGAATGGAATTGAGCTGACCGCTGGCTGATCTAGCCCGTCAGTACACAAGAATAATAGCTGTTTATCAAGCTCATTTTGCGGATGCTGCTTCATCGCCGCGAAGTCGTCAACCAGCCGCACCAGGCTATCGGTCTCGTCAAAATACAGCCGCTTGGCTGGCGAATACCGGAGTATAAAATAGCGCACTACCTCAGGCGGCAGCATATCGACAACGTCATGCGCGTTCACGCCGGTGCCTTTGCTAGCACTCATCTTTTTCGTATCACCAGTGCGATTAATAAATTCATATGGCACTGGTACTGGCGCATCAATGTCATAGACTTCACGAGCGATCCGCTTGCCGGTATCATACGAGCCACCCTTCGTCGCGTGGTCACGACCAAACGGCTCGATATCAATGCCGAGCAGCCACCACCGCCCCGGCCAGTCCAGCCGCCAATCCAACTTTACTTGCCCGTCATCATACCGAACTGTATGCTCCGAGTCATCATGGCTACGATAGGTAATTGTTTTTGTATCGCTATCCATTCTGACAAACTGACGATTTTTAAGACGACCATGTTCCATAATCTGAATCGGCGACCATTGATCATCCAGCTGCCGACCCGATACTTCCTGAATGGCCGACTTAGCTTTGTCAATGCGGCTCAGCGAGCGCTCGATGGCCGGCACAAAGAAGCCGCTGCGATATTTATCACTGGCACAGACTACGTCCATAGTCACACCAATTTTATCGGCGCTGTCGAGGAATGGCTTCAAGCAAAAATCCGCCCACGAATCATATTGATCATCTGGTGACGGCACCATACAGAGCGGTATACCCAAGTACTGCTCATAACTATCCGGCAAATTAACCGGCACCTTACGAAAGGCGTCGAGGTTGTCTGAAACGTGAACGTGGCGTGCCCGAATGCCTGCCTGCTTTAACGCCCGCACTACAGCATCAGCGATGACAATTTCACGCAAATGCCCCACATGATACACCCCTGACGGCGATGCGCCCGAGGAAACCAAAATATCTTTATTAGCATCCTGAAACGTATTTACTATATCATCGAGCCATTTCATGTGCTATATTATACACTAGTGAGCGATCATTCCAGCGATATCATAGACGTAGTCCCATTTTCTACCTATCATGAGAGTCAAAAAAGCAATTAAAGTATTTGAAAAGATTCGCGACTTACCCTACGGAACAAGTGGCAGTGATGAAGTGTGGTCGTGTTACCAAAAATGCGTACTCTTGAAACAAGAACTGCAGCACATCGGCATTACCAGTCAATTGCTAATTGGTGTTTTTGACTGGCAAGACCTGCAGATCCCCGAACACATCATCAAAATTCGCCGCCAACAATATGAGAGACATGTGATACTACGCGTGTTTATTGATGAATTTACGTACGATGTCGACCCATCAATAGATATTGGGCTTACACCAATATTACCTATGGCTTGCTGGGATGGCAAGTCAAGCACAACAACCATGGCACCACTGCGACGTCTGCGCGTCTACCGGCCACATTCCTTACATGAGCGTATTTTATCACAACTACGACGTAAGATATTTCGAAGTAACCCCGAGAGTTTTTATACTGCAATCGACATATGGTTAGCAACCATACGAGTAAGTTGATATTTTTTATTTTAGTGTGCTATATAACAATATATAGCTTTTACTCAGAGCTGCAGAGGGCGAAAATCACCTTCTCTTTGAGTAGGCTTGAGAGGAACTATTGTATATGGAGACATGCTTGAATGCGCCACTTGCGGGTGGTATACCCAAGCAAGAATTACTTGTTTATCGGATTGAAAGATCCGCATTCAGCTTGAGCTCGTTCGGCGGGCTATTTTCATTGATATTATATTATTCCCACCTAAATAATTTAATAGCCACGAGGTAAATTACGAAAGTCCAAGCCGCGATAATACCGAATTGCGGCAAAACTTCCATCAAAGTTGCATGCTCGGTCATGATTAATCGAAAACCGTCCGTAACTGGCGTTATGGGCACAAATTGAGCAACGCTTCGCAACCATTCTGGAAATAGATAAATCGGGATAAATGTGCCAGATAAAAACATCATTGGAAAAGAGATTAAATTACTCAATGCGGAAGATTGATCTTCGTTTTTCGACCAGCCAGCAATCAATAGCCCTATTCCCACCATCATGAACGCCGATAATACAGATATGGCCACAAACAACGTCCAGTCGCCTCGCATATTAAAGTGGAATATCAATGTTCCAGCAACAACCATCATCACCAAACTAAGCAAGGAAATAATCGTATAGTGAATTGCCGTAGAGATAATCAACTGACCAGAAGTAAACGGCGCTGCACGTAAGCGTCGGTATGAGCCACGTTTCTTTTCAGCCGGCATTTGATTAGCCAAGCCAAAAATACCCATACTTATCAAGCTGAAAGTTAATAGCCCCGTAAATATGTAATCAAACGATTTTAATTGTTCATCACCAACCGCTTTACCAACAGCTTTAAGCGGGGCTTCAGGCTGACCCATCCGACTGTTAATGCTATTAGTAATTTGATTCATCACCGCCACCAACGTGCCGCCTGCCTGGTCAGAACCTTTGGAGTAAAGAACATTTATCGTACCTGTTGGAATAGGATGATTGCCATTATTTTTTATCGCGCCAAAATCACTTGGAAGCTCAATAATACCGTTAAGCTCCGACCGCTTCATCTTTTCACGTGCGTCATTCATATCCTTAACGTCTTTAATTTTTAGAATCGAATCCTTCGAATTTTCTTTGGCATTTTTAACGAAACTTTTGGCAAATTCTGTCTGCGAATTGTTGACAATTGCAATATTAAAACTGGTCGAATCATTACTAAAAACCGACCCAAAAACCAATAGAAAAATCAGCGGAAAAAGGAAAGTAAAGAATAGCGCCATTTTATCTCTAACGAAACGCTTTTGCTGAGCGCGAACTTGCCCGAATATTCCAATCCAATATTTTTTCATGTTAATCCCGAATTGCCTTTCCTGTTAAATCAATAAACACATCCTCCAAGTTGGCCTGCTCGACAACTTGCTCTTTCTTAAAACCGCGCGCTAATAATTGCTGGATGAGATTATGTGGCGTATCAATTGTAATAATCTTACCGCTGTCCATAATCGCCAGACGATCACACAATAATTCCGCCTCGTCCATATAATGCGTCGTCAAAAGAATCGTAATTCCCTCGTCGCGAATTTCCTCAATCAAATCCCATAAATTTCGGCGCGCCTGCGGATCAAGCCCAGTGGTCGGCTCGTCCAGAAACAACACTTTCGGATTATTTACCAATGTCGAGGCAATTGCAAAACGCTGTTTTTGACCACCAGAAAGCTGCTCGACGTAATTCTTAGCCTTTTCCGTCAATTGAACCTTAGCAAGCAGCGCCTCAGTATCAACTGTCCGACCATATAAACTACCAAACATTTTCAATTGTTCACGCAAAGTCAATTTGTCATAAAAAGCCGTCGACTGAAGCTGAATACCAATTATATTCTTAATGTCCTTAGGTTTCTTAGCGACATCTATGCCGTCAATTGTAGCCACGCCGCCATCAATTGGTCTGAGCGCTTCCAGCATTTCCAACGTTGTTGTTTTGCCCGCGCCGTTAGGACCAAGAATCCCAAATATCTCGCCCTTTTTAACTTCAAACGACACGCCGTCGACCACGTTATTTCCATCATAAGTTTTAACGAGTTTATCGACTTTTATAATTGGCTCAAGTTCCACTCCGTAAATTCCTCTCTGTTGTAATTTTGATCAAGCTAGTCTCTACTTATTATCAATTATAACAAAACCAAAATACTAGTGCTATACTTATAATATGCGCATCCAGAGAAAAAAGCAAAGCCAAAATCGAAAAAAACTATTTATTATCATACCGTTTTTGATATTGCTATTTTCGGCAGGGCTATTTGGGATATATTTCCTCAATCAATCACACTCGCGACAAACGACTGCGCCATCTGACGAAAAGTATTATTTTGCCGATTCGAAATATTCTGGCATTCGCTCAAAATTTGTCACCAGAGATAACAAACGAGAAAAAGTTTCAATTGAATATCCGATCACGGAAAATGAAAAAATTAATCGCTTAATTAGCGAGTCGATTGATAAAATTGATCGCGATTTTCAGAATACGGTTTTACTGGCAACAGTTTTTGATAAGCCAATGGCCGAAACAATTGGCTATCAAGTTACGCACAACACTTCAGAAGCGCTGTCAATTGTCATCAATATTAAGCAGGATATGAACGGCGCACATCCAGCATCAATGACGCAATTTTGGACTTTCGATAAAAAATCTGGTGAAGTTGTCGGCTTAGCTGATTTTACAGAACAGTCCGATGAAGCCGCCGAAGCAATCATATCCACTGCCAAAAATAGCATTTCTCAGACCATCAAACAGCGCCAACAGCCAGAAATTGACCTGAACGAAATCATAAATAAAGAAGCTTTGTCTAACTTTATCATCACCAACGACGGCAATGCACTGGCTTGGCCGCTTGGTCAGGCGTCGCTACTACCATCATCTTACGGCGAATTGACAATTACTGTGCCAATTTCCTCCGTCTCTAAATATCTGCAAAACCCAACGGCGAGAAAATTCGCTAACATCCCCAAGCCCGCAGAAAAACCAAAACCGGCACCTGCAGCTCCAACACCTATCGTCGCAAATAAAACAATTGCTCTAACTTTTGACGACGGACCTGGACCATATACCGAAAAACTATTGGATATATTGGATAAGTACGACGCCAAGGCGACATTTTTCCTAATTGGAAGCAAAGTTTCAGCACGCACCAACACGTTACGTCGTATGCAGTCGCGCGGGCATCAATTAGGCAACCACTCTTGGTCGCATCCAGAGTTAAATAAGATTTCAACAGAGCAACTATCTAGCGAAATTGACCAAACAAATAATGCCATAAAACAAGCAGTCGGCATCAAGCCAAATATCATACGTCCACCATACGGCGCGTTTAATCGAGCAGTTTTGGAGCAATTCCGTCAACGCGGAATGTCGGCAGTTGTTTGGTCTGTCGATACGCGCGATTGGGCTGATCGTAATAGTGAAATCGTCTGCTCAAGGGCTGTCGCTGGCGCTCGCAACGGAGCTGTGATTTTAATGCACGACATTCATCCGACATCCGTGAATGCCGTTCCTTGCATCCTTAACTCACTCAAACAGCAAGGCTATTCATTCGTAACGGTACAAAATTTAATCGGCGATATGACACCGGGCGCTGTTTATCCGTAAACTTAATCAATCTCAAATATCTTATACTTTGAAGTTGCACCGCGCACTAATTTAACTTTGGACGGCGCAACCTTAAAATGTTTTGCCAATAATTTAATAGTCGCCGCGTTGGCTCGACCTTCAATTGCTGGAGCTTTGACATAAACCGTCAATGTGTCGTCATCATTTTTCACAACTTCCTCACGATGGCGAGAGTTTGGTTTAATATGTACGGAGATTTTCATAAAACCTTAAAAATTTATCACTTCCAATTCCCGTGGCAAAATTTCTCGCACTTCCGCCGTTCCCGCAACTAATTGATAATCCTGAAGTTTCGGTGGTAAATCATCTTCAATAAATTGATAATCGACCTGATGGTTATCGTTAAAATAATTAAGCAATTCCGCATTCAAAAAATGCTCGCGCGGCAGATCCACTGAACCATCCTGTTTGACAACCAGCGCAATCGACAAGCCCGACGTCACGCCGTCCTCATTTTTAGCATATGCCGCCGTCACCAGATGAACCAGCGGCTCGAATTGTAACACCGACTGGTCGCTCGTCTCCACCTGCGTTTGACCGCGGCGCGCCAGCTGCTGGTTGATTTTCGTTGTCAATTCCTCAACACTTGGCTTACCATCACCAGCACGGCAATAATCACAACCGTCCGCCGCCTCGACATATTCCAGCAGCAAATTCATGTCGACGTCAGTGTCTTTAACGCCGTTCTGTGACAATTGCTCCACCATTTCATGCAGCGCGCCCAGCAAACTATAATCATTGGCACTCCTGGCAGCATCACCGATGCGGATGATGGCGCGAGCGACGGTAATGGTTTTGTTTGGCTTGTTCATATATTCTCCTGAGGACATCTCGCAGCTCCTTATCGACATACTTACACCCGCCAATCATCAGGAGTTGACTTAGCGTAATCATGTATGCCGATAGCATCAAAATGTTTCTTGGCGCAAGCAATTTTATGCAGTTCATTTTCACGCTCACCGCCATTCTTCGTCTCACGCACCATATATACTTTTTCTACGCCATTAACCTCTTTGACGATTGCCCAATCTGGATTGTAGTCACCAACTGGCGTTGGTATCGTAAACTTCGACGGCAGCTTGAGGAATAGTTTAATATCTTCACGACTGTCCAAATATTCGGCAAACTTTTGTTCAGTCGCCGAATCTAGTGCCAGTCTATCTGTCACTGTTTTTTGTTGATTCTTAACTTGATACAGTCGATCAATAAATCGTTCGACTTCTTCATCGCTATCTTTTTGGAAATTGCGAAGTTCATAACTACGCTCACCCATCTTTTCATACTCAACGCCGTCCACCACGACCCGCGCCAGTACCGACTTAATTGCACTCTTCACCATTTGCACATAGTCGTACGGGTTTTTTAAGAACTCATGCAACCGGCCGCTACCAGTCAAAATATCAACAATTGTTCGTCGAGTGAGACCAGTGCTATCCTGCAATTCAGAGATAATATCCGGCAGTTCAAACGTTCCCGCCAAATCATGCGTTGATTCGCCGACCATACCATCGTTATGAACGCCGCCACGCTTCAAAAGTACCCTATGTCTTTTCACTTCAATTCTTAACGGCTTAAGATCAGGCTTGGCTTTAATGACATTGATCGCCGCCATAATAATCTGGCCATTATCAAATACCACACGGTACGTCGTTTTATGTGAAATTCGCTTCCACAATTCTTCAAGTAGCGGACTATACAAAACTTCTTTATTGGGACGAATCTTCTCTTTTTTACGTGCATCCTTAACAAATTTATCAATCTTACAGCCCTCAATAATATCAACCACCTCGGCATGATATTTTTGCAGATCGCCAGGCAAATCAAGCGTAAAGCCAATATTATTCGGTGCGAAATTCGCCAGCACTCGACCCTCATCATCAATCATACTGCGACGCCGCAAACACTCCCAAATCTCATTCGACTTCTGATGCCCCAGCGTACTACTTGGATCATCGTGCAACGCTATGCGTGCAAACTCACTACGCCGCACAAAACCAATCTGAATGTGGGCATCCTCATACTCCTTTTGTAAATTATTAGCAAAATCACGATACGATTCGTTGGCAACCACCAACAACTGATTGATCTGTTCGTCAAACACTCGCGTACCGTCCTGACGCACTGGCAAGCGCAAACCCCGCCCAATCGTCTGTCGGCGATCATTTTCACTGCCACTCTCGCGCATCATACAAATTTGAAATACGTTCGGGTTATCCCAACCCTCTTTCAGTGCCGAGTGGCTAAAAATAAACCGTACTGGATTTGCCTGGTCAAGCAGCTTTTCTTTGCCTTTCATGATTAGGTCATAAGCCGACTCATCCTGTGCATTGCCCTTACCTTCTTTACTGTCGACGAAGCTTGTTTTGCCACCCTTACGCATCTCAGCAAAGTATGCTTTCCGAACTTCACTTGGGTCTTCAGGCATAATATCTTCGTAAAAACGGCTCTTTCTTCGCTCTTCCTGGTATAATTCATCAAACCAGCGAGCAAATTTTCCGTCAATCATATTGCCGTCAGCATCATATTCCAAATAACTTGCCACTTTATCAACAAAAAATAGACTCAACACTTTAATCCCTTGATCGCGCAGTAAATATTCTCGCTTGATATGCTCGGCGATGGTCACACGAATCATCTCACGCATAACCTGGTCTTCATTGCCGCCCCAATTTTCACCAAGCATCAGGACCCCTTGCGATCCAACTTCCACACTCGCTGGAACCGTCGAAATTTCATTGATGGTATAGCCTTCATAAATACTATTACCGGTGCGAATATCCAGTTTGTCATGATGATTCACCCAAAGCGGTTTTCGTCCGACCTTACCGTTTTTGTCGCGAACCAGCACTTCAACATATGCTTGAAGTTTCGGCGTGTTGCGCACATCAATCAGCTTGATATACGGCTTGGCATCGCTGCCCTCTTGCTGCGCGTTCGCCACCACGATACTTTTTACCAACTTCTCTCGATGAGCGTCAACTGGATCAAGCCGATACATCATGTTGTAATCGCGCGTATGCGTGGCACTATAACGCAATGTACACATCGGGTTCAAATCATTAATCGCGCTCGTCGACAGTTCACTCTCCATATTTTGTGGTTCGTCCATAATGACAATCGGATTGACAGCAGCCAGATATTCAATTGGCGCAATACCATTTAGCTTATCGCGCTCTTGATGAATTACTCGCGTATTCTTATTACCGCGAATTGCATCAATTGTCATGACCATAAACTGCGTCATAGTACTAGTAGCATAACTCTGCACCACCTCTGGATTTTTGCCGTCATACACCGACGCTTCGTACGGACTATACCCCATCTCACGCGTGAAATGCTCGTGCATACTATCAAGGCTACTTTTCACGCCCTCTTTGATAGCAATGCTCGGCACGATGATAATAAACTTCAAAAAACCATACAATTTCGCCATTTCCAGCGCTGTACGCAAGTATACATACGTCTTGCCAGTGCCAGTTTCCATCTCCACGGAAAAGTTCATGCCGTCCAATTCTTTAACAGGAGCGATGCCGTTGTCGTTTTGAATTGACCGAACATTCTCCAAAATAGCATCGTCATCAAGCAGCAAATTATTGCCAATTGCACCAATCTCGTCGAACAGCCCGACCTGGGCACCGCACACCGATCGCGACTGCAAAACCGCATCGAACGCATCAGCACCGTCAGGCTGCCCTTCAAAAACACCAGTAATAGCGCTGATAGCTTGCAACTGGAACGGCTGGCTGGAATCGTATTTAATTTTCATACGCACTACCATCCCGTAATTTCTTCTTGTCTGCAGATTTAATACGTGTTTTGGCTCGGCCAATACCGTCCGTAACAGGAAGATTCTCTGGCATAGTACCACCTAGGTCTTTTATCGTATTTCGAACTTTTTGTCCCACCTCATAATGTGCAAGACTGGCACTATATTCTCCTCGTACACCCTCGCGTCTTAGCTTTGCATCAGCTTGAGTTGCACGGAATAGATTCGCTGCCAACTCTTCACTCCCCATATGATCAAGTATCTGTTGTGACTTTTTTAGATTTTTACGCTGATGAATTTGCTTAGCCGTAAGTCCACCATACAATCCTTTATAGCCTGCGTTTTGAAATCGTGCGAAATCTGCAACACCAGCTTCTTTTGCAGAGCTGGCCAAACTTGCGTTATGTTTACTGATTTCATCTCGAAGCATTACCCTTTTACGATCTTCTATCAGACTATCTGCCTGCTCCTGTCTATGGGTTTGTATAGCAAAATAAGTTTGGCCAAGAGCAACAACTTCTTTTGAAGGATCTGAGTTTTGTACAACTAGATAACAAGCATAACGATCAAGCATGATATCATCAAGCTCACGCTGTGCACCAGAACCAATGGCGACCATTTCGTTGATATCCACGAAATGGTTGTGGACAACTGCACCACTATTCTCTGCTGCAGTCTTCGCTTTTTCTATTACTGGCAAGATATTTCTATACTCTGAATATTCCAGTATCCTGTACATATCACGTGCAGTCCAATACTCGACGCCATGTTCGTTAATTTTTTTTGATTGTTCAAAAATATTATTCATCTTACACCGTCCACAATTCTACATCATAGCTTTTACAAGTTTGGACCAGATTGGTTTTAAGCTGGTTGTCACCCTGAAAGGCGTCGTCGAGAATGACAAACTTACTCGGAGTCAGGTCGGTGATAATGGCGCGTAATTGTTCTAATGTCGGCTTGGCGTGTTCGTTGAGATACAGCACTGGCTGACCTTCCGTCGAATCGCCCTCGACGACGACTTGATATACATGCAGACCATCGACGTCGACGGTTTGAGTGCGCGTAGTCAGCGGCAAACCCATTTTCAAAAGCACTTCCACCAGTAAATCTTCCTCGCTAGCATTATCGTTACTGCTTTCGCGCATCAGATCAAGTCGTGCCTGCAATTCGGTCAAATCGCCCGTCGGCGCGCTTTGCCACTTGGTGAAATTGGTGTCAGCCAGTTTGTAAGTACGATATCCAACATCCAGCGGAGTCTCACGCTCAGCCAGCTTATCGGCAAAATCGGCTTTAATCTTTTCACCCGCCCGATTGATACGCTCGCGGGCAATATCGCTAATCTTTTTGTAGCCAGCCTTAAACGCCTCGCTCTTTTCATCGGTCGGCTCAGGCAGCTGCACCATGATGTGCTTACGATTACCGCCATCTTCGGCGTTGAGTTGCATAACAGCGTGAGCGGTAGTGGCGGAGCCAGCGAAGAAATCTAAAATAGTATCACTCTCTTTAGTTATCAAATTCATAAGATAAACAATCAGCTCAACTGGTTTAGGATAGTCAAAAAATGCCTGCATATTCAGCCCACCAAGCTTTTTAGAACCTCTAGCTGTAGTTCCAACTCCGTCTAATATAGTTTCAAAGGGAGTGATGCTAACTCCTGCAGAAAAAATTCTATAAATTGTATCAAAATACTCACCTCGTGATAATACAAGCATTCCCGCATCGGCAAGTTCCTTAGCTCTCTGTTCACTTACACGCCATCTACCATCGCTACCGTCAGTTCTTTTTGGATAAACTGTAACGCCATCAATGGTTATTGGATAATACATAGATGGCCTGTCTTCTCTCCTGTCTGCCTGGCCCCATTGTCGAAGGTTTTCTCGTCTACCGTCAGTTTCTTTTTCAATCATTTTGAAAGATGTTAAGCTAGCATTTCGTGTATAACAGAGTATATACTCATGGATCGTCGATACTGTAGTAGTTGTTCCAACTTTGCCCAATTTTGACTTCCATATAAATTGTGCGATAAAATTGCCCTCACCAAAAATCTCATCACACATTTTCTTTAAATTAGCTTGTTCGGCGTCGTCAATTGAAATAAATATCACCCCATCATCGGTCAACAAATTGCGCGCCAACTTCAAACGCGGATACATCATATTCAGCCAGTTGCTGTGATAACGACCGGCGGTTTCGGTGTTGGTACTGATCTTTTTGTTACCCTCGTCTACCTGATGGCTAAACTCCAGGTAGTTTTGCAGACCTTCCTTGAAATTGTCCGGATAGACAAAATCTTTGCCAGTGTTATACGGCGGATCGATGTAAATCATTTTGATACTGTTGTGGTACTGCTTTTGCAAGACTTTCAGCACCTCGAGGTTATCACCCTCGATGAAAATATTATTGGTCGTGTCCCAATCTTTACTCTCGTCCTTGGCGGGTCGGAGCGTTGCAGTCGTCGGCTCTTGTGCCGCCCGAAGTGCCTGCTTCTTGCCCGGCCAAAACAACCCGAACCGCTCATTCGGCTCGCCAGCATCTTCCGCCAGCAACTCCTTCAACTTAATGACATCCACCTTACCATCCGCAATCGCCTCCGGCACTAACTCTTCCAGTTTTTTGGCTAGGTCGGTGCGGAAGTTGGGAGAAGTGGATGGTAATTGATTTATATCATTATCTACTATTTGGTCTCTCATATTATCCCCTTTTTGGAATATTCGTTTTTTATATTAATCCTAATTGATGCAAAAACTCTCCCACTGTAGCAATAGAGCCGGCGATACTAGCAAATTTTGAAAAAACACTCAATGACGCCCATGATTTTTTTATGGTATCTTTATCAGGAATGCTTTTTTTTGATTGACTAAGAATAGTGCCAACTTCTGCTATTATTTCATTCTTGTCGTCATCATTTATTTCAAGTGATTTTTTTACCTCATCCGCCAAAGACATCAGAGCAGATTCCAAATCATTTTTTACAATAATATTGCCTGTATTGTGGTGTCCAGCAATGAGATTACTGATTTGATCAGCACTAATTGTAATGCTCTTATTGATATGACTTTTGTTATAATTTACATTATTTGTTACACTCTTTACCTGCTGATATATACCCAACGATTGCCTATCTTCAGGATTAAGTTTAGTTAATACAGAGGTGCCATTCTTTTCAGCGTACACCTGTGCAGCTGCATTTAGCGTTAGTGCACTATTTCGTCTGCGAATCTCAGAAATACGTGGACGAATCTGAGCCGCAGTTTTGCCTAATTTGGTTTCGAGGTGTTTGATTATATTGGGATTTAATCGATTCGCCATTATTTTGTACTTTCACCTTTTACTTTTTCAAGGGTTTTGTTCTTTTTGGTTTTGCTATCAGAAGCTATCTGCATTTGTACAGCTCTCTCTGTTTTTCCAAGCAACTTCGCAATATCATTCGTCTTCAGACCAACATCCGAAAGCATTTTATCAATTGATCTAGGCTTTGGTCTTGCGATTTCAGTCTCTCGAATATATCGATCAACCTGGATAGTCAGTTGTGCCAAAGCAATAATCTCTAGATAGTTACGTTCGTCTTTTACCATATTCTACTCCTTACCCTCAATTTTCACATTTTTTCTTCGACGGGGTACCCTGCGACTTATGGCTGCAGGATCAACTTCAAGCACGCAAGCTATCTCTTTCGATGAAACGCCTTGATTTTGTAATTGCAATACCATCAACCACTTAATTTGATCTAGCGTTTTTTGAATTTGTTTATCCATTCTGCTCATCACTTTCTTTTTGGATAGATGTCTTTTTTAGTGCCTTATTTATCGCAGCAAAGGTTTCATTACTCATTGAGCCAACAATACTCCTAACCTGAGTACGAGTCGCCCCCGATTTTATCAACTCGATGATAGTCAGTTTGTCTAACGCTTTCTTAATATCTTCTAGCGTAGTGTCGCTGCTAGATTTCTGTTTTACCATCTTTTTTTCCTTTCATTCTTGAACGAGCCATCGATACCGCCGAAGGTTTCATACCCAAAATAGTCGCTATTTCAATATTTGATAAACCATAGCCATCAAGAAGCTTAATGCCCTGCTTAGTATCTAACCCCTCTGGAAGACTCCTTACGACAAGTGCAATTAGAATTGATAGTTTTTTTGAGATGTCTTCTAATTTACTCTCCACTATTACTACTCCTACTTCTCAACAGTGACAACTCTTTACTTACGTATGCCGTTTTTTTATTAAGAACTGATGCTATCTCACTTGAACTTAGACCAAAACCATTAAGCATGGCTATTTTATCTCGTAAGGTTACGTTCTCGTCTTTTGTGGCGATAGTTGCTAGCAGTGCTATCACAACGTCTAACCGCTTACTTACACTCTGTATGTTTAACCCCTCTCTTTCCATAATTACATTATAAGTGAACAGGTATATCATTGTAAAGATTAAACATTACTTTTTTTAAAAAACATGTCTTGTAAATAATTCTTATGCTATTTTATAGTAAAATTGACAGCAAACAGTCGCTTGGCAACTACTCCCCCCTCAGACGCTTGCCGTGCTAGGGCTATTTTATCGGATATCTGCTCGTCCATACTGTCTTCGAGGTCGTATTTCTCGCGGTTGAGAGTGCGTACTTTTTTGCGTAAAACTTGGACTTCGCTGGCAATTTTTAGACGAGAAGCGGCATCGCCTGCCTGACGTTCTTGCTTTTGCAATTCTTGAATCTTGGCACTAAGCTTATCAGCCTTCATTTCGTATTCGACAATTTTGTCTTTATATTGACGCTCTAGCAGATCTTTTTTATCAAGGTAAGCGTCAGTGTTGCGACCCTTGACTTCCTCTTGGCGTTCAGCAATTTGCTGAGCCAGGTGATTTTGCAACACTTCTGTAGGGGCAACTGCTTTTTGGTTGCTATCAGCAGCGTATAGCTCGAGGATCTTGCGGCAAGTCTCCGTATCAAGCAACATACCGTCTTCTGTCTGCGCTGACGCCAAAATGTAACTTTCGCTCATATCCGAAGAGCCTATTTTCATCGGAAAGGTTACCTGCTCGACAACCATTGTGCCGCGGGCGCCGATCAGCTTTTTAACCTCAGAAGCGACTCGATCAGACTGGCTCATGTCAAAGATAAGTTCTGCTGGCGGCGTTGGCGCAGTCTTTGCTGTACGGCGCACATATTCTGCCAAATCGTCGGCATATTTGTATTGCCGAGCGTGCAGCAAGCGTTCAGTTTTATAGAAATATGTTCCGCATTCGATGTTTTTTTCCGGTGCAGTTTTTAGATCAAAAACGTGTTCGTTTGCAAACGACGCGTTGCCGCGCAGTATATAGCGCGTCAGGTTCATAAACAATCGCTCAAAGCGCGTAAAGGCTTCTTCAGCTTGCTCGTCGTAGCGGCGGAAACGATCTTGCACGTGAGGATCAAGCCCCTCAAAAATCCGGGTACGCGCCGCTTGTTGCTCAGTATCAATTTCTATCTTAAATTCTTCTTGTAACTTTTCAAACCGTTGGCTAATCTCATCATCGGTGCGGCACGTGTTCAAAATATCGCTAATTTTCTTTTCAAAATCCAGTCCGCTTTCAATCGCGCCTAGTACATCATTGCTGGCGCCAAATGTACTTTTGAACAAACTAAATTTGTCAGTCAATAGTTCAAGAATTCGCTGCTCGGCGACATTGCCTTGATTGCTAAAATTCACCACAACAACATCGTATTTCTGCCCCATGCGATGGACTCGCCCAATTCGCTGTTCAACGCGCTGCGGATTCCATGGTAAGTCATAATTAATTAGCATGGAGCAAAATTGCAAGTTGATACCTTCGCTGGCCGCTTCGGTGGCGATCATGATCTGCATTTTGTCATCTTTGAATTTATCAATTAACGCCTTGCGGCGGTCCGCTGATTCTATACCAGTAACGACATCGGAATTTTCATTATCCGCCAACCATTGGCGATAAATCTCGGTACTTTCCGGCGAGTTATTTTGTCCGTTGAATAACACTATTTTTCCATCATAGCCCTGCTTTTTAAGCGTTTTGGCGATATAGTTCTGCGTAAGGGTTGATTCGGTAAAAATAATTGCTTTGCGAGCAGCTTTTGATTCCAGTGCATTAAAGCCGACATTGATCGCCTCGACCAATTTTTCGGCTTTGACATTTTCTTTGATTGAATCAGCAAAGTCGGCGTATGATTTTAGTTCATCGATTTCAGCCTGAAACTCGGCGCGCTCTTTGGCCGATTTAATTATATAGTCATCGTAAGCGCCAGTCTCCTCAAATGCCTCAATTTCTTCATCGTTCAGATCACCCAGCTCATCAATCAAGCCACCGCGGTTATCGCGAACCTTACCCGCAGCATACTCTTCCTCCATGCGCCGTACAATATTCCGGAGTGTACTGGCAACTGCGAACGTGGATGAACCGAGACGTTTGCGAAGAATCAGCGCTGACAAGTGGCGCTGCGAAGATGCAAATGCATACAGTTTATCGCGATGCAAATATTCGTCCACCAGCTCATATAATTTTTGCTCATCGCCAGATGGTTCAAATTGCACCGTCTTGGCAATACGGTCAGTGTATTTAATATATTTCTTGACCTCCGATCGCAAAGTACGCTTGGCAATTTTGCTCATACGCGAGCGAAGATCATCGAGTGCAAACGGATGATTTGACTTAATATAGCGTTGGCGAAAAACATCAAGCTTATAAAAATATTTAGGGTCAACAACCGACACTAAGCCGTATAATTCTTCAAGTCTATTCTGCAGAGGCGTGGCTGTGAGGAGCAGCGATTTTTCAGAACCTTTAGCGATATCAGAGACCGCACTAGCGATACCCTTTTGGTTATTATAAAAATTCCTTAACTTATGCGCCTCATCAAGAACTAGCAAATTCCAGCCGTTTGATAACCTTGTCGAATGGCAATTGGCAAATTCGTAAGAACAAATATAGATGCCATCTTTTTCGATGGTTCTTTTTGCCTTCATCCATTTGGAGTCGACAACGGTTGCTGGTAAATTGAACTTTTCTTGCAATTCCTGCGCCCATTGCTGGCGCAAGCTCGACGGCGCAATAATCAGGATCTTTCGTTTGCGTTCCGAGTAGTATTGCATGATAACGATACCTGCCTCAATAGTTTTACCGAGGCCGACTTCATCCGCCAAGATAATACCGCGAGCCATTGGTGAGTTTAATGCAAACAGCGCCGCGTCAATTTGGTGCGGTGTCGGGATAATCTGAGCATCGAACATCAAGCCCGACAACTTAGCAACGTCATCGTTAGCATAGACGCGCTCAAGCTCATGGGCAATATACTTTGCCTGATAATCAGAGTTAATCATCAGAGTTATTATAACATTTTTCTAATCGACGGTTCGGAAGGATTGCTTGGTGATTAATAAATGAGACATAAGAGGTATGCCAAGTAGTTCGCCGGCACGTTTGAGCCGATTGGTCGTTTCTATGTCGGCCTAGCTTGGTCTCATACTCCCGCTCGGATGATTATGTGCCACGATGATGCTGGCGGCACGATCGGCGATGGCGTCGGCGAAAACCTCGCGCGGGTGTACCAGGCTGGCCGTCAACGTACCGATAGTCACCACCCGCTTGGCAATCAAACGATTCGCACCGTCCAGCGTCAGGCAGACAAAGTATTCTTGCTTTTTGTCGCGAATGTCGGCCAGTAGCTCGACGGCTTTTTCTGGGCTGTCGATGATTGGCTGGTCGCTGTCCAGCAAGTATCGCCGCGCCAGTTCCAAACTCGCCAGAATCACCGGTATTTTCGCTTCGCCCACACCAATCACGCTCCGTAAATCATCATACGAAACATCACCGCCTTTTTGACGCAAAATTTTCAGCACTTCGCGCGCAATTTTACCAACATCGGCCCGAGCATTACCGCTGCCAATAATCGCCATCAACAGCTCCAAGTCGCTCAGCCGCGCCGTACCGTAACGTGCCAACTTCTCGCGGGGACGATCAATTTTCGGCTTGTCGAGCACTTTCATAGTTTCATTATATCAGGCTTTAACCATTCATCAGCTGCCAATCTTCGCGCTATCATTTCGCGCAGCCCTATTTATCGCTTACACCACGCAAAGATCATCAGCTATTCGGAATCGCTCTAGCTTGTCGGCCGCGCGCCACACACATCGCCACCACCAACACACCAACCAGCCGCGACACCAATGATGAGTCATCCGCAGCCGATTGAGTCATTGTCACCAACCCCTCTTCTGGATTTAGCGGACTATCGTCTGACCATAAACCAGATGATGGATGGGTATTCATCAGCAAATCATCACCATTCGCGACACTTTCTTCGCCATTATAGACACAATCATCCAGAATATCGTTAAGTTCTGCTTGCTCTCCGGACAAGTTGATGCCTGATTTTATGTCACTAACATCCATAATTACACTTTCAATTTCATCATCACTGCGCAGCAAATCGCTTTTTTCCGATATTTTCACAAACTCCTCACGAAGCACGAAACATTCCTCTGGAATTTTCGTTGTCACCTCGTCCAACTCAACATCAAGTGTTGGCTCAATAATCGGTGAGGTGGAAATAATTACTTGTTCCACTGGCTCAGAGTCATCAGTTTCTTCACGCACTGTAATCGTTTCTACCGGCAGCGCAATCGTCACTGCTTCAGCAGAAGACGCTTCCGACTCTACTACTGGGGACTCCTGCCGTTCGATAAAGAAAACCGCATCTTCTTCAGCCCAAAAATCATTATCCTTACCATGACTACGCTCTATCGCCGTACCACTATAGTCAAGTTGCTCAATTGACAAGACCTGTGTATCAGTGAAAATTTGATCCGCCGCCAATATGTCAATCTCCTCGTTTGGAGGATCAACCTTAGCCTCATCAACTATTGCGGTATCAACCAGCCGCTCATTATCAACAATGTCAGTCGATTCGACAGAATTATTATAATCCGGCGTCGCATCTATATTAATCTCGTTAGATTGAATGTATACTGGTGCTTTCGTACCAGAATTGTCAATTGGTACCGTAATCGCAGATTTATCCGCCCCTACTGCATCAAATTGTGCTGCCAAGTGCTGCTGCTCGGAAATTGACGTAAAAGCACTTTCATCATTTTCTGCTTCTCGGCTCGACTCAGACTCTACAGCCTTAGCAGCAATCTTATTATCGCTAGCCGCAGGGTAAACAGTTTCATGTTCCAGCGAATTGCTATTATCATCAACGGTTTGGGTGTTCTTATCTATCACTACCGATACCGGCGCATTTTCCGTCTTTGCCGGCGCATCTAAGGACTCTGGTGCCGGCTTCTTGCTGTCATTATGCACTGCGTCAGAAATAGAATCAATAATGTGCGGCTTCATCTCCACCGAAGGGCTGACCACCCCTATCTTCTCAATGTCCACATCCTCGCCCGAAGCTTCAACCGCCTGGTTAGTCGAAGTTTTATCTTCTCGTTCCTGCGGTATGAGTTTCTCAGTTGACTTATTTGTTTTAGTTGTCAAATCTATGGGCTTCGCCTCTGATACCACTGGCTCAGGTGCTTTTTTAATAATAGGCTCTTGATAATCGGTAGACTCTGAATATCCCGCCAACACCAATTCTCCGCGTCCATTTTCATCCAGACTATCGAAATCATCTGGAGCCAATAGTCTATCCAAATAGCTTTGTTTTGGTGTCATTTCCAACAAATTAGGAATCGCCTCTTCATCCGCAGAATTCATATCATCAGATACATTCTCCTGTCTTTCCGACTCCTGTTTCATGACTAACGCCTGAGGTTTTACGCACTGACTAAGAAATGGGCAGCCAACACATGTCGCACATGCCGTTTGACCAATTGACGCTGATACTTTCTCGGTAGAAGGTAACTCTGCTTCACCGCTAGCTACCGCCACCAAATCAAACCGACCTACACCATCAGTCACTTCTTCACCAACACTAGACGAAAAATCCTCGCTAATATTGCCATCTCTCAGCGACAAAAACACATCAAAATCATTACCATCAATTACTGTCGATGATAATTCTACTGTAGTCGTCACCCCAATCATTGCTCAAAAAACGTCTCCGTTGAAATTTTCAATTCACTTACGCCGGCGGCGGATAATTTTTGCCAAACATCTCTAACAAAGGGCAAACTTCCACAGACCAAAAAATGCGCATCTTCTGGCGTTTCATGAACAATTTTTTCCACATTAAATCTACCGTTAAACCAACCATCTTTTTCTTCAACTTGCTGGCGAGTACTAAACTTCTTCACTTTAATATTTGACTCTGCTAGTTCATTTTCAAAAACCATATATTCTGGCGATTTTTGGCTAAAATATAAAAACGTCGGCTGACTAGAACTTGCCATAACGCTCCAAATTGGACTAAGTCCACAGCCCGCAGCAATTCCAACCAAAGGACTTTCTGTTTGCGGATTAAAATCGCCATAAGCGTGGCTAATTTGTAATTTATCGCCAACATTCTGTGAACATAAATAGCTAGAAAATTCACCACCAACATTCTTCACGGTAATTGACATTAGCTCATCGCCAGGAGTAGAAGAAATACTATAAGCCTTCCCTTCACGCACGCTGCTGCCATCAATAAAAACCGTAATATATTGTCCGGCGGTAAAGTCGAACGGTCGCGCAAAATATAACGTCTTCACCTCAGGATTTTCCTGACGGACACGCACAATTTCAACCTCTAATGAATCACGCATTCTCCAACGTACCTTTCCATTATTTTCTGAGCTTCTCTAAATTCTTCGTCAGTAAAAGTGTGGTAATTCGCAAACTTTGGACTAATTGTCGTGCCAGTGCGAAAATGTTGCAAGGCAAATCTCTTCGCGCCCTTAACTAGCTCGCCAATCTTCTCAAAATCGCTAACTTCCAATTGCTCGCGGACAATCGTCGTACGGAATTCGTGATCAATTCCCGAATCAATCATCAACCGAACATTCTCCTTAATCGCTTCCAAATCAATCGGTCGCGCCGCAATTTCAACATATTTTTCCAGCGGACCTTTTACGTCCATCGCAATAAAGTCAATCAGCCCTTCTTCGACCATTCCGCGAACTATATCTGGATGTGTGCCATTGGTATCTAATTTAATATCAAAACCAAGTTTCTTAATCATCCGACATAACTCCGGCAAATCTTCATTTACCGTTGGCTCACCGCCAGAAATCACCACGCCGTCCAGCCGACCAACTCGCGATTTTAGGAATATCATCACTTCATCAACTGGAATACTCGGTGCCAACCGTTCAGGTAAAACTAGTTCAGGATTATGACAATAGCCGCACCGCATATTGCAACCAGAGAGAAACAGAGCTGCCGCCACGTGCCCTGGATAATCCACGAGCGACAGCTTCTGAATTCCACCGATTGACACCTTAAGCTGCCGCGACGGCGCTAAGTCGCTGGTGTTCGGCGGCATTGTCATAATGTTCCCTCATTTCAAATTCCGCTTGCTTGCCCTTATTCCATTGAGAAACTGGACGCAAGAAACCAACCACACGTGAGTAAACTTCAGTCGCTTCACCACACTTTGGACATTCTGGATGCTCACCAACAATATAGCCGTGATTCTTACAAATTGAGAAACTTGGGCTGAACGTAAAGTATGGCAATTTGTAATTTTCGCAAATTGTCTTCACCAATTTTTTCAAAGTTTGCGGATCGTCCATGCGCTCACCCAAGAAGAAGTGAATCACCGTACCGCCCGTGTATTTGGTTTGCAAATTGTCCTGAAGATCCATCAGCTCAAACAAGTCGTCCGTGTAATTAACTGGCAAGTGGCTAGAGTTGGTATAGAACGGACATTTAACTTCCGCGCCAATTCCGTTGGCAAAGTGCGCTCGATCTGGGAAGCTGGCTTTATCAAGTTGTGCCAATCGATAAGTTGTGCCTTCAGCTGGTGTTGCCTCAAGATTGTAATTATTGCCAGTTTCCTTCTGATATTCCACCAAACGATCACGCATAAAATCAAGCGTTTTCTCAGCAAAAGCCTTACCTTTTTCCGTGCCAATATCAACGCCCAGCAAATTAAGCGCCGCCTCATTTGTGCCAATCAAACCGATAGTTGAAAAATGATTCTTCCAATATTGATTGAAGCGCTGTTTAATGTTTCGCAAATAAAACTTGGTGTACGGATACAAATTAGCGTCGGTCAATCGCTCCAAAACTTTACGCTTGGTCTCCAAACTGTCCTTTGCCATATCCATAAGTTCAGCCAACCCCTTAAAGAATTCTTTTTCGTTCTTAGACTTTAGAGCCAGTCGTGGCAAGTTTATCGTTACCACACCAACCGAACCAGTCATTGGATTTGAGCCGAACAAGCCACCGCCACGATATTCCAATTGACGATTATCAATACGCAATCGACAGCACATCGAGCGCGCATCTTCTGGATCCATGTCAGAATTGATGAAGTTTGAGAAGTACGGAATGCCGTATTTAGCGCTGGCTTCCCACAAACTTTCAATCACCGGATTATCCCAATTGAAATCCTTGGTGATATTAACCGTTGGAATTGGGAAGGTAAACACGCGACCATTAGCATCGCCCTCAGAAAGAACCTCCAGCAGCGCCTTGTTTAGCATATTCATTTCTTCTTGATATTCGCCATAAGTCGTGTCCTGCATTTCGCCGCCAATAATCACTGGATTATCTGCCATGTGTTTTGGACATTCAAGGTCAAGCGTGATGTTGGTAAACGGCGTCTGGAAACCAACACGAGTCGGCACGTTGACATTAAAGACGAATTCTTGAATAGCCTGTTTTACTTCTTTATAGCTCAATTTGTCGGCACGAATAAACGGCGCTAATAGCGTGTCAAAATCAGAGAAAGCCTGCGCACCAGCCGCTTCGCCCTGTAATGTATAAAAGAAGTTTACGACTTGACCAAGTGCTGATCGGAAATGCTTAGCTGGCTTAGAGGCAACCTTACCAGCCACGCCAGTAAATCCTTCTTGCAATAAGTCAGTCAAGTCCCAACCAACACAATAAACACTTAGCAAGTTAAGGTCGTGAATGTGCAAGTCGCCTTCTTTATGAGCTTGTCCAATCTTCGATGTATAAATTTTATCCAGCCAGTAAGTCTTCGTAATTTCTGCTGAAACATAGTTATTCAAACCCTGAAGACTGTAGCCCATATTAGAGTTTTCATTAACTTTCCAGTCCAAATTTTCCAGATATTTATCAATCAAATCAACGTGCGCATTAGAGGTAATTTCGCGCAATTTTTTATGCTGATCACGGTAAATAATGTACGCCTTTGCAGTCTTCTTAAACTTAGAGTCAATCAACGCATCCTCAACAATATCCTGAATATCTTCAACGCTTGGTAGACGCTTTTGGTTACGAGTTTCCAAAACACCCAAAACCTTGTCAGTCAATTCAACTGCTTGAGCGGCGTCAAATTCACCAGTTTCCAGTCCCGCCTTTTCAATTGCTTTTTCAATTTTTTTACGATCAAATTTAGCAGTTCGACCATCGCGTTTTTTAATTGATTTATACATTCCCCCTCCTTGTTTATAAAAACAGCAAACTAGCCCAACCTCTCCAGTGGGTGCATGTTGCAAAAAACGTTATTTATTTTCTAAAACACCATATGTAGTGCTTAATATTGAATATACACGCGATATATAGCGTCTGTCAATGAAAGTACATTGTATTATTTACATTTATGATTTCTTTACATAGATTGCAATAAATCGTAAGCAACAGCCGCTGATAGCGCCTGCATTTGACGAAGATTATCACCCGGCTTGAGCGGTGGCTTGAGGCTACGTATAAGGAAAAATCCGACAAATGATGCCAGCATTTCCGCGTTCAACTCACCTAGCCACGGCGTTACGTCATGACCATGGCGCGCCATATCAACCAGAAATTCTGTCGCACCAGATCCCTGGGGTACATAGGAAGCCCAGTTCCAGTCAACCAACTTCAACTCGCCAGTTTGCGGATTAAATGCCAAATTGTCACTACGAACATCCGAATGATTAAAGCAATCTTCCGTCTGCTTGGCAAATTCTTTAGCGCGCACCGAAATATCAATCAACTCATCGCGCTTTTCTAACAGCTCAATTATAGCCTGACAACGCCGCTGATTAATCTCCAACTGATTTGGCAATAGTTTTTGATAATTATCAATCAATCGACGACGAATATCAGCGTCAGCAATAATCTGATCAATCCCATCATCTAAGCCAAGCTCTCCCGCCGCAAACGGTTGTAGTTGCAATTCTTCAATTAGCTCCTGCGGCAATTTTATTTTTTCCAACTCTCGAACCGCGGTTATCACCGTCGAAATATAACGTTCCGCGACAGAGTTATCCGTCGGAGGCTGCCACAACCACCCATCTGACGAAGCGTAACTGCTCGTCATCAACACGTGACCATCATCAGCCAATTCAGTCCAATCAGCAACATATTGCGGATAAGTTTTCTGTAACAAACACGTTACTGCATAATCTTTTTTTAGCCAGCCTAGTTCTCGCTCGCCTTCATCCGACAATAAATTAGTATCAACTTCTTTAACAAAAATCGTTCGATCACCAGACGACACTAACGCTCGGCGATTAAGCGAAAAGCCGCCACTTACTGGCGTGATCCGTAATTCAGATAAATCAACGTTTAGCTCCGTCGCCGCACGCTGTAAGGCTCTGTCGGTTAATAATTTATCGTGATCTGGCAATGTTCCCATGCATAAATTATAACATCATAATCAATCAGTAAAGCTCTCATATATTATACCTTTATATCTCAATAATTTCCCTAAAGCCGTGAAGTCGTCGCTATAGGTTTGTTGTTAAATTAACTTGTTCTCATTTATACCTTTTTCATGGTAATTATTCCTCTAATTAATGCTATTTATATAGTAAATAATGGTTCTTTAATTTTGCTGTAAAATTGACTATTCTACTTTTATTTTTATTGCGCTTATTGTTATAATTGGCATCTAGCATTAAATTTAAGGGGAGTGTATGTTAATAAGAAAACGCTTTTTAAATACAAAAGTTAAAATATTAACCGGCATAATGATAGCTGGATTAGTTGTCAGTGGATCACTACTTACCTTGCCAACCGTACAAGCTAAGAATACTGTTAGCGATGATTATCCACTAAATGATAGCGCCAACTGGAATCAAGAGCCTGTTTGGCGTGATGAATTTAATGGCACGTCATTAGACGCAGAATCTTGGAATGTGCGCAGCGGCGGATGGGGCGCAAACCACGTTCAAAGTTGCTATAGAAATAGAGAAGAAAATGTGAATGTTAAAGATGGCAGTCTAAATCTGGTTGGATTATATAAGCCAGGTGAAAAGTGTAGTGGTAATGAAAAAAGCGGCAACTTCACCTCTGGATTCGTAGAAACAAAGGGTAAAAAATTTTGGACTTACGGCTATATTGAAGCTCGCATAAAAATGCCAAATAATAAAAGTACCTGGCCAGCATTCTGGATGAGCCCTAACGAATCTGCATATGGTAGTTGGCCTCGCAGTGGTGAAATTGATATCGTAGAAACTAAAGGTTCTAACCTAGATTACGCGGCAGCAGATGCTCACTGGGGAATCTCACCAGGATACAAGAAGCATGCCCAAGGTAAAAAATTGCCAGCTGGATTTAAAGACACTACTCAGTGGCACACTTACGGCGTAAAATGGACTGAAGGAAAATTGGAATATTACATTGATGGCGTGAAATTCCACACTGTCAACGGATTCGGTCAGCCAAACGCAGCAAACACACCTTACGGTCCATTCGACAAGCCATTCTTCCTGCGACTTAACTTGGCAATCGGCGGTGACTACATTGATGGTAAAGGCAGTAAATGGTCAAACGCCTACAACGCCCTAGCTGAATATCCAAAGTCATTCCCAGCAACTATGTCAATCGATTACGTCCGCGTATACGAAAGACGAACAGCTAAAGAAGTTAACGTACCAGACAATAACTTGCGCGCTCAACTTAATAAAAAATTGTCTACTCAATTTAACAACTCTCGCGCAGACAATCAAAAAATTACTGACGTAGAGTTGGAAAAATTGACAGATCTTAACCTAGATGCAGCCGACAACACACCAGAAGCAGAAAAGATTCACGATCTAACAGGATTAGAGGCAGCTAAAAACCTTAAGACTTTATCTCTTAAGAACAGTTCTGTCTTCGACCTAAGAGCGATTTCCAACATCAAATCTCTAAAGTCAATAAACCTAACGATTAATCGCTAATTAGCTTAGGCGTTTATAGAAAAATTGTCATCTCATTATGGGTGACAATTTTTTATTTCAGCCAACACTTCAGCAACCAACACCTCTGTAATCCTGTTATTAAAATAACTATATAATAAATTTTACTTTTATTCTGCTTATTGTTATACTAAAAATGGATAAAGAAATATTGGGAGAAAACAAAAAATGTTAATAAAAAAACGTTTTTTAAATACAAAGCTTAAAATAGTAACTGCGGCAATGGCTGTAGGTGTTATTATTGGTGGGGCATTATTTACTCTGCCAATGGACAATGCCAAAGGCGCGGGAAGTCCTTATCCACCAACAGATAGTGAGAACTGGAATCCAGAACCTGTTTGGCGTGATGAGTTTGACGGAAATTCGTTAGATGAAACTAAATGGGATTACTATACTGGTGGATGGAAAGACGAAAACCAACAAGTCCAAAACTGCTACAGAAACAGACCGGAAAACGTCAATGTTAACGGCGGTAGTCTAAATCTAGTTGGACTATATAAACCAGGCGAAACATGTACTGGTAATACTAAAACTGGAGATTTCACTTCTGGCTTCGTACAGACAAAAGGTAAGGCAAACTTTAAATATGGCTATATTGAAGCTCGCATAAAAATGCCAAAGAACAAGAGCACCTGGCCTGGTTTTTGGATGAGTCCTAGCGACAAAAAATATGGAGATTGGCCTAATAGTGGCGAAATTGACATCGTGGAAACCAAAGGCTCTAATCCAAAATTTGCTGCTTCTGACGCACACTGGCGAAAGCAAAGTACGACACCTGGAGTTCCAGGCCCTCACGGAAGTAGACAGCGCGTAATCCCACAAAACAAATTTGACAGTAAAGACACCTCCGAATGGCACACATATGGCGTTAAGTGGACTGAAGGAAAATTGGAATATTACATTGACGGCGAATTTCACGGTGAAATTGACGGTTTTAAAAATAACAACTCCACAGGTAATCCAAATGGACCATTTGATCAAGACTTCTTCTTACGACTTAACTTAGCAATTGGAGGTAACTACATTGACACTCCGTGGAACGATGCACACAATTCAGTAGGTGCTGCGGACGACTTCCCGGCAACTATGTCAGTCGACTACGTCCGCGTGTACGAAATGCGAAAACCCAAAGAGGTTGAAGTCAAAGACACACAACTGCGCAAGTTGCTTAATGAAAAACTGGGAGAAAAACTTGGTACAACTCGTACAGCAAATCAAAAAATTACTGACGTAGAGTTGGAAAAATTGACAGATCTTAACTTAGACAACTCAAACATTACCGACCTAACCGGAATAGAAGCTGCTAAGAATCTTCAGAACTTGTCGTTAAACCACAACTCAATCTCAAACCTAAGCCCACTATCTGGTCTATCTCATCTAAAAAACCTGTCCTTAAAAGAGAATGCCATCACCGATATAAGTCCGCTATCTGGAATAGAACATCATCTAACTTCTCTAAATCTTGAAGATCAACGAGCTAGTATTAAGCCTAACGACAAATCATTTGTTTCACCATTGAGAGTCTCGGGAGGAATTGTAAATGGGATAGTTGGAACAGCAAATGTCATCGGAGACAATAACAATATTAAGATACTATCACTACCAGCCAACGGAGCATCCCCTATCTTAAATGTTTCTTGGGGAATACACATAGGTGGCGGTGGCGGTACCCTTGCATATATGTTTAGTGGTACTCTGGCTATCGACACATCAGCGATTCCTAGGACGGGTCAACCGCAGCCTCAACCACAACCGCAGCCTCAGCCGCAGCCACAGCCACAGCCTGGAAATCCGTCAGCTGCCGCTCATAATCCAGCTAATAAGCCTCAGAATGCTGTAAGCGGACTACTCGCAAACACAGGATTTAATGCCTTCTTAGGTGTTATCGCCACCCTAGCATTAGTTGCTGCAGGACTATTCATTCTACGCTAACCAGAGGCTACATAAAATTACCACCCCGTGATGAGGTGGTAATTTTTTTGCTTAACTGTAACGCTTCATCATACCCAGCATTAGTTTACCCTAATTTGATCGATTCATAATTGTTAAGAATGCGTAGAGACTTTTTTAGATATGGTAATTCTTGATCGTCGCTGCCATTTTCTTGTTCTACGATATTTATATTGTCTTCGTTGACCCATAAAATGCCTGAGTGGTCTTCTGGGTTGACTGTCGGCTCTGAGCCCTCTTTAGCTTGTGCAAAATACAAGAGCTCAATTGAATGCGAGCCTTTTATTTCATTTATATAGGTAAAAGCTGCGAACAAACTACCTATCGTCACATCAAGCCTAAGCTCCTCTAACAACTCTCGCTTAAGACCATCCTCTGGGTTCTCACCATAATCAACATGACCCCCAGGTAGTTCGTATTTACCTGGTAAAAACTTTTTAGTCGCTGCTCGCTTTGCCACAAGAATAGATGGCTTGCCGTTTATAAATTTGTTGACTACCGCACAGGCAGTTATTACTTGTTGTCCGTAGGCTGCTGTTGCGCTATCCTGGCTCATATTCTAAATACTTCTTTCATGACAAAATTATATCACATGATAAATCGTGTATTTTCTCAAGGGCGATTACTCAAGGAAATATAAAACTGCCCGCGCGGGACAGTTCTTGACCAATTCTATGGCTCCGGGGGCGGGGTTCGAACCCGCGGCCTATTGGTTAACAGCCAACCGCTCTACCGCTGAGCTACCCCGGAATATGTGTTGTATTATAGCGAGTTTTTGAATAGTTGTAAAGTTACTGACGGACAATTTCTAATGCTTTTTTTAAAATCTCCACTTCCGAGCGTGATTTTTCGTCATCTTCGGCTTCTCTCTTCTTAATTTCTTTCGCTAAATTCTGCCACCAAACTTCTTTTTTCTCACTGCTCAGCGTCAAAGACCTAACTTCGCCGTCCTGCTTCTCTAAAAATCCCGCAGCCACCAAATTATCAACATGTTTTGCCACCGTCGATACCGATTTATAGCCCAAGGCGCGCATAATTTCCCGAAGCGTCGGACTGTAGCCATTGCCCTTTATAAACCCATCGATAAAATCCAACATTATTTTTTGCTTTTTCGTCAGTTTCATATCTAAAGTATACACCATACGCTATACTTAAAATATGGCAAAAAAATATATAAGCGACATTAGGTTCTGGTTATTGGCTATTGTTATTTTTGGCGGCGGCTTCGCCCTGCATCCCAGTATCGGCTTATCAATTCTGGATTTTTCATCTTTGCGCATAGGATTATATCAAATCGTTGCCGTAAGCCTACTATTATTTTCCTTGCCCTTACTCCTTAAAAAACGCCAAGAATTGTTGAAAAACCGATGGCTAATCGGCGGATTTTTGGCAATTTTTATCGCCATCACCGTCGGCGTATTTTTCGCAGAAGCACGCCTGCGCACCGCGTTATATTCATTATCGCTATTATTCTTACTCACCGTCGGATTATCCGCTGGCTTAATTTACAGCGAATTGTCAAAATCAGAAAAACGTAAACTCATCAGCGTTGGATTATGGAGCGGGCTGGTTTTTGGGATTTTAGCAATCATTCAGCTCATCGTCGCCACTTTTGAGCCAACAGGATTTGGTACGCTTTGCGCTGGCTGTAAGGCCGACGTTTTTGGGTTTCCACGAATCAATTTATTCGCCGCCGAACCTCAGTTCTTCGCCAATTCTCTACTTCCAGCATTCTTCCTTGCGCTCTTTCAATCAAAATCTCGCTTAGCCAAATTTAGTCTATCCTTTACAACTCTCGCCATATCTTTAACATTTTCCCGTGGCGGATTTTTAGCAATTTTTATCACCATCACAGCCCTATTTATAATCGCTTTTGTAAAACGAATTGACGCATCTTTTATTCGTAAAAAACTTCTAATCATCTTCGCTGGATTACTATTCGGTTTCATCCTATTATTCGCTTCAGCCAACATTAGATATGCCAATACACCTTTCATTGCGCACAATACCTTCGTCAGTATGGTCGATCAATTATCTCTCGGGAAAATTAAGATTCCGCAAAAATCCATCGCCAAAAATCCGTCACCAAAACCCGCCGAAAACGTTCCGTCAAGCAACAATTCTTTCCAACCTGCCGGTTTTGTTGAAGCTTCCGCTAACGACAGACTCAGCGCCAGTGATTTAGCCATAAAGTCTTGGCTGTCATCACCGCGAACGTTCTTCTTCGGCGTCGGACTCGGCAATCTCGGTAATTTCATCCAAAAACACCTTCATATAAATGTCCCAGCGGACCAAACGGTCTACGTTTTTTACATATTATTACTCAGTGGTATGGGAGTTATCGGGCTATTCGCCCTTCTAATTATCCCGTTGATAATTATATTTTTCGCTGTAAAAAACACCTGTAAAATTAAAGCTCAATTTATCTTATCCTTGACCATCGCGATGTTCGTGCATTTCTGGTTTTTTGGCAGTTTCATAAATACGATTCATTGTTTTGCTATAATCGGCATATTTTTGTATAATTACCCCAGAGATTATGCGGAAAAAGTCTGATTTTTACTTCAAAATTGTTCTGGTCGTCCTTGATATCTTAGCTTTATTGAGCGCATTTACTATTGCCTATATTTTGCGAATCTCCCTGGATCCTAGACCATTCCATATCAGTATCAATGCCATGGATTTTATCACCTCCATTTTTATGACACTACCGTTGTGGATCGTGATGTTCTATTTCTTTGGCTTATACGACCGAGAGATTTACACGCACCCATTGCGAAACTTTGGGCGAATACTTTTGGCGTCAATCACTGGAATTATGATAATGATTTCTGTGACGTTCTTTACCAATACTCCATTATTCCCAGCCAAGCTTGTCGCGGTTTACGCCACCGGAATTGGCTTCATCTTACTAATGATTTTCCGCAGCGCCGCCAATATCGTTCGTCTGAAACTATTAAAGCGCGGCTTGGGGGCGCGCCGTGTTATATTAATTGGCAATTGTGATTTAACTCACGTTTTGGCTGATTTTATAGAAACCAATCCGTTAACCGGCTTTAAGATTAGCGGAATTGTCGCGCAAACCCAATTCATTCCTATTGAATTAAAAAAGCTTCGACGCTCGTCATTAGAGTCGGCGCTCACCAGAGATAAAATTGACGTCATCATCCAAACCGACTCAAAAAACGTTAGCGAACATTATCAAATTGCCCAGAAACATTATCTGGATTTCTATCAAGCGCCGGAATTCGACGGAATTATGACCACCAAGCACACTATTGATATCATCGACTCCGTGCCGCTAATTCACACTCATCCGACGCCGTTGATGGGTTATGGGCGAATTGTTAAGCGAATTATGGACATTATCGGTGGAACAATTGGGATTATCATCGCCTCGCCAATTATGCTTTTGGTGGCAATCGCCGTAAAAATTAGCGACCCAGCGGGACCGATTTTAATGCACGGCAAACAACAGAAACGTCTCACTCGTTACAATCGACCGTTTAAGGTCTACAAATTTCGCTCACATTATGCAAAGTTTGACGGCAAAACCGACGAAGAGGTCTTTCGAATGGTTGGTAAGCCTGAGCTAATTGAAGAATACCGTAAAAACGGCGACAAGCTTGATCGTGATTTTCGCGTGACGCCAGTTGGTCGATTCATTCGTCGCTTTAGTCTTGATGAATTGCCGCAGTTATTTAACGTCGTAAAGGGCGACATCAGCCTAGTTGGACCGCGAGCGCTAGTGCCACACGAGTTAAGCGCCTACGACAAAAAACATGTTTTGCTAGCAGTCAAATCAGGACTCACTGGACTTGCAGTAGTATCTGGCCGACGCAGCATCAGCTTTGAAGAGCGTCGACGAATTGACTTATATTATGTCCAGAACTGGAGTATCTGGATGGACATCACGATTTTATTAAAAACCTGCTTGGTTATTTTCCAGAAAGATAATTAATGAGTAAGCCAAAAATTGCCATAGTTCACGATTGGATTTACGGCGGCGGAGCCGAAAAAGTCGTTTTGGAAATTCACAAATTGTACCCAGATGCGCCAATTTACACTTCTTTTTGTAGCGATGAATGGCGAGAAAGATTAGATAACAAAGTCGTTACCGGCTATTTACAAAGATGGCCGTTTTCAAAAATTCGACGATTGCTGCCGCTTCTTAGACAGTGGTGGTTTGCTAAGCTTGATCTTAGCGAATTTGACATTATCATCTCCAGTTCGGGAAATGGCGAGGCAAAATTCGTCCGCAAATCCAGACCAGATCAACTTCATATTTGTTATTGCCACACGCCAACACATTTTTATTGGCGACATTATGACGAATACATCAAACGACCAAGTTTCCGTCCGCAATGGCTGGCACGCCTAGGCTTAAAAACCCTAGTCCGACCACTGAAAAAACGAGATTTTAACGCTGCTCAGCAAGTTGATGTTTTTATCGCCAACTCTACGGGAATTCAGGCTGATATTGAAGAGTTTTACCAGCGAAAAAGTACGATTATTTTTCCGCCAATTGACGTGTCGAGTTTTTCGCCGCTTGCTAAAAATCGCAAGCAAACGTCCATCCCCAAAAAACCTCGCTGTCTGATTTGGGGGCGAATTGTGCCAATGAAACGGCTTGATATTGCTATTAAAGCTTGTCAGAAACTTGGCTGGCAATTAGATATTATCGGAAAAGGTCCAGACGTTGATAATCTAAAAAATATCGCCGATAAACATACTAATTTCTTAGGATTCGTCGATAATGTCACACGAGAAAAATATATTAAAAAAGCAGATTTGTTTATTTTTTGTTCACACGAAGATTTCGGAATTGCGCCAGTCGAAGCGTTGGCGTCTGGTATTCCAGTGGTTGCGTATGAAGCTGGTGGCGCACTTGATTATATAAAACCCGAGAAAAACGGCTGGTTCTTTTCTGGGCAAACAGATTCTTCATTGATAGAAACCTTAGAGAAACTTCCTGGTAAAAAAGTTTCACCAACAAAAATCTCAGCCACGGCAAACGAATTTTCAGCTGCAATTTTCCATAAAGCGATAAAAAATATAGTTGATAAATCATGGAAGGAACATTATCGTGAAAATCGTAATTGACGCCCGAACATTAAGGACTAGCACTGGTCGGTACATCGAACGGCTGATTCATTATTTGCAGAAAATTGATAATAAAAACGATTATGTTATTCTGCTCAAGCCAAAGGATTTTGATAGTTGGCAGCCGAGCAATCCGCGCTTTAAAAAAGTCATTTGTCCCTACAAAGAATACACTTTCGCTGAGCAAATCGGCTTTAAGAAACAACTTGAAAGCCTCCATCCAGACTTAGTTCATTTTGCGATGGTTCAGCAGCCTGTTTGGTATAATTCCAGTCCAGTTGTTACTACGATGCAAGATTTGACCACTGTCAGATTTAGGAATCCAGATAAAAATCCTGTCGTTTTCTGGATTAAGCAGCAAATTTATAAATGGGTCAATAAAAAAGTCGCTAAAAAATCTTCACATATTATTACAATTTCCAACTTCGTAAAAAATGATTTGATTAAATTCACCGGCGTAAACCCAGAGAAAATTACTGTAACTTTGGAATCTGCGGATAAGTTACCAAAAGGCAACGAACCTGTTGACGAGTTGATTGGCAAAAAATTCATTATGTATATCGGTAGACCAACACCACATAAAAACCTTCGACGGCTAATTGACGCTTTTGCTTTGTTGCAAAAAAAATATCCAGAATTGACACTTGCCTTGGCTGGTAAAAAAGACAGTAATTACGCTCGCCACGAGACATATGTAAATGAGCGTGGAATTAAAAACGTCGTGTTTACCGGCTTTATATCAGACGAGCAATTGCGCTGGATGTACGAAAATACGGCAGTTTATTGCTTCCCTTCGCTCAGTGAAGGATTTGGTTTGCCAGGATTAGAGGCAATGCTACACGGCGCACCAGTCGCTTCGAGCACAGCCACTTGCTTGCCAGAAACCCACGGTGATGCTGCTCACTATTTTGATCCTTTCAGCGTCGAGGATATAGTAAAATCAATTGACGACATCTTATCTGACGACAAATTACGCAATGAACTCGTTAAAAAAGGCAAGAAACACGTTAAGACATTTTCATGGCAGCGCATGGCCGAGCAAACTTTGGCTGTATATGAAAAATATGGTCGGAAAAGTTGAGATTAGCTTTCCTGTCCAGTAGCTTGATTAATTCGAGTAGACGAGTCTGCTTTATTTGAGCCACCAACTCCATAGACCATTTTGATGTTGTACTTTTCGCAAACATCACGCTCTGGAACAACTTCCGGTGCCGATCTATCGCCACCATTTGCAAACACCAATTGACATCCCGGATATTGCCGAGCGATCATTTCTAAGGTTTCTGTAACCGGAGGCTCTTCATCGATAGAAAGCATCACCTGATCCACACCCTTTAATGCTCGCATTAAGCGGAGTCGATTTTCCTCATTAAGGATAATTTTTCCCTTTTTTAGCAATTGCTGTTTGTCGTTATTCACCACTACAATCAAATAATCACCCATTTTTGCAGCCGCTTCAATCATATCTAAATGCCCACCGTGTAATGGATTAAAATAGCCGCTAACAATTACAACTTTCATAATATCCTCCTCTATAACTTCTCTATTATACCTGATATACTATAGTTATGACAAAGATGCTAGTCACGGGAGGCGCGGGATTCATTGGCTCGAATTTTGTGCATTACACCGTAAAACACAAGCCAGAATATGAAGTCACTGTTATTGACAAATTAACCTACGCCGGAAATCGTGCTAATTTGGAAACTGTAGCTGACCAAATTACATTCGTAGAAGGCGATATTTGTGACGCCGAATTAATAGACAAATTAGTCGCTGAAAATGACATAGTTGTGCACTTCGCTGCCGAAAGTCACAATGATAATTCTTTACGTAATCCATGGCCATTTGTTGAGACAAATATAATTGGCACATATACCATTCTAGAGGCTATTCGAAAACATAATAAGAGACTACATCACATCTCAACTGATGAGGTTTTTGGCGATCTAGAGCTTGATGACCCAAATCGCTTCACAGAAGACACTCCATACAAGCCTTCCAGTCCCTATTCTAGTACTAAAGCTTCCAGCGACATGCTAGTTCGTGCCTGGATTCGTAGTTTTGGTATTAAAGCAACTATCTCAAACTGCTCTAACAATTACGGACCATACCAACACATTGAAAAGTTTATTCCGCGTCAGATTACCAATATTTTAAGTGATATCAAACCAAAACTTTATGGCACCGGTGAACAAGTACGCGACTGGATTCATGTTGATGATCATAACTCAGCGGTTCATTTAATCCTAGAAAAAGGCGTTCTAGGAGAAACCTACATCATTGGCGCAGATAATGATCACGTTAATAATAAGATGGTGATTGAATTGATTTGTGATCTAATGGGTAAAGGTAAAGATTGGTACGAACATGTCAACGATCGTCCAGGTCATGATATGCGTTACGCAATGGATTCCAGCAAGTTACGCCGCGAGTTAGGATGGCAACCGCAATACACAGATAATAAAACCGGTATGCACGATGGATTAATGCAAACTATTAACTGGTATCGCGAACACGAAGACTGGTGGCGCGCCCAAAAAGACACCGTTGAAGCAGCTTATGCAAAACAAGGACAATAATTATGTTTGACCCAACCAACTACAATGAACTTACAGTCACCGAATCGTCAATTCCAGGGTTATTTGTTATTAAATTACCCGTACATGGCGACAATCGCGGCTGGTTCAAAGAGAATTATCAAAAAGAAAAAATGGAAGCCTTAGGCTTACCGTCGTTCGATATCGTACAAAACAATATCAGCTTCAATGACAAAACTGGCGCCACTCGTGGACTTCACGCTGAGCCTTGGAACAAATTCATTTCAACAGCCAATGGGCGTGTTTTTGGAGCTTGGTGTGACCTTCGTAAAGGAGATAGCTTCGGCCAAGTTTTCACGCACGAGATTAATCCGGGTACGGCAATTTTCGTCCCTAAAGGCGTAGCTAACGGCTATCAAACACTTGATGATAATGTCGCCTACACATATCTAGTTGATGCTCATTGGTTCCCAGATGCTAAATATACTTTTGTTAATTTATTTGATCCAGAGCTAAAGATCAACTGGCCAATCAATAAGGATCAAGCAATTATTTCCGAAAAAGATGCCGCACATCCACTATTAAGTAATGTAATTCCTATGGAGGTATAAAATTATGGACGATAGTAAGCTTTTCATAACTGGCGCCAACGGACAGCTCGGTACGGCATTGCGAGAGCAATATCCCAATGCTAAGTTTGCTGACCAAGCAGAACTGGACATAACCAATCGCCAGTCGGTCGAGTCCTTTGGTTGGTCAGGAGTATCAATTATTTTAAACGCAGCAGCCTTTACTAATGTTGACGGCGCGGAAACACCAGAAGGCCGTCTAGCAGCCTGGAAGGTTAATGCCTCAGCGATCGCAAACCTAACTCGAGTTTGCCGCACTCACAATATAACTTTAGTGCATATTTCTAGCGATTATGTATTTGACGGGACGAAAGAACCTCATTCTGAAAATGAGGACTTCAGCCCACTGAGTGTTTATGGCGCATCAAAAGCGGCCGGAGATCTGCTCGTTGAGCAGCTCGATAAGTTTTATTTACTGCGCACCACTTGGGTGATTGGTGAAGGTAAAAACTTCGTCCGCACTATGCTGGGATTGGCGGAAAAAAATATCTCACCAACCGTTGTTAATGATCAAATAGGCCGTTTAACGTTTACCAGTGAGCTAGTGCGTATTATAGACCATCTATTATCAACTAAAGCTCCGTTCGGAACTTATAACGCAACAAATGACGGACCACTCGCTTCTTGGGCGGACATTACTAGAAAAATATTTGAATTATCTAATCATAAAGACTTAATCGTTTCTAATACAACTACCGCAGAATATTTTGCCAACAAGCAGGGAGTTGCGCCACGACCGCTCAATAGTGATATGAGCCTAGATAAACTACACTCTACGGGATTTCAAAGCCGTAACTGGGAGGAAGACTTAAGGCAATATGTCTCGAACAACGCCTAAAAAATACAACCTCCGTTAATCTCAAAACCGCTTAACCTTGATACTGTCGAATCATAGATATATAATCATACAACATAAAGGAGAATATGATGAGGGGAATAATTTTAGCGGGCGGATCGGGTACGCGTCTATGGCCAATTACAAAAGCCATAAGTAAACAGTTGATGCCTATTTACGACAAGCCAATGATTTACTATCCGCTAACCACATTAATGCAAGCAGGAATTCGTGATATTTTAATAATCACTACTCCAGACGATCAAAACGGCTTCAAGAAACTTCTTGGTGATGGCTCGCAGTGGGGTATAAATTTAGAATATGCTGTTCAACCTACACCAGACGGTCTGGCGCAAGCTTTTATTATTGGTGAAGATTTTATTGGTGACGATAAAGTAGCTCTAGTGTTAGGAGATAATATATTTTATGGAGAGCGTTTAGATGAGTCTCTGCGGGAATGTACAGATCCAGACGGAGGCACAGTTTTTGCCTACAAAGTATCTGACCCAGAAAGGTACGGTGTCGTTGAATTTGATGATCAAAATCAGGCAATATCAATTGAAGAAAAACCAACTTACCCAAAATCCCACTTCGCAGTTGTCGGCTTATATTTTTATGATAATGACGTAGTAGAGATTGCTAAAAACGTAAAACCGTCAGCTCGAGGAGAATTAGAAATTACATCCATTAATGCAGAATATTTACGTCGCGGTAAATTGCAAGTTCAGACCTTAGACAATGGAGATGTTTGGTTGGATACAGGAACAATTGATAGCTTAACTGATGCATCCGACTTCGTTAGAGTTATCCAAAAACGAACTGGTAGAATTATTGGCAGTCCTGAAAAAATCGCCTTTTATAACGGTTGGATTTCTAAGGATCAGCTAAAAAATCTATCCGAACCACTTGCTAAATCTGGATATGGTAGTTATTTTACAAGGTTAATTAATAAATAATATGAAAAAAGTTTGTATTATCATTCCTGCCTACAATGAGGCCCCCGTTATAAAAAATGTTATTAAAAAATCTAAGAAAATATTTTCAGAGGCTAAAAAAGAATATTCTATTGACGTTATACTAATTAACGATGGGTCCAAAGATGACACTCTTGAGCAAGCTAAAAAAGGCGGCGCAATAGTTATTGATCATATATTGAATTCCGGAGCTGGAGGTGCCACATTAACTGGCCTCGCCTACGCTCGACAAAATAATTATGACATTGCCGCCACTATGGATGCCGACGGTCAACATGACCCAGAAGATATTTTAGCTGGAATTAAAAAAATCTCCACTTCTAATACAGACCTACTGATTGGTAGTCGACTAATTAACAGTAATGGTATGTCAAAAACAAAAATTTTAGGAAATAAAGGATTAAGCTTCATTACTTATGTTTTATTCGGAACTAATGTTACAGACTCACAATCTGGCCTACGAATCTACTCACGAAAAGCAATCGATAATCTTGACTGGAAATCTACTGGATATGAATTTTGTTCTGAAATGATCTGGCGTGCCAAACAGTCTGGAATGAATATTGCCGAGTACCCAATTAAAGCTATTTACACCGACTATTCTCGAGCTAAGGGACAAAACAACTGGAATGCTATCAATATTGTCAAGCGATTATTTAAACAACGTTTAACGGAGTTATTTGAATGAGATATCTTATCCTCATACTACTCAATGTGCCGATTATTCTGGCGGCACTAATCAATATAATCACTCAATACAAACTGCGTAAAGTCAGCCCGGCACGCTTTCGTCATCAACTCATTATTTGGCTAGTCATCATGGTTTCCTTGATGGGGTCGTTCCCGATATACAACATCTCACTTGGGCATCCGCCACTTGATTCATCAGAATTAAGCTTGTTTGATATTTTACAAACTACGACGATTATTTTTCTATTCTATATCGCCAACAACCAGCGCCAACGTATCGACCAAAACGAGCGCAGACTACGCGACCTACATCAAGAATTATCAATTAAGCTATCTGTTAAAAGATAATTTTTATTAATACTTCCCTATATCCTATTCTATTTATTAGTCGTAGCAATCATCAAAACACCAACTAATATTAATACACAGCCGATAGTTTTAATTATAGTAAAGCTTTCGTTAAAAATTACTACAGCCGTTAGCATAAGCAACAGGTAGACTAGTCCTATCGTTAGCGGTGAAATAAATGATAGCTCAAACCTGTTTAATAAAATTATATATAAAAAGAAACTTACCCCATAAAACAATATACCAAACAGGCTCATTATAGGAAGATGTAAATTAGTATAAGGAATTGTAAGTAAATGAGCTGACCCCGCTGACAATCCTCCTAATTTTATTAATGTTGATCCACTAACCGCCGCTACAACATACGCAATTATCAGAAATATATTCATCTATCGCTTATTGACCTTATCAATTATAGAATTGGCAGCAGCTACATTTATCTTACCATTTTCAGCTGTCAAAAACTTATCAACATTGCCGTCGACAATTGCAGACGTGAAACTACTTAATACCTTATCGTGACCATACAACAGACCTCCTATCACCCTGCGTATACCGTTAGCTATAAATTGCCCCCAATATTGAGTCGTATACTTTATCGAGCTACGCAACACATCTTTACCAAGATGTTCTCCGTCTGTTGGCAGGTGAATTAGGATATCTTTAAAGAAATCGTAGATGTAAATATCTTTCTTGAAGGATACCATATAATACCACTCACACACTGGTGAGCGGAAATTTAAGAACATTGTTAATGGAACTTTACCCGCCATAGCATTGACCGAAAGAGTTACTGGAGTGGTCTCCTTCTTAGCGTTACCATACACCGCATGTGCATGCTGTATTTGCAACTTGCCAACATGTCTCTCTGGAAGATACAAGAAATGAGCAGCCTCATCATAAAACAGACCCAGAGGTAAATCATTATACCACTCTGGCAGTCGACGGTCATGATTAGTAAACTGTACTTCAGTAATAGACACCACTTCACCATGTTTTTTAGACTCAATAATATCATTTAGTTTTAGCATCTTATTTGCATACTGGAAGTTGTGCATAACATAGAACACTTTATTCTTACTCTTAGCCAGTTTTATCAACTCATTGCATTCATCTTCATTCATCATCATTGGCTTCTCTACGAGTACATGCTTATCAAGAGATAAACCCAATTTAACCAATGGATAATGAAGGTGTGGAGGAGCACCTATCACCCAGGCATCAGCATCATTCATCCAATCAGCATTAACCACAACTAAACCGTCAGAAGATTCTTTTATTTGAGACACGTGAGGAATATTGTGTTTTTTAGCTGTCTTTCTGGCTCGCTCTATTTTATTACTTATAACACCAAATATCTCAGCATTCTTGATTTTCTTGAGTGCTGGGATATGTCTTGTATTTGATATATTTCCAGCGCCAACTATTACGAACTTTACCGCTTTAGACACTATATACTCTCCTTGATTTTATTATCAACGCATTTCGCCACCGACTGCCAACTAAAAACACTCTCTATTCTCTTCTTTACATTATCTGCACTTTTTTTGCGCATAGACTCATTCTGTACCATTTCCATTAGAGCAATCTTTAAACTATCCACACTACCGTCAACTATTATACCATGGCGCTCGTCAATAATCACCTCTTCCGTCCCCCCTCTAGGAGTGGCAATAATAGCCGTTCGCATCAATCCAGCCTCTAATATGGCCGTAGGTAGCCCTTCAGGATAGAGTGACGGGTGAACAAATATATCAGTACGCTTAAAGAGAGATAGGATATCACTAAAATTTATTTTACCTAAAAATTGTATAGAACTATCATCTAAATATCTAGACTCAAGCTCATCTTTTAAAGGACCATCGCCGGCAATAACTAGCCGAATTTTTTGATTTGATATCTCGCTTCTGACCTTATCAAATGCCTTAAGTAGATTTATGATTCCTTTTTCTTTTATAATACGCCCAGCATATGTAACTATGATTTCTCGCTTATCAAAATAATCATATTTATTAGTCGCCAGCAACTTATCCTTCGAGTCAATTGCATTGTACCAAACACCTTCTGCAGATATGCCAAAATGTTTCAACCACTTATTACAATTTTGCGATACGCCATAGTAGTAGTCAACATACTGCTTAATAATTGCAGTCAAAACATGTTCGTATATTAACCCAAAAAAATCAAGAAGTTTATTCCCAACCGAAAAATGAGCAGTTCCATGTTCTATAAGAGCAACCTTTATCCCATGCTTTTTTGCCAACCTGGCACCTAGAAGACTTGTTAGATGAAATCTGGTATTAACTATACAAAAGCTAAAACTATTAAAATCAATATCTGAAATAATACTAGCACTCTTACGTTTATTAATGATTGGGTATCTCTGTTTAAAAATATTATGCGTAGGCAATCGATATATAGTTCTGCTGCCTATCGTCTCTTTGGAGGGTAAGCTATTATCGTGTGCAGTAGTTACTATTGTGCATTGATACCCTATCTTCTCCAAAGCACTTGTTAATTTATCTACATATCTTTCCACACCACCCAGGTGCGGAATAAAATACCCTGTATATATTAATATCTTCTTAGTCATAAACCCCCATTTACTTAATCATATAATATCATATTTGATAATTTTTACATAAATAGCCCCTCATTGTCATTAGTTATATGATCAACTATTACTTTCTATTGAGTATAAATGAGAGAAGTCTTGACACCACTCAACTGTACGATATATACCAAAATCACAGACGATATAAGATTATTTCAATAGAGCATTCTAGGGAGCTACTTTTTATTATCACTCGTTTAGTTCCTTACAGTTAAGTAACCCGTACATTATAGTAAATCGTTTGAACAGTGTAAAAAGCTAACATAAAGCACATAAAAAACAAAATTAAAAAACTACAAAAATATTTATTGCTTGTATCTACTTTTATATATTTTCGTAACCTAATAAATAATGGATATAGCAGCATTAGAAAAGGCATAAAATACCTCCCTTGCAAACCAATATTTAGCCCAGCTTTCTTCAAGCTCAGCGACTTTTGGGCCCTGAGCCAGTATACCTGACTCTATAACTTCATTTACCGCCCGACGCTCCTCTTCCTCTATAACGGGTGATGCGATGTTTATCATTACGTAGCCTCCTTACATTCTTACTATCTTTAACAAAGATAGCGCATCACTCATTTTTTATTTTTCGTTTTTTAGACTTGTTCTCAAAAAAACACAATTTTTATACTTGCTATTTTTACTGTATACTAATAAATGTTATGCAAGCTATACGTTCTATTTTTACAAAATTAAAAGACGATTCGTATAAAAAATGGATTTTCCCGTCTACTATTATCTTTTGTCTAATTTTTGCGACAGGATTTAAGATATCTGGATCTTCATTTGGCTTATATTATGACTATTTCCTTAACGGCAAATCATCTAATCTCATATCAGGCGAAGCTCGACCTATTCGCAGCGACGAGTGGCTGGTCGTTACACAATTCACAATTGCACAAAAAGAAGCTGGGTATCCACTGACAAACAAGAACTTTGGCAATTCTGGCAAGAATATGAGCCTTATATCTGATGCACCATACAAAGAATGGTCAACAATATTCCGACCTCAAAATCTTGCCTTTTTAATAGTTCCTTTCGAGTTTGCTTTTGCCTTTAAGTGGTGGCTATTACTAGCATCATTGCTATTAAGCATATACTTTCTATCGTTAAAATTTCTTCCCAATAAATACGTATTATCGGGATCTATCGCTATCATAGGCTCTTTTACCCCTTTTATATTCTGGTGGTATCAAACCATTACTATAATGAGCATCGTCTGGGGAATTGTCATACTGCTATTAATAATAAAATTAATAGAAAATAAATCTTTGTCTTTTTTAAAGAGATATAAACATGGTGATATAATATCGAATCTCACACTATCACTTTTATTAACCTATTCAATGGTAAGCTTCGCCCTACTATTATACCCGGCCTTTCAAGTGCCTGTTGTCATCACTGTACTTCTAGTGGCGATTGGCTATTATATAAATACTTGGAAAAAAACACCCAAAAAAGTGCGAAAAATACTATATGTAAATACAGCATTCATAGTAGGATCTGCTCTAACAGCGATCGGCATAGTTGGTATATTTTTAATCACCAGAATAGATGCCGTACAAGCCATTTCTGGTACAGATTATCCCGGGGCGCGATTTGTACATTCGGGAGCTCCATCACAGGCTGATCTAATCGGTCTCACTGGCTATAGTCAATACCGACTTATGGACGACACATCCATTTCATCGATAGATCCAAGTAAAGGATCCATCAATCAAAGTGAAATGTCTGCATTCATTATCACGCCTTTTGCATTTATCATTCCTATACTGTTTATTTTATATAGCAAATGGCGTAAAAATAAAACTATAGATTGGGTTGGAGTTGCTATTTTTGTTTCCTGCTTAATATTCATATCTCATTTATTTATTCCAGGATTCTCTTCAATAGCAAAACCTTTCATGATGCATCTTGTACCGATAACAAGGTTGCAGCTTGGATTAGGTTTTATAGGAATCTTTTCATTAATATACACGCTTGCCAATACTATAAAATTTTCATCACGATATCGCTATTTACCATATTTATATTCAACAATAGTGATTATCATTTATGTCTGTACCATCGTGTATGTCGTAAAGTTCAATCGTAACTTTGCCGGGGATCTTCGCGTATTATTACTAGCCGCAATAAGCCTTTCTAGTGGACTAGCCCTTATATTTATAAAAAAGGAAAAACTCGGACTGTTAGTGCTCTCTTCTTTATGTATTATGTCGACAATAACTATACAGCCGTTATATAGAGGTCTAGGAAGCGGGTATAACGATAATATTATAACCAAAAAGATTATCTCTACCTCGTCTAGTGACGACACATGGGGATTGTCCGGCACAAGCGTACTAGAAAATTTCCCTCAAATGGCAAATAGAAAATCAATTACGGGAGTCAATACTTACCCTGATAAAGATTTCTGGTCAAAAGTGTCAAAAGATAGGACAATTTACAATAGGTATGCACATATACTTCTATCTGACACCATGGATAAAGATCTCGTGCTTAGTCAGCCGGACGTATTTATTGCAAAATTGAGTTGTAGTAATCATATAGGAAAATCTGTTACTCGTGTGTTATCTACAACACCACTACAGCTACCTTGCTATGAACTAATCGATAAAGTCACTGTACATAATGGAGATATTTTATTCTATAAAAGAACTTTTTAAAGCTTTACCGTTTTATCTATATCTGCTATAGTAGTGTTGATTAGGTAAAAAATATGAAAATACAGAAAAAACAAAATAAAAAAAATAAACTATTAATCCTGATAGCTGTTATATTATTGTCTATAACGAGCTATGGCTTAATTTCCTATAAGCTTAAGCTCTGGCCTTTTACTCAAAATCAATTTAGCACAGTCACCGAGGAGCAGAAAACAGCTGGTCAAGACATAAAAAAAAGATCATTAAATAATACATCCAATAAGTCAGAAAAAGAGTCATCAGGTCAAAAATCTAAAACACTACAAGGAAGCGATCCTTCGCCAGAACCGACTCCATCATCCAACGGGAAAAAACCAACAGTTGGAGTAAGTATAACAACTACAACAGTCGATAAAGATTCAAACACTCTTTATATCCGTAGTTTGATCCAAACTATATCATCAAGTGGAAGATGTACGTTATCAATGCATAATACTAGCGGACAAACGTATTCCAATAGCGTAGAGTTGCAAGTTGGACCAAGTACGTCTAGCTGTAAAGGATTTAACGTTCCGTTGTCTCAATTGTCACCTGGAAAATGGACAATAAACATTCACTACGAAGACAACAACGTTACTGGAGATACTGAAGGAGAAATAACTATATGAAGAAATTAATATTAAAATTAGGCATACTTATGTCAATGTGCTTAGGAACGATATTATCTTCTACGCCAGCATCTGCAGTATTGAATGATTTTGACCCAGGAAATATTATGGATGATGCCGTAGCAACAAATTACGGATCCATGAGTGCAGACCAAATTCAGTCATTTTTAAATAGTAAAGTTCCCCAATGCGATACAAATGGCGCCAAACCAGCCAGTGAGTTTGGAAGACCTGATATAACTCGCGCTCAGTATGCCGCATCGAAAGGGTGGCATAGCCCTCCATATACCTGTCTCCGTGATTATAAAACAAAAGACGGGAGAAGCGCCGCTCAATTAATCTTTGATGTCTCTCAAAAATATCATGTAAACCCACAGCTTTTAATAGTTTTGCTCCAAAAAGAGCAAGCCCTAGTTACTGACACGTGGCCAACTCGTGGGCAATTCAAAAGCGCAACTGGCTATGGATGCCCAGACACCGCCGCGTGTGATAGTAAATATTTTGGTCTAGAAAACCAGCTAGAATGGGCAGCGAAACACTTTCACTACATAATAACACGTAGTCCTAATTGGTTTTCACCATATACAACAGGCGTAAATTTCGTTCAATGGAGTCCAAATGCTGCTTGCGGAGGATCTAATGTAAATATTCAGAATTGGACAACCGCCGCTCTTTATAGTTATACACCATATCAACCAAATGCCGCTGCTATGTCATCTGGGTATGGTGTAGGTGATGGGTGTAGCGCCTATGGTAATCGTAACTTTTATAATTACTTTACAGACTGGTTTGGAGATACTAGATCAAGCAGTTCATTCTCTTGTAAAAACGGACAGAATATACCTAACGTAGAAACTGGCGCTAGAATTATACCAACTAGGATAAATGGAAATAATGATACCTTAACTATATCCGTCCCTAATAATACTGGCAGTAAATGTGCCGAAATGCACACATGGGCCAATAGTAACTTACAGACATGGTCTCAGCATACAGCGACAAACTCATATACCTTTAATCAGCAGTACAGCAAGGTTATATCAAGGAAGGTTAATAGCAAAAATACCGTATTAACAAAGGTTGACTATAATGGAACTGCAAGTGGTAGAGTAGAGTTTCATACGTGGACTCAAGATGGATTGCGTTGGCTAGCTCACACTGCAACATCTGCCGGACCTATTGATCCGCTATTTTCTGAAGTTATAACAGCAGATACTGATGGCAATGGTAATGACGAATATTATCTGATTAATTATGAGCAGACTAATTCTGGCATGATTGAAGTGCATGGTTGGAATAATAATGGAACTAGTTGGTTTAGACACACAGCAACAAGCCACCCTTCAGCTAGTATGAACACAGGAAGAGTTATTGCGGCAGATCTTGATGGAGATAAAAAAGATGAATTCATATATGTTAAATACGACAATACTACGAGCGGTCTTATCGAATTTCACGTGTGGGATTCTTCATTAAAAAACTGGGTACGTCACACCGCAAGTAATTACCCAGAATCTGGCTATGTAATAGGGTCAAATGACATAGTAGCAGCCGATTTGCAAGGAAGAGGAAAAGACACTATCTATTATGTCAAATACAGAGGTACAGCCAATAATACTGTCGAAGTACATGGATGGGGCGACGGTCAACAATCATGGGCTAGCCACATATCTACATCATCAGGAATATACTAAGTATAATAACTCATACATCTTTACATCGTAATCGTAAATAATATAAATAACCGCGGCAGTACAACTTACTATCGCGGTTATTTATAATTAATAGTTAACGTTATTCGGGCAACCTATAGCCCGGACCAAATTGCTCAAAATTATCATTATAGAATGGATCCCTCTTCAAGTATTCACCCCATCTCTTACGCATCTCTTTTTGAGCACTCTCTAGTTCACTAGTATCTCTCTCGCTCGTGTTTATGCGACCAACACTCTTAGACTCATAATGGAATAACTCCGCGTATGGAGTGTAGACATTATAATAGCCTTCTTTGCGTAATTTAAGGTTAAGATCTACATCGTTATACGTTATACGAAGTTTATTATCAAACCCGCCCACCTTGTTGAACTTATCACGATTAATCATACAACAAGCACCAGTTACTGCCGATACATTACGAATATTGGCGGTATAAATATACGTAAATATATCTGTACGCTCATCCTGACCGTAAAACGGATGGAATGCGATATCTCTTTCAGATAAGACTATTCCAGCATGCTGTATTGTCTTATCCTCAAATATAAGCTTAGGTCCAACCATTCCTATTTCTGGACGCTGAGCATGCTCAAGCAATGACTGGATCCAGTCGTGAGTAATAACCTCCGTGTCATTATTAAGGAATAGCAGATATTCTCCACTAGAATTATTTGCACCATAGTTACATGCATCTGAAAAATTGAATTTCTTCTTGTACTTAATAACACGCACATTGTCATTATTATCTATTAATTTTTCATAAAAATCATTTACTCGAGAATCTGTAGATCCCGTATCTACAATTATTATTTCAAAATATGGATACGAGGTATTTTCAATAATTGAATCTATGCATTTTTTTATATATCTAAAATTATCCTTGGTTGGTATGATAATTGACACCAACGGATTTGTCGGGATTACATATTTTTTACGCCAAAATCCTAACGCAACATGAGAATCTATATAAGCATTTTCTCTTCTTTGCCTCACGCTACTACGAAGGACATTTTTTTGATTTATATAAGCATATGGTTTACTATCAGCATTCATAGCAGTAGATGTCTCAGATTTACGCCAATGATATAAAATTTTCGGAATATGATAAATATTATTAGTTTTAGCAGAAATCTTCAAAAATAAATCCCAATCTTGCGCGCCATGTGTTCCGACGGTGAATCCATTAACACTTCTAATCATACCTGCCTTTATGGTAGCAAAATGCGTTACCATGTTGCATGAATTCATAAAATCAGGACTCCAGTCAGGTTTAAAAAATGGTTCTATATGAATACCGTCACTATCGATCTTGTCTTCATCCGTATAAATAAGATCTACGTCAGGATTTTTATTTATAACATCAACCACTTCAAACAAGGCGTTGGGAGGTAAAATGTCATCATGATCGAGTAATGATATATAGTCACCCTTAGCCATTGAAAGAGCTGTATTAGATGACTTTGATATATGACCATTTTCTTTACGAAATGTAGCCTTAATATTATTATACTTTTCTACATATTCATTTATAACACTCTTTGTTTGATCGCTAGTAGAATTATCATCAGAAATGCACAACTCCCAGTTGTCATAACTCTGAGATAAGACAGAGTCAATACAGCTACGCAGATATACTGGATTTGTATTATATGTCGGTAATAAAATACTAATCAATGGACGTTGCTTAAATTCCTTGGAATATTTTCTTTGTAACTTAAGTTGCTCATCGGTGACTTTATGCTTATCAAACCATTTAATATAATCTTCATATCGTTTCTTATTAATAAATCTACGGTCGCGAAACAACCTTACTTGTTCACTACCGTATGACGGATGTAATGTTGTTCTAACAACAAATTTAGCACTCTTTATAATCTTATTTTTCATCTGATTTTATCCCCTCTTTTTTACACTCCACTTTCCCATTATTCTCATTGGACCATCACGAAAATCATCCTTACCTGTAATAATAAACGAAAATGCTCGTGGCAAATGTTTAATTATGCCATCATCAGCCCTACGATGTAATGACATATGAATATCATATTTGCCAGGATTAAAGCCATCCAAACTCTGATTGAAATTAATCCTCCTATTGTTTTGAATGAAGTCACTAGGAGTATCTCTACAGTTGCGATCAGCAAATACAAAACCTCCGTATACAAAGGATATATTCACAAAAACATCTTCAGCAATACCGTCTATAGTCACGCCAATATCAATCGAGTCTTCTTGCGTAAAATTTTTTTTACTAGGTATATCAACAGACATGCTAACTGAATCGTCATGAGATTCTTCTTCTACACTAGTAACCGCATCCATATTAACCTCCGTATATATATCGGCAATTTCCTGAGGTGATCCAATATGTTTTATCGTTCCATTTTCTATATACATAGCTCTCGAGCAAAATCTGCGCACGGCATTCATATCATGCGTCACAAAAACCACAGTCTGATCACTACGTTTAACTTTTTCAAAATAGTCAAAACACTTCTGCTGAAAAGCTGCGTCCCCGACAGCCAACACTTCATCAAGCATTAAAATATCGCCACGAGCCTTAATGGCTACAGAGAAAGCTAACCTAACCTGCATCCCTGATGAGTAATTCTTAAGCTTCTCTTCCATAAAATCTGCCAACTCAGAGAATTCAACAATATCATCATACATCAGCTCCATCTCTTTATGGCTAAATCCCAGTAAAGCTCCATTTAAAAATACATTTTCTCTACCTGTTAATTCTGGATTAAAACCAACGCCAAGCTCGATAAACGGGACAAGAGATCCATTTACTCGTACTGAACCCTCCGTCGGAGAATAGATTTGAGCTATAGATTTCAATAGAGTACTCTTACCTGAACCATTTTTACCCACTATTCCAAAAAATTCACCTTTTTTAATACAAAAAGATATATTTTTTAATGGAGTAAATTCCCTGTAGCCTTTTTTACCTTTAACATAATTAATGGTCTTCTGTTTAACTCCGTTACTAGACTCTGTCGGTATCTTAAAAGTCTTAGTAAGAGAGTTAACTTCTATAACTACATCCTTCATATATCCTAAATCTCCTCCGCGAATGTCCTTGACTGCTTCTTAAAATACCAAACCGCAAACAGAACTACTATAGCTATAATTAAAAACGGTACAGACATCATTAGCGGGCTTAATCTATTCCACATAATCATCGTATCTTTAGTTATAAGCACATATCTACTATCTTGAATAATTTGTGCAACAGGATTAAGAAACAACAGATCAACAGCAAAATTGCTCTTCTGTGAAACCATCTGCATTGGATAAATAACAGGGGTGGCGTAAAATGCAGCCTGAGTAAATACCTCCCATAGATATCCAGTATCTCGCGACTTAACATTAAGAGCAGACAAGAAAAAAGCCACCCCTAAAGCAAATATATACAGTTCAATTATTAGTGGTACGATTAATAGTGACATCCATGATAAGTGGACTCCATTTACTAACACAAATAAGAGCACCACTATCATATTAAATAGCAAATTTATCAATGATGATACAGTGCCAGAAATTACAACAATATATTTAGGAAAATTAATCTTTCTGAGTAGGTCACCTCGACCTACTATAGAGTTTAGTCCTTGATTAGTTGCTTCTACGAAGAAGTTCCATAAAATTATCCCCAGCAATAAATACACTGGAAAATGTTCTATATTCCTTCCTACCCCTAAAAATTTATCAAAAACTACATACAATATCGAAAATAGAAAAAGCGGCTTAAGAACACTCCATACATATCCGAGAGCAGAGCCCTGATATCTCAATTTAAAATCCGTAATAACTAGTTCTCTTAAGAGAATCCTATTTTTTCTATTAAAAACCTCTAGCCACTTCATAATATACATCACCTATTATACAATACAAAAAGAACATTATGAATAGACTTGCAATTATAGTTCTTAACTGGAACGGATCCGACGACGCTATAGAGTGCGTTGATTCATTAATAAAACAAACCTTAAAGCCTACTGTTGTTATAGTAGATAATAATAGTAGCGACAATTCTGTTACTGTATTTGAAGAATATATATCTTCGCACAAAAAAGAAAAAATTGTTTTGCTCAAAAACTCAGATAATCTAGGATTCGCGGGGGGAATTAATACAGGATTAATCTACGCCCTAAAAAATAACTTTGAATATATTGGAGTACTTAATCCAGATGCGATAGCTGATAAAAACTGGTGTGAAGCTCTCATTTATCAATTATCAAAATATCCACAATGCGGAATTGCGACCGGAATTTTACAAAAGCGAGATGGCAATACTCTTGATACAACTGGCGATTTTTATACAACCTGGGGACTGCCCGGACCAAGAAATCGTGATGAGCCAATAAAAAACGCGCCAACTAAGCCTGAAGAAGTATTTGGTGCGACTGGCGGCGGTGCTATCTATCGTGCAAAAATCTTTGATGATATAGATATGTTTGATGAGGATTTCTTCATGTATTATGAGGATATCGATTTAAGCTTCCGAGCACAATTAGCCGGCTGGAAAGTTCGCTTCACACCCAAGGCTATCGCTTATCATAAAGTTGGCGCTAGTAGTAAAAAAGTCCCCGGATTAGCTGTTTATAATACTTTCAAAAACTTACCATTAGTCTTCATTAAAAATGTTCCAGGTAAATTATTCTGGCATATTAGCATACGATTTTTACTGACATATTGGTTGATTTTTGCCAGCGCAATTCGCCACGGCAACGGTTGGCCCGCATTCAAGGGCGCTTTAGCGTCAATTATCTACAAACCGGCAGCTTATAAAAAACGTTTTTATATCCAAAAAAATCGTAAGGTTTCCGTCGACTATATTCGTAATATTATCCACGATGGACCACTGCCAAATCAAACTGGATTATTAAAATTTAAGCAATTTTTCAGAATAAAATAATATATTTAATACCATGAAAACCATCACCCTCCTCATCCCCGTCTACAACGAAGAATCAGTTTTGTCACAATTATTTAAGCGCTTAGAAGAATTTATAAAAAACACTCCCAATTATCAATTCGAATTTCTCTTCATAAACGACGGCAGCACCGATAAATCCTTTTCAATCATAGCCGAGCAATCGAAAAAAGATTCTCAAATTAGCTATATAAATCTATCACGAAACTTCGGTAAGGAAATTGCCATGATAGCTGGAATTGACCACGTAAAAAGTGACGCTCTGGTGATTATCGATGCAGATTTACAAGACCCGCCAGAGCTCATCCAGGAAATGATTTCGTATTGGGAAGATGGTTACGATGACGTTTATGCTCGCCGCAGCAACAGACAAGGCGAAACCTGGATAAAGAAGAAAACCAGCCAATGGTATTACAGAATACTGCAAAAATCAACCAACATCCCCATTCAGGTCGACACTGGAGATTTTCGCTTGCTGGATCGCCGATGCATTGAGGCTTTGCAAAAATTCCGCGAATCTCAGCGCAATACAAAAGCAATTTTTAGCTGGATTGGCTATAGGAAAAAAGAGATATTTTACGATCGTGACCCCAGATTAGCTGGTCAAACTAAGTGGAATTACCGGAAATTACTTAATTTAGCAATTGACGGAATTACCAGCTTCACTACTGCCCCATTGCGCATGGCAACTATTTTCGGCTTCATTATTTCGCTTGTTGCTTTTGTTTGGATTATATATCTTTTAGTTCGCCCTTTGTTCGGAGTTTCTACTGGTGCTGGATATTCTTCGCTAATGGCAGTTATCTTATTCCTCGGCGGAGTTCAGTTATTATCCTTAGGAATTATTGGTGAATATGTAGGTAGAATATTTATTGAAACTAAAAACCGACCACTATACTTAATAGAGGAATATCATGCAGGAAATATTAAAAAAACACGCCGATAAATTAAGATTTCTTATCGTTGGCAGTACTAATACAGTACTAGATTTTGGCGTACTTTTTACTCTAACAATCTTTTTGAATATCCCAAAGGAGTTTGCTAATTTCATATCAACATTCGTTGCCTTTTTGTTCTCGTTTTTTGCAAATAAAAAATATACTTTCAAATCAACATCTCAAAATTTGAAAAAACAATTTCTTTTATTCGCCGCAGTTACACTATTTGGTTTATGGATAATTCAGACAATTATTATCGCTATTATTACACCGATATTTATAAACTTCGGATTAAATAAATCACTTGCTCTATTAATTAGCAAGCTGGCTGCCACAGTAGTCAGCCTCGTCTGGAATTACGTTCTATACTCCAGAATAGTCTTTAAAGACACTAAGAACTCTTCTGACTAATAATTAGCCGTCGTTCGCGACCTTCACCTTCAGAATGCGTATCAATATCACTATATTCACCAGCCAAGTGATGCACCGTCCAGCGATCAGCAGCATTCAAATCCACTACCTTTGACTCGCCAGTTCGTCGAACTTCCTCAATCCAACCACGTGCCTTTTCGGCAATTTTTTCAGCATGCTGCTTTTTATAGTCCGCAATATCCAAATTAACTCGAACAGTTGACGCTTCTTTATGATGAAGCGCTGTCGACAAAAGATTCTGAATACTACGCAATGTTTCCGCATTTCTGCCGATTAAAATACTGCTTCGCTCGCTATGCGGAATTGAAGCCACAACAATTCCATCTTCGATTTTTACTGAAACTTCCAGATTCAAGTCAAAGAATGTTAGCAAATCCTCTAAATATTTTTTTACAAATTCAACCGTTTCAATTTGGTCCATAAATCCTCCTTAATCCTTAGCCTTGATCCGAGTTATCCTGGCCTCTGTAGCCTTTTTAACACGTTTGTCGATTTTTGTCGATGCTTTAGATTTTTGGGATGATTTTTTATCTGCAATTTCTTGCATTTCTTTAGAGTCTTGCTTGAAGATAATATAGTTCTGGAGATATCCCACGGCGCTAGCTGTCGTCAAATAAAGCGCCAAAGCCGCTGGCAAATATACAATAATGAAGAACATCATTACTGGCATAAATTTCATCATTTTTCGCGTCATAATAGCATTTACTTCTGTCTGATCTGCTTCTTTTCCATCGCCAGCCTCAGCTAAAATGTCACGCAATTTACGATTGCTATCAGATTGAGGTGACAATTGTTTTGAAGTTAAATATTGCAAATACGCCGCAACTGCCGCCAAAACAACCAAGCCAAAAACAATACCATTCTTTGATATTGCGTGTTGTGTCAAATCTATAATTCCCAGGAAATTCTGATTAAACTGATCTGGATTATTTACTAAATTATTAGCAACCGGCAGATTTTTCATAAAATCATAAACATATTTTCCCAAGTCGGTTCGACTAGAAACAAAAATCTGCACCACTCGATACATTGCAATCAAAATCGGAAACTGAATAATCATAACACCGATTGATCCAAAAGCACTAATATTATGCTTTTTATAAAGTTCCATCATCGCTAAATTACGCATTTGCGGATTCTTCGCGTACTGTTTTTTGATCTTCACCAACTCTGGCTGCATTTTACGCATGGCTTTCGCTTGATGAAGCTGCTTCTTAATTAGCGGCCAAAGTAAAAGTCTTACAATAATTGTAAAGATAATAATACTAACACCAAAATCTGGAATTATACTATAAATAGCCATTAGTAAATTTAAAATCGGTCGAACGATAAACTCATCAAAAAAACTCATGCCTTAATTATAGCAAAAAATTGCCTATTTATACAGTTGAGCTTGAGAGAAAAGATTCTTTATCGTCTGCTTCAGGTCTCTATGTGGCATCAATAGAACCTCCGCCGAAAATATAATAACAGCCACGTCTTGATCATTTTTCATATTAGGAAGTTCCAAGCGAATAATTTCATAAACACGTCGACGTATGCGATTCCGACGTACTGCTGATTTTAAAACTTTTTTACTAACAACAACCGCAAACCTGCTGTGATTTCGATACGGATTTTTCACGTATTTTATTGTAGCTATAGACGAACGAACCGCCTGTCCATTTTTATAGACAAACTTCAAACTGCCATGACCGTGAAATCTATTACATTGTTGTAACATATTTTACAATTATATCAAAAAATCCCGCCTTCATCGACGGGATAATTTTTAGCTATTAAATAGCAATTTTAGCGCGACCCTTTAGGCGGCGGCGCTTCAAAACCATTCTACCAGCCTTGGTAGAAACTCGTGCCCTAAAACCATGCGTCTTTGCGCGATGTCGGGTGTGTGGTTGAAATGTTCGCTTTGGCATATCAATAGATAGTATATATTCTTTCAGTACTTTTTGCAAGTCGACAATGACTTTTCCACTGTCTCTGTATATTTTTCCACAGTTTTAACAGATAAGGTTTCTAGCTGTGGAAAACTCCACCCCTGTTTCAAGTAGAGTTATTTCTACTCCGTTTATACTTGTGGAAAACTCCCCTTATTTGTTATAGTAAAGACAGTTAACAGGATTTGAGGGAGTAATTTTCGTGGATAGTCATGCGGTTTGGCAGGGTGTTTTAGGTGAGATTGAAGTGACTGTATCATCTTCGTCGTTTACTGCATGGTTCAAAAATACCAAATTGGAAATAATCTCCGACAAAGAAGTTCTTATAATTGCACCGAATATTTTCGCTAGGACTCAACTTGAAAAGCGATTTCATCCGCAAATATTGGAAGCTCTATCACATAACGGCATTAATGCCCCATCTATTTCTTACAATGTCGAATCTAGCAATAAAAAACCGCGCGTTAATCGTGAAGTTGATAAAAGTGATCAACCAAAACCAGCAAAACCATTAATCTTACCATCAAAAAGATCTCATTCTAGCAATCTTAATCCTAGATATACATTCGACAGTTTCATTGTTGGCTCAAGTAACGATTTGGCCTATGCCGCTTGCCAAGCGGTCGCCGCACATCCAGGAGAAAAATATAATCCGCTCTATCTTTATGGAGGCTCTGGACTTGGTAAAACTCACTTAATGCAAGCTGTTGGTAACGAGATAGTTAAAAAACAACCTTCGGCGCGCGTGCTTTACATTACTACGGAAACGTTTGTTAATGAGTTTCTGGATTCTATTCGATTTAAGAAAAAAGGTTTTTCTGATAAATATCGCAATGTCGATGTATTGATTGTCGATGATATGCAATTTATCGCTGGGAAAGAAAAAACTCAGGACGAATTTTTCCATACATTTAACGATCTTCATCAGAACAATAAGCAAATCATTATTAGCTCAGATAAACCGCCAAAAAGTATTCCTACTCTAACCGATCGTTTGCGTAGTCGATTTGAATGGGGTATGGCAATTGATATTCAGATGCCCGATTATGAAACTCGTTGTGCTATCGTTAAGGCAAAAGCTGAACTCAGCAACACTGAACTAGATTCCGATGTCGTAGAATATCTGGCGACCAACTTTAAGACGAACATTCGTGAACTGGAAGGCGCTTTGAATCGATTGCTGGCTTACGCGGAAATGCAGAATTTCACTCCTGATTTAGCGGCGGCTGAAGGAATTTTGGGAGATATTAAACGCAATAGACCGCAACATATAACCGCCAAACAAATAATTGATAAGACGGCGCGCTATTATAATATTGATGTAAAAGATATGTGCTCATCCAGGCGAGATAAATTTATCGCGATGCCAAGACAAATTGCGATGTTCCTTCTACGCAGCGAACTGAAAATGAGTTTTCCGAAAATTGCCCAAGAGCTTGGACGAAAAGACCACACGACCGCTATGCATTCAATTGAGAAGATTACTAAAGAAAGTCTTACAAATGTCAGTATTCGCGAGCAAATTAACGACATTAAGGATAAATTATATGTTCATTAATTGTGGAAAAGCTGTGCAGATGTTGTGTTTTTGCGGCGACTTACCAACACACAGATATGTGGAAAGAAAACAACAAGTCAGCAGACAGTGGAATAATACACAAATATCCACTATAAAGTCCACAAATAGCGCACAGAGTTTTCCACCTATTTTATCGCCACTTTACCCCTGTTTGAACACATTTTTTACCCAGTTTCCACAGCACCTATTACTATTAAGACTAATTAAAAATTAAGGAAAGTATAATGAAAGTATCAGTCACCCAAGAAAAACTTGCAAAAGCACTTAATCTAATCAAAGATATCGCATCAAGTCGTAATGAACTGCCGATATTGAATAATATTTTACTTCGCACTGATGGAGGAAGATTATTGATTGCCGGAACAAATTTGGAAATTGCTTCTACTCAATACATTGGTGCGAAAATTGAAGATCATGGATCTATTACAATCCCTGCCCGACTGGTGTCAGAATTCATTACAAACCTACCAAGCGGCCCGGTGGAACTTGAAACTAAAAACGAGCATTTACATATAACTTCAGGAAAATTCTCATCAGTTATCAATGGTGTAGTGGCTGATGAATATCCTGAGCTGCCTACAATTGACGAAAAGGCTGCCGTACAGTATGAAATTGACGTTGAGGATCTTAAGAAAGCCATAGTCCAAACGAAGTTGGCTGTTAGCTCTGACGTTACGCGAGCGGTACTTACGGGAGTTTATTGGCATAATTATGAAGGGTCGTTATACTTGGCTGCTACTGATGGCTACAGGCTGGCAGAAAAGCGTCTAATAAAGTCAGACAATGAAGTGTCGGCTATTATTCCCGCTTCTACTCTGGCGGAAGTCAGTAAAAGCGTCGGCGATGAGAAGAAAATTACGGTTCTTTTTGACGATTCTCAAGTTTGTTTTAAGACGGGAGACATGGAAATTGTTAGCCGATTGATTGACGGGAAATTCCCTGATTATCGCCAATTGATTCCAGCAACCGCGGAAACTGAGATTGTTATTAAGAAGTCTGATTTTAGTCGAGTTACGAAGATTGCTGCGCTGTTTGCTCGTGAATCTGGTGGTGGAATTACAATTACCGCATCAGAGGAAAATTCCCTGCTTTCTATTCATTCGATTGCGTCTGAGCTTGGCGAGAATACTTCAGAGGCAATAGCCAAAATATCCGCAGATGGTCAAGTAACGCTTAATTCACGCTACCTGACGGAAGTTTTGAATATTATTGACGCAGATGAAATCGTATTTTCGTTCAATGGCAAATTGTCGCCGTGCGTAATTCGCGAGCAAGTAAAAAATCCTGATTATACGCACATTATTATGCCGCTTAAGAGCTAGTAGAAAACGGAGATAATCTGGAGGCTGTTTCTGATAAAATATCTTCTGGTATATCTTTGGTGTTGTATATAGTATTGATTATTTGCGGCTTAGTTTTAATCACCCATTTGTTATTTTCTTTCTTCAGAATAACAGTGTAGATATCACCAGAATTTCTATCTACGACACCTCTCTGATAACTAGCCGCATACCAGTCTGCGTCATTTCCTAGAATAATTTCTTTCTGGAGGATGAAAGACGATCTTAACTCTGGATATTTGGCAAATAATACCTCTGAAATATCACTTCTATATTCATTTATTTTACTAGACATGAATTTTTGGCTATATTCAGTTTTTATAGATATATTTTCATCCGATCCTTTTACTGTAAATTCCGTGGAATTCTCATTGATAGAACCAGATTTAGATGATGTCTTTATTATATACTTGCCGTCTGATAACTGTATCTTAGAATTACCGTTTATCGACGTAATTTCGGAAGTGCTTTTGTCTGTGTTGCGATATATTTTTGCCGATAGGTTTTCCTTGTCGAAAGTTATAGATATAGTGTGTGTTGGCTGGATGAATATAATCGCTAGCAATATTAACGTTAATATTGCTAATGTAATGCTGCCGATGATAATATTCCTTCGATTCATAATTACTCCGTAAATGTATTAGCGTAGTTTCTAAATGTGATATTTAGTTTTGACGGGTCAAATCCCTGCTCTTTAATCTTATTGATGGCAGCATTTCTATATCCTTCTATAGTATCGATTTCTACGATAACTCCATTCTTATGGTTAGGGTCTGCCTTATATCCAATTGAATAAATCAAGTTTTTTATTGGTAATTTTTTAATTATAGGATTGGCGTCTTCTAGATTTTTTTGTTCATTAGTAAGTTCGTCTGTTGTAGCTCTGTCTATTTCTGACGTTTTAGACGAAGACTGTAATTCTTTAATAGCTTTCTCTGTCGTGGGCATGAGCGTAAAAATTATCCTTAACGGATTGCCCTTCTTTACTTCAACATTAATATTCTCATCTTTAAAACCGCTTCTTGATGCTTTAAAATCGTATGTTCCTGGTTTTAAATATACGACTTGCGAGCCGATAAATTTTTGATTACCTGTAGTAATTTCAGCTTTGTCAGGCGAAGTTAACAAGTAAATGGGAGTGGTGTTGTATCTATTTATATAAGTTGCAATACCGTATACTAATGTGCTAACCGATAATAATATTAATATAATACTGATCACTTTTTTATTCATTACTTTTTCCTAAACCAAGTTACGCTCGGTGATGTTAAACTTTCACTGCCTGCTTTTGGGGCGTATTCACACTGTGAGGCGGATGCTATATTTGAATCAAATCCTTCTATGTTACCAACATAAACAAATGTATGTCCTGGACTATGAGCAACGTCTCCAGGTTTAAGATCGGCTACGTTGATTGAGCTACCATTACCGAGAGTCTGCCAGTTAGCCTCTACCCACGCTCTCTGTACGATAGTTGGGCCAGCCTTACCGTTTTCGCCTCCGTAATTATAGTTCTTATCAAATCCGCTGTCGTGTAATAGTGTAGTCACAAACGCGCCACAGTCCACGCCACCTCCAAGACAAGAATCTCCAACGAATCGATTTTCGCTTTTTGCCTTTTCTATAGCTTCTGCGTATTCAGGTTTTTTGTCTGTACGAACCTTTTTTTCTGGCCAAGCATAGCGTTTGACGTAGCTGATAAAGTCACCACCATTTGATGAAGAGCATCCTCCTCCGCTTCCGCCTGTACCATTAAATCTTTCATAGATTTTTTGAGCGGCGGTACCGCGTATATTTTTAACCTGCTCTTTTGTCATGGCTGATTTTTCAAAATCGTCATGCCAAAAAACAGTGGCGTCATCAACTGTCTTCAGGGTTTTTAACAATTCCCATGAGTTCGAAGCTGTACCAAATCCAGAAGCTGTGACCGGTCTTTCCTTTCCCTCTTGCACTAAATACTCTAATTCGAAGATTAATAGTTTGTCATTATCTTCTACTGGAATAGAATCGACCATACCCTTGTCGTTAGGCGCACCACCATATTCTTGGCTGTAATATTTTTTTAATTCAGATGGTATTTTATTAGCTATCTGTGTTCGCCTTCCGAACGTCCACTGGGCGAGTCCCCACCCCCCAGACTCCCATCCTTGGCCTACTTCATGTCTAGTGGGACTAAATCCGGACTCTGCTTGAATATTAGCCATTACGCCAGATGTTTGTTCGGCGCTTAATCCTGCGTTACGTAGATATCCCCAAATCTTTTCTTGGTTATCAGATCCTGACACTCCATTAGAAGATGATCCGGAGCAAGTTGTTGAATCATTTTCTTTATACCAAAGAATATCGTTTGTTACATATGAATCGGGATATTCTGCCGCTAAAGATACTGGTTGTATGGTAATAGCAAAAGATATAGCAAAGCAAAGAACGATAGACAACTTTTTATACATCAGACTGGTTCCTTCTATATTCGTTTATAATATCTGCGGGAACACCAATACTTTTTAAGGCGTCTGAGGATTTTCTATCATTAACACCCGTTACGACCGAATTATTTCTTAGAATCGCGTACGAGTCATAAGTAGATTTAATTTTCTCGCTATAAATTTCTAAAATAACCAACTTAAATTCGCCCTGCTCTTTTACTATTGAATACTTTTTTAATTCACGATTACCGTAGGTACTGGAGGTAGAATTTAGTAATTCGGTGATAACTTTTTGCTCTGAAGATTGTTCGTGAGTGTTATTTTGATTACTTGGATTCTTGTTAGTGTTTTGAGATGATGACAGAATGGTAGTATATTGATTACTGTCAGGGTTTTTAATAATAAGGAAAGTTGCCATAATACTTATTAAAAATAATACGAATGATATTAGTATAACTTTATTTTCTTTATCCATTAGACCTTCCTCGCGTACTCCCAGTGCCAAGCTTCTGATTTTTTAGTCCCTGGTTCGGCCCAAGCTGGATGTACATACCCATATTTATGAGCGTTAGCCTTTAACCACTTATACACAGAAGAATCAAATCCTCCAACATTAATGTCTACGGCTAGCCCCCAACCGTGATTTGATTGACATGGAGGGTAGTCTGCTGCGTTGCCGCCTTGATATAGAGGGTTTCCAGGAGTTGCATAAGCAGCCTGTGTCGCACAATCTCGATACGCTTCATTAATGGTTAAGTCAGATCCATTATCGGCTTTGTATGCTTTATTCATTTCTTCCATGGCTGTAGCTGCTTTTTTATGCATTTTATTTTCTGGTGAAAAAGATAGAGCTTGCAATTCTGAATCTGGAATTTCGCCGTTGCTATGGCCTCCCCATCCGTCTTGTTGTGCTTCTTCTAATTGCGGTTCACCAACTGCCTCACCATTGTCTGGAGCTTTAGCTGTGGTTGAAGGAGCATCTTCTTCGTCGTCTTCACCATTGATCGATTGCGCGATTTGGAAGTCAATCAGTAATACGGACATTGCGGAAAGCTTCTTGTCGTCGTATTGCTTAGCTGAATTTTCAGCTCCGAAAGATTGGTCAGTAATATCTTTATTTTCATTATCTTTATATGTTGGTGCGGTAGATGATGTTGTCTGTGTCGAATCTGTTGGCGCTGTACAGCCGCCGCTATTGAACCAGTATTCACCTTTTTCTGCAGCGCTACAATCTTCAATGAAATCGTAAAGGGGTGTGTCCTTAACTATATATCCGCTAGTCATAAGATCGGATATATCTGCGCCATCTGGAATATCTGCATCTTTCTTTATCCATCCTTCGTCTTCAGCAATTTGAATAGCCTCTTCTACTGACATATTGGCTTGACTCTTTGTAATGCCACTACATGGCATAGCAGCTAAGTTTATTGCTGGATCTTCCGATGATCCGCTACCCATAGAAAAGTCTTTTGCGTATCCGCAATATTTATCAGAATACATACCACTTGCTGCTTTTGCAGTGGATGAATAATATAATGCCATAGAAGGTAGTCTGAGAATATTAGATAGCATTGCTACAGGAGTTTTACTATAAGTTCCATTAACCATCATCATATTGCCCATATTATGGAATATGCTACCTAAGAATGTATATTTACTGGATGTATCAAATGGGCTTAAGGAGGCGATATCCATTTCTTTTTGGAATTCTTCATTTGCTATTTGGATTCCATTGAACTCCGCTAATTGGCTCATTTTAAGCCCTGGTAGCATCTGCCCCATAGAGCCTGCTGAAAAGAATGCTGCGGCACCAACGCCGAGTGCATCTCCCAGGTCTTTATATTGAGCCTTGTCTGGTGTAAGGAGGCTTTTTGCTAATTCTGTGAGGATATTTTTTACTTGCTCGCCAACTGCATATTCGAGTACTTTTTTAATCACTTCAGATAGCGCTGCCTTACCAACCCAGCTAATTATCGCACTTATACCACCAGTAGAGGCTGAGACTGCTGCTTCTATTGCCATAGAGGCATACATGGCAACTGGACTTAATATATAATCACATACACCGTCAGTAGCCTTTTTAACTTCATTGAAGCCTTGGACTATAGGATTCGTAGCTACTGAATATCCTGGAATATAATTTTTGGCGATTCCCGGCTTATTACTATTAACTCCCATTGCTGCTAGAAGGTAAGGAGAATCTAGGGCTGATCCTTCGGTATTTTCAGATCCTTCCATTTTACCTCTTTCGGTTAACATTGTACCGATTGTCTCCATCGTTTCTTGAGAGAATCCACTGCCTGTAGATTCGGCAGCTAGAGCTTTTTGCCCGAATAATAATGCTGCAACAGGCTGACTGCCTAGACCAGAAGCCTTAGCTTGTGATCCAGGGGATAGGACAACATCCATAACTAGACCTAATAGTGGAGCTAACTGAATTGCTGCTACGCCTGCCGCAATAAGATTTGGGATTTTTACTGCAGCACAAGCTCCTGCGCTAATAGTATAGGCTAAACCTCCCTTTTTTAATTTACCTCCTAATTTATTAACACCTTCTCTAATATTTCCAATAGCACGCCCTTCTTCGAACTTTGGAAGCTTTTCTTTTAATTTTTCTCTTCTTTCTTTTATCCCAAGTTTTTTATCAATTTTTGAAATAGCACTATTTCTTTTAAGGTTGAATTTACTGTAAAGCCTACTTATATGTTTTCCTGTCCAGGAACGAAAACGCATATTAAATAAGCCTGCCCTTCCATAGACTTTACTGGCAATTTTACGATTCTCTTTTTTGAGTAGTTCGTCTTTTAATTTCGATGCTTCGATAGGCTTTCCGTCGTTTACTCCTTCTATTTTCCAGTGAGTTGGATTTTTCTCTGGATATCCTCTTCCTTTCACATCCATTTCTTTACCGTTAGCATCAACTGGAATTAATCCAGATTTCTTGAATTTCTTAAGGGCTCTGTTGGAAAGTCGTCCTGTTTTGCAGCGTATTTTTTTACTTTTACAAATTCCCGCATCATCGCCGGCGTCAATCATTTTATTCATGACCTTTTTCATACGAACTTCTTTAACAATTGAGGCGGAGTCGTTTTTTTGAGTAAAGTTTTCCACCATAGTTGGCAACATTGCTGCTGGACTAATGAATGCTCCCATAATTCCACCACCCAGTCCCAGTGTTCCAGCAATAGCTGCAATTGGTCCGCGTTTTTTCAGTAAAGACTTGAATGTTACTGGACTTTTCTTTTTTCCCGCAGATGGCTGATAAAAACCGTTGTCTGGAACAGAAGACTCTTGGTTATTAACAGCAGCGCTGGCGGAATCGTTTTGATTAGGATTCAGGTTCGAATCTTTATTATCAAACTGAGATTCAAGGTCATTTATGACATCTTTTTCACGATCACTTAACTCTGACCCACTGTCAGAACCAGCCGAGATTTGATCAAATTGAGCCTGCTCAGCAGGATTTAACCTGCTGTCGGTTTCGGAATCTGTCGTATAATCAACTCGTGCCATATTTTCTCACTATTTCCCTACACCACTCCGTAGCCGCCGATTGGCGAATCTGACGGTTTTACTTGTTGCGATACAGGATTTGTATTGATCAAATTATACTCGGTATCACTAGCTTGAATCTGGATGTGAACGTGATTTTGTCCAGCAAAGAACAATCCTTGTCCAACTGGGAAATTGGCTAGTCGTTTCTGCTCTTCATCTGTCAATTTAAACACTTGCGCCAAAACGTCAACGGCGCTGGCAGACTGTTTCAAAAGTAGCTGCATTGAGGAGTTGGAAACGATTGCTCGCCCCATTTTACTTCCGACGAAGTCTTCCACATCCTGTGTGATAGTCGTTAAGCCTAATTGATATTTGCGGGCGCGCTTGGCTAATGAGAATAAGAAATTGGCAGAATCGTCATATTTCATCAATTGCCAAGCCTCGTCAACAATCAACATACGTTTCCTCTGGTCGGTACGCGTAATATTCCAGATGTGATTCAGAACAATATACATCGCCGTTGGTCGCAGTTCATCTTCCAAGTCGCGAATGTTAAAGACAACCATATTATTATTAATATCAATATTACTCTGTTGCGAGAATATTCCAGCAAACGTTCCAGAGGTAAATTTGCGAAGTCGCTGAGCTAGGCTTGGACCAGTTCCGCCCATATGAAGCAAGGTGTCGTATAAGTCGGAAATCGTCGGTGGCGTAGAATTGTGCGTCAATGGATCCGAAGTAATGCCGACGCGCGCGTAAGTGTCGATTAATGCTTGATCAATATCAGCTTCTTCCGCTGGTGATAGTCCTGCTACGACTTGCCCGCCAGCCCCTACTCCTGCGCCGCCCAGCATTTGCCTGAGTAGTCCGTGTAGCGTAACTAAGTTAGCTCGCAGTGCGTCATCTGCCTCATCAGTATCAATAACACGCGGCAAATCAAACGGATTGATTCTCGTGTCGCTACTTAAACTCAATCGAATATAACTGCCACCAACCGCGTCGCATAGTTTTTGGTACTCATTTTCTGGGTCGATAATCACAATATCAGCCCCGACCATCATACTTCTTAAAGCTTCCAATTTAACGGTAAATGATTTACCAGCACCAGACTTAGCGAACACGACCATATTGGCGTTTTCCAGAGAGAATCTGTCAAAAATCACCAAGCCATTATTATGCATATTAATTCCGTAAAGTACGCCCTTATTGTCTGTCAAATCGGCTGAAGTGAATGGGAAGCTAGTCGAAATTGCGCCAGTATTCATGTTGCGGCGAATCTGAAGTTCATCTGTGAGTTGCGGAATAGAGCTATTCAATCCCTGCTCCTGCTGGCTGGAAGCCACTTTTGAGAACACCAATTGCTGGCCAAAAATAGTTTCAATTTTATGCTGGATGAAGTTTAGCTCGTCCAAGCTGTCAGCATAAAGCGTAATATATAAACCGTAGCGGAAGAATTTTTCCGCGCCGATCTGCAATTGATCGCGCAATTCTTCGGCGTCTTGTAAAGCCGCTTCCAAACCTGGATCGCGCACCTTTCCTTTTTCCATGTTTATATTCATGGTTGCTTCCAACTGAGTAACTTTTTTACGCAGGTTATTCAGGACAATTTGCGTATCGACTGGATAAATAAACATACTAATATCCAGCACTTCATCGATGTTAATGATTGAGCTAAGCCAGCCGGTGTAGATTTGACGAGGATAGCCATAAACATACATCGTGCGGCCATATTTTGAGCCAAGTCTAAAATGGTCGGAATGAAGCTCAATACTACTTGGCGCAATAAAATCACGCAAAGTTCGAACACCAGTTAAGAAGGCTTGTTCGACTTCGGCTTGTTCGCGAGCTCGTTGTTGAGCAGCAATATCAACGGCATCTAATTTTTTCTTTGCCATTATGACCTTCCTCCTCTCGGTGATGGACCAGTTCCCTTAGTTACGTAAGTGGTCGTAAGCTCGCTCGGGTCAATGTCCTCTAACGATTCACGTGACGACGTGTCGGGATTATATGAAGTGTAGAACAGCTCACCCAATTGCCTGGTATTTAATTGCCAGCTTTTTACGCCCATTTGGAATAGACCATTCATAACCGAATCAATGCGGTTTTTAATTTCATCTTTGGCTTTAGTGTAGGTGACTTGGTCAATTTTTGTCACAGTCGCCTCTTTTTTTCCACTGAAGAAGCTATTGAACAATCCCTTAGTCTGTTGTTTGAAGGCATTTTCCTCGCCAGCTGGATAATATGGAACGACAACATAAAAACTCTTATCCATAATATTTGCTTCTTGCGCCAGAATATCAATGAAATCCATATAATCGTCCATTAAGACGTTGAGGAGCATATTATCTTGATTGCGGCGAATTTCCGCCAATCTGTCCAGATACGGACCAATGTCCACGCGGCGTGAACGGATAAGAACTTGAATTGGGAAATACAGAGAGTTGATGAAGTTTTGGTAACTGAACTCAATTCCCTCTCTTTCGCGTGAACTCATAAGGTCGAAGTTAATTGATTCACATTCCACTACCGCCCGAAAACTGCCATCGCTCATGATAATCATATTTTCGCGCATTTCAGAGAAAAGTAACGTATTCTGGGTGCTAATTGGTCCTTTTTGCTTCTTATTCTCAGGGGTTTTATCTGGAGACGGCGCGGTTGGACTTGGTCCCGAACCAATTGCCCCCGATGGTTGCTGAGGGACATTAGGAAGAGCCGCATTGGTTTGCGGAACCTGCTGATAAGATTGTTGATTTTGTAACTCTGGTTGCATAAACCCCACCTAACGTAGTGAAATCACCACTTCCTCATCTGATAATTTATTTTCTTGCTGAATTCGATTTGCCTCACGCGCAATTGTTTCAATCGAGAGGTCGCGGTTATTTGCCAGTTCTATTATAGCAGGTGACACCTCGTTTACGCTAGTTTGCGGCGTGGTTGTCGGTCGAGTTTGAGCTGGAGCGCTCGCGGCAGGCCGTTCGGACGCTGGATTTAATACAGATTGACGCATTGTTGGGTACGGATTCATTTGTAGCGGTGTGGCTGGAGCAGGATTATCTGATTGAGATGGTTGCGGTGGTTGTACGGGAGGCGGCGTAGTAGATTGTCCTGTTTGCATCTTTTGGATAACTTCTTGTCGTCTACGAACATCTGACTGATTTATCAAGTGATTGATATTTTGCGCTGTAGTGCTATTTTCATCCAATATGTCGTTGGCTGCCTGCCCTTCGTTGAATAAATCAGCACGCATCGAGCTATTCGGATTATTGACGCCACGAATTGACCAACCCTGACTGTCTACCAAATTCGCCAAATATGACAATCTTCGCTGGACTTCGGCTTGATCGTAATTATTACCGTAAGTCTTCTCCTCGACTTTTGGCGCGATAACTTCGACTAATCTTTCAATTCCATCAGGCTGCCATAGTCGCTTTTTTGGTTTCAGCATAAAAGAAATAACCGCCGCCAAATAAACTTCCATTGGCTGGTCTTTTTTAAGAGGTAAAGCCAGCGCTCCAAAGAATAAGATTATCGGCACAGGAATTATTGCCAAAGGTAGAAAAATTGTACTCAAACCGTATGCAATAGCGATTCCGATAACAGCTATAATTAAGAACACAAACTGCCGGAAACTAAACGGCCCGAGCAGTTTGTCCTCCGCCTCGACATCTTGAGGGACTTTATACACCGACATACTGCTTATATTATATCAAAATATGGAGATTATAACATGTCGCGGAAAATCTTAAATTGTTCTTTAGCTGCGTCAGTTGCATTAGCTGACAACCTCTTATCGGTAAGAATAGTGTCGATGACATCCCTAATATCTTGACGTTTTTTATTACTAATCACAGATGTAGTATTTACAGCTTCCATCAATAACTTAACAGCGTCAGCATCCGTAGTCGCTAAAGTTTCTGGTTTATATTTACCGCCTTGTAGCCAGTCAGCGAAGTAATTCATGAGGTCATCCCTGTTATTAATAGCACCCTTTAGCATATCGTCAATAAGCTTACCGCCCAAGAATGACGCCTTATTCTTTACACCAGATTCCGCTAATGCTGAAGCTGCAGAAGAATAGAATTCTGGCGGCAATTCACTAAGAAGCTCGGCGACTTCTGTTGCGGTACCGTATTTAATCTGTTCTTCAATTGCGGCTTCACGTACAAATATGTTATTACTATCCAGTACTGTTCCATCTGAAAGCGTCACGGAATTGCCTAAAGATATCTTTTGTCTTTGCCCAGAGCTTAGCTTATAATGCTTCATAATCTGACGAGCTTCATCAACAGACTTGGCGTATTCACTACGGCTGGTTGCTATGGCTGAAGCTAAGGCTGCATTTGCACCAATCAAATTGCCATTTGCATCTTTGAATACATTGCCGCCAGCCTTCTCTTGAAGTTCCTTGCTGTTTATCAATTGCTCTGCAAATTCACTATGCTGCTGGCGTTGAGCGTTATTCTTAATTAGTCCAGACACTGCAATTTCGGTTTCTAGGTCTTTAATATCTGACATAAATTGAGCTTGTTGCGCGTCTCGCCAATTTGAGTATTTAGTAAACTTAGCTCGTAGAGCACGATCGTACTTTCCATACGTATCAGTTGGTGTGTGACCCAGCGTAGCTTCGGTGTAGCGATTGTCATCTTGTGCGGATAACAGATCTGCACGCCTGGAAGCCTGTCTGGCGTCTAAGTCTGACTTCTTATACCTGGCTGTATCTCTAAATGAATTCTCGGCATTTTTCTGTGAAGTTTCCAGATTCTTTTTACGCAATCTACTGTTATGATCCGCCCAACGGCGTAAACGATTTGGGTTGAATCGCGCCATATTAGGGTTAGCTAACTTCTTGTTTTTAATGGTCTCACGACGATCTTTAGACCAGTTCTTAGTCCTGTCGTATAAGCCTTTGTTCTTGTCATTAACAAACCCAGCGAATTTACCCAATACTCCGCCACTGAACTTCATAATTAGGGGAGTTATAGCCAAAGGTATTATTTGAACCAGCATGCCTAGTACATGCATTATTGCGCCATTTGGACCAGAGGCATTTTGTATAATTATTATTCCCGCCAGTTGAGCTCCGCCAAACACTACAGCGAATGCTGGGAAAAATACTAGCATTGTTAAGAATAAGTCTCGCCATTTTTTAAACCACTTTTCTGTTCCAGGAAGTAAATAGCAAACGAAGGCTAAAGGTGAAATTATGATTAAGATAATAATGAGCGCTTGACGAGCAGCCATGATTAGGAGTATGAAGAGTAAAGTTAAGCCAGCTAATGCCGCGGCAGGTACTAGCATTGGTAATAATTCCGTAGTAAGTGCTAGTGATACGGCGTATCCTGCTCCTACTGCCAGCGCTCCATTCGACAGTGCTGTACTGATAATCTCCGACCATGTCCATGTACTTGTATTTTCTCCTACAGTGGATATGGTATTTTTAATTCCCATGAAGGCGTCCTGAAAAGCGTAACCGGCTATGTTTGATAAATCCAGTAAAATAGCACAAATCGTAAATGATAAGTTGACCAGCACTGCTGCAATCACTAACCTAGGAATCATCTTTTTAACGCCGTAATTGCTAATTCCTACAGAGGTCAATTGTGAGTAGATAATCACCAAAAACGCCACAATAAACGCCACGTTGCTAATGTTGCGCATAATGACCCACGCCAGATAAATTCCGCTATTTTGGTTGGTTGTTTCTAATGGCTTAGTTTTTAAGAATTGCTGAAGCGCGCTGTACATATAATCTATACCATCAGCCAGCCAGTTGGAAACTGGACAGATAAACCAGCCTATTCCCTGTACATCACAGGAAGTGCTGGTTGAATTTTCAGATGGCGATTCAATTGAAATAGTTGAAGTATCGGTTTGATTGTAAGTGTCTGGCGGTGTAAAAGAATAAACCGCATAGGTTGCGGAGCTTAGCGAAGATATTTCGCCTGATGGGAAGTAAATAACTTTAACTTCTTTTTTATTTTTATCCTCGTTTATGAAAACAAGTGAATTGTCAGGTAAATTAAACTTCTTGACTTTGTTGTCATCTGTTAACCTGGTATATTTTTTATTAGAATAGGTTAAATCATGACCATCCCATTTTGCATCTGCGGCATAAACAGAGGTTGAGTGTGTTAAGGTATTAAGAAAAATGCCCACCAGCATCCCCGCTATCAGCAACATAAACCACTGCAACCACTTATTAAGAAGTTGCCTGTACGAAATTAACCACTCCATCTGAGGTTATATTAGCATTTTTGATGGAAAAAGTCAAGAGAAGAAGCTAAGCGTCAACTTTATGGAAGTTTATTGAATGCAGCAAGTATTTTTCCATTTACATTCTTAGAAGTATTTGAGTTAAATCTAGCCTTAGTGGCCATACTTTTAATATTCGATACGGCACTTGCGGCATTTTTGTTGGTTTTATTTGCTTTCGCCTTTATAGATGTGTTAACTAGCCATTCGGTAGCTGCGCCATTTTGTACTAGGTGTTCTGCTTGTAAATTGCCATCTGCAGCATTATCTATGGCCATATTCTTTAGATCAGTCATATTTCCAACTTTATCTTCTAGGATAGCATCCCCGAATCCGTTTCCTATGATATTATTATCTTTCTTTGCATATGCAGCTTTAATCGCTCGTTGTTTTATAGAAGCGTCTACACCTTTTAGGTTACTCAGCACCTCCATACGTTGTTCAAAACCACCATTAGCCATAGTATAGTCAACAGCCGCCGCGCGCATAGCTTTTGAGGTTGCAATTGTGCCGTTGGCTCTTTTGGCTATCTCGTCAGATGTCATACCTTGTAACATTGTGGATGCGTTTTCAACATCACTTTCGAACGCTTTAGCTACAGTTGCGCGGGCGCGTGCTCCACCTTTATCCCAGCCCATGAATCGACCGACTGGACTGTTGTCTCTCCACGTCGCAAATTTACCCGTTCGCATACTTGCGCGTTTTCTATCCATGAAGTCTGAGTATTTTCTTTTTGTATCACCAATAACAGAATTGTCAACACGTCTTTTCGCTACACCCTTTACATTTCCAGCGAATCGACCGTGTGCATTGGCGCTCATTTTTCCTATCTTTGCACCAATACTGCCCAATGAATTTAAAGAACTCTGTAATACGAAGGGTGTAGCGCCTAATGGTAAAATAGACACTGCTAAGGCTGCAAATTGCATAGTCACTTTCGGATTATTTGGATCATCTGTAGCTGATGCGGCCAATACAGCCCCTGCGAGTTTTCCGGCTCCATACAGAAGAGAAACTACAGGAAATACTACCAATAAACCCTTGAACATTGATATCCATTTTTTGAATAAGTTTTCAGTGTTTGGCAGAAGCCATGCTGCAAATGCCAGTGGAGAGATTGCTATTAATAATATAATAGCGGCTTGTCGAACAATTAATATAACTAGCACGACGAGTAAGGCCAAAAGTAGAGCCGTGATAGTAGGTATGCTTACTGCTAGAAATAGAAATAAAGCTGCTCCAGCTAGAGCTAATCCACCAGCTACAAAAGTGGATATACTGCCAGCCGCTGCTGATTGGGTATCTATTCCTGATGCAGCTCCCTCTAGAACTCCTTTAAGAGAAAAGCCGAGTATATTAGATAAATCTACAGCTAATTGACATAGGTAAAAAGATAAGTTTACGAGCAAAGCTCCTATTATCAACCTTGGCAGGATTTTCTTAATTCCATAGTTACTGACGCCAACATTACTTATTTGTGAAAATATCACCCATAGGAATATTACGGCAAATACAGCATTTGCGATATCTCGGAAGAAATTCCAAGCTTGTTTTAATCCTCCGGATGTCGAATCATTCTTAAAAATTTTTGGATCAATAGATAAAAATTGAGATATTGCAGAGTAAGCAGAGTCGCTAATATTGCCAGCGAAGTTCATTAGAGGACAAATAAGCCACCCTATTCCGTCGACGCCACATGAGTTTTTTGCTTCATCTGCTTTGCTTTCTTCGGTCGCTGCTGACCCTGAGGTGTTTACGTCTTTTTTTATGTCATCCCATGCGATTTCACTTTTTTGTGATTTTATAGTTTTCTCGTCTATCCCGGAATTTCCAGCCAGACAACTAGTAAATACAGCATCCAACGCGCTACTTCCAGTATCTCCGTTGGTACGTTTAGCGATAGCTTTAACAGAACTAGCTAGACACGTACCTATTAACATTTTCGCGAGTTTTTGTTTGGCGGCGTCATCGCAGACCAATACACTATCCTGTGATCCATGAGGGCCTTTATCTGTCTCTACCTTCTGCGATTTACATCCGGCAGCAGCCTTATCTGCATCTGAGAGCCCCAAAAACCATGGACTGGCCTCAATTTTAGGAGAGATTAGAGTTACTAGGCCGTCCTGACCTGCTTTATTGGCGAGCGCTTCAGCATTTTTTTCAACTACGCTTTTATTCGTGGAGCTTGTTTTTTCTTCTACGCAATGACCTAATTTATAAGTTGTAGGTATCTTTCTTCCTTGAAGTACTAGTTCTTTAGTTTCAGTTTTAACCTCCGGTTTCCAGCCTGCATTACAGGTAAAAACGTGATCTTTTTCCCCTGTGAAAATATTAGACCAGCTACACCCCCACCAGCCACTATCTTTTCCATCTTGTTTTGGTGTATAGTTGTCAGGACACTTGACAGTCCCTTGATTTATGGAATGCGAATTGTCTGTCGCAAAGGCGGGCTTGACTATAAAAACAGTCGAAAATAATGCCATTAGCATGAAGCTCATGCACGCATAAAAAGCTTTATATTTTAAGCTATTCCCATAACTACGCCCACTAATAAACATAAACACCTTCATTTAACCATATATGAAGGTGTTTATGCAAGATTTTAGTAAAGTTTATTTTTAAGATGCGTAGTATTTTTGTAATTCAGGAAGGTCGCAAATTAGTCTTTCCTTATCGCCGTCAACAATGTGAATACTTTTGGTGCTAATGCCGTCGGTGCATGTCTTATCTGTAACTCTCGCGTCAACTAATGTTCCATATATATATGCTCTTTGGCCTTCCGCTGGAGCTCCGTATCCATTACCTGGTTTTTCTGCCGGCTCATTAGCATAGTGTATGTCTTCTGATTCAGTATTTACAATTAATACAGTAAGTTTTAACACACGCTTTATATCGTCTCCCATATCACTTGGGACAAGGAAATCGTATGTATCGTGCGTTCCCCCAGCGTTCATTCCTCCTGAACTTAGCAGGTCTGCATCTGGATCTTTAGCGTCCTTATCGTTAAAGTTATTTCTGGTTCTGGTTCCGTAGTAACTCGCAAAAGGTTCTATTAATTTACCCTCTTCTATGGTTCCGCCATATATAGATGTTTTTATGGATACAGGATACTCTTTAAAATTATTAAGCCTTCCCTTCAACTTTGATTTGGCATAACCACCGGTAAAGGCATCTAGTGCTTCAGCCATTACATCATCTGCGGTTATGCCAGTTTCTGGCGGTAATAAAGAGTTGTCTTCATTGCAGGCGTGTGTAAGCACAGCAATATCGTACAATAGCGTCATAATAGAGCGTGCAACTTCATCCTGAACTTCTTTGTAGTTGCCTGCATCTGCTTTCCAAGCGCCTTTCTCATAATCAAAAGTCTTAGACTTAAATCCATGATTTGCGTGAGACCACCCTATCAGAAGAGCCATTCGTTTAGTGTAAAACTCGCCCTTTTGCTTCTCTTCTTCTGTAGCGTTTTCGAATTCTTTTTTTAGCGCGCTTAGATTCTCAGCGAAATCTTTCAGTCCGACAAATTCCATTTTTATTTCTTGAGTTTCTGGAGTTGGGGATTTTGTTACAGGCTCTGTCCCTATTGATTTGGTAGGAGCTGGAGTAGTTTGTTCCGCGCTTTGAACTTTTTGCGCGCCGCAGCCTGCGGCAAGTGCTAATGTTGCAGCAATCGCGCCAAATTTCGCGCCAAATTTAATAAAATCTCTCCTAGGCATTTCTTTTGATGAACCGCTTGGGTTATTAGGGTTATAAACCATAACGCTTGGGGTCCTTTCTCTGACATTGTCAGGTATTTTATTGTAAAACTCCTTAGACTTTACAGCCCAATTGGCAATATCATAACATAAATTGCACATAAATGCAATAAATATGGAATATTTTTTCATAAAAAAACACCCTGTCGAGGGGTGAATTATCTGTGGCGCGCTCGACCGGATTCGAACCGGCGATCTCCTCCGTGACAGGGAGGCGTGATAGGCCAACTTCACTACGAGCGCATATCAATATCCCTTATATTATCAGATTACTTCTGTCTTTTCAAGGAAAATGTTTGCTTTTTTCGCTTGACTATTTTACAATTTAGGTATAAGAGAAAATTTTATGACAAAAAGAAATATTGTAATCAGTATATTCATCGCAACAGTAATCGCAGGAAGTATTTTTATACCCAGGGTAGCTTTAGCAGTTGCCAAATGTGGTGGAGCGGAAACCTCTGTTATTTCCTGTGACGGAACTGGTAGTACAGCAATCATTAATATAATAAAGCAAGTCATTAAGATTTTAACTGCTGGTATTGGAGTTGCGGCG
>CALHKG010000012.1 GCA_938033875.1 uncultured Candidatus Saccharibacteria bacterium | reverse complement strand
GTACCTCTTAACAAAAACTGGCGCGATTCCCCGATTTTGGTTCGGCGGAAAATTAGCGGTAATTCGCCAAGTAGCTTCCAATTTTGATCGATTATCAGAGTCGCGACTCAGTGAATATTCCGCATCAAATTTTGTGATAGTAAAATTATCCGTCGAGCGTGCCGCAAACGCCGTTTTGCCAGACCCAGCCAGCAATAGCCCAACAGTTAGTAGTCCCAAAAGAAAACGTTTCATGCTTTAATTATAGCAAAATTACAAGTTGACTTGCGGATAAATTGCCCGAGTTGTTTCGTCAATTTCGCTCTTAAGCTGCGGGAACGGCACACCTTCACGTGCTGTAACGCCCTCGAAAATCCAGAATACCCTTTCAGAATAACCCCAACCACAAGCCGGCGGCATTCCATATTCCAACATCTCAACATAATCAATATCAAGCATCATCGCCTCTTCGTCACCAGCGTCACGCATTTGCTGCTGCTCAAGGAAACGATTTAACTGGTCAATCGGATCATTAAGCTCAGAGAATCCATTGCCCAATTCCGAACCAGCGATCACCGGCTGAAAACGCTCCACCGTCTCTGGATTTTCCGGATTAGTCTTTGACAACGGACTAATAAATTTCGGCGTGTTCACCAACCAAACCGGACCAGCAACATCTTTACGAATATTCTTCCATAATTTATCAATGCTGCGTGGAATAGAGTCAGTTTTTTCAACTTCCAAATTATACTCTTTCAGCTTAGCGGCAACTTCTTCAATTGTCGTATTATAAACATCGATTCCGTAATGCTTACGAATAACCTCAGCATAATCCCAAACTTCCCACTCGCCACTCATATCGACGCTGAATTTGCCCAATTGGAATTGCAGAGTGCCAAAAGTCTTCTGAAGCACATCTTTATACATCGACTCCATGAAACGCATTCCCTGCTTCCAGTCCCAGTAAGCCGCGTACCACTCCATGGCGATATGCTCTGGCAGATGCTCGTCAGAGTAATTTTCATTGCGAAAACGCGGACCGAGATCATAAACTTTCTCAAATCCAGCGCCAATCAATCGCTTCAATGGTAATTCGTGGCTAATTCGCAAATAAAACTGCTGATCGCCCAGTGCATCCATGTGCGTCACAAATGGGTTTGCGTCCGCACCACCAGTGGTATGTTCCAAAACAGGAACATTAATCTCGATGAAACCATGGCTATTCAAATAATCTCGTGTTGCCTGCCAAAACTTACTTCGGCGAATGAACCGCTCGCGAACTTCAGGATTGACATTCATATCAACATAACGTCGACGCAAGCGCTCTTCCTTGTTCTCTAATTTTTCCGGCATTGGCCTTAACGATTTGGTCAACAATCTAAGTTCACGTACACCAACGGATTTTTCGCCCGTTTGTGTGGTGGTCATTACGCCCTTTGCCTCAATAAAATCGCCAGTGTCCAGCAATTTAAGTTGCTTCATTCCAAGCACACCGCGCGCAGCATCTAATTCCGCCACGTCATCACGTTGCAAGTAAAGTTGCACATCACCAGATTGATCACGCAATTTAATAAACGCCAATTTACCAAAACTGCGAATAGATGCCACACGACCTGCAACAACAACTTCCTTACCAGCTAGCTCATCATACTTAGATAAAACCTCAGCACAAGTATAAGTTCGTTCTGATTTTGCTGGATATGGTTCAACGCCTAATTGACGTAACGTTTCCAGTTTTCGTAGTCGTTCATTGCGATAATCTTGAAGTGTAGCCATAACAGAGATAATTATAGCACATTATACGCGGTAAATCCCGCCATACTTAAGATATCGACTTAATAATGTAGGTAATTTCGGCTTTTGGCGTTTTAATCGTCACTTCGTCACCGATTTTCTTACCAATCAATTCTTTACCAATCGGCGACTGATCTGAAATTCGTCCAGCCAATGGATCAGCTTCAACCGGTCCAACCACTGTGTAGGATACGGTTCTTTCTGGACATTGCAATTCAACTGTACTACCCAAGCAAACGCTTGAGCTACCGTTGGATTTAATAATTTCGGCGTTCTGCAGAATATCTTCAATTTCCAAAATTCGCGTTTCTACCAAACCTTGCTCTTCGCGCGCAGCGTCATATTCCGCGTTTTCGCTCAAGTCGCCAAAGTCTCGCGCTGCCGCAATTTTTTCAGCAATCTCGCCACGTCGACCTTTCAACTCTGCCAATTCTTTTTCTAAATCAGCCTTTCCAGCTTCTGTAATTTGATAAGTTTTTTTCATAAAAATTTCCTCCTCTACTGTATGTAGTGGTATTAGTCTTACGATCTACACTAAATATAGTGTTTTTAATTAGTCTTGATTAAGTCTATCTGAGTATATCAATCGCTATTTATTATGTCAATATAATCAGCTTTACCGACTCAAGCAAAAATCCATCAACTGTTGATAATCCATTTTTCGCGTTTTGCCAGTTGCCCGCTCTGTCAATTCGAACAAGCCATCACCATCAATCGCTCGATCGCCGATCGTTATCCGCCACGGCAATCCCATTAACTCAGCATCAGCAAATTTCACGCCTGGACGCTCATCGCGATCATCAAGTAGTGCATCGACGCCGTTATTAGCTAGCTCGTCATAAAACTTGCCCGCCAATTCCTGTCCTTTTTCACCAATTGCGACGACATGAACCTTAAACGGCGCAATATTTTCCGGCCAGACCAAACCTTTATCGTCAGCAAACTTCTCAACAATCACGCCCATAACTCGCGTAATTCCAATACCATAACTTCCCATATAAGCGTATCGCTCTTTACCTTCGGCGTCAGTAAATACCAACTTCATTTCTTCGGATTTCTGCGTTCCGAAATTAAAGATATTACCAACTTCGGCAGTTTTTACCTTTTCCAACTCACTACGATCAACGCCGAGTTCCTCAATTGCCTCGTCCAAAACTTCCTCATTAACAGCGATATTTTTACCACGATGCAAATAAATATAATCCTCACCAGCATCGCAAATCGTCTGAAACTCATGACTAAACTTCGTGAAAGCGCCGCCAGAAGCAAACGTCACATACGTTTCATCGCCAATTCCAAATCGGTCATAACAACGCTTATACACCTCAATGACTGAATTGTAATAACTATCCAAACTCTCCTTGCTGTCGTGAATCGAATACATATCCTTCATCACAAATTCACGACCACGCATAATTCCACTCTTAGCGCGAAGTTCGTTTCGCAATTTATTCTGGAATTGATAAACGCTAATAGGCAAATCTTTATAGCTCTTTAAGTAATTGCGAAGAAGATCGACAATCGGCTCCTCGTGCGTCCAACCAAAACCGATGTCCGTGCCGTCTTGCAATTTAGATTTAAACCAAACGTCGACCAATTCATCACTCCAACGACCAGTTTCTTGCCACAATTCCTTTCGCTGCAAAGTACTCATCACCAATTCCTGACTATTAACCTTGTCCATTTCCTCGCGAACAATTTGTTTAATATTCTCAAGAACTCTCAAACCCAACGGCAAAAACGAATACACGCCCGCCATCGTTTTATGCACGTAGCCAGCACGAATCAAAAGCTGAGCATTTCGCGCAACTTCGCCCGCTGGCGCCTGCTTCAAAGTTCTAGTAAAAAGTTGTGTCATTCGCATATTTTTCTCCTTTATATAAATATAAATGGCAATAACGATTCTGTCTGATTAATTGCGCCCGTATTGATAAACAAGAAATAAAAAGCTATTCCGTTTTTCATCATATGCATCATAATAGGCACCCAAATTGCGCCAGTATATTCCCTAGTCGCGCACATTACCAGGCTTAAAGTAAATGTATCAACTGCCACCGCCCATTGCAATGGCGAATCCGGACCAACCCAAAGATGTGCCGCGCCAAACGCTATGCTTGTTACGATAATTGATAGCCAAATCGAGAAAGAATTGCGCAACTTGCCGTAAAGATATCCGCGATACAAAAGCTCCTCCGCAATTGGTGCCAATACCACCAGAACGACAAACGCCATAATAAACTGCCATTGAGTCGCAAGCATACTCTGACTAAACGGTATAGCTTGCTTCTGTTGTATATCTACCGAAAAAACACCACTAGCAATACTCATCGTAATCATAGTGAGCAAAAAATACGCCACAAAAGCAAACGGAGAGATAAATATTTCCAAAAATGTCGGCCAATCATTCACTCCCAAATTGCTCAAAGTTGTCTGACGCTTCTTAACCAAAAACGGCACACTAATCACGACAATTAACGACAAAACATATACAATGACCGAAAGTACAGTGTTAAAAATAACCGAGTTCACAGAATTGAGCGGCACGCCAATTTTTATCAAAGCGCCGACCGCCAATGAAATAATGACTTCCACTGCCAAAAATACGCCATAAACCCAAGCTGGAAGCGCTAAAATCAGCCACCATTTGCGATTTTTTAATTTCTTAGAAAAGTTTTCCAACATCGCTGATCGTCACCAAAATTGTTAACATTAATAAAATTAACATGCCAGTCGCCTGAATATTCTCTTCACGCTCTTTCGTCAGATCTTTCTTAAATAAACGGAAAATTGTCATCGTAAACCAACGGCCACCATCAAGCGCTGGGATTGGTAAAATGTTCATCACCGCCAGCGTCAGCGAGATTAACGCCGCCACGAAAATGATGTACTCAATTCCAGAACTGACAACTGACGGGAATAATACACCCAGTATGCCAATTGGTCCTGCTACGCTCCCGCTAACAGATGCCAAATCAGCTCTTGCGGATTCTTTTGATTCTGCGGAACCGAATATTTGTCCGATTGATCCGTGCACGGTTTTTACTAATAGCACACCAACGCCTTTGATCGTTTCGTATGACAATTGCCCGGTAGTTGCCACGCCCACCACAGGCGCCGACCACGTGCTATACATTTTCTCCGTCTGCCCCGGAATAACGCCCAGATATCCGCCTCCCTTCACGGACTTTTCGTCATTCAGCTGAACATCAAGCGACGAATCTTTGCCGTCACGCTTGTACTTGACGTTGATTTTTTTGCCAGCATTTTCCTTCGTTACAATTGGCAATTCTCCCGCCTCTGTAAGCGACTGACCGTTTATCCCAATCAGTTCGTCATTAACCTTAAGTCCAGCTTTATCAGCAGGCGAACCTGGCGTAACTTTCGCTATCGCCACCGGCGAACGCCTAACCTCTGTGTCAAATGGCAATTGGACTTGGTTCGACAGGATTTTCGGCATGCCAATTATCGCAAGAATCGTGAACAAAACAATTGCAGTTATCCAGTTCATCATAACGCCAGCCAGCAGAATCTTCGTCTTCACCCAAAATGTCGATCCGCCATATGTGCCCTCGCCTTTCGCGGAATCGTATTCACCTTTCAATCTGACAAATCCACCAAGCGGCAGCCAATTCAGACTAAACGTTACGTCCTCACCCAAGAAACTTCGCTTTACTTTCCATTTTTTTGCAGCAGGCGGAAATCCGATTCCGAACTCTTCAACCTTAACGCCGTTTCTCTTGGCGACAATAGCATGACCTAATTCATGCAAAACCACCAATAAAATGAGAACAAATAGCCCTAAAAGTACTCCCCAAATAATCATTTTCCAAACCGCCTATTCCGATTAGCATATTCCTCTAAAATCACCGACACATCATCAACTGTCATGTCTGGCCAATTCTTCTCAATAAACATCAATTCACTGTACGCCGAGCGCCACAACATAAAGTTGCTGAGCCGTTGCTCGCTAGAAGTTCTAACAATCAAATCACACGGTGGCACTTCTGGCGCGTATATATTTTGAGCAATCAACTCAGGTGTAATTTCCTCAACAGAAATTCCAGATTGAACAATTTTTTTAACCGCATCAGCAATCTCCAAATGTCCGCCATAATTTAAGCATAAAACCAGTTCTCCATTTTTCAGATCGGCGGTCTTTTCCTCAGCCTCGTCAATCGCTTTGATCAATTGATCCGACAAACCTTCCCTGGATCCGATAACCCTCA
>CALHKG010000011.1 GCA_938033875.1 uncultured Candidatus Saccharibacteria bacterium | reverse complement strand
AAATCTTTTTCCGTTGCCAAAACTTCCGTCTCACGCGATTGCTTAAAAAGACGTGGGTATTTCAAACGCAAAAGTTTGCCAGAAGTAATTGAAATTTTTTTACTCCAAGTGTCGTAGCCATCTTTTTTCAAGACAATTTCATGCTCGCCAGCCGAAAGTAGCTTCGAAATATTCGTCTCCGCAATTTCTCGCCCATCCGCAATTACTTTCGCGCCAGTCGGCAAAGATTCCGCCTGCACCATACCATACTGTTCAAATTCCAATTTTCGATTCAGGCGCCAACCCTTTACTACCGCCACCAAAACAAACACCATAAAAATCACAGCAATAAACGAAATTACATCTACTATAACTACGCGAATTAATTGATTTCGCTTTTCTTTATCAAAGTCCATATTGTCAACATTATAACACACCAACCTCTATAAAAAATCAAACATAATCACTATTGATTTGCATAAGTATTATTATTATAATTAAACAAAAATAAGCGAGGAAAAATGGAAAGAAATTTAACGAATCAGCGCGTTCAGAGTCGTGCCACCCATATTACTGTCAGAAGCTCTGGCACCCTTAATCGCCACTTCGTTAAAGCCCCTCGCAAAATTGTCTTTTCTGATGAATTTTCCGACGACTCAGACATTCGCGCTCCAGCCACCCCTGCAGTATCAGCTCAATCCACCCCAACCTCATACACCACACCAGCTCCTGCCCCGACCGCGAAAAAAATAACCATTTCTTTTGATTCACTTCGCGAATCGCTCAAAAATAGTGCAACTATGCGTCCCGCTTCCAACGCCCCAGCCACTTCTGCCCCGAAGCCTCGTCCTACTATTTCTCACATCCAAATTTCTGCTCCGTTAGATATTTCTGCACCAGCTCCAGTCACTGCTCCGTTAGATATTTCTGCACCAGCCCCAGTCGCTTCACCACTTGATTTTTCTGCACCAGCCCCAGTCGCGAAGCCTACTCCTGCTTCCATTCCACGCCCCCTTAATATTTCAGAGCCAACATCTACCCCGATAAGCTTTACGACTCCGATTGCACCAGTTGCGCCAGCCATTCCAGTAGCCATGCCAACTCCAGTTCGCCCAGTGAGTACTGCTGTTACAGCCAGGCTAACCACGACTTCCGCCCCTACCGCCAAGCCTCTTACTAATACCGCCCATAAAACTCGCTCCACAATCGCACCTCTGCAGTCTCTTGCCGAACGTCGCCGTGAAGCTGACACTATCTCGCATTTCTCCGCCAAAAAACTCACGAACCGTGCTCGTCAAAATTCTAAAGCCCTAATGTCCGCTATGAAAGAGGAGACGAAACCAAAATCCGCTCCAATCATGATTAAGAAACCAAAGATTTCTAAAAAACATCTCATCTTTGCTGTTGCTAGCTCGATTTGCTGCATGGGCGTACTCTATGCCACTCTTAAATTTAGCATGCCAGACATTAGCGCCAAGGTCGCTGCCGCCCAAAACGGTGCCTCCTATCCGTCTTTTGTGCCACGCGATTTTATTGCCAGCGGTGCCTCTTTCCAGAAAAATACTTTTACTCTTGAATTTGTTGGTCCAAACAAGACCCATTTCACCCTTGACCAAGAAAAACTCCCTTGGGATAGCAATGCCTTATTAAATAACTACGTCAAGCCAACCTGGGGCGAACAGTATGATACAATTCGTGAACAAGGCCTCACGATTTACATGTATCAATCCAACGCTGCTTGGGTAAATGGCGGAACTGTATATAAGCTCAATACTACCTCTGGTAGCCTCAGTAAAAAACAGTTGAAAAACATCATCACCTCACTCTAAAATATCCAAATCAAATAGAATCTACTATTAACCAAGAGCCCAATTACTTATTCCACCCAGAATCTCAGCCGCCACGCTGACTTTTTCTTCTCTTATCAGTAGTGGTATAAT
>CALHKG010000010.1 GCA_938033875.1 uncultured Candidatus Saccharibacteria bacterium | reverse complement strand
TCAGGCAAAAGCTAAATTTGAGCAATTGGATAAAAAATATCCCGACAATTATTTAGTGGCGAAGATGATCGAAGTTTCATCCAATACTCCAGATGATTCTACGGAAGGCGAGGCATCTAGCGCAGAAGCTGGAACGAGCGAATCAGAAAATAACGCTACAGTTATAATCGTGGTTGTGGTGATTCTTTCAACGGGAGCATTATTCTTAACAGTGTCAATTATCGCAATTGCCGTTTCTGTCAGTAATCGCCGTAAGATGAACGCTTATCCATATCCTGCCACTGGACAGTACCCACAACAGTCTCAGTATCCTCAACAGCCATACCAACAACCAGTTCTGTCGCAACAACAATATCCGCAACAAAACTACTATCCGCAGCAACCTGGTCAATATCCACCAACATACGCGCAGCCGCCTATGCAGCAGCCTTCAGCTAGCTATCCGCCTGCGGCGTCAGCTCAGAGCGACAACGAGTCTAAAAATCCCCCGGCTCAGAGCTAGTCAAAAACATAGATAACTGATATAATAAAACGCAAGAGTAGTTTTTTGGTGCCAAAAAATTGACCAAAAATCTCGGCAAATTAACGTAATATAAAGGAAAATTTATGGCAGAGACGCATGTTCCGCTAAAGAATTTTAGAAATATTGGTATTATTGCCCATATTGACGCCGGTAAAACGACGACAACTGAGGGTATTTTGTACCGCACTGGCTTGACACATAAGATCGGTGTGGTTCGTGGTGAAGGTGACGGTGCTACCACCGACTGGATGGCACAGGAGAAAGAGCGTGGTATTACTATTACCTCAGCTGCTGTGACTTGTTTCTGGAAAGATCACAAGATTAACATCATCGATACCCCAGGGCACATTGACTTTACCGCTGAGGTTGAGCGTAGTTTGCGCGTGCTTGACGGTGCAGTTACAGTCTTTGACGGTAAGATGGGCGTTGAGGCTCAATCTGAAACTGTTTGGCGCCAGGCTAATAAGTACGGCGTGCCACGTATTTGTTTCGTTAACAAGATCAACCAGACGGGTGGCGACTTCTACAAGTCTCTAGAGTCAATTCACAACCGTTTGAGCAAGCAGGCTTTCCCAGTTCACTTGCCAATTGGTTTTGAAAAGACTATCCACGGTGTTGTCGACTTGATTGACATGAAGGCTTACACCTACGACGACTACACAGACCACGAACTTAAGGTTGGTGAAATTCCAGCTGATATGCTTGAAAAAGCTAAGAACGCACGTGCTTTGTTGGTTGAAAACGCCGTTGAGGCTGACGACGAACTTACTATGAAATTCTTGGAGCAGGGCGAGGACGCTATTACCGTTGACGAGCTAAAAATGGCTCTACGCAAGCGCGTTTTGGCTGGTGACTTCTACCTAGTTACTGGTGGTGACGGTCGCGGTGTGATCGTTGAGAAGTTGCTCGACTTGATGGTTGATTTCTTGCCAAGCCCTCTAGATGTCGATGAAATTTGGGGTAAGAATCCAAAGACTGGTGATGAAGTTAGTCGCAAGCCATCAGATAAAGAGCCTTTGTCTGCTTTGGCGTTTAAGATTGCTGCCGACCCATTTGTTGGTAAATTGATCTTCGTTCGTGTCTATTCTGGCGTTTTGAACTCAGGAAGCTACGTGCTTAATACGACAACTGGCGAGAAAGAGCGAATTGGACGAATCGTTCGTATGTTTGCTGACAAGCGTGAAGAAATTAGCAAGGTTGAAGCTGGTGACATCGCCGCTGTGGTTGGTCTGAAGTCTACTGCGACTGGTAACACATTGTCTGATGTAGCGCATCCAATTGCTCTTGAGTCAATTGAATTCCCAGAGCCACCAGTATCGATTGCTGTTGAGCCAAAATCAAAGGCTGACCAGGAAAAGATGGCGTTGGCATTGCAGCGCTTGGCTGAAGAAGACCCAACTTTCCGAATTCACACAGACGAAGAAACGGGTCAGACAATTATGTCAGGAATGGGCGAATTACACCTGGATATTCTTATCGACCGTATGAAGCGCGAATTTAAGGTTGAAGCCAATATTGGTGAACCTCAGGTTGCCTTCCGCGAAAGCATCAAGGGTCGCTCTGAAGTTCAAGGTAAGCACGCTAAGCAGTCTGGTGGTCGCGGTCAATATGGTGACGTTTGGGTTCGCTTTGAGCCTAATGAGACTGGTAAGGGCTTTGAATTCGTTGATGAAATTAAGGGTGGCGTGGTTCCTCAGGAATATCGCCCAGCCGTAATGAAGGGTATTCGCGAAACATTGGAAGGTGGTGTTATTGCTGGCTATCCAGTTGTTGACGTTAAGGCCACACTTTACGATGGTTCGTACCACGACGTTGACTCCTCAGAATTGGCGTTCTCATTGGCAGGTTCTATAGCTGCTCGTGAAGGTATTAAGCAAGCTAACCCAATCTTGCTCGAGCCAGTTATGAAGGTTGAAGTTACTACACCAGAAGACTTCATGGGTGACATCATCGGCGACCTTAACTCACGTCGCGGACGTATCGACGCTATGGAAGACTTGATGGGTGGCGCTAAATTGATTAAGGCGTTTGTGCCATTAGCAAATATGTTCGGCTACACATCGGACATTCGCTCAATGTCTCAGGGTCGCGCCGCTTCAACGATGGAATTGGCTCAATACGAGGAAGTTCCACCAAACGTTGCGCAAGAGATTATCGAAAAGCGAAATAAATAATCTCTACCTCATAAAAAATCCTCGGAGTGAATCCGGGGATTTTTATTTGGATAACTTTCGGGTCTATAAGTTTGGAATTGTTAGGTCTCGTTTGGCGAGTTCTTCTTTGATTCGTTTGGCTAATTTGCGCGCTTTTGTCGCCTGAACACTATCTGTGCCATATCTGTTTTCAATATCTTCCAGTCGTTGGTTTGTAGTTATCGGCTTGCCGTCTGGACTAGTTGTCATGTCTGCCAAGTTTAGGATAAGCAATTCGTCCGTCCAATTTTCTACGTCAGGATCTCCGTGATTAAATACGGAATCAGCCCAATTGAAGCCAGATAGTTCTAATATCCTGCCGCCTTCATGTTCATGATCTGTCTGATTTTCAACAAAAGCGTAGGCAAAGTCGTGTGTCAGCCCCATTAAAAATAAGCTGCGCGCTACGTCTTCTTTCATATTGAAGACCTCGCGAGCCAGATTGTAAGATTTGTATGCCACTCCGCGCATATGAAATAGCCGTGAGTCTGACAATCCAATGAATTCTTGGCTATTTTTCATGACGCTTGCGTGTTTCGACGGAATAAATTGATGAATTGTCGGCGAATTGGGCGACCGACAATGTTGCCGAATGACGCGCCAATTGCTACTGCCACGCCGATGAGAATTGCTCGCGCTAAGATAGCCAAGGCTGGTAGGAAGTTTGCGCTGTTTGGTGGATATAGGACGACGCCCATTAACCCGTTGTAAAGTGACAAGCCTGGGACTAGCGGTACGATTCCCGCCGCGATAATCGCCAGGGAAGGGAATTTCCATAATCTGGAAGTCATAACTGCGACCAGTCCAATTACCGCCGCCGCGATGCCGCTCGCTGTTACGATATCAAAGCCAAAACTCATGGCTAATCGTGAGATCCACCAGCCAAAAATTGCAATTAATCCAGAGATAACCATTCCCAAAAATCGAGAATGATTCCTCAGAACGAACGCCGCCGCGATAATTCCAGCGCCCAAATATTGCGTGTGTCCGTCCGCCAATGTCAATCGATCTGGTGTTGCCGGGAAGGTGATGCCGAATTTTGTCGCAATGTACAGTCCGACCATCACGCCAGCAATTACGCCGCCCGTCGCCATTACGACTTTTAACAATCTGGCGTTGGCGGTCATGTAGTATTCGTCAATTGCGTCCTGGAATGCGCCGACAAACATTAGTCCCGCGACTAATAAGACAATTCCGCTGATAACCAGCAATGTTGCATTGACGCTTAGTCCCAGATAATTACTGCACCAAGCTGCGCCCGCCGCCACCAATGTTACGAAAATCGCCACGAGGGCTTGCGAATAGAACAACGGCGTGCCAATACGCCCCAGCCACCTCAGTAATCCAGTCGCTAGGAATCCGAGCAGAAACGCGATTGACGCCATGAGCAAACTGCCGCCATATAAAATAACAGAACCTGCGCTCACTAATCCGCCCGCCGCGTAAACGACCAGCCGGGAATGTTCGGTGGGTTTTTTGAGTATTTGTTGCAGTCGCTCTTCGGCTTCTTCCAGGGAAAGTTGCTTGCGACGAATGTCGAGGGCTAATAATTGCAATGCTTGAATCAATTGATAATTAGGATCGTCAGGAACGATAACTCGCGCCATCGTCAAAGGCTCATGGTCAACTCCGCGGTCTTGAGAAATTGTCACCAAAGTGTAGCTTACGTCCACGTGAACGGGTCTGCGGCAATATGTCCGCGTGATTCCTTGCGACATACGCACCACATCGCGCGCCACCACGCCCATGCTCAGAAGCTGCTCGGCAATCGTCATAGCCAGGCGCAAAGCTCGCATATTCGGCGTCAAACTTTCATCAATTTTCTCCAGATGATGCTCCGGCTCAAAGCTGTAAAGATTAGCGACTCGGGCTAATGATTGCTCAATGAATTTTGGTACTTTTTTCTTCACAATATCTAGTGTAACAAATTTTATGCCAATAGAAATAGCCCGCCAAGGCTCAAGCTGAGACCTAAGCCTCAGCGAGCTATCCCTAGCGGGCGTGTTCGCCCTTTGTTCGAACGACTAAACGTCGTTCATATTAGCGCATGCGTGTGGATATTCAGCTACCTGATGAAGTATCCTGAGAGCTGTTCAGCTCTAGCATTTCTTTAATGGCGTCTTCAAGCTTGCACTGATCTTCTGCAAGCTTGCGCAGATCTTCTGGGAGCATTTTCCAGTAACACTCCGCGAGCGCTTTAGCTTTCTCAAGTTCGCGCTCGGACTCAAGAAGCGCTTTCTCAAGTTCGCTGTTCTTGCGCTCGGACTCGTCAAGCTCTTTCTGAAGGTTGGAATACTTTTTGCTGTTCCTGATGGCCCTCTCGTTAAGGAAGAGTGCGCACGCGATAAAAGTGATTATCGCCACGTAAATGACGAAAGACAGAGGCTTTGACGAAGCTAACTCTAGCGACGGTAGCGACTCCTCTCCTAAGATGTAGGAGACGAGGGCAACGGTCGCCAGTAGCAGCAGCAAAATGACAAGACAGAACGAATAAATCTTCCTGATCGACTCGTGCGTCTTAATGTCGTTAGCGGCTTGATTTGCTGAAGTGCTCATGTACCCCTCCTTAAGGGTGCAGAGTTTTACGTCTAAGGGCGACTTTCGCCTTAGACGAGCCTTAGACGAAAGCTAGTATTATTTATATCACACATGAGTAAAAAAGTCAATATAATAAAAAACAGCCCCAGTTGGGACTTGATAATTTCCAATGAATAGTGCAAGCAGATGAAGATGTACTAAGACGCGTCAGAAGATGACGCCTTATTTTTGGCATCATCTTACTTATCACTATTCAGGTCCAGATAACTTACCGCAAGAAGCAGTAAGAGATCAGGAGATCAGAGTTCTGCTCGTGGCGGGATTGCCGCCACAAACCACGAATTGTCATCTCCAGACACAGTGCAGGCTTGGCCTACAGGAGCACCATCCTTGTATGTCTGGATGGTAACTGTTGTTCGCCATCCCTTGTTACGCTCGACTTTCGTCACTTCGTAGATGACGTCGTTCACACCAGAAAATGGGATGAACTCTCCTTCTCGGAGATCCTTCAATCGGCGCCTATCGTCGTATGTCATAGCAATGATAATCGCCTTGTCATCGCACTCTTCATAGCTGAAGAACTTATTGGAGTTATCAGACTTCACTGTAAGGATGTTCTCCTTCATAAGGCTGTTACACCTTAATTTAGCGGTAAAGCCATTAACCTTCAGCGTGAAGCTGCCGATGTTTAGCGTGAACACAGTCCCGTTGTCGGTCCTTTCGGACTTAGGGGCCTCGCCTTTAAGCGCGACGTCAGGGATAAGAATTATCTTAGAGACTGAAGTCTCGAAGTGGAATTCACTCCCTACTTTCCTGTATTCAGGAGAAGCCGACTCCGAGCAGCAAACCCTGGTAATGCCATCCTCGGACTGCGTAATGGTAGTGCCCCCAGCGTGGATGGTGATACCCTTGCAGACGATGTAGTGCAGGGTGTAATGAAGTGCCATTTTTCTGGCCTTTCTCTATCTCGCGGCGAACGGTTCGCCATCTTTGCTTTTTGGCAAATAATCATGCGTGCAT
>CALHKG010000009.1 GCA_938033875.1 uncultured Candidatus Saccharibacteria bacterium | reverse complement strand
GTGGTAAAGCACAAAACGGTGGTCAGCGCTTCGGTGAAATGGAGGTTTGGGCATTGGAAGCTTACGGTGCCGCTGCAACCTTGCAGGAAATGTTGACAATTAAGTCCGACGACGTTTACGGTCGTGCAAAGGCTTACGAGTCAATCATTAAGGATGAGCCGATTGTTGGTCCAAAACTTCCAGAATCCTTCAACGTGTTGGTTAAGGAACTTCAAGGTTTGGGTCTTCGAGTTGATTTGGTTGACGACGAGGCTGCAGTTGACGCTGAGCATGTTATTGCTTCAAGTGGTCCGGAAGACAAAACCGTTGCCGCTGACAATGAGGAAGAAGAAACATACTTGGACGAATCAGATGACATCGGTGAAATTGACGATGGCATGAGCGTGCAAGATATTGATGAAGTAGAAGAAATAAAGGAGGACGCGTAAGATGGCAAATTCTGCATTTAACGCAACGGGCATCAGCGATTTTGACGCGGTTCGTTTGGCGGTAGCTAGCCCAGAAGACATTCTGAAATGGAGCTACGGCGAAGTTTTGAAGCCAGAAACAATTAACTATCGCACACAAAAGCCAGAACGCGACGGATTGTTCTGTGAGCGAATCTTTGGTCCAGTTAAGGATATCAATCCACACGACTCAAAGCTTAAGGGCGTCCGTTCACGCGAAGCTGCTGTCGATAAGAATGGCGAATTAGTCACTAAATCAATTGTTCGTCGTGAGCGAATGGGGCATATTCAATTGGCAGTTCCAGTTGCGCACATTTGGTTTATGCGCGGCACTCCAAGCGCAATGAGCCAGCTGCTTGGCATGACGGTTCGCAATATTGAGAAAATCGTTTACTTTGCAACTTACGTCATCTTAAATGTTGACGAAGCAACTCGTGATCAATACTTGGCAGATTTGGAAGCGGAAACTGATTTGGCTCGTAAGGCTATCAAAATCCGTTACGAAAAAATGGCTGAAGAAGATGGCGCTGACGTTAAGCAACTAGCTAAAGAGCAGAGTCGTGAAGTCGAGGAGTTGGAAGAAGCTTACGTTGGTAAGAAATCTCAATTGGAGAGCTTGAATTTCGGTGCTTTGATTTCAGAGAGCGAATATCGCAACTTGCCAGAAGAATATGACGAATTGATCGAAGTTGGCATGGGTGCTAGCGCGGTCAAAGAACTTTTGGACAAGATTGAGTTGCCAAAGCTTATCGCTGAATTGACAGAGGAAGTTGAAACTGCGAAAGGTCAACGACAGAAGAAGTTGCTAAAGCGCTTGAAGATGCTAGAGAGTATGGAATCTGCTGGCATTAAGCCATCAAGTCTATGTATGACTGTTTTGCCGGTGATTCCTCCGGATCTTCGTCCAATGGTGGCGTTGTCTGGTGGCCGATTTGCGACATCTGACTTGAACGATTTGTATCGCCGAATTATCAACCGAAACAATCGCTTGAAGAAGTTGATTGAGCTTAACGCGCCAGAGGTTATTCAGCGCAATGAAAAGCGTATGCTTCAGGAGGCTGTTGACGCTTTGATTGACAATTCAGCATCTCGCGGTCGTGCAGTTAGCTCGACTGGTGGTCGTCGCAGCTTGAAGAGCTTGAGCGATATGCTAAAGGGTAAGCAAGGTCGCTTCCGTCAGAACCTTCTTGGTAAGCGTGTTGACTATTCTGGTCGCTCGGTTATCGTGGTTGGTCCAAAATTGAAGATTAACCAATGTGGTTTGCCAAAGCAAATGGCACTGGAATTGTTTAAGCCATTCGTGATTAGCTGGCTGATTAAGAATGAATTTGCACACAATATTCGCTCGGCTTCACGCCTGATTGAGGCTGGTGAAGCGGTAGTTTGGGACGCGCTGGATTCAGCAATTGAAGGCAAGTACGTGTTGCTTAACCGCGCACCAAGTTTGCACCGTTTGTCAATTCAAGCCTTCCAGCCAGTCTTGGTTGAGGGAAAAGCTATTCAATTACACCCGCTAGTGTGTGCCGGATTTAACGCCGACTTCGACGGTGACCAGATGGCTGTTCACTTGCCGCTATCAAAAGAGGCTCAAGCTGAAGCTCGTGAATTGATGAGCGCAACTGCCAACTTGTTGAAGCCTGCCGATGGTGCGCCAGTGCTGCACATTTCGCAGGATATCGTGCTTGGTAACTATTACTTGACTTACGACAAGCCACAAGCTCAGACTGATAAGGTTAAGACTTACAGCTCTGTTTACGAAGCAGAAATGGCTTACGACAATGGCGTGATTCACTTGCAAACCCCAATTCGTATCTTTGCGAAAGGTAAAATGCGTGAAACAACTTTGGGTCGCGTCTTCTTCAATGAGATTCTGCCTGAAGATTTCCCATATGACAATAACGTCCAGACTAAAAAGCAGCTTAAGAAAGTACTGGCGCAAATCTTTAACAAGTACGGCGCCGAAGAAACCGCTAAGATTGCAGACCGCATGAAGGGTCAAGCTTTCCGTTTTGCTACGGTTGCGGCTGTGTCGACTGGTATGACCGACTATGTCCACTTTGAGGAAATTCCTCAGTTTGTGGCTGAAGGTGACGCTAAGGCGGCTTTGATTTCTGAGCAATTCGACCAAGGTTTGATTACTGAGGAAGAGCGATATAACTTGACGGTTAGCGCATGGCGAAACGTCGACAATAAGATTACGGCATTCCTGAAAGACCAATTGGCGCACATGGACACCAGTATTTCTATGATGGTCAACTCTGGTGCTCGTGGTGATATTTCCAATGTGAAGTTGGCGAGCGCGATGATTGGTGTTCAGATGGACGCAACCAACCATGAGATTGAGCTTCCAATCCGCAGCTCGTACACCGGCGGCTTGTCTAGCCTTGAGGCCTTTATCGCAACCCGTGGTGCACGTAAGGGTCTTATTGACACGGCTCTTAAGACTGCCGACTCAGGTTACTTGACTCGTCGTTTGGTTGACGTTGCACAAGATGTCTTTACTGTTGAAGATACTGATGGCGACGATGAAGGTTACGCAATTTACCGATCAGAAACTGAAGAGACCATGATTGACTTCTCAAACCGTTTGGCTGGTCGTTATGCTGCTGAAACGATTCCAGGTCACGTCAATAAGAACGAATTGATCACGCGTGAAATCGCAGATTCAATTGACGACGACGAAAGCATTGAAAGCGTTAAGATTCAATCTGTATTATCGACAAACAACCTTAATGGTATTCCACAGCGAAGTTATGGTATTGATATGTCGACTGGTAAATTGGTTGGCAATCATCAGCCAGTTGGTGTTATCGCCGCTCAGTCAGTTGGTGAGCCAGGTACTCAGTTGACGCTTCGTACCTTCCACAACTCTGGTGTTGCTGGTGGTGACATTACCCAAGGTCTTCCTCGTGTTGAAGAATTGTTTGAAGCGCGCACACCAAAGGGCCAAGCATTCATTACGGAAGTTGCTGGTTTGGTCGACGTTTGGGAAGATGGCAAGAAGTACATCGTTCAAATTACGCCAGAATCTGGCAAGGTTGAGCGATTGCCATTAGAGGGACGAACCGTTGTAGTTAAGGCCGGCTCAAGCGTCAAGGCTGGCGACGTCTTGGCAACTGGCGAGAGCGACACTCGACCTTTGATCGCGCCATTTGACGGTGTGATTGAGTCAGCTGAGGATACTTTGGTGATCGCAGCAGAGGCTGCTTCACCAACTCGCTACGAAATCCCAGGCAATATGCAGTTGGTTGTTAAGGCGAACGACGTTGTTGAAGCTGGCGATCGATTGACGACTGGATCGTTGAACTTGCACGATTTGATGCGACTTAAGGGTGTTGAGGCAACTCAGCGCTACATCATCAACGAAGTTCTGCGAATTTACGCCGCTCAGGGTCAGGACGTGGCTGACAAGCACTTGGAGATTATTGTTCGCCAAATGTTTAGTCGCGTGCAGATCGAAGATGCTGGTGATAGCGAATTCGTGACTGGCGACATCGTTTCTAAGGCCGCTGTGGTCAATGCGAATAAGCAATTGGCTGCTGAAGGTAAGAACTTGATTAGCTATACTCAATTGCTACTTGGTATCACGAAGGTTTCTATCTGGAGTGACTCATGGCTATCGGCCGCATCCTTCCAAGACACTACTCGCGTCTTGATCAATGCTGCTGTATCCGGTCGAGCTGACCACTTGCATGGCTTGAAGGAAAACGTTATCATCGGCCGCAAGATTCCAGTAGGAACTGGCGCTGTCGAAGAAGATGAAGAATTCGAAACACCGAGCGAAGACGAGTTCGTCGAAGAGGAAGTTGCTGCTTAGTAGGTAGGTCTGACCACAATAATTCGCAACACCCGCACCTTGACTATAAGGTCGGGTGTTTTGCGTATGATGATTATTTTATTTGGTAGCTCATAAAGCACTGTATGTAGATTCGAAGTCTTTGTTTCGGATGATATGTATTGACTTTTTAGCTCAAGTGTGATATAAATTGTATTAGCTTTTACACAACCGTGTAAAAGAGTACTTCACAGCAAGAGAGATGGTGAATGTCGATGACACTCCAGGAAGAGGTAAAGATCAGAGGAGATGTGGACGATGAGAAAGGGGGATCGAGCGGTCTCTTTTTAAATCCCATTGCTATGCAATGGTTCTTTCTGTTTGCGCTCATCATATGGGCAGTGGGAAATGTCCTGCTATATGAGGGTCAGACTAGTGCTTACAAAGACAAACAGACGGATGCGACATTATCCGATGTCGTCTCTAGCTTTGGTCTGGAACCAGGCAGAGAATATCCCATTACTATGGGTGGTGCGTCGGGTACATCCATTTTAGTTGCCTTCGAGGGCGACAATGGATCGTATGTATTAGAGATCCCGGTCTCTAGAGTCACCTTTGACATCCGTCAGGATGTCAAAGAGGCGTCTATGTCTGTAGACGTCCCTAAGACACCAGAACCTAGGAGTGTAGCTTACTGGCAACACTCTTACGCCTGTAACAATACCTGGTCTTATGGCTGGGTACGAGTGGACTGTACACCTCTACCTTCTCACCTCATCGTCTCAGATGACGTGTCAAGGCAAGGACTTTCTCCTGTAATAGCTGACGCCTTTAAGGAGTCAGCTGGGGCGAAAATCACCCTTTCACCGAGTATGTACAACGACATTCTTGGTGCTAAGTAAGGCTGAGTAGTCCTGAGCAATCCTGTGGAGTGACACTCCACTCTTGTCTCGTGTCGAGTAAAAACTCCACGGACGGGGGTGGAGTTTTTACTTTAAATTGATTTTTTATAGGAAAAAAAATTATATAATATAAACAATTAAAGGAGGTTTTATGCCAGTATATAACAAACTTGTCCGTGATAAAATTTTGGAAATCATTAAGGCCAACAGGCAAAAGCCAACTCACAAAATACTTACAGCAGACGAATATGCCGTGGAGCTTACAAAAAAGCTAGTCGAAGAAGTTGAGGAATATAAAAAAGATAAAAATACTGATGAGCTTGCCGATATCATGGAAGTAGTCTATGCTCTCGCAAGCCTACATAGTTGTACCGCGGAAGAATTAGAAAAAATTCGTGTAGAAAAAGCAGAAAAACGCGGCGGCTTTGAAAAGAAAATATTCCTAGTGGAGGTTATGGATTAGGGCAAGTATGCGCGATAAGTTGTGTCTCTTCTGTGCAAGGAATTCATCTCTGACGATGAGCACCCTATTTTTTGTATAAATAAGTGGCGATTTTACTTTTACGAAATCTGTGCTAGAATAGATGTAGAGTTTCCTCTTTTCGGAGTGCGCGGTGGTTTGAACGTGTACAGACTGCAATCTCGGCGGAAAAGGTATAGACACGGAGAGGAGTTGCTGAATCCAAACCGTAAGGCGAATTGCCGTAATTAGTAAATCAACCAAGGAGAAATTGGATGCCAACAATCAACCAATTGGTGCGCAAACCGCGCCAAACGGCTAAGAAAAAGTCCAAGTCGCCAGCACTAGGTCGTATTCATAACGCCCTAAAAACACGTTATTACGACCAGAATGCACCTCTTAAGCGTGGTGTTTGTGTGCGTGTGACGACTAAGACGCCAAAGAAACCAAACTCAGCTTTGCGTAAAGTTGCTCGTGTTAAATTGAACAACGGCTATGAAGTTTGGGCGTACATCGGTGGTGAGGGTCACAACTTGCAGGAGCACGCTGTGGTCTTGATCCGCGGTGGTCGTGTGCCTGACCTTCCAGGTGTGCGTTATCACATCGTACGTGGTGCGCTTGACCTTCAAGGTGTCAACAACCGTAAGAAGGGTCGCTCTAAGTACGGTACAAAGAAAGGGGATAAATAATCATGCCTCGTAAAGTTACCAAGAAATTGCAGCGTGAACTTAAGCCTGATCGCCGATACCAAAGTGTACTAGTTCAGCGTTTGATCAACAAGTCAATGCTAGACGGTAAAAAATTGGCGGCTGAACGCGCTGTCTACGCAGCCCTAGAAACTGCTGCTAAGAAATTGGATTCTGAAGATCCATTGGCAGTGTTTGAAAAAGCATTGAAGAACGTTAGCCCAAGCTTCGAGGTTAAATCTCGCCGCGTTGGTGGTGCTAACTACCAGATTCCATTCCCAGTTCAGGGACATCGACAATTGCACTATGCGTTTAGCTGGTTAGTTCAATCAGCCCGCGCTCGTAACGGAATGCCATATTCACAGCGTTTGGCATTGGAAATCGTTGACGCTTACAATGAAGCTGGTGCTGCCTTCAAGAAGAAGGAAGACACTCATAAGATGGCTGAAGCTAACCGCGCCTTTGCGCACTTTGCTCGCGGCTAATTATTGCCTGAAAGCAAAATCAGAAAATCGCTCTAAACGGGGCGATTTTTTGGTATAATAGAAAAAATTAGGAGGGAAGATGGCGAGTTTTTCGTTTGATATTGTGTCAGAAATTGACAAAACTGAGATGAATAATGTTTTCATGCAGGCTGAAAAAGAAATCCAAGGGCGTTATGATCTTAAGGGGACGAGCGCGGCAATTGATTGGCTGGACGATAAGAAAGGTTTGAAGATTACGGGCGACAGCGATTGGCAAGTTGACGCCGTTCTAGATATTGTTCGTAAGAAATTGGCGGGGCGCGGTCAATCAAGCAAAGTTTTGGATTTATCAAAAGAGAAAGTTGTTTCAAACTTAAAGACGACTTGGGAAATTCCGTTCAAGCAAGGTCTTGATCAGCCGACGGCGAAGCAAATTGCTGCTGATATTCGCGCTAATGCGCCGAAAGCTAAGCCGCAAATTCAGGGCGACCTCGTTCGTGTTACTTCTGTGTCGAAGGATGAGCTGCAGAAAGTTATTAGTTTATTGCGAGAAAGTGATTATGACACACCTCTGCAATTTGTAAATTATCGTTAGGATTGGAGCAATATGAATCAGAAGTCAATGAAGAAATTAAAAATTGTAGCCATCGTTCTGGGCGTAGTTTTCTTGATCTCCGTTATAGTTGGGCTGATTGTCGTTAATAATAACCGCTCTTCCGGAGTTAGTAAAACCGCAAAAAAGAAGATCCAGAAGATTTTTGCCGAAGAAGATGCTAAGAATTTGCAAAAAGTCGTTTCCAAATATGGCTATTCGATTCGATACGACAAGAGTATTTTTACTGGCGAAGGTCACGTCTTAAATAGTGATTCTAATGAAAAACAGTACAGCGCCACCACTTATGCTGATGATGAATTGAAAGAAAGCCGCGCTTACGCGATTTTGCGATTGCATTTCAGAAAAGGCTCAGAAAAGCCGAATGAGGAAGAAGAGAAGTTCTCGTTTAGGAAGATTATGCCAGACTTCTCAATCGTAACTTCGCGCAAAAAAGCTTATTTTGATCGGTCAACGATGCCCAAGGAATACAAGGACACGAAGAAATATTCAGATTTGGATTTAATGCTTCAGGGCGATATCAACAAGCAGAAAAAGGATAACCCAAACTTAAAATATCACACTAGCGACGTGACGATTTCTGGACGCAAGTTTAAGAAAATGGTCGTTGATTACGGAAGCACTATTGACGGCAAGTGGCAGAAAACTGGTGAAAAAATAACTTACTTGACAATTCAGAACGGCAGACCTTACTGGATGACGATTTTTGCATTGAGTAAAAATTCGTACACACAGCCATACATTGACCAGCTAGAGGCGCTGGTTGCTAAGGTTACTTTCCAGAATCCAGACAGTAGCTATTTGGTCAGGGCTGATGGCAATAATGAGGCGCAAGTGGCTTCCGCTACGATAGCTAAGACCGAAACTAAGGCAGAAAATTTCTCAGAAGATAAAGACACTACGAATACTTTGGATGAACTGGACGAAGATTCCGTTATTAAAGTGGTGGCAAGGAATCAAATTGCTACAGTCCGCGTGGGGACATATCGTTGTGCTGATATGATTTATACGGCGCAGAATGGTGCGAGTATGCAGCTGAATGGCTTGTGTACGGGTGGAATTGGCAGTGGGTCAATTGTTTCTGACGACGGCTATATCGCTACAAATGGACATGTGACTGAGGTTTCGAACCAAAGTATGATCATGGGTCTCAACACGCAAGAAAACATGAATAAATATATAAAGTTTGTGGTAGATGCGGGCTATGTGACTCGAGAGACGCTTCGGGATTTGGCAAATAAAGCTAATGGCGGCGATCAGAGTGCGCAAGCAGCAATTCTCGGTCTTATCAATCAGGTTCCTGCCGATAATATACGCTCGCAAAACGATCGATACGATTACGTTATCCAGACCTCAAGCGAACCTATTGCGCGCGAAGATGACGGTTCGGGTAATCTTAAATGGAAAAAGACGAAGACTAATATTCCAGCCAAGAAAATTGACGCGGAAGTTGATTTGAAGGGGCATGGGATGGACCTGAATAGCGACAAAAGTGACGTGGCGATTCTGAAGGTCGAGGGGCGATTTCCAGCGGTAGAGTTAGGTGATAGCTCTAAGGTTTCTAGAGGTGATCGAGTGACGGCGATTGGTTATCCAGCAATTGTCGATGACGGCGTAAATACGAAGAAGAGTAAGACTGTGCCGACCGTTACTCAAGGTGATGTTTCTGGTTCGGCTAGTGACGCGGGCGGTCATAAGTTGTTTTCAATGAGCGCGCAAATTGCGGCGGGTAACAGTGGTGGTCCAGCGTTCGATGATGATGGTAAGCAGATTGGACTGAATACTTACGGCGGCTCGTCCTGTGCGAACAGGAGAGAACACAACAATTCTTGCTTTGGAGAGGGAATATTTCGTGATATTGCCGATCTGAAAACTATGGCGAAGAAAAATAATGTTGCGTTATCGGCAAATGGCGAATTGACTAAGCTCTGGAAAGATGGCTTGGAGAGTTTTTCTCAAGGTAAATATTCTCAGGCAAAAGCTAAATTTGAGCAATTGGATAAAAAATATCCCGACAATTATTTGGTGGCGAAGATGATCGAAGTTTCATCCAATACTCCAGATGATTCTACGGAAAGCGAGGCATCTAGCGCAGAAGCTGGAACGAGCGAATCAGAAAATAACACTACAGTTATAATCGTGGTTGTGGTGATTCTTTCAACGGGAG
>CALHKG010000008.1 GCA_938033875.1 uncultured Candidatus Saccharibacteria bacterium | reverse complement strand
CATCGTACGCAACAGGCTGCGTTAAATCTTCTGATGAGGATGTTTGTGGATTCATGCCTATATTATAACACGACAGAACTTAAGATAGTCTTGTTTTTTGGCGATAAACTTTTATAACTATTGTTACTACACTGATTGCAACCATTCCAACAGCTGCAGCAATACCAAACCACGACGATCCACTCTTGCCTTCATTATTATCCTCAGACTTCCCCTGAACTTCCCTCAACTTCACCTCATTCACGCTACTATTTTCCTGAAGTTTTACGTCTTTACCACCAGAATCTATGGTAGCTATTTTCTTGTTATTACCACCGTTTACTTTATTACTCGAAACCACGTCAACAGGTTTACGATTTGTATTTTCTTTTTTACTATCATCTTTCTTCGCTTGATTCTTTTCATATTCTAGTATCTGATAATATCCATATTCTTCCAAATATCCCGGATCAGAATCACAAGCATCACCAATTCCATCCTTGTCATAATCAGCTTGATCTGGATTCGCTACATCTGGACAATTATCAAATTCCCGTTCATGCTCATCGCCGTCATCGCTAACCGTCAAAGTTGTCGTTGCTACATTCGTCAGTCCAGAATTATCAGTCACTCTAAGTGTTAACAGCCCAGAAAATTCCTTAGTAAACGTATAATTGACAAAAGGCTTATCCGTCGTCACGTCATACACGCCGTCTTGATCGACATCCCATTCATATTTCACGATTTTACCATTTGCCGAATAAGAACCAGCGCCATCCAATTCTAATGTGTCGCCAATTTTCGCCACATATTGACGATTTATCCAGGCGTTCGGTTTGTTTGTCACATTTTCAACTGACGTATTAATCTGATCAACGATCTTATTGCTATCATCGGCTTGTAAATATGCGCCGCCCGTTCTTTCAGTCAAAGACATCACAGGCGCCATTGCATCATGTCCAGAAGTGTCAATAATATATATTTGAGCTGGATCAACAGCATAAGCAGCATCAACAATAGATTGTTTGGTTAGCTCAGTAACTGGTTCTGGGTCCTTGGCTGGAGCATCACCAATCACAATCATAATCTTCTTTACTCCCGCTCGCCACTGTAGATTCAGCCCTGTCTTAATACCAGAATAAACAGATTCTTTCCAGTCACCACCATTACCGAGTTGAATAAAATTGACAGCCTTGTTAAGCGCCTCGACGTTACTCGTAAAATCTGTCTCAATTTTGGACGGATAGTCTCCCGAGCTTCCGCCACAACACGGATGATCTTGATAAGTAACCAGTGCAAATCTAGCACTTTTGGTTTTCGAACTAATCGACTCAACTATATTTCGAATGTTATTTCTAACAGCACTAATTGAACTACCCATCGAACCAGTCGTGTCAATAACAAATACTACATCAATATCGCCATTCGTTTTCGTTATTGGTTTCACTAAATTGGGCAGTGGTACTTTTTCGCGAAGCGCTGACATATAATTGCTATGCCCAAAGAAGTTCGGGTGATACCACGAGCTCATATTGAATGCATTTGGCTCAAGGAATTCATGAATCCAACGATCGTGATTCTTCTTAAATATTGAGGCGTCTGGCTCATGTCCAGAAAACCGCTTCGGCAAACTATCAATAAAAATCACTTTCTCTTTACCGAGGCTTTTATTATATTCCTCAACCACCTTTTTCTGGCGTAAATTACCTTCCAACCCCAACTTGCGCACTTCACTAGCAACCGAAAAATCGGATAGCTTCCCGCCATTATCAAGTGCTAGTAGCGGGTATC
>CALHKG010000007.1 GCA_938033875.1 uncultured Candidatus Saccharibacteria bacterium | reverse complement strand
TCCTGCGACGCATGCACGCCGCCTTCAGATTCTAGTCTGATAACTCGACGAAATCCGTTCAGCGCCAGTTGCGCTGCTAAGCGATTATTTAATTCGCTTGGACTGACTTTACTTTCTGTGCCGTTTAAGATAGTTAAAACAGTATCTCCGTCAATTGCTGGGTTTTTTCTATTCTTAGCCTCGATAATCGTATTTCCGATATCATGACGATTAATAGCCCACGGATAATAAAACAGTCCAGCCGTTCGACAAATCGCAATTTTAGCCAATTCCTTCGTGCCATTAATTTTTCTTAAATAAGCAACCCATTCGGGATTATTTTTCAATATATCCGCGTACCCGTCACCGCCGTGCATCATAAAATTGGCAGCAAACTGTAAAAAATTATTCTCTTTATCAAGTCCAGCCGTCTCCCACAAGTCCATCCGCTCCAGATGAACTTCTTCCGGTGCGGTACGCACAATAGCCGACGCAACGTGAGCTCCAAGCGACGCCCCCAGAACGCGACTAACTGAATCAAAATCCAGACCAGCATAATCCAACCCTTGAGCAATAGCATCCCACTGTTTTATGGCGCCAGGCTTAAAATCCCCTGACAGAAGTGCCTGCTTTATATCTTCACTCATATTCGGAAGATCAATTTCTACACCTGGGTTATCTACATATAGCGCCACACCACCCTCTATAGCCGCAGTGGCTTTTGCCCGCTCCTGAGACAATGGATTATGAAGTGTGCCATCAGACCACTGAGGCAAGATAATCGTAGCTTTCCCATCAATATCTCCTTGGCGAGCATCGGCTACATAAACACCCAAATTGTTATCTGTTATGATTCGCTCGCAAGCAACATCGCCCCAGCCATTTGGCTTTGACACTTGACTCCAATCCTTTTCAGGCATAGTCTTGGCTATAAATAATTCGCCCACAATCAAATCTCCATTTCTTAACAATCAAGCTGAACATTTCACCTTCGTTTAGTGTATGCGTATTATACAACCTTTCTTGTAAATAATCAATAGAAAACCGCCCCGGAATTGAGGCGGTTCCTGTAGTTACGAAGCCTACTTATTAAGCGGCAACTTCCTCTTCGACGAACTCGTCTTCGCTCGGTGTTTCGAATTCCTCATCTTCTTCAACAGCG
>CALHKG010000006.1 GCA_938033875.1 uncultured Candidatus Saccharibacteria bacterium | reverse complement strand
GATTCTTGTCTTAGAAGTCGTTATACTCGGAGAGCTGTTTTACACCAGCTGCCTGGATAATCTTGTATCGACGCTCCATTTCCCATACTGCAAATGCCAGTAGACCATATGCGTCACGCATGTCGGTAACTGGGTTAATGGGGCAATACGGTAGGTCGATGTACTTTGAGAACTCAACCTTCTTTGGGTCAATTGCGAAGATTTTAAGCTCGTCTGGTGTTGCGTGCGACATTGCCGAAATGAGGAGACTGTTCATATAAATCGACTTGCCCGAGTTCTCCGAGGTCAGAAGGCTATTTGCGAGTAAATATTTGTGGTCGCCATCGCAAGTAAAGCCATAATATTTCTGGCGTTCGGAAATTAGCTCGATTTTGAACGAGGTCATTCGGCTCGTTAATTCTCGTCTTGCCGCCCTGGGAGCCAGTTTTTTTCTCGGAATCCTCGTTGGTACAATTTCAGCTCCGCCCATGTGAATTCGCCAGTAATCACCAACAAATCCAATTTCCTTAACGCCCTTCTTAGCTGGCTTTGGTTCTGACGCTCTAATACCGAGACTCCTGGCAATAAATACGACATCATCCGCAAGTTGTTTAGATTTTGTTACATAGTCAATAGACTTATGCTCATTATAAACATAGCCATCAGAATCAATCAGTCCAGACAAAACCTGCCTACGAGTTTCCACGCTGCCAAATTTATAGCTATCTGGAACAAACTTTTCACCACAACTAACGCCGTCTAAACCGACCGCTCTAATCTGTTCGGTAAAATTATTGATTATTCTTCGCCCGTCAGTTTTATAATCATCTTTATTATAAGTGAAATAATAGCTTGACGCGGCGTTTCCTGGTTTTTGGTCTACTCTGACCGCACAATCAATTTTCTTGGCATAATCATAGATGGCGTCAACGACCTCTTGGTCAGCAGTTGTGATATTTGGGCATCCACCAACAACGCCGTGCGTACCACCATCGCCGATAAACATTCCGAGGATATACGGGTCAATAGTTACTTCTAAGTCATTCTCAAACTCAATCGGCT
>CALHKG010000005.1 GCA_938033875.1 uncultured Candidatus Saccharibacteria bacterium | reverse complement strand
GTAATTCAGATGAATCAACGTTCAGCTCCGTCGCCGCACACCGCAAGGCTCTGTTGGTTAATAATTTATCGTGATCTGGCAACGTTCCCATGCATAAATTATAACATCAGACAACTTAAATCCGCTTAGTGAATATCATTACTCGGTTATTACGAGTTTGGGAATTTTTTATCCATTCCCCTGCGCACGTCATCAAATTCAGACCCTCAGATACACCATCAGCTGGCCGAATAAAACTATTCATATCCACATCAGATAATTTAACTGTTTGTTTTTTTATCACCTGATAACGCAGTATTTTACCATCGCCACGCTCGACACTAATCGTATCACCGGCATTCAAAGACTCTAGCTTATTAAAAACTCCACCTGAAGTTGTACCCGACGCATGTCCGACAATAATAGATGCGCCTAACTGACCTGGCTTAACACTGCCGGTATACCATCCAGCATCAAAGATGTTGACAGGTGACTGCATTGAACCGTCCGAATTGACGCTCATTTGCAAAACCCTAGCCTTAACCCCCAACTTCTCAATGGTGATGACTCGCGGCAAATCTGCAGCAACCCTATATTTGGCAATAGCATCATTAGACACTTTAGTTTCGTCTTTACCTTCACTACTTCTACGATCATTAGAATCATCGCTGCGTGCTGTTACTGGCGCCCCATTAACGGCGTTCTTTATTCGACTATTCAACAGCCAGGAGTCAACAAACGAATATATCGAGATTGTCAAAAGAATAACTGCAATTACGCCAGGAAGCTTTTTACGAAAGTCACCACCTAAAATATTTCGCAAAGATTGCTTAATACGTCTCCGCTTGCTACCCCGAAAATCACCGACAAACACAGACTCTCCATAGATATCTAGCAAGCGGGCTGCTCGAGTCAGTTTTTTATTAATTAGCGTAGGTTTCTTTGATTTTATATACTGCCGAGGCTGTTTTGTCTTAGTCGACACAGAATGATGAGCAATATCCGCAGTATGCTTCATATTCACACTATCAGTCACATTTACAACAATATCACTCATCAGCCTGCGTCGCGGTACGACTACTCGACCCCTAGTCCTTGGCGGTGTCTGTAAATTGCGTATATTTCGTTCTCCCCGTATCATACCTACCTCATTGTAGCCAACAGGCACGCTCTGCGTCAAACCGCTTATGGCGTGCCTGTCGATTTTTTAAGCCTTTACTTCGGCTCTTTATTTCTTACTAAGACTCTTTCGTTTTGTTACGAATAGCAGAGCGGCTGCTGAAGCGACTCCAGCTATAGCCCCAATCAAATTAACAGACAATTTTTCACCACCCGTATTTGGAGCTTTTGGAGCTTTTGAGTCATTCTGTGCCGTCAGTACAACATCATTACCGTCACCGCCAACATAACTAATCTTGAAGGTTGCACCACTTACAGTTACTTCTGCACCTTCTGGTAAGTCCTTAAACGTTCCCTGGACAGGGTTAGTGCCGTTATTATTAACGATCGTAAAGGTATCGCCCTTCTTAATGACACCACCAGCCAAGTATGTTAAGTCTAGACTACCATTTAGAGAAACATCATGTGCAACAATCTGATCATAGTGATCCTTGTTTAAGATTTCAGCCTTATATACACCGGTATTATTTAGAGAGAAACCTTCCAGTACAGTAATTTTACCTGGTGAGTTGCCCGGAGAAACAATACCTGATACATAAAGACCCTTTACCGTGGCATCACCGCCAAATACACCACCTTCACGAACGGTCACATGAGAGCGACTACCATTTAGTAAAACTGTTTCACCTTTTTTAACAGTCACAAACTCATCAGGCTTGTCGCCGTCTAATTGTATTGTTTTAGCCTCGTTAGTATGACCAATCTGACCGTTCGGGGTGCCACTAGTGTTATTTGAAGACTCAACCAGTACTGTACCTTCATTATCTTTATGAGCAACCAGTTTACCTGGACCACTAAGTTTACCAGTAATCTTCAATGTGACATTTGGTGCCAGCTGATACTCAACGTCACCATTAAGTGTAATGTCGCCAGACAGAACCGTCGTCACATTCTGATGACTTGCAACGTAATAACCACTAGAAATCATCGAGCCATTTTCAAAAGTGATTTTACTGGAACTTGTCTCATCGCTATAATAACTAATGTCTAGTTGACCTTTGTTCTTAATAGTAACACTGTTAGCGTTTTTTGGCCACGCACCGGCGTTCTCTCCGACAATTATCTCTGAAGCTTTCACACCAGCTATGTCATTACAGCCAGAATTTGCAACCTCAAAACGATTTATAGTCGACCTATTTTTTTCTTCAACTCC
>CALHKG010000004.1 GCA_938033875.1 uncultured Candidatus Saccharibacteria bacterium | reverse complement strand
GGCGTAATTTCCTCAGGAGAAACTCCAGATTGAACAATTTTTTTAACCGCATCAGCAATCTCCAAATGTCCGCCATAGTTCAAGCATAAAACCAATTCTCCGTTTTTCAAATCGGCAGTTTTCTCCTCAGCCTCGTCAATCGCTTTGATCAATTGATCCGACAAGCCTTCCCTAGACCCAATAACCCTCAAGCGAACCTCGTTTTCAATAAATATCGGAAGATCAGCTTTCAGTATGTTCAATAGCAATTTCATCAAATGTCGGACTTCTTCCTCTGACCGCTTCCAGTTTTCCGTACTAAAAACGTAAGCGCTCGCATATTTCACGCCTCGACGAAGAACCTCCAACGCCACATCTTTTAGTGCATTATAGCCCGCCAGATGTCCTTCGTATGTCGGCAAGCCATGCTGCTTTGCCCATCGCCGATTTCCATCAACAATAAACCCGATGTGCCGCGGCAAACTCACATTTTCACTCATTATCCGCCCTCCATTCATCAATTAATTTCACATCTTGAACATCTTTTTCGCGACTACGCCATTTTTTCCATTGATATAAAAACTCTAAATTGACGAACCTCACGCCATCATATTCTACTGCGTAATCAAGCAAATCATCATAGCTAACAGCCTGCCCATCAAAAACCCAGCCGTCCCAAACTTCAGCCGAACCGTCATCTTTTACAAAATAAAAACGCTGGTTATCGTCAAACTTTTTAGACCAATCGCTACTTTCCTCGGAGAGCTTTTTCATTAAATCAGAACTCGCCGCAAGATCAACATCACCAGCTGGACGGATCCCCAATTGATCCAAAATTCCGCTACCAATAACAATAATTTGATCCAACGGCAAATTCAACGCCTTCACTTTGTCGGCAAAAGTTTCACTCATTAAACTGTTAAGACGTCCTTTTCTTTCGCCTTAAACGCCTCGTCAATTTGCGTCTGCATCTTACTCATTAAGCCGTCAATCTCTTTCTCTACACGCTTCAAATCGTCTTCGCTCAGCTCTTTATTGTCCTTCATTCGCTTAGCGTCCTTAAGAGCATCTTGGCGAATATTACGCATCGCAATTCGAGCCTCCTCAACCTTCTCGCTGACCTGCTTCACCAACTGATGTCGGCGTTCTTCGGTCAAAGCTGGCACTGGAACGCGAACCACTCGCCCATCGTCAGACGGATTAAAACCTAGACTTTGATTATCGCGAATTGCAGAAGAAATTGCTGTAATATTACTCGGGTCAAATGGCGTAACTAACAACATTTGTGCCTCTGGAGCGGTTACGTTTGCAACCTGATTAAGCGGCATTTTTGAACCGTAAGCCTCAACCATAATGCCGTCGAGCATTCCAGCGTGCGCCCTGCCCGTTCGCACCTTCTTCAATTCATCTTGAAAAAAGCTAAACGCTGCATTCATTTTTTCTTCATAAGGGTTTGTGTCGAACATATTTCCTCCAATTTATCTATCCGTTATTATATCAAACTTCAAGCGTCTTGTCTGCTAATTTTGCCTTACGCCTCGTGCTATAATAACAGAGTGATTTCTAAGATTAAGCTATACAATTTCCGGTCTTATCATCTACACGAAGCGACTTTTAGCAATTCTGGGACGGTAATTGTTGGACCAAATGGCACCGGCAAGACAAATCTGCTTGAGGCGGTTTATGTAGCGCTGCGCGGCAGTAGTTTTCGTGGCAGTCTTGGCGATTGTATGACACTGAACGCTCCGCAAACAATTGTTCATCTGGAGGGCGATTTCGGCGAGCGACGTATTAAGCTAGACTCAATTTCTGGAAAAATCAACAAAGAATTCATCATCAATGACAATAAATCAAAAGTCTTAACCAGAAAAAACCGCTTGCCTGTCGTTTTGTTTGAGCCAAGCGAGCTAAGATTAATTTCCTCTTCACCATCCCGACGACGCGACTTTCTGGATGGCTTGATTGCCCGACTTGACCCCAAATATGACACGGATTTAAGAGCTTTCAATCGCACTCTTTTACAGCGTAACGAACTCTTAAAATCCCACCAAGAAGACTCATCAATTTGGCGCGACAACCTGTTTGCCTGGGACATAAAATTTGTCCAATACGCGACCAACATTGCCCAAAAACGAGCCAAATTTCTCCAGATAAACGAGCCCCGCATAAAAAATTTATACGAATCTTTGGCGGGAAAAGATACGCAATTATCCATTGAATATGGCGCTATTGTACCTCTAGAAAATTATGACCAAGCCCTACTAAATCGCTTAGGAAAATCCCGCGAATATGAAATAGCAACCGGTTTTACTTCTGCCGGCCCACACCGTGAAGATTTCACAATTTTCCTCCATAATCAGCCCGCCATTAAAGTTGCTTCACGCGGTGAGATGCGAACTATTATGTTGGCGTTCAAGTTGCTAGAGCTTGAAATGCAGACAGAGATTAGTCAATCTCGACCGCTCATTCTACTAGACGACGTTTTTTCTGAATTAGATGCCACACGCGAAAAACTTCTCCAAGAAACCATTCAAAACCATCAATTCATCGTCACCACGACAGATGCGCGCCACCAAAAAGACGGCTGCTCAATAATTTCCACACAATAAAAATCGGCCGCATTTCTACGGCCGACTTCTTCTCTGTGTGAAAATCTATTCGCTTACGCCCAGCTCGATTCGCTTGAATTGACGAATAACGATGTTCTCACCTAATTTCGCAATCGCTTCCTTAATGTGTTGCTCAACAGTCTTAGAGTCGTCCAAAATGTACGCCTGGCTCATAAGAACCTGCTCAGCAAAATGCTTCTTCAATTGACCTTCAACGATCTTTTCGCGCATTTCTTCAGGCTTGCTTGCCAAAGATTCGCTCGCCATAAGCTCAGCTTTAACGCGCTCCATTTCCTCTGCTGGAATGTCAGCTTCAGAAACATATTTTGGGCTCATCGCTGCAATTTGCATAGCAACTTCGTGCGCCAACGTCTTAAAGTCGTCAAGTCGAGCCACAAAGTCAGTTTCGCAGTTTACCTCAACGATAACGCCGATTCGGCCAGAGTGAACATAACCTTCGATCAAACCTTCACGGGCTTCACGATCGCCCTTCTTTTCAGCTTTCGTCAAGCCCTTTTTGCGCATAGCTTCCAAAGCTTTATCGAAATCGCCCTCGGCTTCAACCAAAGCTTTTTTAGCGTCAGTCAAGCCTACGCCAGTCAATTCGCGCAATTTTTTGATATCATCAACAGAAACGCCCATCCTATTTCTCCTCTTTTTTAGCTGGTTTTTCTTCAGTCTTTACGCTACCTGCGCCTTCAGCAACAGCTGCGGTGAAGTAGTCTAATAGCAATTGAATACCCTTAACAGCGTCGTCATTACCTGGAATTACGTAATCAATTCCTGTTGGGTTAACGTTGGTGTCAACAATTGCAAATACTGGCACGCCCAAAGTTTGAGCCTCGCGAACTGCATTTGCGTCGGTCAATGCGTCAACTACAACAACAGCTCCTGGCTTGCCCATCAAATCCTTGATACCGCCATATTTCATATTCAAGCTGTCGATTTCCTCTTGGAAACGCTGCACTTCAAGCTTGTTATAACGCTTTTCCAAATCACCTGAAGCCATTCGCTTTTCAAGATTCTTCAGCTTCTTAATTTGCTGAGCAATAGTTGAACCGTTAGTCAGCATACCACCAATCCAGCGCTCAACTACGTATGGCTGGTTGATCTTTTCAGCTGCTTCACGAACAACGTCTTTAGCTTGCTTTTTAGTACCAACGAACAAAACCTTGCGGCCTGATGCAGCAATCTTTGTCAATTCCGGCAAAGCCTTATCCAAAGCTTCAACAGTCTTAGTCAAGTCAATAATGTGACTATCCTGACGTTTACTGTGAATATATGGCGCCATCTTTGGGTGCCAGCGGCTGGTTTTGTGTCCAAAATGAACACCTGACTCCAGCAAAGCCTTAATGTCTACCTTTACAGACATTCTCTTCTCCTTTTGCCTCATCCGCCCACGATTTGGAGTGTGAAGCGGATTGTGTCATTAAAATTAGTTACTTGGCAATTATACCAAATAGTCAATAAATCTGCAAATATTACTCTCTCTTTCTAACAATTGCCTAAATCGCGACAGACCATCAAAATCTTCACCGTTTCGATACGGTCGTACTATATTTGCCAATGCGGGCAGACTTAGCTCGTCAATTCCCTCTCCTTTGAGAATTCCTCTTTCGATAGCACAGTACGCTATACCATCAACTTCATAGCCAAATGTGTTATCGGTCGAAGAATGTATGCCCGTTACCCTACTCATACCTCCAGCATCAGGACTATTCTTGAGCACGTAGTAAGCCTCTACAGGATATATCGTTCCCCCATACTGGGAGTACGCACTTATGCCGTTATCAAGATAATCTCCACTAGCTGCCATAACCAAAACACTTACCTCATGGCTCTCAGGATCATTATCTACTTCAAATCCTGCAATTCGCTTCTTTACCTGATCGCCGCTAATAATCCAATCATCAAGAAATAAAACCTTAGAGCTCTTGCCAATCTCACCCCTGCCGCCATACACTTTCAGTCTACCCTCATATTCTTCGAATTCATCGTCTGGAAATTTAGACAAGACCAGACTTAAAATATACTGGCTACTTTTCATCTCGTTTTTAGCACGACACTGACTTAGCGGATTTCCTACGTCAACATAGACCGGCTTATTATCAACCTCCAAATGGCACCTAAGTCTTTTTGCTAGCGCTGTTGCCGCAAAATGCAATTCCGGCATGCCCAAAAACGCCAATTCAACTATTAATTCTTTAGCGCAATCCTCCATGTAATCAGGTAAATAATGCTTTGTCGTCTCTATAAATTGCACAAAATCATTTATCGCTTCGTATTCAGTCGTTTCACATCGACTTTCCATAAATGAAGGCTCGTTTCCGTGCCCAGATAATTATCCGCTTTTACATAGACCATAAGATTATCTCGACTAGCGTCTTGAGCCTGCGATAATAACTTTGGCGGCGCCACTGGACTTAACTCACTCAAAGCATCAGGACTAGTCGATAGCTCAATCATACCTATATTATGTCATAATTTCGCCAAAATAGCAAAGTTAAGGTTACGGACTTTTGACATTTTCCGATAAATTATGTACAATTGAACAGTTATGAAAAGCAGTATTCACCCACAGAACTATCGCCCTGTCGTATTTAGCGACGAACAAGCGGGCTTCGCGTTCTTGACTCAGTCAACAGCGCAAACAACCGAAACCATCAAATGGGAAGACGGCAACGAATACCCATTGGTTAAGGTTCACATTTCATCAGCTTCACACCCATTCTTTACTGGTGAAGAAAAGATTATCGACACCGAAGGTCGTGTTGATCGCTTTAAAGCTCGTCAAGCAGCCGCTGAAGCTCGCCGAGCAGCTTTGGCAAACAAAGCAAAGAAAGCTAACGCTAAAAAAGCAGCTAAAACTGATTCTCCAAAATCAGACGAAAAGACTAAATAATCTGACAAATTAGTCCGACAATCCAAAAACCGCTCAATCACTGGGCGGTTTTATTTTACGTTAGTTCAATCTGACAACGCTTATCCCGCGACATAATATCTCACGGTCTCCCCGCATCTTTGCGGCACATAAGCGATGAGCGCCGTCACCTTGCAAAGCCAAAAATACTCCGCCATCAGAATCCACAACAACGTCTACACTGCGTATTGGAGGGCTAGTTTTCGGATTCATTCCTGCGTACTGTCTAATAATATCGCGGCTACTTTTCCCACCTTTCGATTCTGACACTCGCCCTTCTCGCCAATCTTTAATCATCGGCGCAGCCACAAATAATTCAACTGGCAACGGAATATCAGATCCCGGAATCGCTCTCACGTCGGGCCACTCACCCTCATATATAGATATTTTCGTTTCACTGGCAATATTGCCTTTAATTGATTCATTCAAATCGCGTAGTGGAACTGGCTTCTCTATTGGATGAGTGTCAATCTTAAACAAACTCTTCACAATTAAATCAACTCTCGGATCGTTTGCTGGGATATCATCTGGAAGATCTTCAATACACTGCACCAGTTCAGGCGACTTTCCGACATCGAAAAGCGCCAACTTATCAGCATTTTCGTAAACCAAATCACGCGAATCAACCTTGCATTCTTTCATTGTCACTATATAATACAATACTGAGAAATATTTGTCAATGTATGATATAATTTTATAGATATGGCGAAGATTTCTTTAGATATGGATTCTCTGAAAAATGAACGAGCTGATTTGAGCAATTTTTTAGCGCAACCTGATGCTTACAGCTCACCAGATTTTACGGTAAAAAACAAACGATTTTCAGAATTAGAAACGCTTATTTCCAAGGGTGAAGAGCGAGAAAACCTGGAAAAAAACTTAGTAGAAGCCAAAAAATTAGCTAACGAAGGCGGCGAGCTGGCTGCTCTGGCGAAGCTTGAAATTACTGAAATTGAAACCCGATTGACCGAGCTAGAAGAAGAATTATTCATCCTGCTCACACCCAAAGACCCTAATGATGAAAAGAATATCATAATGGAAATCCGCGCTGGTGCGGGCGGTGATGAAGCGTCATTGTTTGCGGCGGAACTATACCGTATGTATTTACGCTGGTGCGAATCTAACGGCTATAAAGTAGAACTAATTAGCGAATCAGCCAACGATTCTGGCGGCTATAAAGAAGTTATTTTCATGATCAAGGGCGACGCGCCATACTCTAAATTGAAGTTCGAAGGTGGCGTACACCGAGTTCAACGAGTTCCAGTCACTGAAAGCCAAGGTCGCGTTCACACTTCAACCGTAACGGTGGCAGTTTTACCAGAAGCAGAAGAGGCTGACATTGAAATAAATCCGAACGATTTGCGCGTTGATATTTACCGCTCTAGTGGACACGGTGGACAGAGCGTGAACACTACAGACTCAGCGGTGCGAATCACTCACTTACCGACTGGAATGATAGTTACAAACCAGGATGAAAAGTCGCAAATTAAAAACCGCGAAAAAGCCATGAGTGTGCTTCGTTCGCGCTTATTACAGATGAAAATTGACGAGGAAAACGCCAAATTAAGTGCCGAGCGACGCTCGTTGGTTGGAACTGGCGACCGCTCGGAAAAAATCCGAACGTACAACTTCCCGCAAGACCGAATCACCGACCACCGCATTCACTACAGCCGCAGCAATATCCCCGCTGCAATGAACGGGGATATCGACGATTTGATTGAAAATCTACAGAGATATGAGCGTGAGCTGAAAGCTCAGAATACCAGTAATTAGTACAGATTACGCGGCTCAGCAGACTCCAATAGTTTTGCCAACTTACTTATCTCTTCCACACCGACTGGTTGACGATTTAGTCCCATTTGTTGCTCTAATTTACCATTCTCTATTTCATTACGGGCTTCGAGGAGAGCTTTAACTGCGTGCTTATACGCCTCATCACCACTCATATAAATTTCGTCATCATCATCTTCTTCTTCCATTGAGGATAAGGATGTATTGTCATCATACCTTAAAACAAAGTCACCCTCTATATAATACCAATGATACTCCCCCGTGCCTTTGTCTTCGAGTGAAATTCCTCGAGACTTAGAGCCATTATCTCGAGATTCTGAACGTACACAGATAGATACCACAGAACCATCTTTCCGGGAAAGTTCTAAGCCTAGCCTCGATTCCATACTATGACTACCATCCACTGCAATGCGATCATAAGTTTTCGCGTCTCCCGCGAATCTAAGCAGTGTCGACTGAACCAGATCATTAAATTCCACTGCCGCCTGCAACTTTTCTTCGGTCGTCAGTTCAGGATTAAATCCTTCTGCAAACTCCATTTGCTTTGCGGCTTTGCTACTATGCGTATTATTTGGCAATTCCATTATATATTCATTCCTTTCGCTAATGATATGAATCCTATAATACTCTCTCTCTCTCTTGATTTGTCAATACTTTTTACCATTTTTCTCAGTTTTTGCAAGCATTTTACTTTTTACATTCCATAGATATATGTTATAATTAGCTACATGATTATCTCTGAATGGCTAAAAACTGCCACAAAATCCTTAAAAACGGCAAACATCCCGTCCGCCAGATTAGACGCTGAATTGATATTAGCCAACACTTTACGAAAAAACCGCACTTACCTACACTCTCACCTGGACGAAAAAATTGACCCCAGAAGATTTGACATCGCAAATGCCAGATTAGACCTAAGATTGGACCGCGTACCGATTGCCTACATTCTGGGCTATAAAGAATTTTACGGGCGTAGATTTACCGTATCTCCCTCTGTTTTAATTCCCCGCCCTGAATCCGAAGATCTAATTTCATTATTCTTAGAACTGACCGCCAGCGAAATTGCCGAAAAAGTTTTAATTGACGTTGGCACAGGGTCTGGCTGTCTGGGAATTACTGCCAAATTAGAGAGAAGCAACTTGTCGGTAATTTTATCTGATATCAGCAAACCAGCCTTAAATATTGCAGAAAAAAATGCGGACGCCTTAAATGCGGACGTCCATATTCAACAGCAATCATTACTTAATGGTCAACTCAAACCAGTCGACTATATATTTGCCAATTTGCCTTACGTTGACAAAAATTGGGACGTATCTCCAGAACTTCAATACGAACCAGAAATTGCGCTTTTCGCCGAAGACGAAGGATTGAAATTGATATTGCAATTGATCTCACAAGCGCCACGATGTCTCACCTCAGAAGGCTTGTTATTTATCGAGGCGGACCCTCAGCAGCACAATAGAATAATTGACGAAGCCGTGAAAAATGGTTTTGTAAAAGAGAGAGTTCTCAATTACATCCTAGTCCTGCGTTTCACTGGCGCCCAAGATTAAATTACTACAGAATTTAAAAACACTAGCATCACTAAGATAATTCCGATAGTAAGAATCACCGGAGCGGATATGTCTGAAAATCGAATAGCTTTGTGTTTGTTGTAAGATTGGTAAGCTTTACTGGCGACGAGCGAGAATAGCAATAAGATTATCGTAACCTGTGAAACGCCGCCAAATAATGACTTTCCGTAGCTATAAGTCCAATAATACGACAACCAACCCAGCTCAGCAAAGACGAGCCCCCAGATTGCCGAAAGTAAAACCGTCTGTTCTTCGTCATAACTGTGTAGGAAATGGCGCGCAGAACTATAGCCGATCAAGAACATCAGAATAACAACCACAGAAACTGGCCACTCGTACGACACCACCATCAGCGCAGTTACGCCGACGAAAATAGCGATCAATGACTGCATAGCAACCTGCCAGCGCTTAGACATCGGCTTAATCACAACTAGCCAAATTGCATATAGTATTGCCAATGCTACGCGGAAATAAAACACTGACGTAGGTAGATACATCAGACCAACAACACCAATTCCAACCGTTAAGTCAACCAAGTTAGCCTGAATGTTTGCCCACCAAAAACGCGGACGAACAGCAATTATGCGCCATTTGCTCAGCACAACAAGCGCTAACGCTGGAAATGGAGTCTGAAACGCTTGAGCAATAACAAGTAATGCAGCCGCCAAGCCAATATTTAAGACATAATAAACCAATTCGCTCCAAAACGTTCTTCGCTTAACAGTTTTCAGTAACTCCATAACTTACTCTATTATACCAAATTATGAGCCAGTTCCCACAACAACGATAAATTGTGCGTCAACATTCAAATTATACTTCGAGGAATCTGATGAAACCGAGCCGTACAACTCCTTAAATTTATCTTTTGTAGCAGTTTTTTCCTTACCAGCTGGCAATTGATAAACTTGAGTCTTCCCTATTTTTTCATTACCTGGAGCATTGCCGACATGAACAACTTTCATTCCTAATTCTGTCAATTTGTCCGCTTCTTTCTGAGCTGCACCAGCCACGCCGGAACCATTCAAGACAGCAACTGTGGCTTTTTCCTTAGATAGCGGCGTTGCGTAAATCTCAGACTTTATATAAGCGCGGATGTCATCATAATCATACAATCCCGCAGCTGGCTGAACTATGCTTGCACCACCCGCCGTGCCAGTAGTCATAAGTACGTTGTTTTCCTCCACAAAACTCAATCTATGGATATCAGATTCTTTTATCTCCGAGCCAAGGTTCATAATTGTGCGGATTTCTTTCGTGTCAATGTTTGTGCGCAAGTTTTTGCCCATGGCATCCATCAGAGACGTCACCTTACCAAAGTCAGTCAGTGTTCCCGTGGAAGTGGCTTTGCTTTTCAGCGCCATCATAACCAACTGCTGGTTTTTCTCTCGGTCAAAGTTAGATTGTTCCAATCCGTAAGTTGGCGCCACCAAACCACGCGCTCGAGAGAACCACATCGCTTTTTCGCCATCCATTTCGTGCTTGCCGTTAGTTAATTGCATATAGTGACCTGTTGGACATCGTTCGCGACGCTGCTGATAATTCAATTCCTTCGCTCGACACATCCAGTCCATACTTGGATCAAGAATTCCTCGTGGATCACGACTCTGTACGTCAACAGTAACTCCGCCAACCGCATTGACAGCATCACGAATCACCGCAGTATTAATATGTGCCACGTATTGAATATCCATACCGAATATATCGCCGATGAACTTCTTAGTTTTATCCATTCGTTCAGCTTCTGCCTGCGCGCTATCTCCATTATTCACGCAACCAAAATATTCATTGATTTTACCAGCGTAGCCAGAATTACACGCCATGCCAAATTTTACATACAAGTCACGCGGAATGCTAAACATATACGCATCCTTCTTTGTCTGATTGACACTAAGAATCATCATCGAGTCAGTCAATGTCGCACCTGGATGATCCGGATCGTCATCTGTTGTACCTAAAATCAGCACATTACTTCGTCCATAAGCATCCTCTTTCAGCTTCTGCTGCGAAAACAACCCTAAGATCCCGCCGTTATGGAACACCGAGTTCATCGTCTGCCATAATTTTAATAGCAGCCAGCCCGCCACAATTGCAATAATAATTCCAATAATCGCAAGAATAATCCTGGTAATTAACTTTTTCTTACGCTTCTGTTTGCGCTCCTGCCGATGGGAAGGCTTGGTGTTTTCATCAATTGCCGCCAACGATTCGCTAATATTCTGCTTTAATTTATTAGCAGAAGTTGGTTGCTGAATATTTCTTGTCGCATTATTCGACACCTGCGGACTATCTTCGTTACTACGAGGATGCCCGAGCGTAGTCGTTTTTTTGCTAGTAATTTCCCCCAACGAAGTTCGCTGTGGTCGCTTGGCGACAAATCCGTCCATCGACTGTTTGCGTGGTTTCATATCTATTGATTATAACACACAAAACGCTTATAATTGAAACAATGGACGCTACTTTTATGGATCGTCATCCGAAATTACAAGATGGCCTGGGAATGGTCATTTTCGTTGTTGGCGTGGTGATTGGTACACTTTTATTGAACACTTTTGTATTTCAAACTTTCAATGTTGAAGGCGCCAGTATGGAAACGACGATGTACACCGGTGATCGCCTGATCGTCAATCGATTGCCCGTCACTGCTTCAAAATTACAAAATAAAAATTATATTCCACAACGCGGACAAGTAATTGTGTTTAAGAATCCGAATTTTAACGCCTCAACAGGCAAAGATGAATATATTGTTAAGCGTGTAATTGCCTTTGCTGGTGAACGAGTTACTGTAAAAAACGGCACCGTAACTGTTTACAATACGGAGAACCCCGACGGATTTAACCCTGACACCTCAGTCAATAAAAATGAGCCAGGACAGCCTACATCTGGAGATGTCGACACGACCGTACCAGAAGGCACAATATTCGTTATGGGCGATCACCGCCAAGGAAGCTATTCTTGCGACTCTCGAAACTGCATGGGACCGATCCCCCTTTATGACATCGTTGGGCCAGTTAGCCTACGAATATTTCCATTCAATAAAATTCGCTCGTTCTAATAAAAATTATTTTTCGAGCAATTCTCTTATCCGTTCAAATTCAAGATTATCTTTAAACTTGATACTAATCTGGCCGGCTCCACGACCGTTTGTACGGATTTTCACCCCTGTGCCGAATCGCTTTGAAAGACTTTCAACAGCATCTGCGTGAGGAATATCTGCTGGACGTCGTTTATTCTCGATTGGACTAGCCTTCGCCTGCTTCCACAAAGTAACAACTTGCTCAATCCGTCGCGCTGACCACTCCTCGCGAATAGCCCGCTCCATAATATCTTCCGCGGCGTCATCAGGCAAACCGATTAGAGGTCTTGCCTGCCCTTCATTTAATCGCCCCTCAAACAACGCCTGCTGCACGGACTTCGGTAATTTCAGTAGCCTCAACGTATTACTGACCGCGCTTATAGATTTGCCACCCAAACGCTTGCCAATTTCTTCCAGCGTCATATTGAATTGGTCGCGCAATTTCTGATAAGCAGTCGCAGTTTCAAGCGCATTCAAATCATGTCTCTGCAAGTTTTCAATCAAAGAAGTCTCCAGGCGATTTTGATCGCTCATACTCCTGACGATACACGGCACCTCTGTTAAATTCGCCCTATTAGCCGCACGCCAACGTCGCTCGCCCGCTACGATCAGATACTTATCGCCTTTTGGCGTCACAACAATCGGCTGAACTACGCCATGCTCGCGCACCGATTCCGTCAACTCATTCAAAGCATTTTCATCAAAAAAGCGACGCGGCTGATCTGGATCTGGGACGACTTGGTCAATAGCAATATCCCTCAAATGAGAAACTTTCACATCCTGTTGTGCGGTTGGATCAAACGTTTCATCAATCAAATTGGTTGGAATCAATGACCCAAAACCTCTGCCTAAACCTTTTTTCATCGTTCCACCCTCTCTATAATTTCTTTCGTTAGCGCCTTATAAGCCCGAGAACCTTTTGAAAAACGATCATATGCACCAACTGGCGCGCCATGACTAGGGGCTTCAGCCAAGCGAATGTTTCTCGGAATGCTATTCTTAAAAATCTTATCTGGGAAATATTTTTTAACCTCAGCGTGAACTTGACCAGACAAAGTCGTCCTGGAGTCCATCATCGTCAATAAAACGCCCAATAATTCCAGAGGTGGATTAAGCCCCTTCTTTATCAATTTCATACTTTCCAAAAGCTGCCCCAATCCTTCCAATGCGTAAAATTCCGCCTGAACCGGAAGCAGTACATAATTAGCAGCAATCATACCGTTGACCGTCAACAAACTCAAGCTCGGCGGACTATCAATAATAATATAGTCGTAATCTGTCGCCTTCTGCAAAGCCTCTCGCAAGCGAACAAACCTTCCCTGCGCCTGTGCCAATTCCACTTCCGTATTCGCCAAATGAGGTGTAGCTGGAGCGATTGATAAGTTTTTATATTCCGTCGGCAATATGATATTCGCTAGGTCAATTTGCCGCATAACCACCTCTGATATTGTTGCGCCCAAATTCTGCTTATCTATCCCAAGTCCACTGGTAGCATTGCCCTGCGGATCAAAATCCACCAACAATGTTTTCTTGCCAGCTTTTGCCAAAAAATATGCCACGTTAATTGAAGTCGTTGTTTTACCAACGCCACCTTTTTGATTTGTCACCGCAATGATTTTTGTCATTCGTTCCCCTTTTTACCTGCCTTAATTATAGCATGAGCAGAACATAAATAACAGACATCAAAAAAACCGCTTCCTTTACGAAAGCGGCTCTTTAGATTATTTAATTGACGTAATTTCAATCTTCGTGTACTTCTGGCGATGACCAGTTTCTTTATGTACGCGCTTCTTACTCTTGTAGCGGATAACGCGAAGCTTATCGCCCTTAACTTCCGCTTCTACGACCTTAGCCTTAACGCTAGAGCCTTTTACGGTTGGCGTACCAACCTTGATTTTATCACCATCAATCACTAAAAGTGCGTCGAGAGTGAGTTCTTTTGTGCCTTCAGGGAGGAGATCCACCAAGAGGGACTCTTTTTCGCTGACAAGATATTGTTTGCCAGAGATTTTTACGACTGCTTTCATTTCGTTCCTTAATTATTATGAATTAACTCTAATAATTCTATCAAAAACTAGCAATAAAATCAAGTACAGTTAGCAAGTAGCGTTTTTCGCCATAGCGTTATTCGCCTTCAACCAACCACTCGGTGAGCCACATTCCATATATTCGCCCTTAGCCTCACCAACGACAATCACGCCGCCGCCATCGATATACGCATTAATCGCGTCCGTTAACTCAAACTCGCCTCTCTTAGGGTTTGCTGGCAAGGTTCGCGCCAACTCAAAAATCTCTTTGTTCAGTACGTAAAAGCTTGAATTGCTGAGGTTACTTGGGGCTTCTTCCAATTTTGGCTTTTCAATTATTCGCACAAAATTGCCCTGATCGTCAGTTTCAATAATTCCTGTTTGTGGAATAAATTCCTCTTCGACAGGGTTTCCCAATAGTCCAGCTGACAATCCACGCGATTTCACCAACTCCGCCAAATCTGCCGCGTTTGAGCCGCCGTCGTCACGCCAAAAGAATTGATCGCCCATAATCACAAAGGCCGACTCGCCCTGTTCGATGAATTCACTCGCCAAACCAACTGGAATGCTTGTGCCGTAACCACCAGTTCCCGGCTGAGTTAAAAAATGTATTCGGACGTCGCGAAGTGGCGCCACCAGAGGAAGCTTATCCTGCTTGCCCGCTCGACGCAGATAATCGTTCAATTGAATGTTCGATCGATAATAGCTTTGCACTTGAGTGCTTTGTTCACCAACCACAAAGTAAATATCCTTCACGCCAGCGCGCACAACGTCTTGCACAATATAATCAATCACCGGCCTCGTACCGACCGGCAGCATACATTTTTCAATAGATTTGGTAATCGGCAACATTCGCGTGCCCCAGCCCGCAACCGGAATAATAGCTTTAGTAATCATAACACCTCCTACATTTTCAGCTCTTTGTGAGCCCTTCTTAAAATCTCCAACATTTCTGCATAGCGTTTTTCATCAGAAGAAACCCGGGCATATAGAATAACTATATTATCCATCACTTCAATATTAGCTTTTATATCCTGGTCATACAGCCACGCCATAAAACTCGGATTTAATAGCTCAAAGCTCGCCGCCTGATCTTCGTTTGTGGCAAAAATGGTATAGCGTTTATTAAAATCACCCCACTCCATTTTGACTTTTTTGTAGCCAAACGGAGCTATCACACGCTTCCTAAAAATGCTATTATCATCCCTGTCAATCAAAATTCCGCCGTAAGATTTAGGCAGCATAATCTGACCAATAAGATAATTAACTTCATCCTTATTTTTACCTTCATCTGTAAATCCATTGCCGTTTTTAAGCACACAAGTATAAAGCTGAACAAGAATACCACCATCCCAAATACCAATAACGTGATTATTCACGTCAGCAGAGTTAAAATAGCGCGGCAAAAATAGATTACCACCCTTCGGAAGAAGCAGCCTACCCCAATCCAGGCTAAAATACATGCCATTGTCCTTAGCAAACTTATTCAGCGAGCCAACTAATGTATTAATGTCCTCAGTTGGCTGATTTATACCATCTAATTTCCATTCATTACCTTCACGAACGAAATTCCACTTCTCTGCAACCTCTTCGTTAGTGTTTCGGATTTTCTTACCTGTAGCAACCTCCTCTAGTCTATCATCTGCTTCCGCCAGAAATGCTACGCTCACCCGATCGCTTTGATTATTAGCATCGTCATGTGCGTCAGCAAAAATAGCCTCATTTATCCGCACGTTATCGACGATATTCCTACGACCCATTTGACGTAAAGCCTGCATCACTAGTCCAATGTGATTTGAATATCTCTGTGTCGTGTACTTACGAATTGACTCATAGTCTAAGTTACTCCAATCATACTGAAACCTCTCAAAAACTTGCTTGGCATAATTAGTAATGCTATCTGGCTGCCATAACGAATCGGCAGAGGAGGCTTGGCGAACTGTATTCGTAGCCGCCTCACTATTTTGGCGAAATAATTTGAGCTTATCGACAAATACAGAGATAGCAGCCCCCACGAAAGTAGAAATAACTGCATATATGAACCACATTAAATCGGCTAAATACAACAAACTAAAAACTAGTCCAACAGCAACACCCATCAAGAAGCCTGCTATTTTTGATCTAGTCTTCCTTTTTACAAAGCCTGCCATACCGCCCGATACAGCTGCGGGTAGCATCAAAATTAAGGACCCCCCAGAAGAGCCCGATCCTCCTCCGCCGGCTCGAGCAAAAAATATTAAAGACTCAATTAACATGAGCTAATTATACACTATTATCTGTCAAAATCGCCATCCGCACGAGACCAAAACTTGCGAATATCCTCTATATCGTCGGCATCCAGACGAATCGCCTGCGGCTCCCGCTGCTCTTTAATAATTTCTTCAGCAAGTCCATCCGCCAGCGGATCGATTGGCGAAAACCCTATTTTACTACCAAATAATTTATTGAATAAATTTTGCATAACTTTTTTATTTTTATCAATTAATAATTATATATTAGCATAAGTACAATTAAAAGTCAATAGAATATCCTCCCCGTGAAGAGGAGGATATTTTTTACTGAAATTCTTATGAGAATCTACAAAATTACGATCGCTTAATAATTGCAGCACCACCAGCAGTAATTGCCGTAATAGCAGCGGCAATAACTGAGTATACACTCACGCCAGTTTCAGCCAAAGTCTCAGTAGGCTTAGCTTCTTTGCGTGGAGAAGCTGGAACTGAGGTTGATTCTACTAGGACTGGAGTAGCCGCTACATTAACGTTTTCCGATTCAGTTGAAGTTTCAGGATTTACTGGATTTGCTGGATTTGGAGCGACAGGAGTCTCTGTCAAGCTTTCTGGGTTTTTCAATATTGCCCGTGTCTGATTCAACTTTATAGCCTTTGTCAGATTGCGGCCAACAGTCAATGCGACAGTTTGATGTAATGAGTTATCGTAATTACCTTCTTTGTCAAACCAGTATGTGTCAATTGAAATAGGAGTATCGTATGGGATTGAGTCGGCAAAACTTGGGTAATACTTCTTCACTAATTCTTCAATTGACAACTCACTACCCTGCATCAATTCTTGACGAATAGGACCTTTCAATTGAATCTTATTTGTGCCACTCGTTAGCACGAATCGATAGTGGTCGTTCGCAGCGCTTTCGAACTTAATTGTATTTTTCTCACCCTTATATTGAGCGGTGGAAACTGTTATTTTTGGTGCAGCCGGCGGAGTAGTCTCTAGCGCAGACGCGGTTACATTGCCGAATATTACGCCAACAGTAGCCAACGCAGCGATAGCTCCAACCTTAATTAAGTTAGTCATAGCTTATCCTTTCAAATTATTATGCTATGAACTTGTTATACTAGCTGCCCTTGACTTTTGCAATCATAGACGTTATAAATTGGTTTTTTAAGCTTTTTTCAGGGAAATTTCTACCAATTTGCCCTCGATTTTGGCGTCATATTTTTCCGATTCATCAACTGCAGAATTTAATTCCACGGCGAGCGTTTCAGATTTAATGACATCGGCGAAAGCGTCAATAGCTTGAGATATTTCAGAATCGTCGCTAAAAATACTCAATACAATTCGATCATCTATCTGCAGACCAGCTTGCTTGCGCGCGCTTTGGACATGGCGAACGATTTCACGCATCAAACCTTCGCGCTTTAGCTCAGGAGTGATTGTTAAGTCATAAACAACACTCGGTTGCGCCGACTCAGACTCTGAATCTGTAACAATTTCAACCGATTTCACGTTCAATTCATCTTTAGCGATATCAATCAAGAACTGCACAACTTCCGCTGGCGTATCTTGAGAAATAGTGTTGATAAGTTTCACAGATGCCAACGGCTGACGCACCTTAATTCCCTCCGATGCGCGCTTCGACAGGCCGTCATTCACCGCAGTACGCAGTGCATTCATGTCGCGAAGCATTGAATTATCTATTTCACCAGCTGGCAACCAATCTTTAAGATGAATCGACTCGTTATCGCCCGTCAAATTATGATACAATTCTTCCGCTAAGAATGGCGTAAACGGCGCTAGCATATAACTGAGTCGCACCAAAACGTAATGGAGTGTGCGGTAAGCGTCATTTTTATCACCGTCATCTTCAGATTTCCAGAAGCGACGACGACTACGTCGGACATACCAGTTACTTGCATCGTCTAAGAATGGCAAAATCGGCTTGGTTGCGTCCTGTAGATTGTAATTATCAAGACCTCGCTCGACCTCTGTTATCAATTGATGCAACCTCGACACAATCCAAATATCCAACGGATTTGTTAAATCGTGAAGCGGATCTGACAAATTGCCATTAAACTCCCAGCCATCAACTTCAGCGTACATCGTGAAGAAGTCGTACATATTCCAGATCATACCAAGCTTACGCGCTACATCCATCACGTCCTTATCCGCCAAGGCAAAGTTTTCGCCATTTGTTAGTGGACTTGAAAGCATCAAGAATCGGAAACTATCGGCCGAAGTCTTATTCATAAGTTCCATCGGGTCGGTATAATTTTTCAGCTTCTTGCTCATTTTTTTACCGTCGGCGGCATTGATAAATCCAGTACAAATCAAGTTCTTCCACGGAGATTTACCAAACAAAGCCACATTCACCGCTGTTAAGCTATAGAACCAACCGCGCGTCTGGTCAATCGCCTCAATGATGAAATCGGCAGGAAAACTTGCTTCAAATTTTTCCTTGTTCTCAAATGGATAATGGAATTGAGCGAATGGCATCGAACCAGACTCAAACCAACAGTCCAAAACCTTACCAATATGATGCATTTCTGTGCCGTCGCACTCAAACGTAACGTCCATAACTTGCGGCAAATGGTAATCGTCCAACTTGCGGCCCGTAACTTCTTCAAATTCCGCAAAGCTACCAATCACCTTCACCACTTCCGTGCCATCATTTTTCACACCCTTCCACACTGGAATTGGTGTTGCCCAGTAACGATCGCGGCTCAAATTCCAATCCGGCGCCTGCTCGATGATATTGTGGAATCGTCCAGTCCTCAGATTGTCTGGCGTCCAGCTTGTCTGCTCGTTCGCCTCCAACATTTCCTTTTTCTGGCTCTGAATATCCATAAACCAACTTGGGTGAGCACGGTACATCAATTTCGTGCCACATCGATGACAATGAGGATATTCGTGGCGAATATATTCAATTTTCAGCGCCCGACCTTCTTCTAGTAAAGTCTTCGCTATTTCCTTATTCACCTCCCAGATGTTGCGACCCAGCCATCTACCTTCTGTGTAATTTCCATCACCGTCAACCAACGACAATACTGGAACGTCATTTTTTCGGCACAATTCATAATCGTCCTCACCGTAAGCTGGCGCAATATGAACAATTCCCGTACCATCATCAGTCGTCACGAAATCGGCGTGAAGAATCTTATGCGCAGCCGGCCCACGATTTTCGAATAGCGGCTCAAATCGCTTACCCACCAATTCGGAACCCTTAATCGTCTTAACAATTGAATATTCCAGCGGCTGGTGCTTTTCATCCGTCATGACTTTCTCAACACGATCACTTGCAACGTAAAACTTTTTATCGCCATACGCCACCAAAGAATAATCGACATCCTGATTTACCGCCAAGACCATATTTGCCGGCAAAGTCCACGGCGTTGTCGTCCACGCAAGCAAATACTCATCTTCATCTTCCAGCTTAAAGTAGACGAATAAGCTTGGGTCTGTGTCTATTTGATAACTATTTTCCATAGCCACTTCACTCTTAGAAATCGGTGTTGCGTCCTTTGTGCAATAGACCAAAATCTTTTCACCTTCATAGATTTTGCCTTCTTCGTAAAGTCTCTTGAACGCCCACCAAACAGATTCCATGTAATTGTTATCCATGGTTTTATAAGCGCCCTTAAACTCGACCCAACGACCAATTCGCTCAATCGTGTCTTCCCATTCGGTGCCAGTTCGCACCATAGCCGCTCGACATTCCTTGACATAATCCGAAACGCTAATTTTTGTGCCAATCTCTTTTTTATTAGAAATGCCTAGCGTTTTTTCGACGTAAACCTCTGCCGGCAGTCCGTGACAATCCCAACCCCAACGGCGCTCAACTCGCTGACCTTTCATCGTGTGAAATCGTCCCATCGTGTCCTTCACCGTGCTAACCAACAAATGTCCGTGATGTGGCGTTCCTGTCAAAAACGGAGGACCGTCATAAAAAACCCAAGAATTATCAGCAGGACGCTGCGCGACCGACTTATTAAATGTATCATCTTCTTTCCATCGCTGCACCCAATCTTTCTCATATTCTGCAGCTCGACGACGTGTTCCGTGTTTGAATTTCATTACTTATCCCTTCCGCTTTATATAGTTTACTTGTCTTTTAAGTCTTTTAATTTTTTACCATTAAATAACCAATAAGCTGCACCCCGGTACGCACCGCTAGTATTACGCTTGCCTTTTTTCTGGAAAATTTCACAGGTTAACGGCGACAATTTATAGACTTCGCCGTCATATTCAACTTCCCTCTCGCCAGCAACAATTGCACTAATGGATTTATCTTGCGCAAAGACAATCACGTCACCGTTTTTCAGCCCTTTTTGATAAAAACTAAATAGCGACCCCTGCTTTCGCAACCGTACTACATCGTCAAACGCATGCTCCTTATTGATATTTTTTGGATAAACTACTTGACCGTCAAATGCCAGTAACAGCTGTTTAACGAGTTCGCAATCTAGAGCAAACAACTCGCTATCATCGACTCGATGCTTACTAAAGATTTCATGCAGCAACGCCTCTTTATCATCATAATCGTTGAGTTCGATAGCGAAAAATTGCTTCAGCCCAGAAACGTTATAATATCCATTACGCTCAAGATGTCGCATTCTCTCGTTGTAGTTTTGTAATCCAGTTTTACCAATTTTAATCAGCCCAGAGACTGCGGTATTCATAATATAGACAATACCTTTCATCGCACTCCTTTCATAAATTAAAATCACCTCTTTTGACTTCGAGAATCCGCTTAGGTGTTTTATACGGACGGTACCATCTCGATTCCAAAAGAAGTGATTCTTTCAGCTCTTTATTTGCTATTTACGCAAGCTCACGGCAGGTTCTAATCTCGACTTCATGCCAATTTCTTCCCGCAGACTTCACGGCTGATAACCGCTCATTTCACGCCAATTCAACATACGTGAAAACGCCCTACTGTTATTGTAGCGCGTTTTCATCAAAATCCCAAGAACTTTATTTAATTTCCAGACCGCCTAAAATACACTCGCCCTTCAGGTATAGAGTCTTTTTGGCAGAATCTTTAGGTAGAGTTTTGTCATCAGTTCCGCCCAAAAATCCGCGCACTTCGTTCTCGATAATCACATCGTCTGGCAAAGTAATATTAACGCCACCGCAAAATGTAAAAATTTCAATCACAGAACCGTCTTTAATCTTTGCTTGACGCAAATCCAAATCCACACCGCCAAATATCGCAACCAACGAACCGCCAGTATAATCACCTTTTACGGTGTCTTCTTCGCCCCAAAAACAAGCAATTTTCTCATTACCAATACTGCCGTCTTTGCCCGGTTTTTTAGAACACTTAGCAACTTTAGGGCTAATATTAAACATTATTGTCAAGCCAACAGCAATCAAAACCACAGGCCAAAATACACTCCAGACACTAACATCAACTATTCCGTAAGAATTTAGGCCAATTAGAACGCCGATCGCAACCAGCAATAATCCCCAAATCCACGCCGTTTTATTTCGATAATTGAATATATTCACCAGCCCAGACAACACAAATCCTGCAGCCCAAACCGTACCCCAGAAAATATCCCAGCTAATGTTGATAATATCGAGGTTCTTCAATAGTAAAACCCCGCCGAGCGCCACGACTACAATGCTCAAAAACGCTCTAATCAGAGAACTTTTCTTCATACAATTATTCTATCACTTTTTTTATAAACTTAACGTTTTTTAAATTGAACAGTTTTTTTGTTCCGCTTTGATTTTATGACAATTATCACTATCAAGATAATGAACAAAAGTATTCCACCGCCAATCATCATTAACGCTGTAGTTGATGGCCAGAAGAACAATTCTTTTGGTTCGGCGGTTTTGGTGATTAGCTCATTTTGGTCCTGACTAATTCCCCACTCGCCAGCCTTCTTTTTATAGGAAATCGACAACTCTACCTTATATTTTCCGCCCCAAAACGGCGCCAAATTGCTATCATAATTAAACTGCCGCGTTTCATTCGCAATCATTGCATTCACGCCACCGTTTTTATAGACAATATTTCCCATCGGGTCTCTCACAACCAGCTTTACGTCGACATCAGCCGACACATTACCAGAATTTTTTAAGGCAATTTCATACAATTGACTACTGTTAGAATTCTTAACATTAAACTTCTCAATCGTCACGTCGCGGTGAATATCGCCAGGAACGGTTATCGCCATACGGATAGCCTGACGAGTCTGGACTTGAATGCCGCCAGCATTATTTGACGCCTGATTAACCTTCCGCTGAACAACCATACATGCATTATGCTCGCCAACATCTGCTTTGTTTGGAACATTTACCGTAAAATCAACAAGCGTATTCTCATTCGCGCCAAGAGTCACCTCTTTTTTAGAGACAGAAACCCATTTGCCCGCACCAACTTTATCCTCCGACTTCTCTTTGCAAGTCATATCACCAGTCGTCGTAACCGTACCGTCAACCGAATAAACTTCAATCGTTTCTTCTTTATCAGACCCGTTTTGAACATACAATTGGTCAGATTTCGAAGCGCCACCAGAAAGATTATAGATGAAAATTGAGCTTGTCCTGGGATTGTTCGGATCAGGATTTGCCGGTCGACCACCAATACCATTAGCAGACACCGACACAGGCAAAATCAGTCCTGCAAGCACCGCCACTCCAATAACCTTACTCCATAACAAACTCTTCATATCCCTCCTTAAAGCCTATTATGCTTATTATATCAATGTCACACATAAAAGAATAGACACTCATCAGAATGTCTATTCTCGCTCAATAATCTAAGCCTTTTTATTAAATAGCCGTGACAGTCTGAACCATTGGGAGAGTATATGTGCCAGCTGACTGAGAAGCTGGAATAGCCTGAGTCAATCCAATGTCCGTAATATAGCCAGCCCAAACTTTATCTGCACTAGCTGAGGCTGTCATTAATCTAACTGGATTACTTCCACTAAACGCAGTCGCAGCGTTTTTTAATACGCCAGTACCCGAGCCAATTACTGGAGTGATTGTTCCCGCCGAAGGATTGACTGTTAATTGTCCAGTAGTAGCATTAGCATTATATTTATAAGTGTCAGATCCAGCAGAACGCCATTCACCAGACCCTGGCTGAAGAGCATTTAGAGTCAGAGTCCAGCCATTATTTGCGGCACCCGGATTTTCAACATAAATACGATTCTGATTATCTCCAAATGTTCCAGTTGAAGTCTGCTGCGAAAACGATACGGTTTTAGCTGCCATAGAAAATGTTGGATTATTAACCACGACATTGCTTGAATTACGAATGTCAGTACTCAAGACCCCAGGGTTAATTGTCTGGGACAACTTAGAGCTGGCGGTAGTTGCAGCATTGGCAACAGAGGAATTCGCCATATTATACAATCCCAATAGACCAACTACGCCTACACTCACAACAATTAATAATGCTAATTTCTTCATCTTTTCTCCTTACCTAATGGATTTAATTTATTATGCTAATAATTACTGTGCTTATTTTTTCATTCATCCCTCTTTTTCTGTTTTTTAACAATAAATAACATAATGAACGCCGCAACAATTACACCAATACCAGCAGTCATTATCATCCATAAATTAATTCCAGTATTAGCCAAAACCTTACTTATCTCTTTAACAATCTTCGGAATAACAATAACATCTTCAATGGCCTTTTCTACGGTCTTTTTCGGAGTAGTAAATGAAAAATCAGCAAACCTTGTCACTTCTGGAGATGTTGCATCAGCTTTCAGTTTAGTCGTAACACGACCATTATAAGTATGCTCTGGAACTGGCGGCATAAAATTGTCGCCTGGATGATTATTCTGCCAATTTGAAAAATCCAATACCCATATGTTTCCGTTAACCTTAAGCTCACTATCCTGCCCTAAAACAAAAGTCCGACCACCAAAATCAACCTTCAAATCGTGTTGACCTGTCGCGGGATTAGCTACCGTATGCACCGCATCATAAACGCCATACACCAGCAGATCTTTCCCATTTACCAAATCAAACTTAGAGAATTTTGGCGGAAAAATCGGACAAATTGACTCATTCATCTGGCTGCCAGTTTCCAGGGAATCATGAGCGCAATCAGTAATCACTTGCGACAAATTAGAATTAGCCGACGAATCTGCAAAAGCCGAATAAGGACTACTCAAAGTAGCTAGTAATGTTATGACGATGAATAATTTTTTTACTCTATTTTTCATACTCAACCTTACTGCGCTGTTACCGTTAATGTCATTGGTAGTTCATAAGTTCCTGGTTTTTGATATGCTGGAATAGTCTGGTTTAATCGAACGTTCTGTAGCAAAAATACGCACCCCAATTGACCAGTTGATCCGCCACTGCTCATCAATGTAACGCCGTTAGCCGTAGCAGTCCCTACCTTAAATTGAGAATCAACACCCTTTGATATTCCTGATGTCTGGCAAGTTGACCCGCTCAATGAACTACCCGAAGCTAAGACGGACGACGTCCCAAAATTGACAGACAGAAATCCCTGATCGCCATTAGTGCCGTTGAACATATACGATTCTGTACCGGCAGTTCGCTTCCATTTGGCGGTTGCGCCGTCAGATGCCGACAACACAACGCTCCACCCAGAGCTGGTTTGCGTATTCGTCACTTCAATTTGCTTCGAGCTTGAGTTGGACAAGAGAGCGCTGGTAGCTACGCTGCTATTACTCATAATTGAGTTGTCAAACTTTGTACCAGTATCCGTAATTGTAGCGCCAGCATTATCCCTAAAACGAATATCTAGTGACCCAGGAGCGGTCTTAAATTCTGGATACATTGTGTAGCTATCAATACTAGATCCAGGAGCGGCAGTCGTGTCAGTTGCTACGCGGACGCAATAACTTTCATTCCTATCAAGCCCTTTATCAACAAGCGCCAGATCCCACACGCCCACTTCGCCAGCAGATATTTTTTGCGCATTCGTGAACGTTCCAGCCACTCCGCTTTTTCTCACCAGACTTTGAGGTCGAGAAGTAGTAGCTCCTGCCGATAATTCCGGATCAGAAGAGTTGCTACTGATATTGGTGCCGTCAGCGGGACCGCTTGCAGAATAAGCAAGTTTTGACGCTCCGGTCACGACTTGCCAATCCGAACTACTTACCGCCGAACAAGTTGCTGCACTGCCCTTTTTTGCATATTCGACGCGCAACTTCATTGATGAAGATTCAACAGCTCCTCCTGGAGGCGCGATTAATGTAGGGCTCGTAACAGGACTATTACTCGACTGGCCATTCCCTATCTGGCCCTTGTTATTATTACCCCAACAATACATCTCACCTGTACGTAAAGCACATAAAAAGTCTTTACCCACATACATAGAAGTTTCACCAGAACTCGTAAATGGAACATTCACTTTTACGGGAGCGGGCAAAAATCCTGTAGCAGCCCCACTACCCATTTGACCATTAGAATTATCACCCCAACAATAAATTTCGCCAGTGTTTAATACCATACACGTAAATTCGCCGCCAGCGTAAATATTTTTAATAGTCTTTCCTCCAGAAAGGATACTACTACCAAAAGAAACTCTTGAAGCAATATTTCTATAGCCCATTGCTGTAACGCCCAGCTGACCCTTGTTATTTTTTCCCCAACAATACACTTCTTGACCGCCAGAAATAACAGCACAAGCGTGTGAATCACCAGCAGATATTGACTCAACTTTTTTTCCATTAAAACCTTTGACTGCAGTAGGATATTGAGTTCTACCACCAGCAAGTCCTACTCCAGTCCTCCCCTTGTCATTAGATCCCCAACAGAATGCTGTGCCTTCAACCGTCGAAGCGCACGTAAATTTATCTCCTGCAACAATCTGCTTAACCGATTCCGTCCCAAAGTTACTCATATTAACCGCTGTTGGCGTGTTCGAGCCTAAGAATACATCACGACCTAATTCTCCGTTTATACCTTTACCCCAACAGTACAATTTTCCCTCCGAGTTAAGCGAACAAGTATGCTCATTACCCGCAGCAATTTGAGAGACGACTGTGGTTGCGAATTCTCTAACTGGATATGGAGCATTCTTCTGAACTATACCATTATTTCCTAGTCTTCCATATGTACCCCAGCCCCAACAATAATCTTTATCGTCAGAAGCGATTACACAAGTGTGATAAAAACCGGCGGTGACTTGCTTGATAGTTTTCCCATTGAGTACGTCCTGTGTATATACAGGTACTGGGGTTGTTGATGAGGTGGTTGAATTAGTGCCAAGAACTCCATACTGACCATTACCCCAACAATAAACACTATTATCCGACATAATGGCGCAGTTATGCTCATACCCGCTTCCGTATTCAGCTAATTTTTTAAAATATGCACTCTTATTTTGAAGACCAACCCTCAACCGAAAATCAGCGCCTACTTTTGGTAATGTGGCGGTGGTGTTGGTATTTGCAAGCGGACTGCCTGGATTAATACCATTGGACGATTCGTATAATCGATAAGAAACTTGCCCCACTTCAATCTGCTTACTGCCACTAGGAATAGTCGCACGACTTTGCTGAGGGCTCAAAAACATAAATCCTAAAGCTACACTAACGACAATAAAACTGCCAAGGGCAAAAAATCTCTTGGCTTTACGGTCTTTTATTATTGATAACGTTCTATTATGTTCCATAGTGGTGGTATAGATTGAGCATAAATATACACCACAAATATACCATAAGCACTTTAAATAAAGCAAGCAAATAAGCGCACAATTAGAACAATTGACTGCCAAATTTGGCAATTATCGCGACAATTACCGCAACAGCCAGCGATACCATAGTAAGCGCGTCATATCCGCCACCAACAATCTTCTGCATATATCGACAAGAGATATTTTTCTGCAGAACATTGTAACGCGTCAACCCGAACATAATCATCAGCATTCCAAGGTCTAAGGTCAAACACCACGGACAAAGCACGCCAATTTCGACGTAGCTCATATAAAACATCCAAATAGCAAATATCATTCCGACGAAAGCACCAGCCTGTGCCGCCTGCATAAACCACTTTGGAAACTTCGCTCCCGCCAACAATGCCACTGCAATTGTTACCATAACAGGCAAAGTCATCACGCCGATAAAACTATTTGGGAATCCTAAAATAGCCGCCGACCAATGATTCGCCACCGCCGAACAGCTCAGAGCCGAGCTAAAATCACAACTCAATACAGCGTGAGAGTTTTTTGCTAATTCCAAGGCTTCAATAGATAATACGAATGACGCCAATAACCCCAGTCCACTACCGACAAGCATTATAAACGCCGCCAAATTTTGCTTTTTCAAATCCTCGTGAAATAACCAGTTTTTGATTTTATTAAACATAAAAACTCACCTCGCTAATTGTCGGCAGCGGCAAGCCACGCCAAAGGTTTTGCATTTGACCACTGTCGCTCAGCGCAATAATTGTTGGATACTCCACAATGTCATACACTTCGCAAAAATTATTACCTTCTGCAGAATCAGGACTCATCTCCTCTAAAACCTGACCAGTTTGTCGGCTAAAATCACGCAGAAAGTCTGAAACTTGGCGTGCATAATCGCTTTCCGAACGATAAATCACAACTACTCGCATTACAATTCCCGCTCGCCCTTGCTGCGTCGCTTCGCTAAAATCTCCACAAAATCGTCCAACGTCTTAAACTCATAAAAAACGCTAGCAAAACGAACATACGCCACTTCGTTGCGCTTTTCTAGCTCGTCCAAAACTTGATCGCCAATCTGTTTTGACGTAACTTCCGATTCGCCCAACGCATATAAAGAGTCTTCAACCGCCGTAATGATATTATCAACTTCTTCGTCAGACTTAAAGAATTTTCCGACAGAGCGACGCGTCGAATTCGCCAATTTCACTCGGTCAAACAGCTCGCGATCACCATTTTTCTTTATCACCGCCAGGTTTGGTTTTTCAACTCGCTCATACGTAGTAAATCGCTTGCCATCTGGAGTTTCTCTGCGACGTCGAATTGCGGCACCATCAGAAACTTCGCGTGATTCAATAACGCGACTATTGCCGATATTAAACACCATTTTATCTACTCCTTGTTCTTCTTTCGTCGCCTCAGAAATGCCGGCGTATCATCCTCATCATCGTCAGCTTCAACGGTTGGATTTTCCCAAATATTAGTCTCTGGCTCAGTCGCAAAACTTTCGGCAGATTCTTCCTTGTCCAATTCCAAGTCAATATTTTTAACCATTTCGTCATCAACTTCTGTTTCGGCAGGTTTCGTATCGTCGCCTACAGTCAAGCTAACTTCCTGCTGGCGGAATGTATCGCTATCAAATCCTGTCGCAATCACCGTAATAACCAACTCGTCTTCCATCTCTGGCTTCAAAGTCGCACCAAAAATAATGTTGGCATTTGGACTAACAGCGCTAGTAATAATTTCTGCGGCTTCCTGAATTTCTGCCATACTCATATCATAGCCGCCAGTTACATTGAATAGCACACCCTTGGCGCCATCAATCGACACCTCAATTAGCGGACTTTCAATAGCTTGTTGCGCTGCCTGAACCGCTCGGTCATCACCACTCGCTCGTCCAATCCCCATCAATGCCGAACCAGCATTGCTCATAATTGCCTTAACATCAGCAAAGTCAAGGTTAATCAAACCATGCTCAGTAATCAGTTCAGAAATACCCTGAACACCCTGCCTTAAAACATCGTCAGCAATTTTGAAAGTTTCCAACAAAGGCGTCCGGCGATCAATCGTCTGCAACAATCTGTCATTTGGAATAGTAATCAAGGTATCAACCTCGCGTCCCAAGTGAGAAATCGCCCAATCCGCGTTAACTCGGCGCTTTTCGCCCTCAAAGCTAAACGGTCGAGTTGCCACGCCAACCACCAAAATACCAAGCTCGCGCGCCACTTCCGCCACGACATAACCAGCACCAGAACCAGTTCCACCGCCAGCACCAATTGTCACAAACACCATATCCGCGCCTTCTAGCGCTTCCCTAATTTCGTCACGGGATTCATTAGCTGCAGCCTCGCCAACAGTAGGATCAGCACCAGCGCCCAAACCATTAGTTGCGTCACGACCAAGATGAATCTTTATGTCAGCCTTCGAATTATGCAACGCCTGAGCGTCCGTATTCATAGCAATGAATTGAACGCCAGTTAGACCAGCGTCTTTCATTCGGTTAATAGCTGAACCACCAGCGCCGCCAACACCGACGACTTTTATACTGGCAAATGTTTGAACTTCACTTGGTTGTATTTGCGGCATATATTCCCTCTCTTAATCCTTACATAAAGTATATCATTTATTTAAATCTAGCGAAAATATTTTTGAGTAAACCGCCAGCTTTTTTAGTGACATCATTCGCGCCAACTATCGGCTTTACCTGCTGCGAAATACCCATAGAATCAATCAACATCAGACCAACCGCAGCTGAAAATTCCGCGCCTTTCACTTCATCGCTCACTCCGCTATAACCAGCCGGGACGCCCAAGCGTGCCGCCACACTCAATTGATCTTTCGTAAACTCCACCATACCCTTGACTTTCGCCGCACCGCCAACTAGCACAACGCCGCTCGGCAGTTTTCCTAATCGTCCAGCTCGCTTCAGTTCTTTAGCAATTGCTTCAAAAATCTCTTCATAGCGCGCCTGAACAATCTCGTCAATTTCTTCTTGATTGAACTTGTATGTCTGCTTTTCAATCTTCGTTTCAACTTCGCCCAAAACGTCGCCGCCAAATCTCGCGTGTGCCAATTTCACAACTTCCGCAATTTCCGGATCTGTCCTAAGACCAATAGCCAAATCGTTCGTTACGTTCTGACCGCCCATTGGAATAACAGCCAGATGTTGCAAATCGCCCTCTTCGTAAATAGCAATTCCCGTAGTTGCCGCGCCAAAATCAATCACCGCAACGCCATTTTCACGCTGACTTTCCGTAAGAACGGATTGAGCTGCCGCCAAAACTGACGGAACAACAGATACAGCCTCAACCTTAGCCATTTCCGCCGACTTCTGTAAATTAGTAATGTGTGGAACCAAACCAGACACAACATTCGCCCTAATTTCCAGACGCGCGCCAGTCATGCCAATTGGATCTTTAATATTATCTTGACCATCCAGCCTATACGCGTGCGCAATAATATCTAAAATCTCTCTATTCTGCGGAACTTTTCCAGTTGTAGCAACTTCCTCCAGCCTCAATATATCATCATGAGTAACCTCATTATTAACGGTTCCAACGGTAATCATTCCGTCAGCTTTTGTACTTAATAAATGAGATCCGTTAATACTCAACGTAGCCGCGTTAATCTGATGACCGCTCATTCGTTCGGCTGGCTCCAGTGCCTTATCAATAGCTTCAGCTGGGCCACTCAAATTCGTTACTGTTCCCTTTCGCATTCCGCTATTCGGCGCTTCACCGACGCCAACAATTTTTGGCGCACCATTTTCTGCGTCAATATAACCAACGACACAGCGCACATTTTTCGTGCCAATATCAATTCCTACCACATATCGAGATTGCTCCTGCATAAGCTCTATTATACAGGTTATGTCTATAATTTGGCAAGTGAATTACCTTGTTGCTGCCAAAAAATATTTCTGTTACAATATCCTCACAATGAAAAACATAAACGGTTTTACTCTTGTCGAGCTTATTATAGGTATTTGCGTTATCGGTATTCTTACGGGAATTGCCACTATATCATATTCTAAGTTCAGAGAGAACGCGTATGACGCGGCTGCAAAAGAGACATTACATCAAGTCGAAACTGCTTTTAAATCATACGTAGCCGGTGGAAATAAAGTCCCTTTAAGAAATTATAAACCGCTTGGATTCTATGATAGTCCTGGTGGAGGATATACTGATTTAGGCGTAAGAGTGTTTGACGGCGGCGGTATTGGTCGCGCTATGCATCAGGCCAATTACCTTCCAGACAACTTATTAAATACCCTAAAAAATGGCCCAACAAAAGACACTTCGCTAAAAAATAATATTGGATACAGAGAGTGTGGCAAAAATAAAGTATTTTTCTACATTGAAGTATATAATGACGGAATCGAGCAAAAACAGATGCGCAAAAAGATGGACGATCTAAAATGCAGTGAAAAAACAGATCTAGATTGGCAAGCTGAGCACGGCGTAACTCGTTATGCTGGCGGATGGGGTGGTGGCGATCTTCCCGTACAACCCCGATATATAGTTGCCGAGATAGATTTCGATAACGAATCGCTGGATTCAGATTGATAATTAAAGCTTCGTCAGAATTTCAGCGCCAGTTTCGGTAATCAATACCGTATGCTCAAAATGCGCGCCCAGACTGCCGTCTTTCATACTAATCGTCCAGCCGTCGCTGTCGGTGATAATTTTCTCACCACCCAAGCTCGCCATCGGTTCAATTGCAATTGTGTCGCCAGCGTGCAACATCGGACCAGTTCCTCGCCTGCCGTAATTCGGAATTTCTGGCTCCATATGCATACTCAGCCCCACACCATGACCAACCAATTCACGGATTATACCAAGTTTAGCCTTCTTCAACACAGCTTCCACTCCCGCTGAAATATCACCAACTCGCGTTCCATCGCCAGTTATCGCGTCAATTCCCGCATATAAACTCTGTTCTGTTGCATGCAATAAATGTTTCTTCGCGCCCTTAGGTTCTTCATCGACAACCATAGTAAAAGCGCTATCCGTCTTCATTCCACGATAGCCAATTACCAAATCGAAACTGACCACGTCGCCCTTTTCAAAAACATATTCGGTCGGTAAAGAATGCACCAATTGCTCGTTCGTCGATATACAAATCACTCCCGGAAATTTCACTTCATCCGTAAGATAAGTCGCCTCTGCGCCAAAATCTTTAATTCGCTTGGCTACAAAATCATTAGCGTCCAGCTCACTCATTCCAGCCGTTACGGATTTTTTCAATTCATCATAAATTGTCGCAAGCATTTTGCCGCACTCGCGCATATCTTTCATCTGTTGCGGCGTTTTTTCTCCGGTGATCAATTGGCTCATTTTACACCCTCAACAATGCCGCGGCTAACCAGCTCTCTCTCGATTTCATCATGAACTTGCCCGACAGTGCCAACGCCGCTCATATGTACAATTGGAACTCCATTGTCATTCAAATAGTTCAGCATCGGGTAAATTTCACCTCGATAAATACTGAGTCGCTTATCAATTGCTTCAGGTGTATCGTCAACTCGACCTCGAACCCTCAAACGCTCCAGAATTTCGTCACGCGGAACTTCCAGCACAATCACCAACTTAACATCTTTTCCGTGATGTGAACGCGACTCAATCAGCCATTTAGCCTGTTCTAATTGCCTTGGATAACCGTCCAGAATTACGCCATTAATATCCTTAGCTTTATTAAGAGCCTCGCCCATCAAACCGTTGATAGTTTCTACTGGCACCAGTTCACCAGATTGCATACGATGAATCAATTCGCCATCATGTGTGTCACGAAGCAGCTGCCCAGCACTAAGCCAGCGCCAACCATGACGCGCCGCTAAAATTTGCCCCTGCACACTCTTACCGGCACCCGCCGGCCCAAAAAATACAATCATTTTTTCCTCCTATTTTGTGAGTTTTTCTTTAACAATTTTTGCTACCAACGCGCCATCCGCAGCATTGCCAACTTTATTTTTTACCGCGCCAATAACTTGTCCCATTTTCTGAATTGAGACATCGTCCATACCCGCAATAACCTCTTCTACAATTTTTGAGATTTCTGCCTCACCAAGTTGCTCTGGCAAAAATTCTCGTAAAATTTCCGCTTCTTTTTCTTCAGGTTCCGCCAATTCCGCACGGTCATTCTTTCGATATAAATCCGCACTTTCGACGCGCTTTTTCACTTCTCGAGCAACGACTTTTTCAATTTCAGTATCATCCAAGCCGTCTTCTCGCTTGCCCAAAGAAACTTCTTCGTTTAAGATTGCTGCCTTTAGATTACGCAAAACATCACCACGAAAACGATCGCCGCTCAATAGAGCGGCTTTCATTTCACTAGTAATGCGCTCTTTTAGCGCAGACATTAACGCACCCCTAGGCGCATTTTTGCCGTTTTTTCAGCTCGTCGCTCGCGGCGAATAATAGCTTTTTTACGACGCTCGGTCTTTGAAATTGGTTTTTCAAAACGCATAACGCTCTTAGCGCGAGCCAAAACACCGCTTTGCAAAACCCTGCGGTTGAAACGACGAATAATATTTTCGTTCGCTTCCTTCTGATCTTTACGTGTTACTTGTACCATACTGCAAACATTATAACAGATGAGAAAGTATTTGCCAACTAGATTATCCCTTCACCTTCTTTGACGTGAGATTTAATACCTCACCATCAGGAGTAAACGTAATAGTATAAGTGGTCACATCAGCCCGTATATGCCTATTACAGTCAAATCTGTGTTCTGTAACAGGGATCTTGGCAGTATACGTACCATCATCATTTTCAGAAATTTTAACTTTGGCAAGGTCACAAGGAATATTTTCTGGCAAAGCCGAATCGCCAGGAACTTCTCCATTCGCATCACTGGATAAAGACAATTGAACGCCATTATTTATCTCATACATTACGTCCTTTAGGGAAATTAAGTGACCAGCAGCTGCTACTAAAGAACTCAAGCTAGAAGCTTCATTCAAATGTTCAGCGAATTCCTTATGTTTACCCGCTACGTCATCATACTCTTCTTTAAGATCCGCTAAGGCTTTGCCAGGCAGCTCCGAGCGTGTATCTTCGTGATAATTAGTCAGTAACTTTAGCGCTACCCTCCCCAGGCTAGTATGTGTATCTTTCTGATATATAATTTCCCCTCTGCCGCTATTAGAAAACTCCATATATACCAAACCTCCCAAAAAATTCTCCCACCCAAAAATATTAATACACTATAACAATACATCTACTCTACAAGTAACGCAACTATTACACCTAAGCCAAATGCAATAATCGCCCCTCAACAGATCGCATCCCCTGCCACTCATTTACGGTCGGCTGAAACCAGACAGACACCTCGTCACCCACTTCACGGAAAAATTCTTCTGGCGCATTAAAAGCCAGCATCTGCAACGCAACGTCATTTTTATCACGCAAAGTCAATTTCACGTGTTGCCCATCCACACCCATTCTCCTCACACTCAAAACCGTCGCTTCAGTTATTTTCAATACAGGCTCCGCGTTACCATTGCCAAACGGTTCCATCTTTGCCAAATTATCAATCAGCTCCTCATTAATTTCCGAAAAATCGTCAATCTCAACGTCAGCTCTCGGCAACAAATATAATTCTTGGTTTTTCAATTGCAATGAGTCGTAAAATTCATTCACCCGCCTACGAAAATCGTCAATTCTCCCGGTCGCCAGCGTCACGCCCGCCGCCGCTCCGTGACCACCACCTTTAATAATGATGTCGTCAGCTGCGCGAACCGCGTCAGCCGCGGAAAAATCACCAAAACTTCGCGCCGAACCCGTAGCCTCATCGCTACGCTCACCAATTATAAAAACTGGCTTCTTATATTTCTCAACCAACTTTGACGCCACGATGCCGATAACTCCGTGATTCCAATTGCCGCTATTCACCACCAAAACCCGATCATCAGTCATATTGTCCGCCTGCTGACAAGCTTCGTCAAAAATCTCATCCTGAATACTGCGACGTTTGATATTTAATTCTTCCAGCTTTTCGCTAGCTTCCAATGCTTCCAAACCATCACTCGCCGTCAGCATATCCAGAGCATATTGCGCCGTCTCTAATCTACCCGCCGCATTCATTCGCGGACCCAGACCAAACCCCAAATGCCTAGCATTAACCTTCTCCGGATCAATCCCCGCCACCGACATCAATGCCTTCAAACCAGGACGCCTCTGCTTTTTCAAAATCTCCAAACCCCAATAGACATTCGCCCTATTTTCATCCGCCAGCGTAACTATGTCACAAACCGTTCCCAGCGCCACCAAATCCAATAGCCATTTTTCGTAACCATCCGGCAACCCGGCCAGTTCAGTTTGTAGAGCCTGAACCAATTTAAACGCCACACCCGCACCACACAAATCGCGGAACGGATATTTATGACCAGGAAATTTCGGATTGACCGCGGCAACACTCGGCGGTGGAGTCTCAGCTACGTTGTGATGGTCAGTCACCACCGTATCAATCCCTAGACTTGACGCATATTCAATTTCCGCGTGGCATAAACTTCCCGTATCAACCGTAACGATCAAATCCGCGCCCATATTCCGTACCTTATCAACGGCGCCCATCGTCATTCCGTAACCCTCGACAAACCGATTCGGAATAAATGCACCAACTTCCTTAAAGCCAAACTTGTCAAATGCATCCAACAAAATTGCCGTTGCGCTCAGCCCGTCAATATCGTAATCGCCGTAAATAACAATTTTCTCACCCTCAGTGTGCGCCTTTTTCAAGCGGTCCACCGCTTTTCTCATATCTGGCAATAAAAACGGATCATGCTTTACTGACGCGTAATTCGGATGCAAAAATTCCTCACGCGCCGCACGCGTAGTTAAGCCTCGAGCCGCTAAAATTTTCTCAAATAATGTCATTAGTCTTTATCAGCCATGCCGCGCTTTGATCGCGCTGAATATTGCTGAGATTTAATCACCATACTTTGCAATTCCTTAAAAATTGGGAATTGTTTATTAGTGAAATACGTACGTGAGTTACCTTGCTTTTCACTCTGCAAAAATCCAACCTTTTCTAGTCGCTTCAACTCTCGTTGAATATTTCCAGGATCTTCCTTAATTAGCTTTGCTAATCCGCGAACATGTGTGTGAAAATCAGGATACTTAGCGTATACTACTACAATTTTTCGCCGCACCCTAGATGTAATAAAAACGTCTAACATAACCTCCCTAACGCATCTTTCTTAATTAAAGTTTATCACAATTTTACAACACCCGACAAGTTTTTTATTTCCAATTCAAAATAACTTGATTAATTTTCGCTATCGTTTCCTCTTTGGACGGCAATATATTATCCTCATAATAATGATTTAATCCCATAAAATTCTCCTTCACGTCCAAGATATGCATTTCATCAACCGTCATGTGCAATTTATCCACCGCCGCCACGCCACAAAACGGCACCGCAATCACCAATTTCTCAATCCGAACAGACTTCAGAAAACTTAAAGCCACATCCAAAACCGACAAATCATCGCCAAAACCATCACTCGCTAAAATCACCACCCGATCCTTTAGCATATCCTTATCGATGATTCCACCATCACCCAAAAGCCTATTCATCTTCTGATGAGCCTCGCGCTTTTTCTCTTCCAGATAACCGTGAAATTCACTAGTATATTCATTAATTTCACCGTCAGAAAATTGACTATTATACGTAAATTGCCCAGACTGCGACATCGCCCCGATGCTTAAACTTTCCCCAGGAATCTCAATCCCCTCGCTCAACAACATCATGAGAACACAGTGAAGCTTCACTGCAATTTGCTCACCAACCAACACGCCACCTTCGCCAATTGCAACCACTGCGCAGTTTTCATAGCGATACTTTTCCAGTACTTGATCAGCCAGAATTGCCCCAGCCTGCGAACGACTCTCAAAATACATATGCTTATTTTAGCATTTTTTTCGCGATATAATATGAACATGCATTACTATTTGGTTTCACCGACAAGAATCGTCCGCGCCGACGCAAGTTCGTTTACGTATTCTTCAGAGGAAAGACTGCCGACCGGAATGATTGTTACTATAGAAATCGGCAAAATCAATGCTATTGGTGTAGTTCTACAAGAAGTTCGCCAACCAGATTTTGAGGTCAAGCCAATTAGTAAAATCGTTGAAGAATATCCCTTACCGATCGAACTCGTTCAGACTGCTATATGGATGAGTAAATATTACGCTACACACCAAGCGACCGTCTGGCAAGCAATTTTACCCAGCGGATTATCCAAAAAACGTCGCTCAATTAACCAGTCCACCCCAGTTAATCCAGCAGAAAATCGAACAAAAAATGTATTCACCAATGAGCAAAAATCAGCCCTCCAGACCATCGAAAATCTCCATTCCGGAACAGTACTTTTACACGGCGTAACTGGCTCAGGAAAAACCCTAGTATATATAGAAGCCGCAAAACAAACCTTAAAAGAAGAGCGATCATCAATAATTTTAGTCCCCGAAATCGCCCTAACCTCGCAACTGGTTGCTGAGTTTTCCGCTCATCTACCAAATGTCATAGTTACCCATTCCAAACAAACCGAAGCTCAACGATATGCAATCTGGAAAAGAGTTATCAGCTCAAACGATCCAGTAGTAATCATCGGCCCGCGGTCTGCTCTTTTCATGCCCGTGCAACAGCTCGGACTTGTGGTGATTGATGAGTGTCACGAACCGAGCTTCAAGCAGGAGCAGTCCCCTCGATATTCAGCCCTTCGCGTCGCCTCAGTTCTTACGAATCAACATCGCGGCAAGCTAATTCTGGGTAGCGCCACTCCAGCAGTCGCCGACTATTACGTTGCAAAAAAATCAAACACGCCAATCATTACAATGACAAAACCAGCAAGACCAGACACCGTTCGCCCCAACGTGACGCTGGTCGATATGACAAAGCGCAACAATTTTACTCAACATCAATTCCTCTCTGACCTACTTCTGAAATCTATAAACACGGCATTATCAAAAAATGAGCAAGTTCTTATTTTTCATAATCGACGCGGCACAGCATCAATCACATTATGTGACAACTGCGGCTGGCAGGCTGGCTGCCCACGCTGTTTTATTCCGCTCACGCTACATGCAGATAGTCATAAATTGTCATGCCACATTTGCGGTTTTTCAACCAAAGTTCCTACTAGTTGCCCTGAATGTAAAAACGCCGACATCATTCATAAAGGTATCGGAACTAAGCGAATTGAAGGCGAATTACAGAGGTTATTCCCGAACAAAAAAATTGCTCGATTTGATAAAGACACCGATTTGAAGGCTACCGTGGACGAGCGTTACGATGAACTGAAAAATGGCGAAATAGATATAATTATCGGCACGCAAGTTATCGCTAAAGGACTAGATTTGCCGCATTTAACAGTCGTCGGAGTCATTCAAGCCGACACCGGACTTTCCCTCCCTGACTATTCATCACCCGAACGAACATTTCAATTGCTCGCCCAAGTCGTCGGCCGCGTCGGCAGGTCAAGCACGCCAACAGAAGTTGTCGTCCAATCATACCAGCCAAGTCACCCATCCATCACAAACGGACTATCTCAAAACTATACAGAATTTTATCAAAGAACCATATCTCAACGACAAAAAACCAACTTTCCACCTTTTACTTACTTATTAAAACTAACTTGCGTTTATAAAACCGAAGCCGCCGCCATAAGGAACGCTAAAAAATTGTCCGAACTATTAAAATCCAATTTTGATAACATTGAAGTTTTTGGACCAACGCCCGCTTTTTATGAGCGCGTCCGCGATACACATCGATGGCAAATCGTAGTAAAAAGCCCCAAAAGACAAGAGCTTCTTGACGTCTTGAATTTCCTGCCGTCATCACACTGGCAGTACGAGCTCGACCCTGTAAGTCTACTGTAATTTCTGGTATAATTATAGCAATGACAAAAGACGATATTATCACATTACCAAACCCACATCTTCGCCAAAAATCATCGAAAATCCACGTTGTTACTAATGATGTTGTAAAACTGGCAGACGAGATGACCACAGCTGCGCTGGACTGGGAAGATTCCAGACCTCACGAAATTAGCGCCGCCCTGGCTGCAGTTCAAGTCGATAAATTAGAGCGTGTTGTGATTGTTAGAGCTGACTTTGAAAGAAAATCAACTCGCGAATTCATCACTCTTATCAATCCAGAAATCGTGAAATATGAAGGCGAAATTGTTGAAGACTTCGAGGGATGCTTAAGCGTTAAAAGCATTTACGGAAAAGTCCCCCGCTACAGTAAAATTCGCGTAAAAGCCATGAATTTAGATGGCGAAGAAGTGCGAATTAAAGCCGAAGGATTTTTGGCGCGCGTATTACAGCATGAGATAGACCACTGCAACGGATTAGTTTTTATAGACCATATTAAGAATAAAAAAGACGCTTTTTATACGCTCGATAAGAAAGGCGAGTTGCAACCGTTAGATTATGACAAAGATATCGCCGAAAATAGTATTCTTTGGGACTGAAAATTACAGTCTAATTACTTTAGAAGCTCTCGTTGAAGAGAGATTTAACGTTGTTTGCGTTATTACCAAACCTGACACCAAGCGTGGTCGTGGACACAAACTTACTGAACCTCCAGTAAAAACATTCGCTAAGTCTCATAATATTCCAGTTTTGCAGCCAAGCAAAGTCAGTGAAATTACCGACTATATAAAACAACTTCAGCCAGTAACGGGAGTTTTGGTTGCATACGGAAAAATCATTCCCCAGTCAATTATCGACTTATTTACACCGGGAATTATCAATGTTCACCCTTCTCTACTACCAAAATATCGAGGACCCTCGCCTATCGAATCAGCTATAGCCAATAGAGATGCCGAAACTGGCGTATCAATAATGCAACTTGATAGTAAAATGGATGCCGGTCCTATATATATCCAAACTCGACAATCGCTCACTGGAAAAGAAACAAAGTTCGAATTATACGACGAATTATTTCACGACGGCACTTCTCTGCTAATAAAAAACTTGCCAAATATCATCAATGGGAGTCTTCAGCCAACACCACAGGACAATTCTCAGGCTTCATATTGCCAATTATTAAACAAGGACAATTCATGGCTCAATACTGAGTGTATGACCGCCGCCGAGGCTGAAGCTCACATCCGCGCACACCTCGGGTTTCCGCGTAGCCGAATGGCAATTGACGATCGAGATATTATCATCACGAAATCCCATTGTGACAAAACTCCGAGTTCTCATCTTGATAAAAAATTTGCCGACGACAACTATTTAATTATTGACGAGCTCATCGCGCCCAGCGGAAAAACAATGACCGCAGAAGAATTTATCCGCGGTCATCAAGTCTAAATTCACTGACTAAGCAGCCAAATCAAAGTCGCTTTGAGTCTGCTGTGGCGCTGAAGGTGCACTCATGCCACCTAAAATAGCATCTTTATTCGCTATAATTTCCTTCTTAAGATCAGCCATAACCGCAGCCACAACGTCACGATAATCTGGTCGATTGACCTCTAGCCACTTAGTAGCTGCAAATTCATCCTTCAGACGCGGATCGTCAACTGGCAAACCTGAAGCTTGTGACATTTTCTGCAACATTGGTTCCTGTTGATAATTAGGTGCGTGTTTCATCAGAAAATCATCCACAGCACCAGGAGTTTTATCGATAATTCCCGCAAATTCCTCCAGCTGAGCATTGCTCATTCCCTGGCTTAATCGTTCGCCAACTCGAAGCTCCAATTCACTATAAATATGTTGCAACAACGATTTTTGCTGATCTTCCGGCAGCTGGTCCAGCCCCAATTCTTTAAGAAATTCTTCATTCAGTTGGAACATAGTCCTCCTTTTCTTTCGTCTATATGATTAAGTTAAATTATACCAGTAACTGTTTAATATTACTATCCGCGAATCATATTCAGCGCGTCATTGTATAATTTTTGTAGCTCAATCATGGTCTCATTCATCGAGGCTTGAACAATTTCCATTAAATTAACACCATTATTTGCGCACCAATTCAATACTGCAGAAACATCGTCGCCATCCAGTAATCTCATAAACTCATCCAGCCTCACTTCGCCAACAGCCAGTAAAATCTTCCTTGTAATCTTATCCTGTACACTGTTAGCGACGTCTTCCCTCATTTGCTCTTTTTTATCTGCAGGCAATGATCCAAAACCAGCCTGTGCTAAGAATTCGTCAGTAATTTCAAACATTTTTTATCTCCTTGTTTATTTTTATATTTTACCTATTAAGCGTATTTATTCAACACCTTCAATACGTCAGCAGTAACGCTAGATCCGTCAACTTTCATCCAAACTGATCCGTCAGGGTTATTAAACCATTCCACGGTGTGACCATTAGCCATGGCTTTATCGGCCAGATTATGAAGTTGATCCATTGCGTTTGCGTCACCAAACTTCTCGGCAGCCCAGTCCCAAGGATAGTCGTAAGAATTGAAGTTTGATGTATCTGGATTAATATTATTTACGATTGTTTTGGCAATAGAGTTGTCCATAGAAGATGCGCCGCTAGGCTGCTGTGGTATTTGCCCACTACCAGATTGTGGAGGTGTTGTAGTGTTACTCTCAGCCCCAGTAGCGTGCGCAGAGTTAGCCCAGTCACCGGCAAATTTACCAGCAAAACCACCCAAGGCAAAACCAGCACCATACTTACCTAATGACGATCGTACTTTCTTACGCAGGGCATCCTGCCTCTCTATACTCACATCCTTAAGATTGTCAATCGATACATTGACTGCACGCTTCATAACATCGTCAATTTTCATGTTAGCCACAGTATCCTTAAATGAAGGATCTATAGCTTCAAGACTGTCGTCATCTATGCGATCTTCGCCACGACGCTCTTCCAGAACAGCTTGCTTTGTTGCTCCAGCAACTCCTAATTCCGTTACAATACCGACAGCCGTAGTAATAGGCCATCCAGCGAAGGTTGCTGTAGTAGCGCCTACCGCAAAACCAGTACCGCCCAACTTCAACAACTGAGCAATCCTACCACCCTTATTAAACCATTTACCAACTTTAGCGGCAGCTTTCTTAAATATATTACGATCATCAAGCATGTCGTCATACTTATCTGTCGTCGTTCTTGAGGTTTCTCGCATATTTGCAAGCGCTGCTTGCCCCATTTCCGCTGCTAATTCAGCCTGCTTTTCTGGATCCTGTTTTGCTGCTTCGATCTTATCAGCAAATTTAAGACGCATGTATTCCAATTCGCACTGCTTCAACTGTTCGGCAGCAGCTTCTAATTCAGCTTGGCGCTTCTTTCCGCCAAAGAACTTCTTAAAGAAGTGTGATTCAACGGCAACGCTCGCTTTAGCGAATCTACTTCGAGCAATCTTAAGATTAGTAACGGCTTCATACGTCTTCAAATCAATCTTCTCTGTTGGGGTGTCATCAACATAAGTTGCGCCTTCGGAATTCAAATCTTCAACCCGCTCATTCTTCTCTGGTTTATCGTCGCCATACTCCGCTTCATCATACTCATCACCAAGATATTTATCTCGCATAGCCTGTTCGTATGGCGTTAAGCCTTCTGGATTATCACCAGACTTCATTTCTTTACCTTCATTAGAATCTTCTAGCGTCGCTGATTCTCCTGGAGCATTAACCTTCCTCTTTTCAGTTTTCGATTCATTCGCGCCAGGTTTTGAGGTATCAGTAGAGCCTTCTGAAGCTTCAGTTGGATTTTCGGGATTACCAGGAAAACCAAGCTTTCCCATCAATCCCTTATCATTTTCAGGCCTTTTTGCGTCCGCGCCTATGCGTTTAGCATACTCTTTTCCTGTCGTTACTACACGACTAGCTGCTCTCATTACAGCCTCTCCTATACGCCCAGGCAAACCTTTATCACGACGCTTTGCAGAATCATATTCACCTACTACTCTAGGTATTCTATATTTATCTGATTGGTTCTTGTCCATTTTGTGGTGGTTTCCTTTCGCCTTCTGCACGCAGAATAGCAATAAACTTATGTATATCTAAGATACTATCATAAATACACAAAAAAGTCAATACTTAGAGCAGTCTACCCCAGTGTCTTCTTCACTAATTCCCTAGTAAAGAACTCCAGCTTGTCGCCAATTTCTAAGGTAATTTTTTTCTTTGTCCTGAGGCTCAATCCACACATTTCGCCTTCAAAGACCTCTTTTGCTTCTTGTTGCTGACGTTGTACAGAAGAAACCTCCACTTCAGCAATTTGCTCTCCGCCACGTTTTACGCGCGCCAGCAAGTCCTTAGCGACTTTACCGTGCTTCACTTCACCACCAGCGATTACTTCTTCGCGCATTGTCCTAAACACGCCCTTAATTTCCAGCTCGCCAATTTCAGTTTCAACGATTTCTGGCGCTAACAAAGCCTCCATTGAAGCCTTAGCGTCATCCAACAATTCATAAATTACCTTAAAAATCCGCACTTCCACATGTTCACGCGCCGCTAATCGCTTAACTGCCGGTGGTAAATCGACATTAAAACCATAAATCACCGTATTCTCACCAACCGCCAAATGAATATCGTTCTCAGAAATATTACCAACACCAGTTCCGACAACATGAAGCTCAACTTCACCATTCGTGTCAATCAGCTTCAAACTATCAACCACAGACGTTACCGAACCCTGAACGTCAGCCTTAACGATTACGTTAAATTCTTCCGCATCAAGCTTTCGATTCATCATCTTAAGAATATCTGCGCCAGTAACATTAGTTGTGGCTGCCATTTTCTCCTGTTCAATTTTAGCCTTTTGCGCCAAATTGCGAGCTTCTTTTTCACTCTTCGCAATCTCAAATCCATCACCGAATTGTGGCAATTCCTTAAATCCGGTCATATTCACTGGCATACTTGGACCGGCATCTTTAACGGTTTTACCACGGAAATCTTGAAGCGTTCGGACTCGCCCGTAAGCCGTCCCAGCAACCAAATAATGACCAGGTCTCAGATGACCATTCTCCACCAACAAGCCGACTACGGCGCCACGACCAGTTTCCATGTGCGCCTCAATAACCAAACCTTCAGCCGGAACATCTTCATCTGCGCGCAAATCTTCCATATCCGCCACTAATAAAACCATATCCAAAAGCTTGTCTAAGTTCTGACCAGTTTTTGCACTAACCTCAACCATCACAGTGTCGCCGCCCCATTCTTCAGGGTTCAAACCATGCTCAGATGCCAATTGAGTTTTTACTAGTTGCGAATTGGCTGCTTCTTTGTCAATCTTATTAATTGCCACCACAATTTTAGCGTTAGCCGACCTAGCAAATCGAATAGCCTCAACAGTCTGAGGTTTAACTCCATCATCCGCCGCCACCACGATAATCACCACATCAGTCAGTGTAGCTCCGTGCTGTCTTAGCGCCGCAAAAGCCTCGTGACCTGGAGTGTCCAATAAAGTGATAGTTCGTCCGTTGCGCTGAGCTTGATAAGCGCTAATATGCTGAGTAATTCCTCCGGCTTCACTAGCCGCTGTTTTCTTATCAAGAATCGCATCTAGCAAACTCGTTTTACCGTGGTCAACATGCCCCATCACAGCCACAATCGGCGGACGAGGAACTGCCTTGTCTGATAATTTGTGCGCATGGTGATGAATTTCCGCAGAAACTGTCTTTCGCTTCAGCTGCACATCCAGCCCCAATTCTTCAACAATAATCTGTGCAGTCTCAAAATCTAGTCGCTGATTAATTGTCGCAGCGATTCCGTTCTTAAACAATTCACCAATCAGCGTAGTTACTGACAATCCCAGAGTTTCGGCTAACTCGCCAACCGTTACCGAATCCGCAATATTGACGATTTTTTCTGCCATAATAAGCTCCTCTCACCTCTGGGCGTAACTACGCTTCAGGGGATTTGTATTATTTTTTCTTTGATGATTTGCCGAGTGAAAGAGAAATCTTACGATTTTCCTTATCAATATCCAAAACTGTAAATTCTTTACGCTCGTTCAATGTAAATACCTTTTCAGGATCAGTACCGTCACCGCCAAGCTCTGACACGTGGACCAAAGCTTCAACCGCTGGACTTAACTGCACGAATGCACCAAATGGAGTAATTCGAGTTACAGTTCCTTCAACTTTCTCGCCAGGCTTAAATTGCTCAACTTCATCCAACCATGGATCTTTAGTCAATTGTTTCATACTCAAGCTCAAGCGCTCTTTGTCGATTGCAATAATCTTAGCTTCGATAGTTTGACCAACTTTTACGTAGTCAGATGGGTTATTAACACGCTCCCAGCTAATTTCTGAGATGTGAATCAAACCTTCAATACCTTCAACGTTAACAAATACGCCAAAGTCAACAACACCCGTAACAACACCTGTAACTGTGTCGCCAATTGCCAACTTCTGGAATCGCTCTGCCAAACCTTCTTTAACCGCCTCTTTTTCAGAGAAGATCAATTTGTTGGCTTTGCGATCAGCATCCAAGATTCGCGCTTTAATATCCTTCTTCACCAAGCTGTTCAATCGTTGCAAGATTTCGTCCTTGTCGCTAGAACCTACGCGAGGATAGTGTTCAGCTGACAATTGTGATACTGGCAAGAATCCGCGAATACCTTCGTATTCAACTAGTAGTCCACCGCGGTTGGCGTCGTATGGTACAACGGTGATGATTTCACCAGATTCCAATTTAGCCATAACTTCATCCCAACCACGATCTTTCGCAGCCTTGCGCAATGAAAGTAGCGAATAGCCATCTTCCAATTCGGTATCAATTACGCTAGCAATTACTGAATCGCCAACATTGTAGTTCTTTGAAAGGCTAACTTCGCGGCGTGGAACCAAGCCAACACCCAAAGGTCCTAAATCGATTAAAATTTCGTGCTTCTTTACTGATAAAACAGTACCGTCAACTGTTTCACCGACAGTAAGTTGTTTAACACTATCACCTGCTTGAGCCAGCAGGTCATCCATTGTAATTTTGGCATCTGCCATAAGTCTTCTAAAGACCCCTTCCTTAAAATTGATATTATTCTTCAGGGACATAATAAAAATATCCCCACAGATTATCACAATTATATCACAACAGATAGATAGAAGTCAAAGCTAGATCAGATAGCGAGATCGCTGATAAGCCACCGTTAAAAACGCCAAAATACCAAAAGCCACTGCAGAAACAGCTACATCTTCTGGTCCAGTTTTTGGTAATCCTTTATCAGATTGCTTAGAAGGAGTAGAAGGAGCTGGCGTTGTAGATGATGGCGATTGTTGAGACTGAGAAGATTCAGGTGTAGGAGTTGTCTTTTTCGACTCTTCAGTCTTCACGTCGGTTCGCGCCTCACCTCTTCCGCCCGACTGACTATTCGTTTTTTGATCTGTAGACTGCTGAGATGTGCTGTTGTTCTGTGAATTCTTATTGCTATTCTCTGATGCTACCAAATCGCTAGAAATTGGTGATCCATCTTGTGACAAATTATTCTGCCTAATTCCGTAAAGAACGGCCAAAGATATAGCCACTAAAATAGCACCTACTATTACAAAAATTCCAATTGATCCAGCCTGATTTACTCGCTTCATATTATATCTCCACTCAAATTTTCTTTATTATATCATAATGACCTCTTATAAGTAAAGCTGGTGATATAATAAATATATGATTATTACGGTTGACACAGGTGGGACCAAAACATTAGTAGCCAACTTTGACGAGGAAAAAAATCCTAAGCATATCATTAAGTTCCCCACCCCTAAAAACGTAGACCAATATATTCAACGCGTCGCCGATCAAATTCACCTGATTACGAACGATAAGCCGATTGACGCAATTTCTGTGGCTCTGCCAGGAGTAGTTAAAGATGGCGTGGCAGTGTGGTGTCAAAACCTCGGCTGGAAAAATCAACCTATCCGTGAGCTACTTTCCCGATATTTTCCTAATATACCAATATTCATTGCAAATGACGCCAATATGGCAGGACTGGCAAGTATGCTCAGATTGCCCAAAACTCCCAGATGCGGTCTATATATCACCCTAGGGACCGGCGTTGGCACTTCCCTAATCCTGAATGGAAATCTGTATAAAGAGTTTAGCGACTGCGAGGGCGGACATATGTCTTTGAATTACAATGGCAAGATTACCACTTGGGAAGAGATTGCTGCGGGTAGGGTTTTACAGAGAATTTTTGGCGAATTATCATCAGACACACCCCTGGAAGTCTGGGAAGAGGTTGCTAATAGGATAAAAGCTGGATTGCAACCGCTCATTGCCTTTACACAACCAGATGTTGTTGTTATTGGCGGGAGCGTGGGAGTATTCACATCCTATTTTTCAGATATTTTAAGCGGTCTTCTGGCAGAAAACTTACCCGCCGCCATATCAGTACCAAAAATAATCAGCACTCCCAACCCAGAAGAAATTGTATTATACGGATGCTACGACAATGCCATTAGTCAGCTTGCCTCAAATTGAACACGATTTTCCAGAACTGCAGTTCAAGGAGGGCGAAGTATTTTCCTGGAATCCTAATTCGCAAACAGTCTATTACGAAAAATTAGATTCACAAGAAGACTTAGTGCAACTTTTACACGAAATCGCCCACGCTAAACTTGGTCATAAAAATTATCAATATGATGTCCAGTTAGTTGAAATGGAGAGATCCGCCTGGGAGTACGCCGTTGATGTTTTGGCGCCAAAATACGGCTTAACACTCAGTATGGACGACGATAATATTCAAGATTCTTTGGATAGTTACAGGAACTGGCTACATAAACGTAGTCTTTGTCCTCAGTGTGGCGCAGTTGGATTACAAGCCACTTCCTCATCTTACAAGTGTATTAATTGCCGCTCAGAATGGCGCGTAAATCAAGCAAAATCCTGCCAGCTTAAAAGATATCAAATAAAATAAGCCTCTCATACGGAGGCTAATTTTAAGAGATTGGAGCGGTCTTATTCTGCAATTTTTTGTACTGTCTTTTTAGTACGGCGTGAAATGCGTCCGCCCTTAGCACCAGCGATACGAGCCAAAGCTGGATTTGCAGCAAAGCCACCAGTTCGACCATTTTTACCGCCCTTGCGTCCGATTTTTGCGTAAAAATCTGGATCGCGAGCTAGATTTTTTTGAGCAGCCTTTAAGCCGCCAGCCTTTGTTCCTGCCATAGGAAGGTTTTCCTCCATTTTTAAAAAAGATTTCCACATAAATTTAAATGGAAACCCTCACCTTTATATATCACACATGATATGTGTTATGTTTATATGCTAGCATATAACTAACACTTTGTCAATATTTACATAAGTAGTTTTTTATTGTGAATAAAATATTGCATTTTGCTGGCGCGTTAGCTATACTAATAAAGTCAGTTACTGACGGCACCTGTTGGAGCTTTAGAAATTATGAGTTCCACCACAAAAAATTCTCGTTTTCTGCGAGATTCGAGAAGAAAAATATCCCATCACATAGAGGGATATTTTTTATTGCAGATTTATTCTAAAACTCTCTTAATAGATTATCTATTCTAAGCTGAGATTCTTGCGTTAACTCATTCTGCAAACCAATCCAAGCGTTAATAGCCACAGTAAATTTATCCCTGGCTATAGTAAACTGGTCGCTGTCTTTCTTTTCGTTAGTCGACTTCAAATCGCGCACAGCCAATAAAATAGCGTCTATTCTCTTCATCACTAACTTACGCAAGCTAGCCTCGCCCTCTCTAGATTCCAACCTCTTCTTTACGCTAGTCCATATTTTCTCCATAGCAATAAAGTCATTTTGCTTAGTCTTCGATAGGTTATCTGACACCACACGTATTTCACCGCTCAATTCCTTATCAAACTCCATAAAGCTAACAATCTTCTCTATACTCTGTATAGTTCGGTTCATCTTCTCTACCGATTTATTACATTCTTCTGAATACTTTTTAAATCTAGTATTAACGTTCTTCTGCCAAGATATAAAAAATACCACATCGCAGCTTTGGCGTTTATTTTTTAAATCAGCCAAATATTCGTTCAATTTTTCAGCGGATAATTTGTCTTTTTGCAAATTAATAAACAGCGAGCTCTCCATTTCATTAGCGTTTTTTGTTACACTTTGAACACTTTTCCAAGATTTCCAGCTCACAAATCCATACGCCAATATCATTATCAGCATTATAAAACTCATGACAATAGCCAATTTAAGTGTGCGATAATTTTTTATCAATTTCATAGTTCTATCCCCAGCGTGGTTGACCATAATTCACTATCAAGCGGCCAAGGATTAAAAGCACACCCCTGTAAATCAATTGATTGCTGCTGCATAACAGCCGCTGGATTATTAACCCCAGAACAATTCAAATGCCCATGTCCCAACCAGTGCCCAACTTCATGATTTATTACCATATGTCGATAATTACGAATATCACCACCCGCTTTATTCCACGCTGTAGTCGCGCCAGACCATCGATTATCATTGATAATGACAGAAGACCCGACTCGACAGCTCCAATCCGCGTCACAGCCTGATGAGAACGAGGACATTAATTCAGCTTGCGACAGAACTAAATTGAAGTTTCCACCCTCTTTTACCTCTTTAAAAACAATTCCCATACGCGCCCAGCCTCGATTATCATTTAAGGTTTCGTTTACCTGTTTCGAGAATTCAGACAAGTTTGATTGGACATTACCCTTTGTTGATATTGTATATGTGACTTCTTTTTTCGCTCCAGAATTCGATTTTTTTGACGATTGAGATGTGGAGTGCCAATCTGGAGTCTGGATATCCGACGCCTTAAAGCTGGATAGCGACGACGGAGATTCTATTTCAGAGAAAATTTTAGCACTAATCGCCTTCTTCGCATCACTCTTAGTTTCATTGGGTGCCGTTATATTAACCGTTGGCGTTAGAGCAATAGCAATCGCCATACCGCCAGTAGCCACCCTACACACTATACACATACATATATTCTAGCATCTGCCAAAACATACCACAAACGTTTTAAAATAAAGAAGAAAGCCACCCTATTAGGATGGCTTTCTTATAATTCGGCACCGTGCTAGTTTCCCACTTTCGCAGTATAATCGCCGCTGGGGAGCTTAACTTCTGTGTTCGGAATGAGAACAGGTGTTTCCTCCTCGCTATGGGCACCGAAGGAGGGGGTTACGACGCTTGGTTCCGTATATACTCCACGGTGGGCCAAACCCCTTTCTTCGATGTCCAACATCAGCACGGAATTGATTTTTAATTGACTGGTACTTTTGAAAAGCACCAATTACTAGTTAAGTCTACCTTATCCGCAATGTTTATGCAAGCATAAACTCCACGGACAAGGACATAAAAAGGCAATGGGACTATTAGTACGCTTTAGCTCCATACATTACTGTACTTCCACCTTGCGCCTATCAAACAGATAGTCTTTCTGTGTCCTCATAGGGAAACCTTATCTTGAGGTTAGTTTCGCGCTTAATATGCTTTCAGCGCTTATCTAGTCCGCACATAGCTACTCGACAATGCAGCAGGTGGCCACAATCGATACACCAGAGGTGCGTCCGCCCCGGTCCTCTCGTACTAGGGGTAGATCCTCTCAAGTTTCCTATCGTCCATACCGGATATAAACCGAACTGTCTCACGACGTTCTGAACCCAGCTCGCGTACCACTT
>CALHKG010000003.1 GCA_938033875.1 uncultured Candidatus Saccharibacteria bacterium | reverse complement strand
CCAATCTTTTGCAGACGCTTAGTTAAAACTTGTGGATCAAGCTGAGGAATTTCGACATCCGAACAACCTAATTGCTTGCCATTCGTTGGATAATGACTTTGCAAGAATCTTTCCGTAACATACAAAACAAAATCGGCGTCTCGAATAATTCGCTGCGCTGCCTTATCATAGTACCTAGCAACAATAGGACCAAGCTTGGTGCCGTGATAACGATAACCATCATAGATATATCCGGTAACTTCGACTAGTAGCGGCTTATGTAATTTTTTTGCAATTTTTGCTGCGTTAATAGTATAAAAATTACCTGGACTACGGACTATGACCTTATCAGCATTTTCAATCGATTTTTTTAGATCTGATCTGATTTGATTACGAATTTTAAGACTAAAAATACGGGATTTAGGAACCACTAAGTCGGGTGTTGTAACAAAATTTATTCTTGGATTTTTAGTAATAGCGTTGAATTTTTGCTTTGCAGTACATTCATCGTATATTTTAGATTCTTCGCGAAGGAATACAGTCAGCTCATCACAGTAGTTCAAGTACCGCTGAAAAATCTTATCATTGAGATTTCCATCAATATATAAATTATCGTTCTGATCTCTTTTAATACGAGAACCGCCTTGTACGAAAACCAGTCTCATATTCTATTCCTCATCCTCCACGATTTGAAGGTGGGCTTCTTCGAGCTGGATTGGATCGACAACGGATGGTGAGCTCATCATAAGATCGACGCCAGAACCGTTCTTCGGGAAGGCCACGATATCACGAATATTTTTATTATTATTTAAGACCATGAAGATACGTTCGATACCGAAGGCGCAGCCAGCATGAGGAGGAGCGCCGAACTTAAAGGCATTCAGCATACCACCAAAACGGGCTTCAACATATTTCTCGTCATAACCAAGAATGCCGAAGACTTTATACATCACTTCTGGACTGTGATTACGTACAGCACCAGAACAAATTTCAAAACCATTCATTACCATATCATACTGATCGGCAACAATCGCAAGTTTTTCGGCGTCAGTCTCGGCGGCCTCGAGCGCTTTGAGTCCGCCTTTTGGCATAGAGAATGGGTTGTGACCGAAGTCTAATTTGTTTTTACCTTCATCCCATTCATAGAATGGAAAATCCACGATCCAACAAAGCGCGACGACATTATCATC
>CALHKG010000002.1 GCA_938033875.1 uncultured Candidatus Saccharibacteria bacterium | reverse complement strand
TGTGGTGGACAGTCGTAGTTATGGGGAGGCGCACCTCACCAAGTTCCTACGATTGTAAAAAGTTTCTGGTAAACGTCCTGATAGCTGTCAGGACGTTTTTTGTTGTATAGCAAAACCCGCTGGAAGTAGAGAGCCAGCGGGTTTTTCTGTTTTGCTTTGTTTCTCTTGTAGAGCATGCCTGACGTGTGATTAGACATGCTGTTGAGCGAAATAAAGCACCTTAACAACGTAGCACAAATTGAGATTAAGCTGATATCAGAAGCTGAATTCTTTTAGTCATCCGGAGAAATAAATGGATTAGTCTTGACGGAGATGATTAAAAGATGAGCGAGGGAGATTGTAGGCAAATTCTTAATAGATGTTACTTTGGCTTTATATAAGAATTATAAGAATAAATAAGCAGCCAGCGGTGGATGCGTGTCCACCTATGTAGTGTTAATTTTATACCCAAAAACTAACATTTTTCGTCTTACTTTTACTCGCGTAATTGAAATCGAAATGTCAACGTGTCCACCGCTGGCTGCTTAGAAAGTAATAATAAAAAGGAGAAAAACAATGAAAAAACTTAATATTGAAACTATAAAAACTATCATCATTACGATTTTAATTACAGGGATTATCGCGTTTATTGGCGGTATGTACTATCAGAAAAATCAGACTGAACAAGTCAAAGCTGAAGCTGCGACAATCGTCAAGAACGTCAAAGTTGAAGTGTCAAAACATTAGCGACGGAGAAGCGGCAACCGTCGCTCAAGGAAACAGCCGCACCAAAGGTTGAAGCCTCGCCTACACCTCAAAAACCTGCTGTGGAGGCAGGGCGTGTAGGCGGCTGCGAAAGGTTTCAACCTTTACTTGAGAAATACGACTGGGACGTACGCACTATGTTAGCAATTATGAGAGCTGAAAGCGGATGCGATCCGAATGTGACAGGCGACACGAGCCTGACATTTACACAAAACGGTCGAACATATGGTTATTCAGTCTCGTTATTTCAGGTAAGGATTTTACCTGGACGAGAACACTGTGATAGTCATGATCCAGCTACAAATATTGCCTGTGCCTATCACGTTTGGCGAGGGCAGGGGTATAAAGCGTGGTCAGTGTATACGAACGGAAAATATCTCAAATATCTATAAGAAACGGAGGGGGTAAAATGGATGGTCCATTTATGATATGGTCAGACGATCTTGTGCCTGGAATGTCAGCCAGGACTATCGTAAAAGATGAGCAGCGCGTCATCGAATTTGATTTGATGGGACATGCAAAAGCCATAGTTGGCGTTGGGAGACACAGCAATGGCAAAAAATGGGCTACAATTTACGAACATGAAGCCGAGAATGATTTGCAAGAAATGGTCCTATTGCAATCAATTTTCTATCACTACAAAGTACATGGATTTGATTGCGGATATTCGTTTGCCGGTACGACAAAACTAAAAGGTATTCTTTATCGTATTGGACTTAAAGAAAGAGAGGAATACAAAAGTGTTTATGATTTGGAAAAAAATAAAACTACTGTTTAAGCCAGAAGATTCTTTTTCTGACACCAAAGACGTATTTCAGAGTAGACTGTTTAATCGTCATATTTATTTTGTTCAGTGGTTTGACTATAAAGGTCGTATGCGGAGAATTTATTGTCAAAACCGCCGAGCCGCCCGACTAGTGAAGAAGTCTCATAAACGACATCATGCCGAAATTATAGAAATCGTACTGGATAGGGGCTATATCTTAAGAGAGAGGATTGTGTATTAAAGATGGATAACAATAAAGATTTTGCTGATAAAGTACAGTATTTTGCAGCGGGTGTTTTAGTAATCTTGACAGCATTGGTGTTCACGCTGCTGGGTGCGGCTATTGTTAAATTATTAATTTGGGTTATTGGCTTATAGATATTGAGAGAAAGCATGTACATACTGATTTGGATACTATTCATAGCACTAATTCTAATTCTTGTAGCTATTTCAGAACGCGAAATAGCTAAACAAGACGAAGAATGGATGAAGGAGGAGAAGAAGTGGAGAAAGAAGTAAGACCTTATTATGAGGACGACTACCAGTCATTAGATGAGGTCAGCACTACAGATTTACTAGAGATGAAAGAGGGTGCACTAAACGACCTGAACGAGAGTGAACGCACAATTCATCGTATAAATCAGATATTAGCTAGTCGTGCAATCTACGCCACGCAATTGGAGCTATTTTAAGGAGAAGGAATTGATGTTCGTATTTATAACTATGAAACTATCGGAACTCATATGGGGGTTCAAAATATCTGATGATACTACAGGTAGTGTATATATCATATATGCTTTCAGTACTCTTGAACTTTTAGCAGAGTTGGTTATAGTTACGTTTACTTTTCTATACTGTGTGTTTAAGAAAGGAGCGAAAAAGCATGAAACGTTATAAACTACTGAAAGATTTACCAACGTTCAAAGCTGGACAGTTAGCATATATCTCTAAAACGGGAAATCTTATTGCCGGTACTCCAGAAAACCAAAAGACCACAGAAACGGGCTTAATAATAATGATTTACCACGAAACTACCCTGAAAAAGTTTCCGAATATTCTCACAGAGTGGTTCGAGGAAATCAAAGAACCAGTAGACAGTATTCATTGGAAGCCTAAAATAGGCGACAGGTGTTTTGTTCTTGAGAATACCAATATAAGACTAACAGCTTACACTGGAATGCTGCGTGATTACAATGCTTATCGTACTGGCAGGGTATTCCGCACTGAAGAAGAATGTGAAAAAGCTCTTGACCGTGAACTAGCCAAGGTAAGACTACAGCGAACGTCAAACTTTAAGCCAGACTTTGAAAACGGAAAAGGTGGCTGGGTTGTCTATTATGACCATGCATGTGAAACGCTCGCCGTGTGTGAATTTAATGACTATGATGCTGGTGAACCTGTACGCTATGCGACTAGAGAAGAAGCTGAAAAATCCATCGAAGAAAACGAGCAAGACTGGAAGATTTATTTTGGAATTGACCCGTCAGATACAGATAAAAGCTAAATTCTATGCTGAAATCGGACGAAAAGGTGGCTCTGCTACATTTGCAAGTCATGGAAGTTACAAGGGATTTGCACAAGATATTGAATGCAACTGCGACCTAATTGACGGTCCTCACTTTGTAAAGAAGTGTGCTGGTAAAAAAGGTGGTCGCATCAGTAAACGTAAGTAAACGGGTACAAATTGTACCCAGTAGAACATTAACAATTCAACCGTAGAACTGGACAGATGATATGCACAACTCCTTTCTGTCAGCGCACCACACCCGCCCGGTGCGCTGTCTCAAACCGTGAAACGTTGTGAGCTGGAATTGAAGCAACCTGCAGTGCAACGTGTATCGTCTGTTCAACTGGTAGCACCAACGCACCTTTTTTGTTTACCGGGAAAAAATTGTATGCCTATTTTTCTATTCTACACAACTATCATTTGGTGCTATCAACTGGCAACATCAAACCTTAAAGTAATTAACTCACTTAATGATATACAAATTGGTGTTGTCAACTGGCTATATAAGTGGCGGAATAGGTAGACGCTATCTTGAAAATAAGTACCTAATCATGAGCTTAGGGGTATCTGCTTATTGATAGAAAGCTTCGTAGCATGTGATGTGACTTTACGAAACCTAATTCCCTCGAATGTGAGGAAATTAAAACTCGTCAAATCATCACCTTATATAGCCAACTCTGGTAACGTGTTCGGGGCGTGAGGGCGGTGCGAGCAATCAGCCGCTTAGCGCGCCATCGGTGTCCTCCTTACAGGTTGCCAGCACCAGTTCTGCGGTTGAGGAAAAATTAAAAGGAGAATTATATGCCAGAACCACTAGAAGTTTTATGGAGTTTAGCGCCAGTAGAAATTAAATTAGAATTATCTCTCAACCTTATTGTAGAAGTTCTTAAAATGTCAGAGGGCAGACGCGCAGAGATTACGCTTGATGATGGCAAATACGAGATTGTACTTAATAAGTTAGACTAAGGATTTATAGGTGGAAAAGATTAAAGAGATGAGGAAGTAATGAAACGCAAAACATTTATTGAAATAATAGCACATATTCAAGCACAGCAGCGCAGAGATAGCGAGATAAGTCAATTACTCGGTGGCATAACCGACGAAACCGCTGTCTACATAACACAACTAGTAACTAATCTGGTTATTACGCTTGAAGATGAGTTTAATGACGCTGATCAAACAATTAGCTGGTGGCTCTGGGATGCGCCGCATGCTGGCGAAGTGCCTGAAAGCTGCTATATTACTGACGAAAAACGCCGCAAAGAGTGGCACGTTACCGACGCTGGCAAGCTTTATGATTATTTGGTCGAAATGCAGAAATATATAAAAGAGGTTTTGTCGGATGAAACGTAAGATTAAAAAACGCAATTACAAAATACCAACACCGAAAGGTTACGGCGCAAAAGAATACGACAATGCCTAGAATTAAATCAGCAAAGCGTTACAAAGTATGGGAAACCAGGGGCTTCTGTTGTAAGTTTGAGGACGGATGTTATGCCTAGTATAAATAAAGGAGATATCAATGATTTACGAAGTCAATGTTCGAGTAGTAAAAGAGGGTACTGTTTTTGTTGAGGCAAAAACTGAGGATGAAGCCGAAAGGATTGCTACGAGTGATAGCGTTATATCGAAACCAGGTTTTGCAGACATTATAGAGTACTACGCTGATGAGATTTATAACGTTGATAGCACTGTTGATAAATCAGAGATTGAAATTATCAAGGCGGAGGACGTGCTATGACAAGCAATGGTTATTACCCTAAAAAACTAATTTATCTCGGCGACAGCACTGAAAACCGAAAAGCAATCCTAGTGTCTGCACCAAATGAGTTTACCGATGTTGTACTTGAAACTATAGAACTTGGTGCAACCGCCTTTGAAGACGAATATCATCAAGTAGCCGCAGCTGCTGGTGCTGAGTTTGTAGACGTCAACGATATTAAGATTGTTGGTCAAGATAATCAACCAACAGTAATGGAAAGGAAATCTAAATGAAAATCATAGCAGATAATCCAGCTGAAGAAGCCTTGCTGTGGCGCATTAAAGCCCTGAGCGACGAGCTGGTTAACCAAGACAATCGATCCACTAATATGCCGATGTGGACGATCCTAGATAATAACAAAGCTGGCAAAGACTATGGCGCAGTTATGTACTTTACTGGCAAAGCCGCCGAGCAGCATATCAAGGAAAACGATCATCATTACGATAATCCAATGATATGTGTTCGTAGCGCTCACGATAACCGAGAGCTGAAAGATGTTATTCACCTACTCATTCTAGCTGGCGGCAATGAAATACCAAGTAATCATTATGGAGTTTTGAGAGATGCGTGATATTAACTTCGATATCGCAGGTCAAGTGCCTAGTAAGAAGAATAATAAACGGATTTTGAAAAATTCACGCACTGGTAATAGATTTATTGCCAACAGCGAAAAATTTAACAATTGGCACGAGGCAGCCATGAAAGAGATATGTCTTTCCTCTAAGGTTCGTAAGTTTAGAAACATGAAATGGGAGGGTCCCTTAGAAGTAATGATGGTTTTTTATAATAAAGATAGAATCCGTCACGATCTCGACAATATGGCAAGTAGTATACTCGACCTGCTAGTTGATGCTGGTTATTTAGAAGATGATTGCTGTGGAATAGTTAACCGCCTGATAATAAGTTTTGGCGGTGTTGATAGAAAAAATCCTCGTGTGGAAGTGACTATAACAGAGCTGGCGGAATAGCTGATTTATGTTATAATAATAAAAGTTATATTGGAGGGCAGCGGTGATGAATTTGGAAGGCACTGAAAATTATGGCTATGATGAATGGTTAGAGTTTTTTAGAAAAATACCTGCTGCTGAACTGATTGATTCTATAGAAGAACTAAAAGCGAGACTTCCTGGCGATGGATATGCGGCTGCTATGCGCTGGATTGATATCTTTGATAATCCTGGCAAAATGGACAAGCTTTATAAGGGCAGGCTCGACAAAGAGATTGAAACCGACATTATGGATCTTGCAATCGGTGATGATGACGAGAAGTTCTATGAGAGCTTGATTCGCCAAAACGTTGAACAGCTTACCTCGTCAAGTATTTCACAACAAGAAGTGGCAAGGTTGTCTCAGAATATCAATATTTTTAGAAAAGAACTTCAGAATATTCGGTCCCGCCGTCCAAAATCTGGTTCGGTCCTGGAAAAGGTCCTAGCGAAAGCGGCAGCGCCCTCTAATGCCGCGAAAAAAGCAAAAAAACCAGCCAAATCTACACCTAAAAAGGCTAAAACCGCGCCTAAGGCTGTAAGAGCGACGAAAAATAAAAAGGTGATTAAGGATACCTCTAATGCCGCGAAAAAAGCAAAAAAATAACCAAATACCGCGAATTGATTTGTATAATCCTGGTAATACCGAAAAAGCCGAGCTTTTATTTGAGCTGCTTGATGAGTATGGTATGACACTGCTTGAATGGCAGCGTTTGGTACTGCGCCGTTGGCTGGCTGAGGACGAGGACGGTAATTTTGTCAATCTTGATTGCGGCTTGAGCGTGCCTCGCCAAAATGGCAAAACTGAGATTATTGTAGCGCGGATCATCTACGGCATTATTTTTCGCAAAGCTAAGGGTTTATTTACTGCTCAGCAGCAGAATACAGTTGATGTTGTTATTAAACGTGTGCAAGATTTTTTCTATGAAAATGAACACCAAGAAATATTCAATTTATTAACGCCGAGATTCCGTAAAAAGCCAAGAAACTATAAGTTTATCGAATTTTTGAACGGCGCGGAGTATCATTTTTACACCAGGACGCGTATGGGTGGTTTGGGATCTACTAACGATGATCTAATATGTGATGAGGCTGCAGAGATGCTTGATTCACATCAATCAGCACTAGTGCCAACGACTGCATCAGCCAAGACGGGCAATCCTCAAATTATCTACGCCGGAACGCCACCAATGGCTGAAACTGTCGGTGAGGTGTTTGCTAGAAATAGACGAAATAAGCTAGAAGGTGCTGCTGGCGTTTGGACTGAGTGGGGTGTTGAAAAGATTACTGATGTTCATGACAAGGAAGCTTGGTTGGACACCAATCCCTCACTGAACATATTTTTGCTCGAAAAAGTGATACAGACTGAAGCCGACAGTATGACAATAGATGATTTTAATCGTATGCGGCTTGGCTGGTGGGATGGTATTGATAATAAGCGAGCGATTAAACAGTCAGACTGGGATGACCTTGCTACTGAGAAGCCTGACTTTGATGACGGCTTTAAGCCTGTATATTCTGTAAAGTTCCCTCCAAATAGAAGCTCGTGGTCCCTAGTAGTTGCACAGCCACTAAAAGATGGACGTGTACATGTTGAGGTGGTGATGAGCCGCCCGATGAGCGAGGGATTTCATCGTTTATCGAAATGGCTGATCGAGCGGTGGAGGCAAGCAGCAGTGATTATACTTGATGGAGCGACTGGAGCGCCGATACTATTTGAGGAGCTTATACAGGCTGGCATTCCTAAAAAGCGTATCATTCTGCCGAATATGAAAGAGGTGGTAGCAGCGCATCAATTTATGAGAGATGCTATTGATAGAGGTGAATTGTCCCACTACGACCAGCCGCTATTGAACCAGACGGTCCGTATAACGAAAGAGCGGTCACTTGGTCAACATGGTGGTTTTGGCTGGGAGAGTATGACTGATAAATTATCAACCGCGCCGCTCGACGCTGCAACGTTTGCTTTTTGGGGGCAAAAGGTATTTCCGAAAAAACAGGTTACTGCTAAGGATAAAAAGATGAGGGCTGATCGCTGGCAGCAAGTGCTTGGCAATATCGGTCAGTCCTAGAGTTTTCCACAGGTTCACCAAAAAATCTCTGACTTTTTTCCATAAAATGTATGTAAAATGCTTGCATTATGTAAGCAACTTTGCTATAATTAAGACAGTCAAGCGAGGCACATTAACAATTAGAGGATATAACAATGAAACTAATCACAATAAAAGCTTTTATCGGCAGTAATAACAAGACTAAAAAACTTGAGGTCGACAAGATAATATCAACCGTAAACGCTAATCACGAAGCTTTTACTCTCGACTATCCAGTCATCGGATGCTGGAGGGGCGAGGTAGAAGAAACAGCAGTACTCTATCTATCAGACGAACGTCAAAAGGTGATGAACACGCTCAATAAACTAAAAGAGGTGCTAGACCAAGAAGCGATCGCTTATCAGATAGAGAATGACTTACAACTAATATAAAACTTAACGCCTCGCTTGGCGCTAGGGTCCTCTAAAAAGAAAGGAAAGGCTATGCCAATAGTAAATCGAATTGTAAAAAAGAATGGAAAGCTTATTAAATCTAAGGTTGAGATACCTACACCAGTTTATAATGTCAGAATTAAGCAGGAAGTGTATGAACGGCTTGTGGTGCTTGCTGCTGAAAACGGTCGTAGCGTAACTGGTGAGATAAACTACCGGCTTGAGCAGTCGCTTAAAAAGTAGTATCATAGCTGTGCGATTGTTGTGATTAGCAGTCGTTGTTATATAGCGCTCTGTTTGTCAGAGCGCTTTTCCTTTTGCTAAAACAAGCCCCGCCCTACCAAGCTCTTGAATTTGGCGTAGGGTTGATATCGTCTGGCAAATCATCCCCCGGCATCTTTGCCCCCTTACGCCTGTTGCATATCCTATGAGTAAGCTGTAGGTTATCTATGTCATAAGGCGAACCGCCACGAGAAACTGGTATGATCTCGTCTAGCTCTGGTGACATCGGGCTACCTGCGGCTAAAGTCTTGTCGACTTCGCGACCACAAATGCCACAAGTATCTTGCATAGCATAAACTCTTTTGCGCAAATCCTCTCGCAGTTTTGGGAACTGTCGTCGTGGATCTTTAGCTGTTGCATACTTCCTACGCTGTGCCATAAACTTATTATAAAATAGTATGATACTTTTGTAAAAATATTGACATAGTATAATTTTATGGTGGCGGGGAGGGTGTATATCCCGGTCCCAGAGGCGCCAAGCGCGGTGAGTGGGGCTATTTTCACGCGAGAAAAAAAACGAGTTTTTTTGGCGGGTGCGCGGGTGATTGATTTAAGGGGTAGATGATGGTATAATATGGGTATTATGACGGAGGGACAGCGTGACTATTTGGCTGATCTGGCACTACGCAAAGGCGTAGTGTTGGAGGACACCGACAACAAGTCGGTTGCCTGGGCGAGTAAGAAAATTGACGAGCTAAAGGCGATGGATGACGCTGAGTTTTTAGAACCGACACCAGAGTTTTCAAAAAAGGTTATAGCTACCGTAGATAATATCATCAAGGGGATACGAGCGTGGACTTTTCAGAAATAACGCTGGATGTTGCTGGCGATATTAATAAGGCTATAACGGCTATTTTACATGAGGGTATTTCGCCAGATAAAAAAATAGAGTTGGTAGCGGATGCGCTGAAGCAGACTGGGCGCGAGCTGCACAGCAAGCTGTATTCACTATCAAGCGAGGTGTTTGGCTCAGCGGCGATGCTAAGTGGTGGGTATGGTGCGGAGATGGCTGATCAGGCGGAACGGCTCGCAGTGAAGATCGTGCGCAACAGCGCGCTGAATCGGCAGACTGCCGCGATGCTGCTGAAAGAGTATTGTGATGTGGTGTTGGCGGCGGCGCAGCACGAAGCTTTTAAGAATGCAAAGTCTATGCAAAAACACCCAACGTTGACACGGCGCGCTAATGTCGGCAAGCCAGACTGCGCTTGGTGCCAGAAAAAAGCTGGAGTATATGTTAATCCGACGAGCGATGATTTCAAGCGGCACCACAAATGCGACTGCGTGTTTGAGGTGAGCGGCTATAATTCACGCAATGGCGTGCTAAAGAATTTTAAGAAAGGATAACTATGATCGGCATAGATATTGAATTTAAGAACAGACCTAATGAGGACGGCACGCTGTCGAGCTTTACGATCAAGGATTGTTTGGTGTCGCAGACAAGTACGCCGACCGCAGCCAAGCCTGAGGTGATGGTTCATATTCCGAAGACGAGCAGCGAGACTGTCGATGGAGCGTGGTTTGACTACAAAGGACACTCGTATCACGTCGTTGGTACGACAGTACCGTTGATTAAAGAGAACACTCCGTCTAGGTGGGACAGATATTGCATTGCACAGCGTATATATTAAGACATTCTGTTGTAGATATGTGTACAAAATGGTATAATATAGTAAATAACCAAAGGAGGGTATTATAATGATTATTCGTAACAAAGAGTCTGGCGAAACAATTGAAGTGATGGATGGCACTATTATTGCTGAGTCTGCTTGGGAAGTAGTGGGGTCAGAGCCGGCTAGCGATGAAGAAGATTCTAAAATTGAATCTGATACTGAAGTCGAAACTGAAGATGCTGGCAAAAGCAAGAAAAAGTGATATAATATAATCATTACAACGCCACGCTTGCGGCAAATGCGGATAAATAAACTATTTATTCGCATTTTTTATGGCAGAACTCAAAGACTTTACCACTAAAGAAAAATTAGCCGAAATATGGCGAGCCTTGGATATTGACGAGGAAAGGCGGGCTGAGGCGCTTATTCATGCAGCATCTGCTCAGTTGCGGCTGATTGCTAAAAACAACAATATTGATCTGGATGAAATCATCGAAAAAGACACTAACGAAGTATTTGCTGATTCGGTAGGATTTGTAGTGTTGTCAGCCGTGAAGCGTGCCATGCTGACGCCTGCGGACGCGCCACCAGCTACTCAATGGTCACAGTCAGCAAGCCCGTACTCTGAAAGCATGACATTTACTAATCCTGCTAGCGACTTATATTTTAAGAAAAGCGAACTACAGATGCTGGGGTTGAGTAAGATATCTGGTAAATCGCAGATTGGTTTATTGAGAGGAGTTAGGTGATGATACTGGATGACTGGAAATGGGTTTACTCACAGCTTAATAAATCGGTTGGTAAATATCCGTTCTATGAGGGTACATTCAGCTATAGCGACTACGAGACGAGTAAAATTGCACGATCAATCGCTAGGCAACATGTCGGCTGGGGTAGGCGTGCTGTTGAGATGCGCGCAAACAAAACGCGGTTTGATAGGTTTGAAAATGATACTATCGGACTGAATGAGATACTTGATGAATACAAGGTTCGCGAGGCGTTTGATAATCTTAAGGAAGATATTTTGGTGTGCGGTATCGGCTTTTTGGCTCTGGCAGGCGACAAGGTGATGCCGTTTACTGCGCTGGAGGCGACAGGCGTGTACGATTGGTATACGCAAAACCTGAAGTCTGGCGTGGCAGTGTTCCGCCGCAGTAGCACACCGAGCGTTATCGATGGTCCTGACAGTTATATGCAGTTCTTTAGTGACAAAACTATAGTGTGTGAGAACGAGACTCTGAACTCATACGATAATCGCACCGGACGCCCATTGATGACAATGCTGACGCACAAGGCGACGACACGCCAGCCGTTTGGTAGGACGGTGCTGGTCCGGTCATCTCGCGATGCATTAATTGACGCTAGCCGTACAGTTCGACAGGCTATTGTTGCAGCGTACCACTACAACACTAAAGTTGATATTCTGCTAGGTGTCGATAATGAGACAGACGTTGACGTTATTAAGTCTCAGACAGGCGATATCCTAAAAATTACGTCGAACGAGAACGGTCAGATACCGCAAGTGGCGCAGTTTGCGCAGCATGCTATGGCACCATTTAACGATTCGCTTTTGATGTCGGCGCGTAATTTTTGTGCTGATACGAAGCTGTCGTTGAATAATTTGGGGCTGTCAAGCAACGCGCCGCAGTCGCCTGAATCGCTGGAGATTGTCGGCGATGACCTGCGAGAAGCGATCATTGAGTGGCAGAAAGAAATCGGTAATCAGCTTAAGCACTTCGCAATGACGTTGTGGATGTACAAGAATAACGTGACGAAAATAGACGATAATTTACGGCAGAAGCTTGACGCTATTTTACCGGTGTGGCTGCCGATTTATCGGTCCGATATCAGCAAATTCGGCGACGGTCTAAATAAGGTCGCGCAGGTGGCGCCAGGTATCGTGATGCAACGGTCGGTGTGGCGTAATGCAGGATTATCGAGTAGTGAAATTGATCAAGTTATCACGAGTATCGTTGATAATTTACAGAACGATTCAAAAACTAAATAAATACTATGATTATGGCTTGTGATTTTGTAAAGTATGTATTATAATATGGATACGTATACTTTTGACGGAGGGAATAAAAGGGTGACATATTACACCAAAAACGACGCAGGTGAATTTACAGAAGTCAACACAGACGATATGTTTAAGGAACGCCACGAGCGCTGGGTCAAGAACGAATCAGCAAAGATTCGCGAAGACGTAGAAAAAGCAGTGCGTGACGAACTTACAAACACTATCACTGAAAAGGCTGAGAAAGACGCTAAGGAAAAATATCAACCTCAGATTGACGATTTGACGTCGAAGAACAAAGATTTAGAGACGACAATTCTACAGAAGACCATTGCCGCTGAGTATGGCTTCAAGCCTGGCACTGAGAAATATCTTGGTACTGGCACAGAGGAAGATATGCGCAAAGAAGCTGATAACCTGAAAGAGAAGTTTGGTGGTGGAGCAACCGCACCGAACCGACAGCAACCAGGTAAAGCTAGCGCGATTCAGACTCGTACAGGTGTAAAGGTTACGATCTAATTAACCTAACTATTATCCAAGGAGGGTAATATTATGGCAGTAACTGATCTGCACACACTTGATATTGCTGAGCCGCTTGATAAGATGTTCTCAACTGGCGGCACTTTCTCAGGAGCTGTATTGTCTTTAGTTCCTGAAACACCGACTATTAACATTGGCGAAAACAAGCCGTTTGTGATGGAAGGTCGCGCTCGCGGTGCGCTTGTCCATGAAGGCGGTGCAAAGCCTGACAACGGACGCAAGGTAGTATCTAAGCCGTTCACGACAGCGAAGTTGGTCTATTCGCAGCGCGTCACTGAAGAGTTTATGCGCTGGACAGAAGCAAAACAGGCTGACTTTATTAGCCGCCTAGTTGACAACTGGCTGACGAAGTCGTTGGGGTTAGATTTGGATACTATCGTGCTACATGGTATGAATCCATCTACTGGCACAGTTGACACTGAGTTAACCACCTACATGACTAAAGCTGGCTCAAGCATTCTAGTTCCGACAACCGGTACTACTGCGGCAACTCTTGATACAGACTTTGCTACGGCTGTAACAGAGCTGGCGGAGCAGAACATCAACGGTGTGGCTATTTCAAGTGATGCATCCAAGCTGCTCTCGACAGTTATCGAGGGTAACCAGAAGAAATATCCAGAGTTGGGTGTGTTCGGTTTGAGTGGCAATATGTTGGCTGGAAAACCTGCTGCAACATCACCAGAAGTTGCGCGTGACAAGAAAACTAAGCTGGTGCTTGGTGACTGGAGTCAATTGCTTCTCGGCTTCGCTGGAGTAGCTGAATGGCGCGTTCACACCGCTGGTGACTTTGACAATACAGGCAAAGACTTGGCTGGACACAACCAAATTGGTATCCGCATGGAGCTGCCGTTTGGCTTCCAGATTTTGGACACTAAGGCGTTTGCTGTTGTAAAGGCGGCGTAATATGGGCAACGACAAGAGCAATATTGCGATCGGTTTGCCTAACCCGAAAGGCGCTCTATACTGGGCGCCTCTGGGTACAACGCTACCAACTGACGCCACCACACCACTCGCAAGCGAATTTGTGAATCTGGGTTATGTGACTGAAGATGGTTTGACTTCAACAACGGCAGAAGAGGGGGATGACATTAAGGCTTGGGGTCCTGAGACTGTCGCCCGCAATCAGACAAGCTACGGACGTAACTTTACGTTTAACCTGCTAGAGTCATCACGCGTATCAGTCTTGCAGTTCCGCTATGGTAAGGGCAATGTCAAGATTGAAACTGATGGCGCAATCACCATTGATGACACTGGCGAAATCTTACCTCACGGTGTGTTTGTCTGCGAAACTATCGAGACTAACAGTGGTGGAGCCCGACGTCACCGTCAAATCCTAGGCGATGCACAGTTTACTGATCGCTCTGGTGACATGACGTTCAACAACTCAGATGCTATCACTGTACCGGTATCTCTGACTGCGTATAAGTTTGCGGACGCCGCTGGCAAATTGGTGTATGTAAAGGAGTACTACTCTAAGAAATCCTAGAGGCTGGGAAGAGTACACGCAGAAAAACGACTTGCAAAATAGTCGTTTTTTTGTTATAATATATATCACGTAATTCTTATGGAGGGATAATATGGCGAGTGAGCCAAAAAAGACAATTGAACTTTGGGATGGATACACGGTTGATGTCAATATGCAGCTAATGGACGACTTCGATTTCATTAGTGACTTATCTGAAGCACACCGAACTGGCAATATCTCTGAGCTGGTGACTATGTACATGGCGTTGATTGGTGGCGATAAGGTTTATGATGACATTCGTGCTTACATCGAAAAAGAGTATGGTTACTTCTCGCAGAAAGCGCTACTAGAGATTACTGCGAAGGTGGACGAATGCTTCCCAAAAGCTGGCAATCGAGCGCAGCGGCGTTCGTGGAAGAATTTAGTCTAGTTGAAGCTGATTTCCAACAGTATTACCATCTGAACTTATTAGAAGCTTGCCCGGACACCGACGGACGTCGAAGCGGTTTCTTACGCTATGCTAGGCTATTTGAGAATTTGCCAGTAGAAAGCAGGATTTTCCGCAAGCTAGTGCCAGCAGCTAGCTGGACATGGCGCGACGAAACGTTGAGCCAAATATTACAAGAACTGAATATGCTCACAACGTTGACTTATAATATGAATAAACGCAAAACTGCTAAGCCTGCTAAAGCTATGAAGAAGTTTGAGCCAGAGTATGTTGCTGAAATGCGCAAACAACTTGATAAAGATCGTAAGAAACAGCAAGCGGAAGAGCAGGATGACTTAAAAGATTTATGGCAACATCTGAACCCGAACGCGCAATATCAGGACTAGCTGATCAGTTTATCAAGAGCCTTAGCAATTTCAGCGTCGGTGAAGTTGATCGTTGATTTTTTCTTAATGAACAAGCGCAAACTGCGAACGACATCAGGTGACTTGATAGCTTTTCTCATGTTGTCTTCGGTCAATGCATCAAATCGCTTCCAGTACTTGTCCAGATCGCCTTTTAATACAGATTTCTTAGTAAGGTTGACTAGGTGCTTAGCAGCAGTGCGGATTGTTGACAGATTTGTCAGGTCATATGCGAAGATACGCTGCGAGCGAATCGGCTTCTCAAAAATGACACGGTGCAACTCAATACAGCGACCATTTGTCAGAATGACCCAGTCAACGCCTTCGTTTGAGGCATAGTCAACCGCTTGTTTTAAGTGTCGTTCATTTAGATCGATAGAAGTTGCTTTGGCTTCAACAATAAAATGAATCTTCTTGTTTAATTGTACGACATAGTCAACGTAGGTACCGCGTATCATGTGCTCAGTCTTTATCTCGTCAATTAACGTGTATCCTAGCACGGCGCTGAGTAAACTATTAACCATTAATCGCGCTGTCGATTCATCAGCGTTGAGGTTTTCCTTTTTTGTTAAATATTTTTTGCGATATTCGCGTAATGCTTTTTCACAAGCTTTCTCTTGAAACTCTGTAGACATAATATCCTCTTTTATCTTAAAACTTGCATTTATTGTAACAATAGTATACTCAAAATGCAAAATAATATACTATGTGATATTATGTAGATATGTCAAATGTAGATTTTATTCTTGATAAATCTGGTGGCGCGGACATACTTCGCAACAATCCAGGCATAGCACAGATCCAGATCCAGAATATGAATCGTATTCTGGATACAGTGAGAGCGCAATTTGTAGTGGAGTTTGGTTTTGAGGGCAACTTCGAGCTTATGACAGAGCCGACGGCATTTCGTCAACGAGTGATGATTAAGGCTGCTGACAAGCGGACTGCTGGCGCGTTGAAGACTAAGCCAGGCTGGCTAGGATCTTTTGTCAAAAACCTCAGCATATGATATAATATAATCATTACAACGCCACGCTTGCGGCAAATGCGGATAAATAAAACTATTTATTCGCATTTTTTATGGCAACTTCGATCGGTACAGCATGGATTCAGATAAAGCCCTCTCTCAAAGGGGTTTCTAACGACGTCAAGAAAGCACTTGGTGACGCTGGTGATGGTGCCAGTAATAACTTTGGCTCTAAATTTAAGAGCAGTTTTTTAGCGTCATCTAAAGCGGCTTTTGGTGAGGCGTTTTCAGAGTTTGGCAAACGGTCTGATGAAGCGTTCTCTAAATTTAAGTCACTAGCAGCTGGCGCGATGGTTGGATTGGGGGGTATTGCTACATATGCTGTTAAGCAGTTCGCTGAGTATGAGCAGCTTGTTGGTGGCGTGGAAACACTCTTCAAGAAGAATTCGGGTGAGGTGGTCCAATACGCAAAGAACGCATACAAAACAGCTCAGTTATCAGCTAATCAGTATATGGATACTGTTACGAGTTTTTCCGCGTCGCTATTACAGGGATTAAAGGGTGATACCGCTAAAGCCACGAAGATAGCAGATATGGCTATCACTGACATGGCTGACAATGCAAATAAAATGGGTACGTCGATGGAATCAATTCAGTACGCATATCAGGGATTTGCAAAGAACAACTATACCATGCTCGACAACTTGAAGCTGGGTTATGGTGGTACTGCAAGTGAGATGGCGCGCCTTATCAACGATAGTGGTGTGATGGGTAAGACGTTTAAGGCGACAGCTAAAAACGTCAGCAGTATCCCGTTTGATAAGGTTATCGAGGCTATACATAATATTCAAACTAAGCTTGATATTACTGGCACTTCAGCTAAGGAAGCGTCATCGACAATTAGCGGTAGTTTTAATGCTGCTAAAGCTGCTTTTGATAATATGCTGACGTCACTGGCTGATCCAAACGGTAATTTTGAAGAGTCGTTTAATATATTCCTAGCCAGCGCAAAGCAATTCTTACAGAATTTGGCACCGGTCATAAAAAGCATGCTGAAGACTGTTTTTGAGGAGATTAAAAAGCAATCGCCAGAATTAGCTCAGGGATTAAAAGACGCTGTGGATACTATTCGCAAGCTATTTGACTTTGCTAAAAACAATCCAGAGTTAATCGCCAATATTGTAAAGTTAGCTGTTGGATTCAAGGCTTTGCAGATAGCTACAGGCGGTGCACGTTCTGCGCTTGATACGCTAAAGCCGTGGGCAAAGCTAGGTAAGGGTATTTTTACTGGCGTTATTGGTGGTGCTCAAACATTGATAGGTAAATTCAAAGATCTGAAGGCTGCTAAAGGTTCAGTTGATGCTGTGACGAAAACAATGGAGGGCGCAGGCAGCGCAGTCGGCACATCTGCTGACACTGTGGCTGGTGGCGTAGATAAGTTGTCGTCTGCGGTAAAAAAATCGCCTAAGGAGTTCACTTTTGGTAAAAGCATGGCTAACTTCTTTAAGGAGATGGGGACTTTGGCTGGTGGTGCCATACAGGGTGCTTGGCAGCCGGTAAAAGAATTCTTCAAAGGTGCAGGCGAGACTGTTGCTGGATTCTTTAAGGCTTTGGCATCACCGGATGTGCTGGTGGGTGTGCTGTCATTCACTGCAGCCGCTGCCGGTGTGGCAGCCGCAATCCTGTTGATTGGCGGAGCTTTGGGTATCGTATCGCCAGGGCTGAGAGATTTTCTGAATATGGTAGTAATCCCGCTGGCAGCCTTTTTGGTGGGCACGTTTTTGGTCGTGCTGGGTGCGGTTACTACCACTATAATCAGACTAACCAATGAAGCTGTTATCCCGCTTACAAACGCAGTAGCCGGCGGTCTGACTGACGTATTCAATTCAATCGGCGGCGTAATTGAGAGTGCTGGTAATGCTATATCGCGGGTGGTGGATTCTATATCGAATGGAATATCTAAAATCATCAACTCTATCGCTAACTTGATTAGTTCTGTTGGTGGACAGGACTGGTACGGTACTGGCTACGGCATCACGCGCAACTTTACTGCTGGATTGTTAGACGGCATGATTGATTTACTGCAAGATTCGCTGAATAAAGTGATTAATAATATCATCAATATTCCTGGTATCGGCAACGCTCTAAAGGCGGTTGGCGTAAAGGCTAACCCAGTCAATTTATCCGGCTTTAAGCTGGGCAAGCGCGCTAAGGGTGGTCCAGTATTCGGTCCTGGTGGTCCAACTAGCGATTCAATTCCAATGCTACTCTCAAACGGCGAGTATGTTATTAAGGCGTCATCTGCACGCAAGATTGGCTACGACAAGCTGAATGACATAAACACGACTGGCAGCGCTGGCAATACGCTATATCAGACTATTAACATCAACGGCTATAATCGTGATCCAAAAGAGCTTGCTGACGAAATTAGTAAAATAATCGCCTTGCAAAAAGGGAGGGTGATGGGATGATAACTTTACGTGGTAAATTTAGCTTGGTGGCAGTAGTAAGAGATGATGGCGAGCGGCTTGATCTTACCGGTTCTGAAGTAAGGCTGAGCGCCGACAATAGCTTACTGCAACGACCAGACCTCGATACTTCAGACATAGACTACACCGATACAGATGGCGGCGAAATGATTCGTCAGCGACTGTCTACCTACAATCAATCAATCAATGGGCTGATCTTGCCTAAAGAGAGTGGCTTCTGGAAACTGTACAGTATGATTAGTAGCTTTTTTGCCGCCAATCATACGTTTACCTTGGTTTATGGAAGACGAGACGGTCAGCTATTTGCTATTAAAGGGGCTTGGCGGAGTAGCAGCTTAGATTTGCCTGTGCCAGCAGATGAAGGCAATACGACATTTTCAACCGAATTCAAAGTAGGCAACTCAGTCTTGTTCGAATATTCCGAAGACGGTAGTAATCATGAGGTGTATTCGAACAATGTAAAGCTGGGTCGTGTCTCAGCCGCAACTGGTGGTGAGGTTTGGGATAGCAAAGGGCAAGTATTTGATACAGTTGGCGAGGTCTGGGCTGGCGCAAGCGGTGGACTAAGCAGTGTATTTGTTTCTTCGACAGTTAAGGTTTATCCTGTTTGGGTTTTACGAGGTCCTGCTGTCAATCCATCAATTCAGAATAATACGACAGACACATCGGCAACTTACCATGGCAGCATATCATCAACTCAGACGCTTGTTGTTGATTTTTCGACCGGTGAGGCGCGACTAAACGGTGCTATCGTTTCAAGGAATGTCATTGGTCAGCTATTAATTACTCCGGGAAATAATTTAATTGGATTTGATGTGGAAAGTGGTGAAGTCACAACATCAGAGCTGGAGTGGAATAATGTCATTGGCTAATTCAGATAAAAAACACAAGCTATTGCTATATGTTGGCGATACGCTAATTGGCGACTTCAATAAGTTTGCTCAAAATCGAGCACTGAGCGAATCGTTGAAAAGTGAGTCAGATTCAGCAACAGCTGATCAGTTTACTTTTAGTATCAGCTGGTCCAAGTTTAAGAAACACGCCAAAATACGGCTAGATGACAACCCAGAATCATTGCTACGTGTCGGTAAAACTCACGTGGTATTTTTAGTTGACGGATTACCTCGCTTTTCTGGATTTTTGGCGACTAGACCGGCGCGTAGCGGATACGGGTCTGATCAGCAGCTAGACTTAAAGTTCTTTGAGCACTTTGCAAGGCTAAGCGGCGATTTGGTGTGTGACAAGAATAACACGCAGTCACCTCACCGCACCTTTTCAAACACACCTGGACATATCTTTGTTCAAAGCTTGATTAGCGAGTTTATCACACGAGCGAAAAATGCTGGCGAGAATATCAGGTGGAAATTTGGCATTGTTAATGAGCTTAGGTTGAAAACCGTTGAGTATAATGATTTTCAGACGGTTAGTAAGGCGCTGTGCGACGCAATGAATAATGAAACAGGGACTGGAAAATTTGACGTGGTTTTTCGTGTCAATCCAGACAATCATAATGAGCAGATCATTGATATTCTCAAGCCGCGTGGCAGCCGCAAAAATATCATCATAAGATATCCGAGCGATGGAGTCTATAAATTATGGGCGAGTGGTTATGTAGTCGAAGAGTCTGCTGATTATGCTAGTGATGTACTGGTGGCTGGTAATGGACAGGTTGGTAATCCTGAAACTGGTGAGGATACGGCTGAGCTTGCCAGTGCTAGCAATCACGCAGCTGTTCAGGATAATTGCTATTGGCGAGTTTATGAAACGCAATCAAACCTCAAATCTCAAGCGGCAGTTGCAGAATATGCTCAAAAATCTTTAGCACAGCGCAGCTTTGATTCGTTGGTCCCGCAGATAAAGTTGGTAGGGCGACCTATCGTTTGGGGCGATTCGGCTAACGAAAATAACGGGTTGGCGCTTGGCGATGAGTTTCGATTTCAGGAAGAGAACGACGATGGCAGCGACTTCAGCGGTTGGATGCGGATAATTGCCATGGAAACGAGTTGGGATAATCAAGGTGTTGCCACTGTGACGCCACGCTTGCGGAGAGTTGATTGATGTTTAACGACAACACGACGCGTCGACTAATGTCAATCGAGAGTGAGCAGCGGTCCCAGAAAGTCGCTGCACCATTAAATTATGGACAGCTAACGCAGGGCAGTTTACCGACCGCTGTTTGGAGCGGTTTTATTAGTCAATACCTGGCGCCGGACAAAACAGCCGTGGCGGAGTGGGAAATCATTTTTCGTCGAACTGACGGAGTCAAAAAACCGCCTCTGGTGCAGCTGTCATACGATCATAATCAAAATCCTCATACATATTCAGGTGTGACAGGTAGAGATCCAAACGCCGATGAAGAATATGGTTGGTGGTTACAGGTTAAAGAGATTGGTGAAGATTATGTTAAATTCGCGATAAGTATAGATGCATCTGCGTGGTGGATTCCAGACCACGATGGCGCCCACTGTGACTTAACTGTGCAGGCGATATCGCCTGTCGCTGGAACTTTGTCGATGAGGAGAATTCAATGAATCTTGAAAAGTGGTTAGATAAGCTGGAGCGCGAATCGAAGGCTCTTAAGCAAGGCTTTTATCAAGCGGCGACTAAAATTCCACTATACTCTCGCAGTGCAAAAATAACGACTATACCAAATACACTATCCGGCTATTGGAGTGTTCCTACTAATAGCACTGAAAGGGTTTTAGTGACATTAACTACTAAAAAAAGAATTCCTACAATCGCTCAGTTGGAGCTGAAGGCTAGTTCAGGCTCGGTCTCTCGTGTAAGGCGCACAAATTATGCTCATGGTGCTCAGTGGGTAATTTATCGGTATGGACTTGATCCGTGGCAACCGACTACGTATGATGTTGTTGTTCATTCGATGCTTGATGGTGATTTAACGTTGAAAAATATAGGAGCATAAGTGGTATGAATGTAGAATCAAGGATTAGAGCACTTGAAAATGAAAATGCTGCCAGGAAAGTTATATACCCGGTCGCAGCTTCGTTGGTCGACTTTATTCTGCAGGTTTCACAGGTATTTCATGTTCGCGGTGGCGGGAATACTATAATTGACGTGGTGATTAAATTTATTCCAGATATTAAGCCAAAAGACGGTCCTCTGTTTGTAGATTTATTTCCACAAGTGTCAGCCAACGCTGATTTTTCAACACAATTTCCCAAAATGACTTTTTATCAATTGCCTCAAGCTGATGGCGAAGCGGCGGTGATGCTTGGAATTGTTGCACCAGCTGTGGAGGTCGATTTCTATATTCGCGTCATTGCTACAGGCTCAACGCGAGGGAAATTTACTAAAGTATAAAATAATGATATAATAACCACAGATAAATAATCACGCCACGCTTGCGGTAAATTGCGGTAATTCAATTAAGAGGAGAATTATGGCTTTTACCAATCCAGGAAAAATTGTTAGACTACGTTCTCGTCCGAACGGTCGGGGTAGTGTGTATGAAGCGAACATGTGGGCACAGCAGCACTCTGACGGGCTGTTTTCGGGACGTGGAGTTATTAGAAACACTGTCGCCGACATGAATGTGCTGGTGGGGGGAACAACCGATAACCCAGATGTCGTGCTGGGCAAATTACCGAGTGGCTTTTTGATCGCGCTTGATATTGTCGGACAGCAGGTTATTAGAATTACTGCACCAAGCTCTAACAAACGCATTGCAAGTGTAGTAGCTTATTCCGACAACATTGCACTGAATTCTACAGATACTAATACTACAGGCTCACCGTCGTCATGCGGTTTAATCGTTGTTTATGGTTCTACCTCTGCGACACCAGTGGCACCAACTGAATCTCAGATTAGGCAGGCTGTGACTCAAGACGGCGCTACTGGATCGCAAGCTGTTATTGCGGTCATTGCTAATATTACAACCGAATCTTCCACAACTACAATTACAGATGAGATGATTGCCATCAATCACGGCAAGTTTATGCCGCATAATATAGACTTTGCGACAATGCCAATGTTTGCCGCTACTACCTCAAAATGGGACGCTCTGGCGGGTGGGGGTGTATCAATAGTTAATTATAATGCGGTAGAGTATGACACTGCCAAAATGTTTAATAAAAGTACTCATCAAGCTACCGTGCCAGTAGGCGGTGTTTATACAATCTCTGCTAAAGCAGCCGTAACGTCAGCTGGCTATAATGGGTCAGCAACCGCCACCGCTATGGTTTATAAAAACGGCGTAATATTAGAAGAAATGACACGCGTTGCTGGTAGCGGCAACGGCTTGACTTTAATGCGTTTATCTCATACATTTGACGTGCTTCTTAAGAAAGGTGATGTTATTGATGTACGGGCGCACTGTTCTGAGAGCCGTGATTATGGAGGATCATCCACACATAGCCGATTTTCAATGAGATTTGTTGGGGTTAATAATACTTCTGGTGATTAAACATCTTCTTATTTCTTCGTGTATAAAATAGTCATTGTCACTGTACCAACGCTTCTTGTCTGATAGCGCAATACTTGGGCGTTGTTCCAGTTAGCAAATTTTAATTGGAAATACTGAATAGATGGCGCGGATGGGTTTGTGTAGCTATTTGGATATCTTTCGCCGTTCGGCATATTTAAGATAGCATCCAGAGAAATTAAAGTGTCTATATAACTAAAGTTTTCATTATTCGCTCCAGTCTCTTCTGCACCAGATCCTGTCGTGTTAAAGGTTATGGATTTTTGATAAATGGATTTTCCATTGATCCATTTTTTGCCAGTGTCTTGCTCGGCGGTCGTGTATTTATTGCCTGCCATAGTCGTAAAGTCTATACTGTGCGACAGATGAAGCTGACCCTTGATGTTTATGAGAAATGATATTATAATATAAATAATCACGTCACGCTTACGGTAAACTGCGGTAATTTCAACTAATAATTTGAATAACCGCAGTTTTTTATGAGCAACACAGAAGTATCAGTAAAAGAGTTTGGGGCGTTAGAAGCGGACGTCAGACACATTAAGGAGGGCGTGGATAGGCACACTATCACCCTCGAGCGAATTGAAAATATCGCCCGTGCCAACGTTACTCAAGCTCAATTGAAAACATACATTGCCGAGCATGAAAAAGAATCAGAAGAAAAATACGTAAAACGTACTGAAATCGAAGGTGTGATGAATTTTTGGAGTCTGGTAACAAGTAATTTAGCGAAATTATTCGCTATAGCACTTGTAGGATTGGCTATTTACGCGACTAACAACTTAATCCAGCAAAATAAAGCAGTCACGGAATTACAAGAAGAAGTTCAACAAACAGTAAGGAGGAAATAATGCCAGTTCGACAAACTTACAATCCAAATATCAATGTCGGCGCACAGAGTGGTTGGTGCTTGCAATATGTTGACGATGCTATCAGTGCACCATCTCGAACACCAAGTGCTCAAACAGCGTACTTAAACGAATTAAATGCGGGTCGCATAAACACAGGTCCTGCCCCTGTTGGTATCTGGGTGGTTGGATTTTTGGGATTTTCAAGAGGTATTTATGCAGATTATGGACACGTATTCTTAATGCGAAAACGCGCCGATGGCTCAATTGAAATCCACGACAGTGAAGTTCACAGTGGAGCGAGAGGGATTTATAACAGTATTGAAGAACTTATGAACTGGATGGGCAACTACGGTCCAGATTATCTGGGCTTCTCATACTGTTGCGATGGACGACGGATTGCTGAAGATTACGACGAAACTCAGCCGACAGATAGGAAAATGGAAGAGGACGGCAACGCTCGCGACGAAGCCAACACAAATTCAGCTATTTTTCAGGAATTGGAAAAAGGCGATGTCATCGCTATGAAAGGTTACGTTACTAACGGTCAATCAGTCGCTGGTGATACAGTCTGGTACGTGACAGCTCGAAGTGGAAAATATATGAGCCGTCAGCTATTCGAGGACAAAGATTTGCATGACTTGCCAGACTTAACGCCTACACCAGAACCTCAACCAAAGCCAGAAGAACCACAAGAAGACTGCAGCAAGATTATACTAGACGTCTCAAATCACCAAGACGACGCTATTGTAAATCATTTTGATAAGTTCGCGGGCGTAATCCTTAAAGCTGGACACGTCGGTCAATCATTCGGTGGTGATGTGAATAAGATTGACCCTAAATTAGTCAAATTTGCTAAAGCCGCAGGAGACAAGTTACTAGGTATTTACTGGTTGCCTTATTTCTCAACTGAAGAAGAAGCTAAGACTGAAGCAGAGCGTTTTATCGAAGCTCAAAAACTTGTCAACGCACCTCTATTGTTTGTCGACTTAGAGCCAGATTTTGAAGGCACACTCGAGCAATTGAAACTATTTAAGAACCTAGTTCTACAGAAGACTGGAAAACAAGTGTTCACATATGCAGGTGAAGCTATTATTAAGAAATTAGGCTTGGAACGTGTTGATTGGTACCCGAATTACGGGACTAAAGATAATTACGCACACGGCTCACTTATTCATCAGTACACAGAGAGTGGAAAGGTTGACGGATTTAACTTGGACTTTTCAACGTCAAAAATATCTATAGACGAATTGAAAGCAATGAGTAACCCTCAACAATCTGAGACACCTGAAATAAAGCCTGAAGCTAAGCCTGAAATAAAACCAGAGCCAAAACCTGAAGTAAAGACCGAAAAACCAACTAAAAGCCTACTACAGCTAATTATCGATTTTCTAATAAGCCTATTTAAGAAATAAGGAGGTAATATGGAAAAAATTAAATTACTATTCAGTCCAGAAACTAAAAACGGTCGAGCAATGAGGACATTTTTGCAAGGACTACTAGGAGCAATGGGAGCATTCACAATACTATACAGCAGCCCTGAGTTTAGCAAGTTCATCGCAAGCTTGGACAGTCTAACAGGACATACGGTATTCTCAGCAGTTACTGCAGTTATTGCCGCGGCTATTAGCCGTTTGATGCCAGTTATCGGAGCGTTGGTAAAGATGTTAAAGGAAATATACACCGACAAGTAATTCGGAAATTCCGAACAGTTGGAACTCTACCTTTGATTAAGCTACTGTGTTTGCAAGCTCGGTAGCTTTTTCATTTGGTAAAATTAAACTTATGTTAAAATGTATTATCATCAGACTTTATAAAGAATATCGCTATATATTTTACGGGAAGTGAGTTTTCCACAGGTTAATAAAAATCTCTGACTTTTTTGGTAAAACGTGTTGACATACGGCAACACGTTTGCTATACTTAAGACATGGTTGAGGGGCAACCAAGCAACAATTAACAATTCGGCGGCAGAAGAAAGGATATAAAAATGTTCAAATCAACTTTTCAGTTTTTCAGAATTAAAATCACTGTAAAATTGGAGATTGTAAATAAACGAAAAATCAAAACTAGAAAATAAAACCTAGAAAACACAAACACTAAAAAATAAACAGCCCCTCAACCGCCGCCGCCGCCAAGAAAGGATAAGAAAATGGCAACATTTACAGGATGGTTTTACCGAGATAACCAACCGACTCAAGAAATACAATTTGAAGCAAGCGCTGATTTGCGAAACGACAAGGAAGAACTAGAGCAAATAATGTGCACTGAGCTTCGTAAAAGATTTAGCAAAAGTAAAAACTTAACCATTGAAGATATCTCTATTGAATTCGATGAAGTAGCAATGCTCGATAGTATTGTTGAAACAGTAAAGAACTTAGACAGATATAAAGATTATGAAGCAGTAGTTGATGATGACGGTACTATTCATTTTTACGATGATGACGATGAAGAAGCTGAGATATTTGTCTCTAGTGAAGCTTTACAGGAAGCTATCGACTATATGCTACAGAACTGTACAGAAGAGGCTGAAATTCGCTACGACGGCTTGAAATACTTTATCGTCAATGCTATTTATTAAATACTGAACAGCCCTGCCCGAGGCGTTATATCGGGCGGAAAGGTAGAATGTGAAAAATAAGCACATACATATAAAAGTTTCAGAGAGCGATCACGAGATGATCACTAAGCGAGCTGCTGAGTTGAATATGACAGTTAGCGAATATATACGACGACTGGTCGTTGCTGACGTTGCTATTGCGGAATCTAATAAATAGTGATAAACTGCAAACGCATGGTTTGAACATCCATGTATCCTTTCCGCCCTCTGAAAATGGGGGCGGGTTTTTGATGTCTTGACTTTTATTCAAATATTTGCAATACTAGTAATGATCACACATCAGGCATGCCCTCGCAAGAGGGTCCTATTAGTCCCTCGCCAGCGCGTTAGTCTGGAGGGGGATTTTTTATATTCCCAAAAAAATAGGATTTTTCTGTCAAGCCCTTAGCACTACGGACTTGTGGAAAACTCCTCGGAAATGTAAAACGCCAAAGCTAGTAATGGTGCTAGTTAGCTGTTGGCTCAAAATTTGGAGGGTTAACAGAGGTGAAAACCACTAATATTAATTCTAATGCTAATGCAAAAAAGTTTCATAGAAACTATAATTCTAATTCTAATACTAATATTAGTCGTGATAAGTATGCTAAATCCAAGCAGATAGAGAATATGGCGACTAGATTATGTCAGATGTTTGGAAACGAACAATACTTCGCATTTTACTGTAAAGTATTCTGGAAATTACCAGAAGCTACAGTTTGGCAATTAGCGGAAACTGCGCTAGAAGCAAAACAAACTCCAGGACGATTATTTACGTATTTATGCAAAAAGGCAGGTGTATGAGTTTTGATACTAAAGAAGCTAGGCATAAACTTATTGAACGGATTAATAAGGCTAAGACCGATCGAGAACAACTTAGATTATTACGTAAGAATAAAAATGGCTGTGAACACGAATGGAAGGTGTATAAACAGATTATCAAGATTGATCATTTTGCTACTGTCATGAAGGGTCAAATACGTAAATATAGCGGTCCAACTTCACCGTATTTTATAGTTAAAGGCTGCCATAAATGTCATGAAAAGCATTACATTGACTTAAAAAATCTGTAAAATAGAAAAATTGGGGCGTAAAGGTTACAAATTAAACCTAAGTCACTCTAAGGAGAGAAGAATGACCGCACCAATTCTATCAATCACAACATCAAGAGCTACTGTAATAAGTGAATTACAGAAAATAGATGAAGTACTAGACGTAGAATATCAGACCGAGAACATCAGAGCGCTAGCGTTTCAGTTTATCCATTATTCAGCAATAGTCGAAGATATGTCACCAGCTACAGTAGCTACTAGAGTAGTACGTCTTAAACAATTTGTTAATTTCTGTGACGAATTACACAAAACCAATATAACCGAGCTGTCGCTTAGATGGCTCGATTTTTATTTTTATGAATACAGAAAAACTCACGCAGCCTCAACTACAAACTCAACGAAACGGGTAATAAAAGCATTCTTCAAATGGTGTAATGAACACATGAATCTAAACTGTATTAATTCTGAGCTTATTAAGTCACGTAAGAACGCTAAACCACGACCAAGATATATACAGCATCAAGTTATCCAGTCAGTCCTCCAAAAAACGGCTGAAAATAGCAGGGATCAGTATATAAACATGCTTATCGACTTCGCTTACGACACTGGGCTGCGCATTTCAGAAATAGCTAGAGTAAGCTACAAGGATATTGATGGGTTAAACCTGTATGTTAAAGGTAAAGGGTCCAAAGATCGCACAGTATTTCTCACTGAGCGCTTAAAAGAGAAGATAGATGAATTTGCTACAGATTATAACCGCTTTAATGGTCCTCTGTTCAAAGTAAATGATAAAACTGCTAGGGTGCAGCTACAGCGCGCTTTTAAGAAACATGCTGGAATTCATATGACGCCTCATCAATTACGTCACAGTTTCGCTGTTCGATTGCTAATTGCTGGCTGCGACCTGATGACAATACAGAAGCTGCTAGGGCACAGTGATATCTCGACGGTCCAAATATATCTTCAAATTAAAGATGAGTTGGCTGAAAGTCAGTTCTATAAAGCTATGGATAAAGCTCAAGGCTATTGACATATTTAACCGACTTTGCTATACTAAGGGCAGTTGAGAAGAGCAATTGCCCTTCCAGGTATTTTTACACCAATAACTCTTATGGCTCTCTACCAGCTAAAAGGTATAGTAGCCAGAAATTGTACCACCAAAACGGAACTGTTGTGGTGGACAGTCGTAGTTATGGGGAGGCGCACCTCACCAAGTTCCTA
>CALHKG010000001.1 GCA_938033875.1 uncultured Candidatus Saccharibacteria bacterium | reverse complement strand
AAGCTATTTAGCCCAGCTGATAATGACGCTCGCGATGCTGAGCCGAATAGCAAGACGCATCAGATTGACTTTGGTTTGCCGGGGACGTTACCAGTTTTGAACAAGCACGCCGTTGAGCTGGCGGTTCGCGCTGGAAAAGCCTTGAATTCGCCGATTGCGCACGTTAGCCGATTTGATCGAAAGCATTATTTTTATCCAGATTTACCAAAGGGCTATCAGACTTCACAGATGTATAATCCGATTATTTTGGCTGGATATGTCGATGCGCCGCTGGAAGATGGTTCTTTGAAACGCGTGCGAATTGATCATGCTCACATGGAGGAGGATGCTGGTAAATTGACGCATCATGACGGCTATTCGTTGGTCGATCTTAACCGTGCTGGCACGCCGCTGATTGAGATTGTTTCTGAGCCAGATATACATTCGGCTGAGGAGGCTAAAGCTTACGTTTCGGAACTTCATAAATTGATGGTTTATGCGGGTGTGACTTATGGTAATTTGTATCACGGAAATATGCGATTTGACGTTAATATTTCAGTAGCAAAGAAGGGCGCGACGGAGCTTGGAAAGCGCGCTGAAATTAAGAATCTAAATTCCTTCCGCAGTGTCGAGCGAGCCGCTGAGTATGAGTTCAAGCGTCAAGTCGATATCTTGGAACGTGGCGAAGAAGTTGTTCAGGAAACCAGAGGCTGGAATGATGACAAGCAGATAACTATTTCTCAGAGGTCAAAGGAGGACGCTCAGGATTATCGCTATATGCCAGACCCAGATATTCCGCCAGTTGTGTTGACTGACGAGGTGATTGCTGAAATTCAGTCCAAAGTGCCGATGCTTCCTGGTGAATATAGGGAAAAATGGAGCGCGCTGAACTTGGACAAATCTGTTATCAATTCGCTTTTGTCTAATCAGGATTATGCCCAGATTACATTGGAAGTTCAGGAAAAGTCGGGCGAGGCTTCCGCTAAGCGAGTCGCGCATTGGTTTGCGAGCGCATTGACGGCTTCTGACGAAAGTGACGCGCAAACAGACAATGAATCTATACGCGTGGCAGTTGATGATTTGATAGAATTGGCTGAAATGACAGAGAAGTCTGAAGTTTCCAGCACGAATGCGAAGGAGTTATTCAATGAGCTTTTGGCTGGCGCGAAAAATCCGCGTAAGCTTGCCGAGGAGAAGAATTTGTTGCAGGTTTCTGATGAATCGGCGATTGCTGCAATCGTTGATGAGGTTTTGAATGATCCAGCTTCGGCGGCGTCAATTGCCGACATTAAGGCTGGAAAAGATAAGGCTATCGGCTATTTGGTTGGGCAAGTCATGAAGAAGTCTAAGGGTCAAGCTAATCCAAGCCTTGCGCAAAAACTGATTCGCGAAAGACTTTAGAATTGCTGAAAACAATAGGGAATAGGAGCTGAAATATGAGAAAACCAACTAAAGCTATCATCGCCGCTGCCGGTTTTGGTACGCGATTTTTGCCACAAACCAAAGCCATGCCAAAGGAAATGTTGCCGCTGATTGATAAGCCGATTATTCAATATGTCGTCGAGGAATTAGTTGAGGCTGGCATTAAAGATATCATTATTATCGGTAGCGCGAATAAGCGGGCAATTGAGGACCATTTTGATGAGCCGAATGAGGAACTTTTGGCTAATTTGCGCGCTGGTGGTCCTAAAAAACAACCGTTCATTGACGCGGTGCAGAATTTAGCTGATATGGCGAACTTTATTTATATCCGCCAGAAGGGTCCGTACGGCAACGCAACGCCTTTGGCTTGCGCTTCGCATTTGATTCATCATGACGAGCCTGTGATTTACACGTTTGCGGATGACTTTATTGCGGCTAGTCCAAGTCGTTTCAAGCAGATGATTGAGGCGTCAGAAAGCCTAGATGGAGCGGTTCTGTCATGTAAGAAAATCACCGATGACGCGGAGTTTGATCGTTATGGAGTTATCAACGGTCAAGGAGTGAAAGACGGCGTTATAAAAATGACGAATATCGTTGAAAAGCCAGGTAAGGAGAACGCGCCTTCTGATTTGGCTAGCGTCAGTAGCTATTTACTTCCGGGCGAGATTTTCGGCTATCTAGACAAAGCCAAGGAAGAATTTGACGGCAACGGCGAGTTTACAATTCAGCCAATTATGCAGCAAATGATTGACGATGGTTTTGATTTTTATGGCGTAGAGATTACGAACGGCACTTATTATGATACTGGCGACAAATTGGAATATCTAAAAACGGTGATTGACTTTGGGCTGCGTGATCCTAACTTCGGCGATAAATTGCGTGCTCATCTGACGGATCGCCTAAAATAATGTATAATAAATAGCATGAACGGATTGCTTATTATTCTAGTGGTTTTGATGGTGATTTTTGTCATCATGATGGTCGCTATGACAATTTCTATCATCAAATTAACGCGCCAAATTCGCCAAACCCAGCAGAACGTGGAGGCGATAAGTCAGCGAATTGCTAACTTAAATGGAATTGTAAGTACGGTTTCAATTGGCGTGGAACTAGCCAAAAACTTCGCTTCAAAAAGTGGATTTTTCTCGAAATTTTTCTCAAAGAAGAAGGTAAAAAAGAGTGAAAAAGTCAGCCAAAGAACAGTCAAATAAGTTGGCAAAAAAAGTCGTTCGTGATAACGAAAATGGTGCCCGCAAGGCGATTTTGGAGGATTTGTTCTTTGATTTTCATAAATCTCGCCACCAAGTTTACTGGGTGAATTTTGTTCGCGGAATTTTCTTTGGTCTTGGAAGTGCTTTGGGTGCGACGTTATTGATTGCAATATTGATTTGGATTTTGGGACAATTTGCCGACATTTTCCCGCCGTTGGCTGATTTCATCAACCACTTAATTGAGACGATGCAACGACGCCAGTAGCGTGCTATAATTATTATCAATGACTGAGGGGACGAACACGCAATCATCGTCGGCGGCTTTGAAACCGTCGGATTTTGTACACCTTCATAATCATACTTTTCACTCGGTGTTAGACGGATTGACTAAGATTCATGACTTAGTCGATAAGGTTAAAGAGCTTGGAATGGAAGCTGCGGCCGTGACCGATCATGGCACGATGAGCGGAATTCTGGACTACTATAAAACTGCCAAGAAAGCTGGAATTAAGCCGATTATCGGAATTGAAACTTACGTGGCGACTCGTTCTCGATTTGACCGCGATCCGGGCAAAGACAAGCAACGTTTTCACTTGACTGTACTTGCTATGAATAATACGGGCTTCCATAACTTGATGAAGTTGTCGACGCGCGCTAATTTGGAGGGAATGTATTATAAGCCGCGAATTGACCATGAACTTTTGGAGGAATTGAACGAGGGATTGATTGTCCTGAGTGGTTGTGCAAGTGGTGAAATTGGTGTTGCCCTGAAAGAGGACTATTATGATCGTGCTCGTGAGATTGCTAAATGGTATAAGTCGATTTTGGGAGATCGTTATTATTTGGAGCTGCAGGATCACGGACACCCGAAGTCGAACACACACTGGGACGTGCAGGCGAAGATCAACGAGGGCTTAATTAAGCTTTCAAAAGAGCTTGATATTGAAATGGTGGTGACTTGTGATGGTCACTATTTGACGCACGAATATCAAGACGCGCATGAAATTTTACTTTGCGTTGGGACGGGATCGTATCTTAGCGATGAAAAGCGAATGAGCTTGAAGGATTTTGAGCTTCACTTGACGGATCCGCGCGACATTATTGATCACTGGGGCGAGGATTTTCCTGAAGTTATTCGCAACACGAAAAAAATAGCCGATCGCTGCGATGTTGAAATTGAGCTTGGGCGAATTCTTATTCCAAAATATCCATTGCCAGATGGCGAGAATGAACATTCGTATCTGCTTAGATTGACGTATCAAGGTTTGTTGCAGCGTTACAATGGAGCCTCGAAAGAGGAGGCTGAAAAATTAGACCCTGACGAGATTATTCCGAAGCTGTCTGATGAGGTTCGTGAGCGCGCTAAGATGGAGCTTGGTGTGATGGGAAATATGGGCTATGAAGGATATTTCTTGATCGTCCAGGATTTTATCAACTGGGGAAAATCTCAAGGAATTGTTTTTGGGCCTGGGCGCGGTAGTGCGGCTGGTTCGATTATTGCGTATGCGCTGAATATTACAGATCTTGATCCGCTGAAATATGGACTACTGTTTGAGCGATTCCTGAATCCTGATCGTATTTCTATGCCCGACATCGACGTTGATATTCAGGATACGCGTCGCGATGAAGTGATTGAATATTGTGCGAAAAAATATGGCGAGGATCACGTCAGTAATATCGCAACGTTTGGTAAGATGTTTGGCCGTATGGCAGTGCGTGACGTGGCTAGGGTTTTGGAAGTTCCGTACGCTGAGAGCGACCGCTTGGCGAAGTTAGTTCCGCCGCCAAACCAGGGGCGGCATATTCCATTGTCGGTAAGTATTAAAGAAGATGCGGACCTTCGGAATGAATATGAAAATAATCCGACTGCGAAGGAAGTTCTGGACTATGCAATTCAGCTGGAGGGGACGATTCGTAGCCACGGCGTTCATGCTTGTGGTGTGGTGATCGCGCCAGATACGTTGGTCAATTATATCCCGCTTGAAATGGCACAAAAGGGCGTGGTGGCAACTCAGTTCCCGATGGGCGAAGTTGAAGAGTTGGGCCTATTGAAGATGGACTTTTTGGGTCTTTCTAACCTTACGATTATTAATAACGCCATGAGGATTATCCGAAAAGCTTACAAGAAAGAGATTAATCTTTCGGAGCTGCCTCTTGATGACAAAAAGACCTATGAGCTGTTTCAGCGCGGCGACACGACTGGTGTGTTCCAGTTGGAATCGGCGGGAATGAAGCGATATTTGCGCGGACTGAAGCCGACTACGTTTGAAGATATTATTGCTATGGTGGCTCTTTATCGTCCGGGCCCGATGCAGTTTATTGACAGCTTTATTAGGCGCAAACACGGCGAGGAAGAAATAACTTATTTGCATTCCGGAATGAAAAACTCGCTGAAAAATACTTACGGAATTTTGGTCTATCAGGAACAGTTTATGCAGATTTCTAAGGAATGGTGTGGATTTACTGGCGGTCAGGCCGACACATTGCGTAAGGCTGTTGGTAAGAAGAAAATTGACTTGATGAAAAAGGTCAAGCCTGAATTTGTCGAGGGTGCGGTTAAAGTTGGTGGCGCAACTAAGGAAATTGCGGAAACTTTCTGGACTCAGCTGGAAGAATTCGCCAACTATTGTTTCAATAAGTCGCACGCCGCTTGTTATGGTTTGATTGCTTATTGGACGGCTTATTTGAAAGCACATTATCCTGACGCGTTTATGGCGGCACTTATGACTAGCGACCATGATGATACCGATCGTTTGGCAATTGAAATTACTGAATGTAAACACATGGGAATTAGCGTGCTGAGCCCTAATGTAAACGAGTCGTTCGTTGAGTTTGCTGTGGTGCCGAATGAGAATAAAATTCGTTTCGGAATGTCGGCAGTGAAGGGCGTTGGCGTTGGTGCGGTCGAGGAGGTTCTGCGGGCGCGCGAAGATGGGCCGTTTACGTCGGTTGAGGATTTTGCTAGGCGCGTTTCAACCAGCAAGTTCAATAGAAAAGCCTGGGAGTCGCTTATTAAATCTGGTGCGTTTGATGATATGGGAGATCGATCTGATTTGCTTTTCAATCTGGATTCTATTACGTCGTTTGCGTCCAAGCTCCAAAAAGAAGCCGCCAGCGGGCAGACCAATTTGTTTGGAATGCTGGGCGGCGATGATGCGGCGAGTGTCCAATCGACTCTTCATCTCCAGAAGGCTCCTGTGAAACACGACGATAAAGAGCGCTTGATGTGGGAGCGGGAACTGCTGGGGTTGTATATCTCGGCGCATCCGCTTGATAGATATGAAACGTATTTGAGCGAGCAAACTCAACCATTGACGCAATTAGTTCCTGAGTACGACAGTCGGATGATGACGGTCGGGGGAATTATTAGCACCGTTCGTACAATTGTCACAAAAAGCGGTTCGAAAATGGCGTTCGTGGGAATTGAGGATAAATTCGGCGAGGGCGAAATAATTGTCTTTCCAAATCTGTATGAGAAAGTTGGCGCCAAGCTGGTTCAAGACGCAGTGATTCGAGTTTCTGGTAAAAATTCAGCTCGAGATCGTGACGGAAATTTGGGCAATGAAAGTAAACTAATTGCCGATGATATTATTGTGATTACAGATAACGATATTAATGGCTATGAGTCTACTGGTCGTAAAATGGATGCGCCAAAAATTAGCTCTGCTGTAAAAAAAGAGCGCCGGGAAGCTTATCGTAATCAGAAAAATGGAGCTTCTCCGAAGTCTGCTGTGAAGAATGACGCCGCCAAACCGCAGCCAAAAACTCATTCGGCGCCTGTTAATGTTGTGCCAGAAATTCCCGCTTCAAAGTTATTTGTGTATATTAAAGATCCGAATGACCATTCGCGGTTGGTGAAAATGAAGTCTGTTTGTGGTGAGAATGCCGGCACGACTGACGTGGTTTTGGTGCTGGGCGAGAAAGAAAAATCAGCCATGCGTCTGCCGTTTAAGGTGGATGCTAATGATAACCTATTAAGCCAATTAAAAAACACTCTAGGTGAAGAGTGTGTAGTTCTAAAGTGATAGTTAGCCCGCTGACAGAGGCCTCAGCCGGAGCTGATTGCTCTGGCGGGCTAACTATGTCAGCGGGGCTTATTGCCCCTCTTAGACGGGCATAAAGCCCTGTTCTCGTTAGAGAGCGATAGACTTGTCGTCTGATTCGTGCAGCTTGCGTAGGCAAGCTGCCGCGACATACAGAGAGCCTAACTGGAATGACCCTAACGCTAGGTTAACGCCAAGGCTGTTCATGATTGGCCAAAACCTCAGCCAGAAATAAACGTATGCAGCTAAGATAAGCACTAATGCCGCTAGGCCTAAGTTTAGCTTATCGCCCTTGTTGAAACGACGATCAATCTTTTCCGCAATTGATACCAGTTCGGGCGATAGCCATACTAATAGCATTTGTCCCATGATAGCGAAGGCGAATAAACTGCTGTTAGACATGGTGCTCCTCTCTTTTCTATCTAGAGCTGTAAGGGGCTGCTTTTGCATTGGGGTAATCCCTAGCAAAAGCTATATATAAATCTACAATATTTATTTAATAAAGTCAAGCGATCTAATAAAAATAGATTACCTTCAAATGAAAATAGCCCGCCAAGAGAGCTCTGGCCGAGACCGAGAGTGTCAAGGCGAGCTATTTTCTGGCAGGGAAGATTAGCCCAAATAGCGCAATTCCTGTTGCGACCGACACGTTGAATGATTCTTTTTGGCCAAACATCGGGATTTCTACAGTGAAATCGCAGTTATCCAAAAGCTCTGGCGTGATTCCGTGGACTTCTTCTCCGAGTAGCAGCGCAAATTTTTCAGGCGGTTGAAATTCTGGTAGCATCACGCTGTCTTTTGATTGCTCCAGCGCGATGATTGGCAAGTTTTCTGTTCGCTGATTTTCTTTAATCCAATCATTGATATCTTCATAAAACTCAAACGGCACCAAACTTTCCGCGCCTAAGGCTGTTTTATGAATTTGGCTAGTGATTTTTTCGCGAATGTGTGGCAATCGGGGGTCTTCAGATCGAATTTCTCCATCGACAAGCGCACAAGCAGGCGCCTTGCTACATAAACTCAATTCTGGATATGGCGTGTAACCACTAAGAATAATCTTCTTCACGCCAAATCCTTCGGCTGTGCGAAAAATTGCCCCAACATTATGCGTTGAGCGAATATTGTGGACTAACAGAGTAATTTCTGGATTCATATTACTATTATATCACTCGTAAAACCGTAAGCTTTTTGGTATAATTTTCATATGGACGAAGATAAAATTCAGGCGCGACGCCGTGAGCAAGATGAGGAAGCGACTCGTCGTCGAGCGTCAATTTTAGGACTTCAATATCTTGATGGGCGGGAATTTGAAGAGACTTTACCTTTGCTTAAGGGTGTTTTAACGATAGAAGAGATGTATAAGGGTCGGCTGGTTCCGTTAGCCTTTAACGAGGAAGATCAATCTTATCGATTTGGTGTTACGTCGCAAACTTCTGAATCGTTGATGAAGCGGATGCGAGATCAGTATGTTGAAAACGGCAAGCGAATCTTCTTCTTCTTAATTTCTGGTTCGGCGTTTCGGTCAATTATGCTTAGGTTTGATCCGCCAAAAAAAGTGATTTACGACAATATTGAAATTGCTAAGGAGGGCGATAGCGATACTCTGGCGCAGGTTACTCAGACTTTGGCTTCCGTGGGTACGAATGACGTGTTTAATTATTTGATTGACCAAGCGGATTTGTTGGGTGCGTCAGACATTCACATCGAAAATCAGCGTGAGTCGATTCGAATTCGTATGCGTGTTGACGGAGCCTTGCACACGGTGGCGGAGCTTAGCAGGGACAGATATCGAGTTATTATGGCAACTTTGGCGTCGCGTGCGAATATTTCTACCGCCTCCAGAGAGCCTCAATCTGGGCATATGCAGCAGGAAATTCATAGAGATGGCGCATCGCATGTGCTGAATTTGCGTGTGGAAGCCGTGATGACGGTGTATGGTTTGGATCTGGTGCTTCGATTGTTTAATTTTGACGAGTCAATGTTGAACTTGGATCTATTGAGTATTTCAAAGAAAGAGCGCGAGCAAATCGATGAAGTTATTTCTCATCCGCGTGGGATGTTGTTGATGGTTGGTCCAACTGGTTCGGGAAAGTCTACGACGTTATATAGCATTCTTAATGCCCTTAATACGCCAGATCGAAAGATTATTACATTGGAAGATCCTGTAGAAAATACGATTCCTGGGATTGCTCAGATTCCAATTGATACGACAAATGGACAGAGGTTTGCAGATGGGCTACGTAGTGTTTTGCGTCTTGACCCAGATGTGGTGATGGTTGGTGAGATTCGTGACAATGAAACTGCGAAGACTGCAATTCAGGCTTCAATTACGGGGCACTTGGTGTTGTCCAGTTTTCACGCCAATTCGACTGCGGCGGCGTTTAGTCGTATGATCGATATGATTGGGCAAAATCCGATTTTTAGCTCGGCGGTTCGGCTGGTGATTGCTCAGCGACTGGTGAGGAGATTGTGGGATGATAGCAAGGAAGAATATGAGCCAGATGAGGCGACTCGCAAGTGGGTGAAAGAAGTCTTGAAGGATTTGCCGGAGAATGTTGATTGCCCAGATTTGGATACGTTTAAGCTTTGGCGTGCGGTGCCAACGGACGACGTGCCATTCGGTTATAAGGGGCGAATTCCAGTAATGGAGCAACTGGTCGTGAGTGAAAATATTCAGAAATTCTTGCGCGGCGATGTTGAGGATGTTCACACGGAAGCGATTGAGAAGGCTGCAAAAGAAGATGGCATGGTGACGCTACTTCAGGCTGGCGTGTTAGCGGCTCTTCGCGGCGAAACTACATTAGAAGAAGTTAACAGAGTAATATAATTGACTTTATAGCTATAAACTGATAGAATATTAGTTTATGAGCGAAATTCCGGAATATCCTTATCACGATGGTGAATCTTCAGCGTCTGAAAAAGACTCTGTCTATGATTTTTTTGGTACTTTCATTAATTTTTTTGAACTTATATATGAAAAAGTGCCCAAAGATTTACCCAAATTTAAGGACTTGATTGAGAAACATAAGGATGTAATTAGTACGCTTAAGCAGGCTAAGGATGCATATGACCAGTCTCCTAAATATTTGGAGATCCGCTACGATTTTGGCGAAGTAAGTTCTCGATTGACAGAGGAATTTAATAAGGAATACGAAGCCTCATTAAACGCTTTTATGTCGTCATTGGATAAGATTTTTCCTGCTAATATAGCAGAAGTTAATGTTCCGAAATACTGCAATTTTGAGGGGTGCAAAATTCCTAAAGTAAAGAAATTTCAGAGGAATAATAATCTTAACCCAGATGTTGCCGACTCTGAATATATACGACTCGCATTAGGGACTAAGAAGGCTGTGATTGATGGTGTCTATGAGGAAGACGATACTTCTTCATCTATAGAATTTGAAATAAGTCAGCCTGAATATAATCCAGTTCGTGAAAATACGGACAGATTGGTTAAGCTGTTGGCGAATTTTTCGGCGCTTAAAAGCAACGAGTTTGATGCAATGCGCGAGAGCAAGGTTGGTGTACGCATGGAACGTGTTGAAGATTTTTTTAATTATGAAAGAGACCTGAAGTGGGCGAACGCCATACTTGACTGTGTAAACGAGATGAAAGACCTGAATGAGGAGTCATGGGCTTGTAAATATACAGAGATTGTATTCGAGGAAAATTGTTCGAATGTACAAACTTTTGCTAAATCTATGGTGGAAGAAAAAGCTAAGTTAATTTTAGAGAGGGAGCTGAGGGTTCTTTCTGAAAAATTCACAACTTACAAAGTGGCACCTGAAATTGCGCGTAACTCTTTGGGTAAAGCTACCAAGAAGAAAAGGTCAAATAAACCGGAGTCGAGAGCTGAAGAAAGCTCTCGGCCGGTAGAGATTGGGTTAAAGGCGGGAGATGTTGTAGAGCTTGATAATGAGACGTTTCCGTGGCTTAAAGAAGATTATATTGTGAATATACTGCATATTGAGCAAGGCAACGGCGGCACTGTGGTTGCCGTAGTCGACGCGCGTACTAAAGAGGCTAAAGGGATTGAGCATGAAATGACTGGATATGAAAACAACGAGAAGAAGCAGGATATTCTGCCCATTATTAAGGAAAAATTAATTATGGCCGCCAAATGTGTGGCAACCTCAAGAAATAAGTCTGTCGGTTTGCCGGTTGGCTTAAAAAATAACAAATCAAAAGAGCTTTATCCGTTTATAATTTACGCCTGGAAAGATCGGGCGCATGATGCTAAGAGGGTTTATATGTCAAAAGTCAGCGTTGAGAATATGTCTGATAAAAGTGAGACTAAAAGATCTCTTCAGGAAACTGGAGTGACTGAAGTCATTTTATTCTTAGGAGCTTGCGACAAACAGAATCAGAAATCGTTAGTAGCTCTGTTTATGGATGGAGACGCTCGCGATGCAGCTAAGTACGGTGCTGGTGCCTAGATTTATTTAATAACGTTAGCAACAGCCTCAACAACACCTTCGTCGAATGCGGTTGGGACGACTTTATCGACGGTTGGATTTTCGACCAGGTTAGCCAATGCTTCAGCGGCCGCCAATTTGTGCTGATCGGTGATTTTCTTAACTCCGTGATCTAATGCGCCGCGGAAAATTCCAGGGAAGGCTAGGGAGTTGTTGACCTGATTTGGGAAGTCGCTACGACCTGTACCGATGATTGCGACGCCGGCTTGTTTGGCGACATCTGGCATAATTTCTGGAACAGGATTTGCTAGTGCGAATACGATTGGGTCTTTCGCCATTTTTTGGACTAATTCTGGAGTGAGAAGTCCTGCGCGCGATACGCCGATGAATACGTCTGCATCGGTGATGGCGTCTTCAATTGATCCAGATTGCGATGCGTCGACATATTCCAATAGCGCGGTTTTTTCAGCGTTCAAATCTGTGCGTGATTTTCCGACAATTCCTCGGCTATCCACCGCTACGATGTTTTTTGCTCCGTAAAGATTTAACAATTTGATGATTGCTGTGCCAGCCGCGCCCGCGCCGATGACTACGAATTTGCAATCTGCCAGGTTTCGTCCTGTCAATTTGGCGGCGTTAATTAAGCCCGCCAACACAACGACAGCCGTGCCGTGTTGGTCGTCGTGGAAGACTGGAATATCTAATTCTGCCTTCAATCGCTCTTCAATTTCAAAGCATTTTGGTGCGGCAATGTCTTCGAGATTGATGGCTCCGAAACTTGGTGCGATGGCTTTAACTGTGGCAATAATTTCTTCTGGTTCGTGAACGTCTAACACAATTGGCACTGCGTCGACATCGGCAAAATGCTTAAATAGCAAAGCTTTTCCTTCCATGACTGGCATGGCGGCTTTTGGTCCCAAATTACCTAAGCCCAAAATTGCTGAGCCGTCTGAGATTACGGCGACTAGATTGTTTGTCCAAGTGTATTTTGGTAAATCGGCTGGATTTTCGGCAATTGCTTGGCTGACTGCGCCGACGCCAGGGCTGTAATAAGCGCTAAGCTTGTCGCGATTAAGCTCCTCTTTATCTCTGAGGCTAGTCGTAATTTTACCTTTGTATTTTTCGTGTAGTTCGAGTGCTAATTTATTGTAATCCATAGCTATATTATACTCCAATTTTATTTAATTGATATTTCTTCAGATTTGTGTTATTATCTTAGGTAATTGTACGAGAGTTAAATATTCGAGCTTTGTTTGACGTGGAGCCGCAGAGGTACAACTGCGTGGCCAGTCGGAGCGAGTTCGGAAGATAGGAAAAATTATGAGTTTTGAGTTAATCAACAAAATCAACCAAGCACAAAAAAAGCAAGCAGTTGTCGATGCTCGCAGTGGTGACACAGTTCGCGTTTACCAGAAAATTAAGGAAGGCAACAAAGAGCGTATTCAGATGTTCGAGGGTGTTGTTATCCGCACCGATAATAAAGAATCACACACATCACGCATTACGGTTCGAAAGATCGCTTCGGGTGTTGGTGTTGAGAAGTCATTCTTGATACACAGTCCGCTAATTGAGAAGATTGAAATTGTTCGACGCGCTAAGGTTCGCCGCAAGTTCTTGAGCTTCCTACGTAAGCGTAGTGGTAAATCAGCTCGCTTGACAGCTAAGAATTTCGATCGCGCCGCTGTTAATGACATTCATGACGCTAAGGCAGAAGCGGAAGCTGAACGCTTGAAGGAAGAAACTGCTCAGGCTGCTGCTGCAAAACAAGCTGAAAAAGATGCCGCTCAGGCTGAACTTGACGCTAAGGCTGCTGAAGTTGCAGCTCGCCATAAAGACGCGTAATTGTCAATTGGTTAATCATTAAAAACCGTCTCTTAATCTGAGGCGGTTTTCTCATGTTATAATCTCAATATGGCAATATTTCATTATATATCCGTCCTTGTTCCGACGACTTTGGCTGTGGCGACTCCTTATGTTTTGAAGAAAAACGGCTTTGATAATGAGAAAAAATATCGCTGGCTACTTTACGTAGCGTGTTTGTTGTTTTTCATATCTTGGTATTTGCCATCGCCGTTAATTGACGGACAGGATACTAGTTTTACGACGCACTTTGTGGGCGGTGGGCTATTTGCGGGGCTATTCTGGACGTATTTGGTTTCGTCGATGAAATGGCGGGCGCATTGGCTGGTGACAGTGTTTTCAGTCTTCGCTTTAGTTTCAGCGCTGGGCTGCATTAATGAATTGGCGGAATTATTTATGGTCAAGGTGGGCTTGGCGAGCATAAAATTAGACGACACGAATTGGGATATTTTGGCGAATACATTAGGCGCGGCAACAGTTTGGATTGGCTGGATTATTACTGATTTTATGACGAAAAAGGGAAGATTGTCGGGTGATTCTGGGAATTGATGAAGTCGGGCGCGGCGCGTGGGCTGGACCGTTGGTGATTGGTGCGGTGGTTTTGGGCGGCGCTGAAATTGAAGGGCTTGATGATAGTAAAAAATTGACCAAAAAACGACGTGAATTGCTTGATGAGGAAATTCGCGAGCAAGCGTCGGCTTGGGCATTGGGCTGGGTTTCTGCTGAGGAGCTGGATGAAATAGGGATGAGCGAGGCGCTTAAGCTGGCAACGCGGCGCGCAGTTAAAGAAATTCAAGCGAAATGTCGGAAAAATGGCTCGACGTTTGATGAGATTATTATCGATGGGACGGTCAATTTTTTGGCGGGTACACCGCTAGAAAAGTATGTAACAATTATAGCGAAAGCCGACGGTCTGATTCCGAGCGTTTCGGCGGCGTCGATTATTGCTAAGGTGGCTCGTGATAAATTTATGGCGGAGCAGGATAATATTTATCCGGGATATGATTTTTCTTCGCACGTTGGCTATGGCGTGGCGAAGCATCGAGCGGCTATTGATAATCTGGGCGTAACTCCGCTACATCGGCTGAGTTTTGCGCCGTTGGCTAAATACGCTAATACTGGGGCGAATTCGCAAAATGCGTCTGACGACGGAAAGTCTAAAAACCAGCAAAAAGACACGACGCGTCAAATTGGTGATAAAGGTGAGCAAGCGGCGGCGGATTGGTTGGTGGCTGATGGCCATGAGATTATAGAACGGAATTGGCGAACGCGGTATTGCGAAATTGATATTGTTAGTAAAAAAGACAAAGTTTTATATTTTACAGAGGTCAAATATCGTAAAAATGACAATTTCGGCGATGGCTTGGCGGCAATTACAAATAAAAAACAGCACCAAATGCGTTTTGCTGCAGAGATGTTCATTGCCAAAAATGCGCAGTATGAAAGCTGCGATATGCAAATGCTGGCAATTTCTGTTGATGGAGATCCGCCCGTAGTTGAAGAGTGTGTGGTGTTGGAATAAATTGTTCGCTTTCGTCGTTTCCGACTCATCAGCATAGACACGCATCTATGGAGCGAATATGATAAGTGAGAAAAAGGTATGGTTCTACTACCATATTCGCTAGCGGTGGTCTATTCTAGATCTGCATCAGCTCGATCGCGCCGCGCTTGTGTGCGCTCTCGAGAATGGCGATCAGCTGGAAGCTGATCAGATGTCCCTGATTGTACTGACCGAAGAACTCGTTAAACTCGCTCTCCTTGTCTACACAGACTGCATACGACCCCATGAGATCACTACACAGGGCGTATAAGTGATACCTGTGTGGTAGCTGGCGAATAGCATCAATAGCATCATTGTAGTTGTAGGTGTCGAGGTATTCGACGGCTACGATACCATTGGTGATATCGGTGACGGGGTTGTAGTAGACGCCCATGATGGGCCTCCTTCTCTCGAACTTATCAAAGAACTGCTTTTGGACAAAACATTTGTTCTATCGACAAAAGCTGTATTCATTTATATCACTAATATAATAAAATGTCAATAGATTTTGTCAAAAATGTGGCATAATATATCACAGTGTTGTTTGCAAAGCAGAGAGCACGTCCGCCTTATCTCGCTCAATCAACTCGACGCGTGCTGATATTTCGGTAAATCCCAGCTTAATTGTTCTGGCTAGGGCTGGAATATCCATCATCGGTTCAAAGAATTGTCGGAAATCGTTAAGTTCGTCGGTTGTCAGTAGGGCCGTGGCGGCATAGCGGATGAAATCGTCGTAGCTTTTATCATCGCCAAATGTATCTTCGACCCATGCCCAGTTTTCTTTCAGCCAATTCCAAGCAATTTGGCGGCTTTCTCTGGTCCGAATCAAATACACAAACCAACGGCTGGCGTCTTGCGGGCGGATAATATTGGAATCTTTAATATTGGCAAGAATTTTTTCTGCTGTTTCAGGGTTTTTGGTGGAAGTTAGTCCAATTGCAATATCATTCTGCAGGTCATTTGACGGCGTGTTTTTATATGCGGCAAAGAGATTTTCAGTTATCTCCGGCGTCTCGAAATGCCTCACGTTTGCGCTGATAATTAAAGCTCGAATTTCTGTCGGCAAGTCTTCCAGTTTATTGTTATCAAATCGCGTTTTCGCCTCATTCAAAACTTCTTTATCTTCGCTATACATCATCAAACCCAAAGCCGTGGTGCGCCGTTCGCGGTCGTCGTCAGATTCTCCATCTTTTTCATCCCAGCCCAATTCCTCAAATGTGGCGCGCGCAAATTCTCCAGAAATTTTCTTTAATGAATCTCTGGCGGCGTCATTATCATCGACGAATTTTCGCAGTTCCGTCAAAGCACTAGCCGCCATCCCGAAGACTTTTTCGTTGGTTTCGGTTTTTAGCGACAATGCCAATGGAAGTAGCGACGCCGAGTTTTCAAATCCAGCGCGGGCGAGTATTGTCGCGTCTTGTAAGATGCAAATCTTGTCCAAAGTTGGCAATTCTGTAATGTTTTTCAATAAATATTCGCGAGTGGATTCGTCATATTTGGTGACGAAGTGGGCGCTTAAGCCGCAGTTTAATTGCAATGGCTTTTCAATAGAAACGGTGGTTTCTTTTTGATTCAAGATTTTTACGTCAAGCGGCTGGTTTGCGAATAATGGAATCGGCCATAATGTGTCAGATGGTTGGTGTTCGCCGATGAAGAATCGCTCCTGACTTAAAATCGCCGCGTCGTGACTGTTTGAAACTGATACGACAGGAAGGCCAGGTTGGGAAATCCAAGCGTTCATTAGATTGACAATTGGCTGACCGCTCGCCGACTCTAATTCTTGCCATAAATCATTTCCGACGGTATTTTTATACGCGAATTTTTCAAAATATGATTTAAGTCCAGCGCGAAATGCCTCTTCGCCGATAAGTTTTCTAACCATAACAAGCAGTCGTCCGCCCTTGGCATAAACAATTGCTGGGTCGAACAAAGTGCTGATTTCATCTGGATGATTGACGTCGGCCTGAACGGATTGAACGCCGTCCAAACTGTCGCGCCTGAGTGCGGCCGTCACTTCATTCGTGGCAAAATCTTCCCACATGCGCCATTCGGGGTGTAACGTATCAATCGCCACGTATTCCATCATATTGGCGAAGCTTTCGTTGAGCCACAAGTCGTTCCACCACTGCATGGTAACCAAATTGCCAAACCATTGATGGCTAAGTTCGTGCGCAATCACAGTCGCGATAAATCGTCTGGATGATTCTGGGGTCAATTCTGGGTCCGCAAGCAAACAACTTTCGCGGTAAGTAATCAATCCCCAGTTTTCCATGGCGCCAGAGGAAAAGTCGGGAAGAGCAACGTGGTCGGATTTTGGCAATGGATATTTGACGCCGAAATATTCGTCATAAAAATCGATTGAACGAGTGGCGATGTCTAACGCAAAATCTAAGGTAGTTTCATTCTGAGCTGGTGTTGCCCAGACATTAACTTCGACGCCAGATTTGGTGCGGGCAGTTTTTTTGTGCAATTCACCGATGACGAAAGCCAGAAGATAACTGCTCATTCGCGGTGTTTTCTCAAATGTTGTCGTGCGAGAATCGCCATTTTCTCCTTCGCTTTTTACGGGCATATTTCCCAAAACTGTTATTCCTGGGCGAGTTATTAGCGTCAAATCATATTCAGCTTTGGCGGCTGGCTCGTCAACGCAAGGGAAAACTTCACGCGCGTGATGTGATTCAAATTGAGTTGCGAAAAGCTGTTTTTTAACGCCGTTATGAGTAAAATAACAAGGATATAAACCGTGCATGGCGTCGGTGATGGTTCCGGAAAAATTGATGTGAATCGTGTGGTTGCCGCTTTTAAGTTCAGGCTGGGATAATTTCAATTCGTCAAACTCACCAAATGAAACGTCGGCGGGCTGATTATCGATTGTGGCTGATTGAATTGTTAAGCCTTTGGAATGTAGCGAAATTGATTCGCTGGTGGAATCGCCAGAAATGATAACTGTGCCATAAAATTCTTTTTCCTCGGCGCGTGTTAAATCGAGAGTTAGGTTGTAATGATTTGGTGTGAATGTGTCGAGTAAGCGTGGAACTTTAGTCATAATTTAATTATAATACAGTCATGAGGGTGAATAAAATACGACGTCGGCAAGTGGTGATTGCGCTGGTAATTCTAGTGGCTGGCGTGGCGGTTTGGGCTTCGCAAATTTCACAACTCGAGCCTCAGACGATTCAAACTTCAACACAACGAGAATTATTTGGCAATTCGAACGCCAAATCGGAATTGGAAAAAATAGAAGTTAAAGGACGCGCGCCAAAGACTGGTTATTCCAGAAAGCAATTCGGTAATGGCTGGGGTAAAATTAACGGCTGCTCTGTGCGGGAAGTGATTCTGGCGCGAGATTTGACGAATGAGAAAATTGACGAAAAATGTCGAGTTTTGTCGGGTGTGCTGAATGATCCATACACTGGACAAATAATTCAATTTCAGCGTGGCGAAAAAACCAGTTCTAAGGTTCAGATTGATCACGTCGTGGCTTTGAGCGATGCTTGGCAAAAGGGTGCGCAGCAAATTTCTCCAGAGGAGCGAGAGAAATTAGCGAATGATCCGTTAAATCTGTTAGCAGTTGACGGTCCGGCAAATCAGGCTAAAGGTGACGGCGACGCAGCAACTTGGTTACCGAGCAATAAATCTTTTAGGTGTCAATATATTGCGCGACAAGTGGCTGTGAAACGAAAATATCACTTGTGGGTAACGGAAGCGGAAAAGGGTGCGATGTCGGGAATCCTGGAAAAATGCATGGAAGTAAATTGACAGAATAGAATCTTTCCGCTACAATAGAAAAGTACTCATCCGGCCGGCAGGTCGGAGTTTTTCGTTTATGGAAGTTTGAGACGGAAAAAGATATAATTAATAAGAAGGAGATAATATAATGGAAGACTTGAATATCAAGCAGTTGACGTTGGCGGTTCGTACGATTGCTGAGGAAAAAAACTTGCCAGAAGAAACAGTTTTGAGCGTGATTGAGCAGGCGATTGCGGCAGCTTGGCGTCGTGACAATGGTACGCGCGATCAATTGGTTCGCGCAAGCTTGAATATCAATAACGGTACAGCTGTCGTGTCGGTTGTGAAAACTGTTGTTGAAGAAGTTGAGAATGACGCCAATCAAATCGACCTAGAGGAAGCTAAGGAGATAGATCCTGCGGCTGAACTTGGCGGTGAAGTTGTGATGGAAACTCATAACGTGACGACTTTTGGTCGAGTTGCTGCTCAGACCGCTAAACAAGTGATCTTGCAGCGTTTGCGCGAAGCTGAGCGTGAAGTTGTTTTGGCGGAATTTGAGGATAAAATCGGTACGGTTGTTATCGGTACGGTTCAGCGAGTTGAGCCACGCGTTGTGCGAATTGAGCTTGGCAAGGCTGTCGGAATTATGCCTCAGAGTGAGCAAATTCCTGGTGAATATTATGGTGTTGGTCGTCGAATTAAAGTTTACATTAAGGACATTGAACGCGAAGGTCGCGGTCCGCAATTGATTCTTAGCCGCGGCAATGAAGAGTTTGTGCGATTCTTGTTCAATCAAGAAGTTCCAGAGATGGAAACTGGTGCAGTTGAGATTAAGGCAATCGCTCGCGAAGCTGGTCGCCGAACCAAATTGGCGGTTTCTTCAGCGCTACCTGGCGTTGATCCAGTTGGTACGTTTGTTGGTGGTCATGGCGCCCGTGTTCAGGCTGTGATGAATGAAATTGGTGAGCAGGAAAAGATTGACATTATTCCATACGAGGAAGATGCGGCTGGATTTATTGCCAATGCAATGAGCCCGGCAGAGGTTTTGAGTGTGACTGTCAATGAAGATGAGAAGCGTGCGACGGTTTACGTTAGCGAAGATCAGCAGTCAATAGCAATTGGACGCGCTGGACAGAACGTTCGCTTGGCAAGTCGATTGACTGGCTATGAATTAGACATCGAAGCAAAAGCTCCTGTTAAGACAGAGCCAAAACCTCGAAAGAATATTGAGGATAGTTTGATGAGCGTAGTTGAGGAGGTGGCAGAATAAGCTGCCTTCTGCAAATCGCCGAAAACGAAAGGAGGGCGATATGTCAGAAGATTTTTCTGAATTAGAACCTCGGCTGACGGAAACGGCTCGGGCCAGTTTGGGGCGGGCTGGTTTTCTGGCGCATAATGAGGGGAGTGAATATGTTGGCACGGAGCATATTCTGCTTGGGGTGTTGGCTCAGAATTCGTCATTGGGTGCAAAGATTTTAGCTGAAAACGGCGTAACTTTGGATCGGGCGGAAATGGCGTTGAACCTGACCGCAAAGCCGCTGGTGATTACTATTGTAAGTAAGGGTTTGAGCGCTGAAGTTGTTGAATTGATAAGAATTGCTTGGCAATTAGCGGTTGAATTTGGACAGGAAAAAATTGGCACGGAACACATCGTTTATGGAATGCTGCAGCAGCACGAGGCGCGAGCGACTAAATTGCTGCGGGATATGAACGTTGACATTGAGAATCTGCGTGGAAGTTTGGAAGATGTGTTTGATAAACAACAATTTGAATCTCTGCAGAGTGAGCGCAGTACGGCACGCAAAAATTCTGGCGATTTGCGAGCTTTGGAGAAATTCGGTGTCGATTTGACGCGGCGTGCTAGCGAAGGATTTTTGGATCCGGTGATTGGTCGAGCGTCGGAAATTCAGCGAATGATCACGATCTTAGGTCGGCGTAGTAAGAATAATCCAGCGCTAATTGGCGAACCTGGCGTCGGTAAAACTGCGGTCGTTGAGGGCTTGGCGCAAAGGATTGCTGATAATAAAGTTCCCGAATTTTTGAAGGGTAAGCGACTTTTTCAATTGGATCTGACGGCGATGATTGCTGGGACGAAATATCGCGGGCAATTTGAGGAGCGATTGCAAAAAGTTCTGGCGGTCGCCAAAAAACATCAAGAAGTTATTTTGTTTATTGATGAGTTGCATCTGTTGGTCGGCGCTGGTTCGGCTGAAGGTTCGATGGATGCGGCGAATGTATTGAAGCCGGCATTGTCGCGAGGCGAGGTGCGACTGATTGGTGCGACGACATTTGATGAATATCGAAAACATATCGAAAAAGATGCTGCGTTGTCGCGACGCTTCCAATCGGTGACAGTCAATGAACCATCATCGGAAGAGGCGGTGGAGATGATGCGAGGATTGAGAGAAAAATTAGCCAAACATCATCAAGTTCAAATTCCTGACGAGATGCTGACTGAGGCGGTGGATTTGAGTCAGCGTTACGTGACGGAGCGATTTTTACCAGATAAAGCGATCGACGTGATTGACGAGGCGGCGAGTTTATTGAAGTCTAGCTCACCGATAAAATTGTCGCGCAAGGATAAGTTGGCTCGCCAAATTAAGCGATTGGCTGGGAAAATTGACGCCGCGGTCGAGGCTGAAAATTACGAAAAGGCTGCAGAATTTAAGATGCAAATGAGACAATTGGAATTGCAAGCCGAAGCGCTGAAAGATGAAGCCAGTGATGAGCCGGTGTTGACCGATGAATATTTGCGTCGAGCGGTTTCGGCGATGACGAATATTCCGATTGACAGATTATCGTTAAATCAGATGAAAGATTTGATTCGCTTGGAAAAACGACTGAGCCAGAGCGTTCTTGGTCAGAATGAAGCAATTGAGCAGCTGGCGCGCGCGATTCGTCGCAATAAAGCTGGACTAAATCGTCAGAGTGGGCCGCTTGGGTCGTTTATCTTTCTGGGTCCGACTGGCGTTGGTAAGACAGAATTGGCGCGAGTTCTGGCGCGGGAAGTTTTTGGCGGTGATGATAGCTTGATTAAAATTGACATGAGTGAGTTTTCCGAGCGTCACACGGCTAGTCGTCTTGTCGGTGCGCCGGCTGGTTATGTTGGCTATGAGGATGGCGGGAAATTAACGGATAGAGTTCGTCGTCGACCGTATAGTGTGGTATTGTTCGATGAAATTGAAAAGGCACATCCCGACGTTCTGAATCTGCTTTTGCAGATTTTGGAGGACGGCAAGTTGAGTGATTCTCATGGGCGAACGGTGAGTTTTCGGCAGACGATTATCATCTTGACGAGCAACGTCGGCGCCGAGCAAATGATTCAGGATTCGGAGCTGGGGTTTGGTGTGTCTGGTCAGAAAAAGTCGGCTAGTGAAAATCGTCACGAGAAAAATTCGCGTGCCGCTCTGCGTGAGCTTGAGGAATTTTTGCGGCCAGAATTGATTGGTAGATTTGATAACGTGATTACATTTAGGCCACTCTCTCGTTCGGTCGTGCGAAAGATTTTCGACAATCTCACGTCTGACTTGATCGAAGCTGTTGGTCGACATGGAATTACGCTTGATATTACTTCTTCGGCGAAGCGTTGGTTGATTGATCGGGGATTTGACGAGCAGCGCGGCGTGCGAGTTTTAAGACGAACAATTCAGTCGGAATTGGCGGATCCACTGAGCGATGTTTTACTGTCCAATAAAGCAAAACCTGGCGACACGCTGGAGGCTAAAATTGATAATGATAAGGTGGTGATCAATGTCAATCGTGCGTAGAATATTCAGCGTCCTCACGCCGATAATTGTACTTTCTGCTGCGGTTTTTGTGATGGCGAATCGTCAGCAAATTATTGACGAGATTACGCTGTGGCAATATAAGCCGAGTGCGGAAATTGTCGCTATTGCTGACCGCGTGAAAATGTCAGACACTGGCAGGAAAATGTTCTATGTTTCTAATCCGCAAATCAAATCGGCAAATGAGTTTAACGAAGATTGTCGGCGTGTGGAAAAGGGAAATGCAATTTTGGGTTGTTACAATCCATCGTCTAGAGATATTTATATTTATAACGTGACCAATTCTGAGCTTGACGGCGTGAAGGAAGTGACGGCGGCGCATGAGATGTTGCACGCTGCTTGGGAAAGGCTGAGTGAGTCGGAAAAATCTCATTTGAGCGAGCTTTTGGAACAGGCTTATAATAATGTGAAAAATAAGAAATTGTCCGAGCGAATGGAGTATTATGATCGTGCGCAACCTGGAACGAGAGCCAATGAGCTGCACTCAATTTTAGGGACGGAATTTGCCGATTTGGGCGACGAGCTGGAAGAATATTACCGACGATATTTTACCGATAGATCCGAAGTTGTGAAATTGCACGCGCAATATCAAGAAAAATTTGAGTTCAGAGAAAATGAAGCACAGAAATTGAGTGAGTCGTTGAAGGTTCGGAAGGAAAAATTGAACAGAGAATTATCGCAATATTCAACTGATTTGGCGGATTATAATGGCCGCGTGGCGGACTTTAATCGGCGAGCGGGCATTAGTGGCGGATTCTTGTCACAGAGTGATTTTTATAGTCAACGTCAAGCTTTGAAAGCGGAGCTCTCGGAGTTGAACGAAAGGCGTGCCAATTTGAATTCTGAGATCAATTCTTACAATTCCGATGTTTTGCGACTCAGGGAATTGGGTGTGCAAATTGATGAATTGAATAAAAGTTTGGATAGTTTGGAGGGGGCGAAATAATGGCGAAAGCTAGAAGTCAATTTGTTTGTCAGCAGTGCGGGGCTAGTTTTTCGAAGTGGGCTGGCAGGTGTGAAAATTGCGGGGAATGGAATTCGCTAGTCGAGCAGGTCGTTTCTTCTGGCGGGTCATCTGTTGTCGATAAATCTGCTGGGCGCGGCAAGGTCTTAAAAACTTCCAGCATTCGCGAAGCCGTCTCTGAGTCTGGGCTAGAAAGATTGAGTACGGGAATTGACGATTTGGACACTGTTTTGGGCGGTGGATTTTTGGTTGGCGGCGTGGTGCTGGTAGCGGGTCAGCCAGGAATTGGGAAAAGTACGCTGCTGGCGCAAGTTGCTGCTCATATTGCCAAGTCAAAATCGGTTCTATATGTAAGTGGTGAGGAGTCGGTTTCTCAGGTGAAGCTTCGTGCGGAGCGTTTGGGTGCGGCTGATTCGGAAAAAATGCAGCTGGCGTCCAGTAATAGTGCGGAAGATATTGCGGCGTCGATTCAGCAAGGCGGATATGATCTGGCGATTGTCGATTCGGTTCAGACAATTTCTCTCAGTGAGATTTCCTCTGCTCCGGGGTCGGTTAGTCAGATCACCAACTCGTCAAATGTAATTATTCGTGCCGCCAAAGCTTCGGGTACGGCGGTGATTTTGGTTGGTCACGTCACCAAAGAGGGCTCAATTGCTGGTCCGAAGATATTGGAGCATTTGGTGGATGTTGTACTGAATTTTGAGGGCGATCGATATGGCGGTTTTCGAGTTGTTCGGGCACAGAAGAATCGATACGGCTCAACTAATGAAGCGGCCATTTTTGAGATGGACGAGCAGGGGTTAAGAATCGTGAAGAATCCGTCGGCGGAACTTCTGGCGGAGCGGCAGAATCTGGATGGATCAATTGTGTTGGCGACCATGGAAGGCGCGCGTCCGCTGCTTGTTGAGATTCAAGCGCTAGTTAATCCGACGAATTTTGGCTATCCTAAGCGCACGGCGAGCGGTTTTGATCTGAATCGATTGAATCTGTTGGTGGCGGTTTTGGAAAAGCGAACAAAGTTGAAATTGGCGGACAAAGATATTTATGTCAATGTGGTTGGCGGTCTGAAACTAAATGATCCAGCGGCTGATTTGGCGGTGGCAATGGCGATTGCTAGCGCTAGCGCTGGGCGAAGTCTGGACGAAGGTGCCGTAGTGTTTGGCGAGATTGGTTTGGGTGGCGAGGTTCGCTCGGCGACGAATTGGCAAGCTCGAATTAAAGAGGCGAAGAAGCTGGGCTTCACTTATGCGATTGCGCCAAAAGTTCATAAAGATAAATTTATAAAAGGCGTCAGCGATATGCGGCAGGCGCTGATTGACTATTTACAATAGAAAGGGAAAAAATGAAAGATTTTTACGGATTGATAATAATTATAATGTTGCTTGGTTTGGCGGCCGAAGTTTATTTCTTGGCAAAACCGCGACGAAATTCATCTGTGGGCGCGGCGCCGATTTTGGTCGACACGTCAGTGCTTATGGACGGACGAGTGACTGAGCTAGCGAAGACCGGATTTTTACTGGGAAAAATTATCGTACCAAGGAGTGTATTGACGGAATTGCAATTATTAGCCGACGGCGCAGACCATGACAAGCGTGAAAGGGCGCGATTCGGCATGGATGTCGTGAAGGAGCTTAAGGATATTTTGAAGTCTTCATTTGAGCTTTACGATGACAATATTCGCGTGCCGGAAGGCGTGGATTCTCGCTTGTTGAAATTGGCAAAGGAAATGGATGCGGCAGTGTTGACGCTTGACTATAATTTGAATAAGGTGGCGCAAGTTGACGGCGTTAAGGTTTTGAATATCAATGAGCTGGCGAAAAGTTTGAGGATGAGTTATTTGCCTGGTGACGAGCTGGATTTGGAGCTGTCGCAGAAGGGGCAAGATTCTCATCAGGCAGTTGGCTATTTGAAAGATGGAACGATGGTGGTTGTTGAGAACGCCAAGCGCTACATTGGGCAAACGAAGAAAATTGAGATTATCCGAAGTTTGCAGACCGACGCTGGAAAAATGATGTTTGCGAAGCTTGTTGTTGAACAGAAAAAACCTGTAAAGCAGAAGACTAGCGTTCCTAAAAAGCGCACAAATGGCCGCTCAAAAACATCAGCTCAACACGAGGCTGAGCTGATTAATTTGGTAAATAAACAATAGTTTATTTAGTGAACTTGAATGCTGCCGCTTGAAGTGGCGGTGTAATATGCAGAGTCTCTTACGGTTACAGAAACTGTGTGCGATCCTGCCGTATCAAGTTCTACTGTGGCGGTCTGCTTGCCGCTTGAAGTAATTTCTGAACTCTTAATGCTCTTTCCATCCACGGTAATTTCGATTGCCGATAAGCCCCAAGTTCCTGCTGTAACATCAACACTTATCGTATATTTCTTACCACTGTTGGTGTATGATATTGCTCCAATTTGCGGCTTAGTGTCGTCGCACTTGTGAACGTCATCTTCTGCGTTTGCGTCGTAGCCTGAAGGGACGGTAATTGATTCTTTTTTAGTCAAAGGATCGATAATCTTTGTTACCTCAATCTCTTCCTTCGCGCCATCCGGAGTACAGTTTGTTGCCTTTTTCTTGGAGACTTTATCGAAGGTGATTTTCTCTGTAGATTGACTTTGTCTCTTATTCCACCATGACGGGTAGAGCTCGCCGTTGACAGTCTGGATTCCGCTTGGTCGCTCATACCATTGACCTGACTTCCATTTGCCTTCTTTGGCGTAAACTTGGGTGTGTGCAAATTCCATAACGCTTCTAATTACTGGCATGCCGTAGTTGGAGGCTGATGTACCAATCACGCTAGTGTCGGAGTTTCCGAGCCACATTCCCATGACCAGAGCTGGGCTGTAATTAACAATCCAGAGGTCTTTTGGCTGTGAACCCTTGTCGGATGTACCAGTCTTTGCGGAGGTTCGAACGCCATTGACGCCCATCCAGCCGTGAAGTCCAGGAGTTCGGTCGGACAAGATGTCGTTCACAATGTATGCTGATTGCGAATCGATAACTTGCTTACCCTCATCTTTCCATTTTTTCAGAGTTTCGCCTTGGCTGTTCTTTACCTCGATAACACTTGAAATGTCTTTTTGGACTCCCATTCGCGCCAATGTTGAGTAAGCGTTCACCAATTCTGTCTGCTTTGTTCCACATGCGCCGATTGCTGCACCGAGTCCGTAACCACCGGCATTTTCTTCCTGTCGGCAATAGTTAGTATCGCCCATTCTGCGGATTCCCTCAACGACAGGCTTTGCAGATCCGTCACCTATAATATAAGCTGCTTTAACTGCAGGAATGTTTCGTGACAAGGCTAGGGCTCTTCGAATGTTGATGGCGCCCATGAACTTATTATCCCAGTTTCGTAGGGTTGCTCCATATATTCTATCTATATTTTCATCGGTTAGTACTGTGCCGCTACCGTATGCTTGCTTACTGTCGTGTTTGTCAAATAATTGAACAAAGACAAGTGACTTAATTGTGGAACCTGGCTGGATATAGGAAACTGCGGCGTTATCCTGACCAAAGCCGGTGTAGTTAAAGTCACGGCTACCAACAAGTGCTACGATTTGTCCAGTCTGAACGTCTTCGACTGTTGCGGCGCCGTTACTAATTCGCACAGAATCTGGTCGACCCGTTGCAAAGAATGACTTCATCTCATTTTCAAGTTTTTCCTGAATACGCCAGTCGAGGGTGGTCTTAATCGTCAATCCACCGCGTCCAACGACTGATTCGCCAAGCTCTTTACTCAACTGATTGCGAACCATCAATAGGAAGTGGGGAGCCTTAATATTCTCCAAGTGCTCGGTCTGTGGCTTAAGCGTGCTTAAGATATCAATCTTTTTAGCTTTTTCAGCCTCATCCTTGGTAATAACGCCTTGCTCGGCCATGTAATCCAGAACTGTATGTTGTCGGGCAATTAAAGCCTTATTTCCAGCGGTGTTATATGGATTATAGTAAGTTGGATTCTGTGGAATACTAGCAATTAGCGCCGCTTCCGCCAGCGTCAGATCTTTAGCGTGCTTGCCAAAGTATGTCTGAGCTGCAGACTCTGCGCCGTTACGACGACCGCCGTACGGAGATTCATTCAGGTATAATGACAGAATTTGATCCTTACTATACATACGCTCAACTTCGATTGCGAGGATGATTTCCTTGATCTTTCGAGGAATACCGCTAATCGATCGGTCGCCGGCCTCATCTGCGAAGAAGACTTGCTTGACTAGCTGCTGTGTCAGAGTTGATCCACCCTGAACTTGGCGTCGTGAAGCAGTTGAGAGCATTGCGCGCAACATACCGCTAATACTGATGCCGTGGTGATTATAGAAGTTTCGGTCTTCAATTGCGACAGTGGCTTTTTTCAAATAGTCGCTAATCTGGTCAGATTCGACAACCAATTGATAATTACCTGTGCCTTTATCCTCCCAAAGCAAATTGTCGTTGCGGTCGTAATATTTAGTGACAGTCGTTTGAACACGCTTAGCAAGCTCGCCAGGGCGAATTTTATCGAGGTCTTTACGGAAGTAAGCGAACATTCCGCCGATAAGTAGCAACATCAACAAAATACTGACGCCAAGAATTTTCAGAGCCATCAGTCCGCCGCGCTTGGAGAACCAATATTTCGCTAGTCGCTTCGGATGTAATCGATAAAAGAATCGCTTTACGGGATGTTTCGGCAAAGTCGCCAAATATTCCGCTCGTTCGCGCGCGTCCTTGTCTTTTTTAGTCTTATGTTTCTGCGCCAAATTGGCATATAAGTTCATCCGTTTCGACGGAGATTTCTTATCGCTTGAGCCGTGTCCGGCGGTGCTTATCGTAGTCTTTTTCTTCACAATTCTATTATATCACGCATATGTTTCGCTTCAATTGTAAAATTGCTATACTAATTATATAGAAAAGGAGTGATATGAAATTATCAGAAGAATTACAATGGCGTGGATTCTGGAATCAGACCACATTTACTGACGACAAACTTATCGATTCGGAGAATTTCACGCTCTATTTGGGGACGGATCCTTCGGCGGACAGCTTGCATGTCGGGCATTTGGCAGTTTATATGATGGTTCGGCATTTTTTGGAGCGCGGACATAAAGTGTTTTTGCTCGTTGGCGGCGGTACGGGAATGATTGGCGATATGCGCGACACGGAAGAGCGAAATTTGCTTCCGTACGAGGAAATTGAGCATAATAAACAAGCCTTAAAATCCCAAGTTTCTAGGATTTTTGCTGGACGAGATTTTACTTTGGTCGACAACGCTGACTGGCTGGCTGAGTTGGAATTGCTGCCGTTTCTTCGCGATATCGGTAAGAATTTCAATATGGCAGATTTGGTGAGCCGCGAATTTTTCAAGGCGCGCATTAACAACGGCAAAGGTTTGAGTTTTGCGGAGTTCACTTACACTTTACTTCAGGGCTATGATTTTTGGCATCTATTTAATCAATACGGCGTGAATTTGCAAATTGGTGGATCAGATCAATGGGGTAATTTATTGTCAGGCGTGGATCTGATTCGTAAAAAAGAAAATACTGAAGTTTACGCAATGACTGCGCCGCTACTTATCAATAAGTCGACTGGTCGTAAATTCGGCAAATCTGAAGGTGGCGCGGTTTGGCTTGATGAAAATAAAACCAGCGTCTATAAATTCTACCAATTCTGGCTGAATGTCGATGATGAGAGCGCAATTGAATATATGAAGATATTTACGATGTTGGATCGCGATACAATCGAAGCCATCGCCGAAAATCACGCTGTTAATCCAGGTGCGCGTTCGGCGCAGAAGGTTTTGGCTCGTGAAGTTACTGACATTGTTCACGGTAGCGCGCGCCGTGAATCTGTTGAGCGCGTAACTGAAGTTTTGTTTGGTGGCGGCGATTTTAAGAAATTGTCGGACGATGATTTAGGCGCTTTGGCCGAAGAAATTCCTTGCGTTGATACTGGAATTGATGTGATTGAAGCGTTGGTAGAATCTGGGGCGGTTGGCTCTAACGGCGAAGCGAAGCGATTATTGAAATCTGGCGCCATTAGTTTAAATGGCGAAAAGCTTGCCGAGAATACAATCGTCAACGACACATCACTACTGAAGAAGGGTAAAAACACATTTGTATTAATTATGGGGGAGAATGAATAATGAAAAAAATTATCGGTTTTGATTTGGACGATACGTTAGCAATTACAAAATCGCCAATTAGCGACCGTATGGCGGGGATTCTCAGTCGATTGCTTGAGAACTATGACGTTTGCGTGATTACTGGCGGCACGTTTCAACAGATAAAGAAGCAGGTGATTGATAGGTTGAACGTTACTCCAGAGTTGCTTCAGAAGTTCCACGCGATGCCGACTTGCGGAACTCGATATTATCGATTTGACGCCGCCGATGATGAATGGAAAATTCAGTATGCGAATGATTTATCTGATGAGCAAAAAACTCAGATAACTGCGGCATTGGAAGAAGTTGCGAAGGAAATGGGTATTTGGTGTGAGAATCCTGCGGGTGAAATAATTGAAGATCGACATAGCCAAATTACTATGTCGGCTTTGGGCCAGCAAGCTACACCTGAAGATAAATATGCGTGGGCTGAAAAATATAAGGATGTCCGTCCGATATATCGCGACAAGGTGGCGGAGAAGCTGCCTGGGCTTGAAGTACGAATTGGTGGTACGACCAGCACTGACATCACGCTTCCGGGAATTGATAAGGCCTATGGAATTGGCAGGTTGCTTGAATTGAATGGCTGGTCGAAAGAAGAAACGCTGTTCTTTGGTGATAAAATTGAAGAAGGTGGCAATGATTTTCCAGTGAAGCAAATGGGTGTAGATTCAATCGGCGTGAGAGGTTGGGAAGATACGGCCTATGCCTTAGAAGGAATCAACGCCGTTTCTTAGATGAAACTAGCAACTCCTCTCGAGCAAATTAAAGGCGTCGGGCCAAAAACCGCTCAGGCTCTAGCAGCGGCCGGTCTTAAAACTATTTCTGACGCTTTGGATTTTTTGCCGCGAGCATATGACGACTATTCGACCGCGGTTAATATCGCAGATCTTCAGCCGGGAAAAGTTACTGTTAAGGCGCGCTGCGAGTCGGTTTCGACGCGTATTGTTCGGCGTGGACTTAGGATCACGACCGCGGTTTTGGCGGATAAATCGGGCAAAGTTAAGGCGGTTTGGTTCAACCAGTCGTACCGCGAAACACAATTAAAATCTGATGCGGAATTTATTTTTTCTGGCCAATTTGGTATGCAATATAATCGCTATCAAATCAATAATCCGTCCGTCGAGTTAGCAAAAGAAGTTGCCAAAGAAGTGGTGGAAAATGCGTCTGGAATTCAGCCAGTTTATAAATCGATCAAAAATATCCGCCCAAAAACCGTGCAAGATTTGATGAAAAATATTCGTCCAATTATGGATTTTTTGCCCGAGACTTTGCCGGAAAACATTATTCGGCGCCAAAAATTGGTTAGTCGCTCTGAGGCGGTTAAATTTCTTCACGCGCCAAAAACTCACGAGGAAATTTCTCGCGGTCGTGAGCGCCTGGCGTTTGAGGAGCTGTTCGAAATGATATTGGCGGCACAATTTAATAAGCAAGAACAGACCAGATTAACAGGCTGGAAGATTCCGTTTAATAAGTCGGTCGTGAAGAGTTTTGTTGATCAATTGCCGTTTCCTTTGACGAACGCTCAGCGCCGAGCTGCGTGGCAAATTCTGCAAGATTTGGAGTCTGATCATCCGATGAATCGGTTATTGCAAGGAGATGTCGGCTCGGGAAAAACTGTCGTTGCGGGATTGGTGGCTGCGGAAGTGGCGAAGGCTGGTTTTCAGACGGCAATTATGGCGCCGACGGAGATTTTGGCGCAGCAACATGCGAAAACGCTTGACGAGCTATTGTCGCCATTTGGTGTGTCTGTTGCGCTTCTGACGGGACATGTAAAAGGTTCGGCGCGCAGTCAATTGTTGGATAATTTAGCTAGCGGTAACATTGACGTTGTGGTCGGCACACACGCGTTAATTCAGGAAAAGGTTGCGTATCATAAATTGGGGTTTGCAGTGATCGACGAGCAGCACCGATTTGGCGTGAAGCAACGACAAGCTTTGTTAGAAAAGTCTGATTTTATGCCACATCTTTTAAGTATGACAGCCACGCCAATTCCGCGCAGCTTGGCGCTTACATTGTACGGAGAATTGGATATTTCTATTCTGGACGAGTTGCCGTCTGGTCGCCAGCCGATTCAGACTAAGATTTGGTCGCCAGCATCAGCTCCGAAGCTTTACGAATCGATTGAAAATGAACTAGCCAAAGGTCGCCAAGCTTACGTTATTTGTCCGTTGATTGATGATAATCCAGACAATGATAAGAAATCGGTGGAGGCGGAATATAATAAATTATCCAAGACTATTTTCAACCATCGTCGAGTTGGGTTGTTGCACGGAAAGCTTCCTGCCGAAGAAAAAGCTGAAGTGATGCAGAAATTTGCAGACGGCGAGCTGGATATGTTGGTTAGTACGACTGTGGTTGAGGTTGGTGTGAATGTGCCGAATGCGACAGTGATGCTGATTGAGAATGCGGACAATTTTGGATTGAGTCAGTTGCATCAATTGCGCGGACGAGTTGGGCGCGGGAAATATCAGAGTTTTTGTCATTTGATGATGAGCGGCCACGATAAGCCAAGTCAGCGTCTTCGGGAGATTGAGAAGTCTCAGGATGGGTTTTATTTGGCCGAGGTTGATCTGAAGTTGCGCGGACCTGGCGAGATTTACGGAAAAATGCAACACGGGGATTTGAATCTGAAAATTGCCTCGCTGGCAGATACGGCGCTAATTGCTCGCGCTCAAGTCGAAGCTGAGCATTTTGTCAAAGAGGGGCAAGATTTGCTACAATATAATCATCTGGCGCACGCCGTCAGTCGCTATCAGCGATTAACTGTTTTAAATTAATATGTATGCAGGAACAACAATTAGGGATGGCTCTGGTCGATTTATTGGCGTCCACCAAAAAATAGATCGAGTCGCAAGGAGAAATATAAAACCAATTCTTCCTGATTGGTGTGATTTTCCTGACATTAAAAACATTCTTCATTTTGAGGGCAAGAATGGTCCTGATGGTGTCAAGCGAAAGAGTCCAGCGGTGGATGAACCGTGGCATTTTATAAATCCGGACGATCTGAACGATACTGCACTTTTGGAGATGATTGACGGACATATTGGCAATTTAGCCCGAGCACTACGAACAAATAATTCCGAGCGAGCAGCGTTTGAGGCGGCTTGGATGGCACACGCGATTACCGACGGTTTGACTCCAGCTCATCATTTTCCTCTGGAGCAGGCTATGGCGGAACTTCGTGGCGGCGAAGGGCTGGAGACTCGAACTTCAATTTTGAAGAAAAATCTCATGAAGGGCGATAACGGAATTGAACTGATTAAGAACAACTGGAAATTCTGGGGCGCCAAAGGTATGATGACGACACACGTGGCGTTTGAGGCTGGCGTAGCTAGCGTGGTGGCATATCCGCGTTTTAAGGACGCAATTCCGAGTGGCGATGAGATATTGCAAGTGAAAAATCACGGCTATCGTGAGTATTATTTGGACCAAGTTCACGCCGTGGCATCGATGAAGATGTATGACAATTTTATTAAGAGCGGTTGGACGACGGACCTTGCTCGGCAGACAAATCACGAGCTAATGCCGATTATTATAAAGTCGGTGATGTTGGGTTGGCTGGCGTCTATTTGGAAACTTGAGGCAGAAAAAAGTGAGAGTTAGGATTATCTCTGGCGAATTTGGCGGACGATTCATAAAAACTCCGCCCGGCTCAACGACACATCCTATGGGCGAGCGAGTACGTTCAGCTATGTTCAATTCTTTGGGCGAATCGATACGCGGTGCGCGGGTTTTGGATGCTTTTGCGGGGTCTGGTGCTGTTGGACTAGAGGCATTAAGTCGCGGCGCAGAGTCGGCGGTCTTCGTGGAGCGAGATCGAGTCGCTCAGCGAGTAATTGCTGAAAACATAAGCATTTTGGGCGTCGAAGAAAAATCTATTGTAATAAAAACAACGATAGTAAATTGGTTGGAAAGTGCGAGTTCAACAGGGGAGTTCGATATTATTTTTGCCGATCCGCCGTATCATAATCCACAGTTTTCCACAGTTTCTAAGCTAATGAGGCTACTCAAACCGGGTGGATTTATGATATTATCACATCCAGGAATAGGTGAGGTGCCAGTTCAAGACAAAACTGTTGTGGTGGACAGTCGTAGTTATGGGGAGGCGCACCTCACCAAGTTCCTACGATTGGAAAATTAAATTCTTATAAGTCGTTCTGATAAATATCAGAGCGTTTTTAATAGAAAAAAGTAGGTAAATTATGAATGAATTTATTTTAGTAGCAATAAAATTATTGATCGGATTTTTTGCGCTGACGATAATAATTAACGTTACAGGAAAAGGTAATTTGGCGCCATCTTCCGCTAGTGATCAAGTTCAGAATTACGTACTTGGTGGTATTATCGGCGGCGTTATTTATAACAATGATATTAAGATTTTGGACTATGTTGGGATTTTGTGTATATGGTGCGTGCTGGTGTTAACACTGAAGTGGATAAAGAAACATAGCGTTAAGGCTAAACAGCTGATCGACGGGAAGGCTTTGATAATTATAGATAATGGAAAGATAAATATCGAAAATTGCGAGAAGGTCGGCTTAAGTGCTCATGATGTTTCTTTCAAGCTTCGAACCCATAATATTTACTCGACGAAAGACGTGAAAAGGGCTGTTGTTGAGCAGGATGGCGAGCTTATTATTTCGCACAAAGGCGAGGAAAATCCGAAATTCCCGTTAATAACGGACGGTCAATTGCAAGCTGATATCTTGGATGTAATCGGAAAAGACGAAAAGTGGCTGCTTGGTCAGCTTAAAAAACGAGGCTTAGAATCTTACGGAGATGTATTTTTGGGCGAGTATGTCGACGGTGATTTGATTCTGACTGCTTATAATTAAAGATGAATTAACTGGAAGGGATGACCACTCCTGACGGGGAAGAGCTGTCGTTAATTTCTGCTAAGGGCTGTAGAGATATAGGAAAAGTGGCGATATCGGATACGTATATCAACGACGTGTCTGCTGCGAACGAGAAAGGTGAACTATCCCCAGAAATCTGGATTACCGGACAATAAGTAAAACTCCGCAATATCCTGGAATTGTCATTTGGAGATTTTCTGCGGTAATTAAATTGACAGAGTGAGTTGAGGTGATAATCTTGGCGTTTTCCGGAATGGAGAAGCTTTGTTCTGCGTCGGCGAAATTGATGAAAATGTAAGCACGTTGACCAGCCAACTTTCTTTTTAATCCGAGAATAAAGCCGTTGCCAGTGTTTTGCACGATGTTCAAATTGCCATTTTTAAGAATTGGGAAGGCTTGGCGCAATTTTAGCAGCTTTCGGTGCATGTTAAGTAGGGAATCGTTTGTGATTTTTTCACTATCAACGTTGACTCTTGTGTAATTATCATTAATAGGAAGCCAAGGTTTTGCACTTGAAAAGCCCGCAAATTGCGAATCATTCCATTGCATTGGCGTGCGTTCCAAGTCTCGGCTATCAACAACAGAATTGGCTGGGCTAAAATTATCTTGAATGTCATCAGCGGTCAATTCTCCATTCATCATGCCAATTTCGTCGCCGTAATATACTACGCTAATTCCTGGCGTAAGGAGATTTAAGAAGCTGAGGGCGCGGGCGCGTTCTTCGCCCAATCTGGAGGCAACTCGCGGCTGGTCATGATTTCCGATGCAGAAAAATGGCGTGGTTGAGTTTGCTGATTGCAAATAATTTTCGATTTTTTTCTCAATATTTTTAGCGTGCCATTCGTTATCGCGATATTCCATAAAAAACGCCGAGGCTTTTGGGTGAACTGTCAGGATTTGGCTGTATTGATGATAAATATCGCCCAGCTTATCATCTGGATAAAATTCAAACACCATTTGCTTGTCATCATATTCATCGCAGATTGACGCTAATTCTTGCAGATATTCCTGAAAATGCGGCCCCATTTTACATTGATCGTGGATAAACGCTCCGTAATCGTTTGGATTGCCATAAAAATCAGGGTTCGGAGAGTCGTCTTTAAAGTCGGGATCTTTGGAAATTCCCCAAATTGCATCGACGCGCATTCCATCAACGCCCACATTAAACCAAAATCGCACTATGTTCTTCATTTCAGCACGCACGGCGGGATTATCCCAATTCAGATCTGGCTGCGTTTTCAGGAACGAATGCAGGTAAAATTGCCCAGTGCGCTCGTCAAATTCCCATGAACTGCCGCCAGACAAACTTCGCCAATTGTTAGGCTTGCTATTATCTTTTCCGTCGCGCCAAATATAGTAATCTCGCTTGGGGTTGTCGCGTGAAGATCTGGATTCTTGAAACCACGGATGTTGGTCTGAAGTGTGGCAGGGAACGAGATCGATCATAACTTTAATGTCGAGGTCGTGGGCTTTTTTAAGGAGCGCTTGGAAATCGTACATTTTTCCGAAAGTCGGATCAATTGCTCGATAATTTGAGATATCATAACCAAAGTCAGTCAGCGGTGATACGAAGAATGGGGAAATCCAAATAGAATCGATGCCCAGCCATGATAAATAATCCAGCTTCTCGGTAATACCGTTCAAATCGCCAATTCCATCGCCATTGGTATCTAGAAAGCTGCGCGGATAAATTTGATAAAGAGAGGCTACATCTTGCCAAGTTTTCATAGTTTAAGTATAAGCGAGATAACAGGGAAAATCAAAACAAATAAATTACATGTGATGATAATGATGAGTCAATGCGTGACCTTTACCTCGACGTAACAAATATAGATTGACGGGATATGATACAGCAAACACGGCGAACATACAAATTAGCCGGCTAACCCAATAAATCGGATGAGCTAAGTTCTTATCTATGGCGCCCGGAATGATTAGCATAATTATGTTGTCTACGACAGTCATTGACAGTATGGATAGTGTGTCAGTGGCGAAAACTAACTTTAAGGATTTTATAAGCGATAATTTGGCGCGTACTAATGGTATGATTGACGCGGTGTAGCCGGAGATGAAAGCTAAGACTGATGCTAGAATAACCGTAGTATGTGGCGCAAGTCCAGCGTGCGTGCCGATGGTAACGCCGATCATCTCGCCAATCATACATCCCGCCAGGCAGTGTAAACTTGCCGCTAGCGCCATACGTTTGATTGAATTTTTTGTATTGCAATGGTTATGAGATTCGTGATTCATTATTTTGTCCTTATATTATTTAATTCATATAGATTGAGTAATTCTTCTATAGCTTTACTTTGTTGAGCTTTGTCACCGGACGCCATTTTATCAGCAATGTGTGTGCGGAGATGTCGCTCCAGAATAAGTTTATTAAGCGACGCTAATGACTTTTGTATTGCTAGACTTTGGGTCAAAACATCCATGCAATACGCGTCGTCGGCAATTTGCTTCTCGAGTCCGCGCATTTGTCCTAATATGATCTTTGTACGATGCAGGGCTCGTCGTTTGATGTCTGCTGTATCCATAAAATAATCATATACCCACTGGGGGTATTATGTCAAATGTAATTAGCTATCTAAGGATTAACATACGAAAAAACCACCCGTTCGGATGGCTAAATATCTAATTGGTGCGGGTAAGGAGACTCTAACTCCTGGCCTCTTCCATGGCAAGGAAGCGCTCTAACAACTGAGCTATACCCGCATGTTGTTCACGATTTATTGTAGCAAAGTCGTGAATGAAATGCAATATTTGGTGGCTCCTCCCAGACTTGAACTGGGGACACAAGGCTCTTCAGGCCTCTGCTCTACCAACTGAGCTAAAGAGCCACAAACTTGCTATTTAATTGTACTAAAGTTGTCGCCATCTGACAAGGGTGTTATAATTTTATCGAGCGCGGGTGTCGTATAGCGGCTATTATGTGACCTTCCCAAGGTTGAGATGGGAGTTCGACTCTCCCCATCCGCACCAGGAATTATAAAAGCACCCTGTAAAATTGCAGAGTGCTTATTTTATTGATAAATGTTCTATTTTTTACCGCCACGAATTGCGTCGATGAGTTCGATAGGGAATAACATCATTGTCTTTTGGCTTGGCTCTGTGGAGATTCGCTCTAAGGTGTTCAATGTTCGCAGATTGATAGCGCCTTGAGTTTTTGCTAGGATTTCTGCGGCCTGGGCTAATGTTTCGGCTGCAGCCTTTTCACCGTCAGCGTTGATGATATTGGCGCGGCGCTCGCGTTCTGCCTCGGCCTGTTTGGCCATGGCGCGCTTCATATCGCCAGGAAGTTCGATATTCTGAATCTTAACATTCTCGACATCGATACCCCATTTGTCAGTTTCGGCATCAACGATTTCCTTGATTTGCTGGGAAATCTCTTCGCGCTTGGCAAGCAAATCGTCCATATCAACGTTACCGGTGACGTCACGCAGTGCCGCTTGGGCAAATTGGCTAGTCGCGTAAATATAGTTCGTGGTTTCCAGCACGGCTTTTGGCGCGTTGATGACTCGGAAATAAACCACCGCATCAACGCCGACTGTGACGTTGTCTTTGGTGATGACTTCTTGTTTCGGAACGTCAATTGGAGTTGAACGAATATCGACCAACATCATTGTCTGCAATCCTGGAATGACGACTCTTAATCCTGGCTCGCGAACGCCAGTAAATCGGCCAAGTGTTAAAACCACGCCGCGCTGATATTGATTGACAATTTTAATGCCGCTTAGTACATAAAGACCGATAAACGACAAGATTATTATTACGAATGCTCCCATTTTTCCTCCTATTTATATAGATCTATTGTAGCATTTTGTGTGAGGAAAGTGTAAACGGCGGACGACTTTTTGGCTTTATAGATTTCGCGATATAATGGGAGTATGAGTGATAGTAGGCAGCCACTGGCTGAGCAGATGAGGCCACAAACGCTGGATGAGGTGATAGGGCAGAGTCATTTGCTTGGTGAGGGCGAGTTGTTGAGGCGAATCGTTAAGAATGGCGAGCCGGTTAGTTTGATATTGTGGGGTCCGCCGGGAACTGGAAAAACGACATTGGCGCGAATTATTGCGCGTGAAGTGAAGGCGGAGTTCATTGAATTATCGGCAGTTACAAGCGGAAAAAAGGACGTTGAACAAGTGATTGAACATGCCCGCCAAAACTGGAATTTAGGACTTAGAACAATTCTATTCGTTGACGAAATTCATCGTTTCAATAAGGCTCAACAAGACGCGTTTTTGCCGCACGTTGAGAGTGGGCTAATTACGTTAATCGGTGCGACGACCGAGAATCCGAGCTTTGAAGTCATCACGCCGCTACTGTCACGTTCGCGGGTTTTGGTTCTTCAGCGATTGACAAAAGATGAAATCATATCCGTATTAAAAAGAGCACTGAAAGTTCTGAAAAAGTCCAAGCAAGTTTCGCCCAAAGCTCTGGACTATTTGGCGGAATTATCGGATGGCGATGCAAGGGTGGCGCTGGGCAATTTGGAATTGGCGCTGAGTTTTAACGAAAAAGTAACGCCGGAAGTGGTTAAAGCGGCGGCTCAGAAGCGACTTCCAGGTTATGATAAAAAAGGCGATTCGCATTACGACGTGATTTCCGCTTTTATCAAGTCGCTAAGAGGTAGTGACGCGACGGCTACGACGTATTATTTGGCGCGAATGATTGACGCGGGCGAGGATCCGAAGTTTATTGCTCGGCGAATGGTGATTTTTGCATCGGAAGATATCGGGCTGGCGGGTAATGGTGCGCTGAGCTTGGCAATTGCAACATTTGAGGCTGTCGAGCGCGTCGGTCTTCCGGAGGCGAAGTATAATTTGTTCCATTGCGCTATTGCGTTGGCTCGCAGCCAGAAATCGCGTGAAATTACCGATTTAATGCACAGCGCTTTTGAGCTGGCGCGCAAATATCCGAATTCTCCCGTGCCTTTACATCTCAGAAACGCTCCGACCAAATTGATGAAAGATTTGGGCTATAACAAGGATTACAAATGGCAAGCTGGTTTTAAGCATGACAAAGGATTTTTACCAGAGGAAATTAAGGATGTGGTATAATTGGCATATCAATATGCTTAAAAGGAGAAGTTAATATGTCAAAACAAGAACCTCAGCAGCCGCAATATGCGCCACAGCCTGATCCAAACGCACAGTACGGTCCCGCACCACAACCGCAGAATACACCGTATGAGCAGCAGCCAGTCAGCCAGCAATATTTTGCACAGCCTCAAGCAGCGCCAGTGCAATATGTCGTGATGGCGGAATCCCTGAAGGGCGTTAAGGGTTGGTTAATGTTCTTTGTGGTTTGTTTCGTTATCGGTAGCCTTGTCAATACAGCAGTGTTTTTCCAGGCAATAATAAATCTTAGCCAGCCAGAGAACGTCATTTCTTTGATATTTTCACCTATACTAGTGGTCTTAGCTATTTGTGCAGTTGTGTTTATAACTATGCAGAAGCGTCTTGGTAAATGGCTAGCTGTTGCTACGATCGCCACAGCTGGATTGGGCAACGTTGCAAATGCGGTAGTTATATATGCATCTGGAAGATCAGGAGTAGACGTTCCAGCATTTATTACCGGAATCGTTACAATGCTAATAGTAGAAGGATTGGTAATCTTGTACTTCTTTGCTTCTCGCCGAGTCAAAGAAACTCTTGTCAACTAATTCCTGTCTGCATATAAAAATAAACCGCCTCATTACGGGGCGGTTATTTTTGTGCTTGACGCAACTATTGTTTCGCGGCGCGTTTTCGTTCGTTTGCGTCCAGATATCGCTTGCGAAGTCGTAATGATTTTGGTGTAACTTCCAAAAGTTCATCGTCTTCAATAAAATCTATACATTGTTCCAAGCTAAACTGCGTAAATGGCGTCAATTGCACAGTTCCATCTGACGATTTGGAGCGCATGTTAGTCAAATGCTTGGCCTTACAAACGTTGATTTCGATATCTTCTTGGCGATTGTAAATCCCGACAATCATTCCGGCGTAAACTTCCGTACCTGGTCCGACCAGTAATTCGCCACGGGCTTCGGCTGCTTGCAATGCGTAAGGTGTTGTCGTGCCAGCTTCAAATGCAATCAAAACTCCATTGCGGGTTTTTGGCAGTTTTCCGCCAAGCGGTTGATATCCGTGAGGCAGGGAATTCATAATCACCGTACCTCTGGTGGCGGTCAATAAAATGTTGCGCAGACCAATCAGCGCCCTCGTCGGCAAAATGTAAGTCAAACGAGTAGCACCAGCGGCAGTAGTTTCCTGAGATTTCATTTCGGCGTGTCGCGCGCCAAGCTCTTGGCTAATCGCGCCAATAAATTCACTTCCGACTTCAATTTGCAATTCTTCAATCGGTTCTTTTTCGACGCCGTCCTCGGTAATTGTAACGACTTGCGGTCGTCCAACCTCAAACTCAAATCCCTCGCGTCGCATAGTTTCAATCAAAACGCTCAAATGTAACTCGCCGCGTCCAGAAATCGTAAAGCCAATTCCGTTTTCCTCGACTCGTAACGCGACATTGGTCTCAAGCTCTCGCTTCAATCGGTCGCCAATTTGCCTAGATGTCGTAAATTCGCCTTCGCGTCCCTTCATTGGGCTAGTGTTTGGGCCAAGGTACATGCTCAAAGTTGGAGCTTCAATGTCAATTGTTGGCAGTGCTTCAGGCTGTTCTTTGTCGGCAATCGTATCGCCAATATGCGCGTCAGCTACTCCAACCAGCGCCACAATGTCGCCAGCAAAAGCTTCGTCAAGTTCTTCACGATTCAAGCCGCGATAGCCAAAAACTTTCTCAATTCGTGCCGAGCCCGCGACTTCGCCATTTTTCATCAAACTGACTTGCAAGCCGCGCTTAACAGATCCGCGAGCAATTCGCCCAATCGCGTATTTTCCTTGGAATGTGTCGTATTGCAGGCTGGTAACAAGCAATTGAAACGCGCCATCTTCTGTCACGTCTGGCGCTGGAATATCGTTAATGATTGCGTCAAAAATTGGCGTCAAATCCGCATCTTCGTCTGTGTTTGCAGGAATTTCTTTCCATGATTTTCCGTCGCGTCCGATTGCGTAATAAATTGGATATTGCAATTGGGAATCGTCGGTTGCTAGCTCTAAGAATAGATCGCTCAACTCGTCTTCAACTTCGGCAATTCGTCTGGCTGGCTTGTCAATCTTATTGATAATCACAACAGGCTTCAGTCCCAGTTCAAGCGCCTTCGCTAATACGAATTTGGTCTGCGGCATCGGACCTTCCTGCGCATCCACGATCAGCAGAACGCCGTCAGCCATATTCAAGGTTCGCTCAACTTCGCCAGAGAAATCGGCGTGTCCTGGCGTGTCAATGATGTTTATTTTGTAGTCGCCGTAAAAAATTGACGTTTGTTTGGCGGTGATGGTGATGCCGCGCTCGTGCTCTTGATCGCCGGAATCCATAATCAATTCCTGGCTCATCTCGGCTTGGTTGTCGCGGAATGTTCGCGACTGCTTTAATAGTCCGTCAACCATGGTCGTTTTGCCGTGATCGACGTGGGCAATAATGGCAATGTTTCGAATCTTGCTAGCGTCCTTCATAAAAATATGGTCTGATATTAGCACAGACCTTCCTTTAAGGTAATTATATCACGAAATAATAGAGGTGAAAAGTTTTTAGAAGATGGCGCTAAGAAATGTATCTAATTATAGTTTGTGTTATTTTTTCGGTTGACATTAAATAAATAAAAAGTCAATCTGGCGGCGGCTGTGTTGATTTTTTTATGTCCATGTGATATAAATAATAAACCAGTTTCATCAATGAACTTATTGATATAAGAGATGACTATTCAGGAGAGGATAATTTATGTTTGGCGAGCTACAGCCTTTGGATACTGAAAGATATGTTGAAGAACTGAGTTGTATAATTAGGAAGCTTGGAGACATCGCAACTAGAGGGTCAGGGTTGGGTACCGAAGTGGAAAAGCTTACATCGGAGGCTGAAGATATTCTTGGAATATTGTGGTGCGCTACTTGTCCTGACCGCGAAGAAGTGTTATCTGATGAGGATGCAGCGAGCGAACTGGTAGTGCAGAACTGTGTTGAGGAAATTGAATCTTTGCCAGAAAATAGAGAATATTAGTTCGTTTGTCAATTTATAGCACAAGTTTCATGCTTGTTCCAATTATTAAAAATTGTCAAAAATGGTGGGAAATACAGGGCTTGAACCTGTGACCTCACGAATGTGAATCGTGCGCTCTAGCCAACTGAGCTAATTTCCCGTAATTACATCTGTCGTTCTATTTAACGAATTCGTGATGTGAGCTAATTATAGTTCAGGTTTTAAGTCCTGACAAGTTACGCCGAGTATATCCTATTTACTTTTTATACAAGTGTGATATAAACAAAAGTAGCTTTTGTTGACAAGTTGAGTAAACAAGGAGACTATACGAACGGTGATAATAGGCGCAGAAAAGGTGCTTCCTGAGGGGTCGGAATATCCAGATATGAGTCTATTGTCCCTCGTTGCTGATACGACCATGGTCTGTTCCAATACTAATTCCTGTACTAGTGGTAATGAAGAATGTTTTTTATGTAAGAGCTGCATGGCAAAGAAAAGAATAATTCAATAAAGGAGGGGCTTTATGAATATAACCTACGCCACAACCAACAAATATAAATTAGCTGGAGCAAACCAGGCATTATTGGGGGCGGGTCTAACACTCACAGCTCCCGACAGGGAGCTACTTGATGTACCGGAAATTCAATCAGATAGCCAAGAAGAAGTATCCATTGATAAAGCTCAAAAATACTACGAACTACTAAATAGCCCACTGGTTGTTATGGATTCTGGACTGTTCATCAAAAGTCTCAAAGGTTTTCCAGGGGTTTACACGAAGTACGCACTTGATACTATCGGCATAGAAAACATAGTAAAATTGCTCAAAGATGACAGAGGGGCATACACTCAGCGTACGGTTACGTATATAGATGGACTAGAAATCAAGACGTTTACGTACAAAGTGCATGGTGAATTACTCAGCGAACCACGCGGCGAGAATGGTCGCGACTACGATAAATATTTCAAAGTTGATGGCGCGAACAAGACGATAGCTGAGATGAGTGACGATGAAAAGACCGACATGATAGCTGTAGTGTGGAAGGAGTTAGCGCAGTGGCTGCAGCAAAAATAAGTTCAGCAGAGGCGAAACTGATCGACGCCATAAAAGATTATTTATCAGAGAAGGGTGAAGACATTAACAGAGATGGCTTAATTGATACGCCAGAGAGGTTTGTTAAACAATCTAGACCCTAATAATATTGACTTTTTTACGCAAGTGTGGTATAAGTGAAGGTAGCTTTCGTTGACGAGTTAAGTAAATCTTTATCTGAAAGCGTACTTTGACAAGCAGCCAAAACACGAGATGAGGTTTTATTTCTTTTTCTGGAAGAAATTGGAAAGAGGAATGAGATCTCATCTCGTGCATTAAAGAATAATGCATATATCACGCCCCAGTGAGGATGAGAAGAAAGATGGAAAAGTGGACCCTGAAACGTTCTCTCTCGAGATTCCTAAATCTCTCTTACATGATCTTAACTGCATCGAGTCGCAGCTTGCTATTCTTAGCGGTAAGCTACGGGATGATGAGTCCCGTACTCTCGCTAACGGAGCTCATGATGCTCTATACAGCATCATCCTGTATCTGGAAAAGCAGGTGCAGAAGGTCAGGTCGCAGAAGAGCTGACCTTTCCGGATGTGTGATATAGTAATCATATTCTTTGTGACTGCTTGTCACACATCCCTTGAAATATGAACTTATGACATAAAAAATCACCCTGAGCATGGGTGATTTTCTTATGATGAAAAATTGCCAAATATTGGTGCGGATGAAAGGACTTGAACCTTCACGCCGTGAGGCACATGCTCCTAAGGCATGCGTGTCTACCAATTCCACCACATCCGCATAACCCGATTATATCAAAACAAATTCTACTTATCAACTGTCCGCGCTTATGTTAAAATTGAAGTAACATACTAAGGAGGATTGATGAATAAAGTTGCGAAATATTTGAATGAGCATCTTAGCGGCGAAGTCTCGTCGCAGGATTTTGCATTGAGTCAAGTTGAAGTTGACAATGGACTTTTGGCGCGCCGACCAGAAATGATTGTTCGTGCGGCTAATATGAACGACATCAGGAAAGTGATGCGATTTTGTTCTCAATTGGCAGAGAAAGGTCATGTTTTACCTGTGTTTGTTCGTGGTTGTGGCAATGATGAAACTGGCGCGGCGACGAATAAAGGCATTGCGATTGATGAAAAAACGTATATGAATCGTGTGGTTGGTATTGATCCTCGCCAGCAACTGATTCATGCTCAAGCGGGAATTTCTCTTTCGGCGATCAACGCGACTTTGTCTACTCATAAAGGCTTGGGCTTGCCGCGAACCTCATATGTGGCAGAAGGAGGCACGATTGGTGGCGCAATTAACACAGCTCCGTCTGGAATGTTATCTGGCGCACATGGCCGTTTTGCTGACGCGATTCAGCAGCTTGAGATTGTCCTAAGTAACGGCGACGTGATTCAGACTGGTCGCATATCTCGACGCGAATTGAGTAAGAAAAAAGGTTTATCGACGTTTGAGGGCGAGATTTATCGAGAGATTGACAATTTAATCTCAGATAACGCCGAGCTGATTTCGCAAATGGATCCAGCTTTGCCGGATACGGTTGGTTATAGCGGGATTTCTCGGGTGAAGCAAAAAGACGGGTCGTTCGATTTGACGCCGTTGTTCATTGGCAGTCAGGGAAGTCTGGGTGTGATTTGTGAAGTTATTATGAAGGCGCAATTTATTCATCCGGAATATTCAGTTGTTGCCGCATCGTATAAAAAGTTGTCAGACGCGCAATCAGCCGTGGAATTAGCGATGAAAAATAAGGCGTCGGCGGTGGAAATAATCGACGGGCGATTCTTCCGTCAGGCTGCGGTCGTCGGCAAGGTAGTTGAGTGGGTGCCGAAAGAGTGCTTTAAGGGCGCGGTGGTCTTAGCTATCTTTGACGACTTTTCTGACAGAGCACGTAATAAAGCCGCGAAGAAATTGACTCGAAAATTGGAATCATCAGAAGCAATTGACATAAAAACTCTACATTTGGAAGAGCAGGATTTGTTCAGTTTGCATTCTGTTTTGGCTTTGGCGGAAACTCCAAGCGAGCCGCATATGATTACGCCACGCGTTTTCTCTGGGATTTTAATGGCGCCAGAAAAGATTGACAGCTTCCTTAGCGAGTTGAAGTCGCTGGAATCTAAGTACGGCGTAGATTTGCCAGTTTTCGTTGATTTTTCAAGCGATTATATTTCTCTACATCCGACGTTTGATAGTAAAAAGGTGAGTGAACGCCAGAAGATTCTTCAATTGTTGGCGGAAATTTCTCAGATTGTTGATAAGTATGAAGGTTCTTTTGCAGGCTTTGGTGGTGACGGAAGATTGAAGGCCAACTTTATCTATAAAAATCTGCCAGATGACGAAAAACAATTATACGCAAAGGTGAAAAAAATATTTGATCCAGCTGGAATTTTTAATCCAGGAATTAAAGCGGAGGCTCAGCCGAAGGAGTTGGCGGCGGAATTAAACGCGTGGTGCAAGCTTCGTAATCAAGCTTGATACTGGGTGAAAATTGGGCTATAATTGACGCGTAGCCCATGCGGATGTGGCGGAATTGGTAGACGCGCTAGCTTCAGGTGCTAGTGTACGCAAGTACGTGAAGGTTCAAGTCCTTTCATCCGCACCAAGAATTGAAATTTTTCACTATAAAGAAAATCACCCGTAGTTAGGGTGATTTTTAATGTCATAAGTTCAGAGTCTACATGACAGGCAATCGTAAAAGAACAATCACCTGCCATGTAGACGGACCTTGTTAACCTGCAAGGGATTTTTTTAAGGTCTCTTTCATATCGGTGATGCAGGTGTCAATATATCGCACACCCTCCATGATTGAGTCCTTACAATCTCCACTCATGGGAAGATCGTAAACGGCGCAGCACAAGGATGAAAAAGTTCCGGAGTATTGTGCTAGCGCGCCCTCAAGCTCGGTGAGTAGTTTTACACTAGGGGGCTGATCATCCTTAGGGAGATAGCCCATAAGCTTTTCAACCTTCTTGAGTAACCTCTCAACGTTTTTTAGCGCTCGAGTTATGTGAGCCTTTGCGGGTCGTTGAAGCGATTAGTGCGTGGATCTCTTTCCAAGCGGTCCACACCTCGTTGTAATCCGTCTTCAGCTGCTCGGTGTAGTAGTCGTACATTAGTACGATCCTTTCATCTTCTCATCTGCGGAATTGCGGTTGTTCTCTTAACAACACAAGATGAGATTTCATTCCTCTCAATGATTCTTAAAAAGAAATAAAAACTCGCCTTGTGTTTCGGCTACTTGTCAATGAACGTTTTCGGATGAGGAGCAATCTCAACTCATTAACGAAAACCAATATTACTTATACCATTCTATGGTGATTAAGTCAATAGAAGGCTCTCAACTTTTGTTATTTGCTCAGGAACTTTGATAAAATAACAGAGATGGAAGATAAAAGAAACGTAATTGATAAGTTTAAGGGTCGGAGCGAATCGGAGATTATAAGTGAGTTGGATTCTGAAGACCACGGTTTGGTGATTGCGCTGGAAAATACCGAGCGGGATTTTAATATGGGGACAATTGTCAGGAGTGCTAATGCGTTTGGTGTGCGGCAGATTTATGTGATTGGGCGCAGGCAGTGGAATAAACGCGGCGCCATGATGACGGATAAATATCTTCACATTACGTATTTGGCGACGACGGAAGAGTTTGTTGAGAAAATGCGGACTGAAGGTAGGGAAATTATTGCGATTGATAATATTCCAGGAAGTGTTAATATGTCGCAGACGAGTTTACCGAAGCGTGCGGTTTTGGTATTTGGGCAAGAAGGGCCAGGGATTTCTGCGGAGCTGGCCGTCGCTGCGGATCAAATTGTGGCGATTGAGCAATTCGGCTCGACTCGTTCTATAAACGTCGGTGCGGCAGCAACTGTGGCGATGTATTGTTGGTTGCAGCAGAATGTGCTGGCGGAAAATAGCTAATTGATTTCTACGCCTTGTTGGCTTAAAAAATCACGAGTTTCATCATCTAATTTGCAATTTATGAAACGCGATCGTGCTGCTAATTTCCCGCTGCCATAGACAAATTGCGTTTCCTCGTCATATTTCATACCACGGAAGTTGCAATCTTTTGCTTCAATAATAGCTTTTACACCGCGAAAATCCACATTCCGAACCGACGAATTGGTGAAATAAATCGGTTGTCCGTAGATGTGCTTTGCGTCGTCCAGATTGCAATTCTGAAACACGAAAAAGCCCATGACAAACTGGTCGAAATCAACGCCATGAAAATCCTCATCCGTAAAGCGAACAAACTCGCCTTCTTGAATGGCGGGATAGCGCTCGTGTTGGCAGGTGGAAAAATCGTTAGCGCGAATGGATTCTGCGATACGATGCGTGATGTTGTCATTGTTCCGTAAAGATGTTTTAATAATCACTCCGTCCAATCCGGCTTGTATGTTACTTCTGCTAAATAATAGCTCCAGCCTCCATGGGGATCTCGTATATCGTAGACTTCCTCCATGTCATCATGAGGGCGAAGTTCTATGAACTCATTGTTTCTATATGGAGCGACAATACGCGTAAAATCAAACTCATATCTACCTGTTATCTCTTTCAACTCATAACTTTGGTCGAGTGGATCGGAATAATCCGTAGTAACAAGGACAAATGAATGCGGCGAATCGTGACCTATACTTTGGAATAAATGGAATTGAGTGTCTGGATACAATATAAAAAGCGTTGCAAATGAACGTATATACTCTGCATCTTTAAGAACGGGGAAAGCCTCGGTTATAAACTCTGGCAAGGATAATTTGAGGTTATTTTTCATATTGCTATAATTGTACTATTTTAAGCGGGAAATTGTTAAGCTTATGGTGCTAGTTTATATAGGCAGTAATTGAAATTTCCGTCAAATAATATAAATTTATCTGATTGATTATGCAGTGTAAAACAGGAGTTAACAATTTTGCCCGATCCGTCTTCCGCGCCAATTATCGGAGAGACTTCACTTGAGCGGCTCATTGGATTGTATAGCGCGGAGCGTGTTTTGAATAGGCAAACTTCACCCGCAAAGCGACCATTGTTAGTCACGATATAGAAGAAATCGTATGAACCCATGGGTAAATTGGTGGATTCAAAATGCCCAAGCGAGATATATTCACGAAGCTCGCCAGTAAACTTCTCGATGACATTGCGATTGTCGTCCATAAATTAATGATACATCATTATTTCTCGCGATAACTCTGTCAGCTCCTACTTTACAAAAAGCATGAAATTTACTACAATAGGCGTATGATTTTACCTAAATTCCATCATTCACACGTGTTGCCGAGGTAGGACTCTGATTTTTGATTGTACGCGCCGAGTTCTGCCTCGGCGTTTTTGATTGCTATAAATAAGAAATAATGACATAATGGAGCTAACATGAGCAGTTTATCTACACAAAGTTACAAAGGTTCGCGAGACTATTTTCCAGAGGAAAAGCGTCTGCAGAATTATATTTTTAATGTTTGGCACAAGACGGTTGAGAGTTTTGGCTATGAAGAATATGGCGCGCCGCTGCTGGAGCCGTTGGATATTTATTTGGCGAAGTCGGGTCAGGAATTGGCGGGCGAGCAAACATACGCCTTTGAAGATCGTGGTGGTCGAATGGTGGCAATCCGCCCTGAGATGACGCCGTCGATTTCTCGAATGGTGGCGGCTAAGCGTCAGGAATTGGCGATGCCTGCGCGGCTGTATTCAATTGCTAATTTTATGCGCTACGAAAGACCGCAACGTGGGCGTGAGCGTGAGTTTTGGCAATTAAACGCGGATTTGTTTGGCGTGGATGGCGCGGCGGCGGACGCGGAGATTATTGAGCTGAGCCACGCTAGCGTGATGAATTTTGGCGCCAAACAAGAAATGTTTACGGTTAGAGTTAATAATCGCCAATTGATAAATCGTTTGATGAGCCAATTTTTGAAGCTTGATATTGTTGGTTCGACGATGATGATGAAATTGCTTGATAGGAAAAATAAGATTCCTGCCGAAGAATTTAAGCGTCAGGCGATTGAGATTTTTGGAAGTCAAGCATCAGAGGGTTTGCCGAAGTTAGCAAAAATGATCAGCATGAAGTCTGTTGATGATTTGCCGAGCGAATTGATGGAAGATGAAAGCGTCAAGCAGCTTCGCGAAGTGATGAAATTGCTTAGCCAAAAAGGCATTACGAATGCAGTGTTTGATGTTACTTTGATGCGCGGACTGGACTATTACACGGGCATGGTTTTTGAGCTGTTTGATAATTCGCCAGAGAATAACCGAGCGTTGTTTGGCGGAGGACGATATGACGGATTAGTTGGGTTATTTGGCGTTGAGCCGATTGCTACAGTCGGCGTTGGCATGGGCGCGACAACGATGGAGCAATTTTTGGAAGTGCACAATTTGTTGCCTAAATTGGCATCTAAAACAGATGTGTACATAATTCCAGTGTCAAAAGAATCTATGGCTGGCGCGGACGATTTGGCGCGAAAATTGCGCAGCGAAGGCGTGCGAGCAGAGCTGGATATCACTGGTAGAAAGATTGACAAGCAGATAAAAGCGGCGCTAAAAAAGCAAATTCCGTTTGCGGTGTTCGTGGGTGAGGATGAAATTGCTAGCGGCGCATACACGGTTCGAAACTTGGTGGAATCTGATGAGCAGAAGGTTGGTGCTGAACGAATCGTGACAATTGTCAAAGATCGTCGATATGATGGCGATGAGGATGCTCTGTTTGAGATATAGTCTGATATCTGTTATAATTAGTCTTTATGAAGACTACTGTAAAAAAACTATCAGATACTAAAGTTCAATTGACGATTTCTTTGGGTGCTAGCGAATTAGCTGACGCGGAGCAGGTCTCCTTGACAAAGTTGGCGCGCGACATCAAAGTTCCAGGTTTCCGCAAAGGAAAAGTTCCCGCAAGTATAGCTGCTAAGCATGTTGACCCTAATGCTTTACAGGAGCAGATTTTAGAGAATGCTTTGTCGAAGGCTGTAGCTGAGGCATTTTTGCAGGAAAAATTGCAAGCTTTGGACCGACCAAGCGTTGAGGTGAAGAAGTTTGTTCCTGGTTCTGAGTTGGAGTTTACGGCTGAAGTTGAAGTTATTCCGCCAGTAAAATTGGGCGATTATAAAAAATTGACAGCGAAAAAAGAAGTAGCCAAAGTCGAAGATAAAGATGTCGACGAGGTTATTGAGCGAATTCGTAAAAACTATTCTGAAAAATCAGAGGTCAAGCGTGCCGCTAAGCTCGGCGACGAGGCTGTGATTGACTTTACGGGAAAGAAAGACGGCGTGGCGTTTGACGGCGGTTCGGCTAAGGAATATGGCTTGAAGCTTGGCGAAGGTCAATTCATTCCTGGATTTGAAGAAGGTGTGATTGGTCATAAGGCTGGCGAAGAATTTGATTTGAAACTGAAATTCCCAGAGGATTATCACGCTGAGAATTTGGCGGGTCAAGACGTTGTATTTACTGTGAAGCTTCACAAGGTTAATGAATTGAAATTGCCAGAACTAAACGATGAATTTGCTGCAAAATGCGGTCCATTTACAGAGATGAAAGAAGTAAAAGCGGACGTTAAGCGTGAACTTACCGCACAAAAAGAGCGTGAAGCTGATGAGAAATTTAAGGACGCGCTGGTTGGTGAGTTGACGGAAAAAAGTAAAGCCGCGCTGCCAGAACTTTTGGTTGAGGATCAATTGCGATCAATCGAGCGTGATTTGACTCAGAATTTGATGTATAGCGGACTGAGTTTGGACAGCTATTTGAAGACTCAGGGCTTCAAAGATAAAGAGGAGTGGGTAAAGAAAGAGGCTCGTCCAGCGGCTGAAAAGCGCGTTAAGGCCGGCTTGGTGTTGGCGGAATTGTCGAAGGAATTGAAGATTGAGGCTTCTCGTGATGAGATCCAAGAACAGATTAATTTCTTTAAGCAGCAATACGGCAAAGATAAGAAAATATTAGAGCAATTTGATAATCCAAACGTCCACCGCGACATTGCCAACCGAATGATTACAGATAAGACCGTTGCTAAATTGGTTGAATTAAACACGAAGAAATAGGGTAAATATGCCAAAATCATATCTCATTCCAACTGTCGTTGAAAAGTCGGCTGACGGCGAGCGTGCTTTTGATATCTATTCGAGATTGTTGAATGAGAGAATTATTTTCCTTGGCGAAGATGTTAACGAACATACTGCGAACAGCGTAGTGGCGCAATTGTTGCATTTGGCGTATGTTGACCCGCAGGCTGATATATCGCTATATATCAATAGTCCAGGCGGCAGCGTTTATGACGGAATGGCAATTTACGATACGATGAATTTTATAAAGCCCGATGTGGCGACGTATGGAATTGGTTTGCAGGCGAGTATGGGTGCGTTTTTACTCAGCTCTGGCGCTAAGGGCAAGAGGTTTTGCTTGCCGCACGCTAAGGTGATGATTCATCAGCCGTCTTCTGGAACGCACGGAAAAGTGACCGACATGGAAATTGACATGAAGGAAACTTTGGAAGTTAAGGAAATGCTAGCGAAGATTATGGCAAAAAACACCGGTCAGAAATTAGCTAAGGTTAAATCTGATATGGAGCGTGATTATTGGATGACGCCGGATGAAGCTGTAAAGTACGGACTGATTGATAAAGTCCTGACTAAATTGTCGTAAAAAATTGCGTGTTTGTTGTTAAAACTACTAGTGATTCTGCTTGTGGTTTTTGATGGATATTGTCATAATTTGAGTTAGGCAAGGAGGGGTTATGAGGCAATATTTAGACGCATTGAAATACATTCGTGATAATGGTGTGCAAAAAGGCGACCGTACGGGAACGGGGACGACAGAAGTTTTTGGTATTCAGACGCGATATAATTTGGCGGATGGTTTTTCGGCTATGACCACGAAGAAGCTATATTTCAAAAGCGTCGCTCATGAGCTTTTATGGTTTCTTAAGGGTACGGGCAATATTGAATATTTGGCGCAAAACGGCGTTCATATTTGGGATGAGTGGCCATATAAAAATTACCTAGAAAAAACTGGTCAGAAAATACCGGAAATTAACGGCGATGAATGGCGCGCTGGAATGAAGGAATTTATTGATAAGATTGCGACGGATCACGCGTTTGCTGAAGAATGGGGAAATTTGGGTCCTGTTTATGGTGTTCAATGGCGAAAATGGCCGGACGGGGAGGGTGGAACTATTGACCAGATTCAGAACGCCATTGACACGATAAAGACAAATCCAGAGTCGCGTCGGAATATTGTGAGCGCGTGGAATGTGGCGGAAATTGATGATATTGTCCAAGCTGGCGGGCTGCCTCCGTGCCATACGATGTTTCAATTTAACGTAAGACCTGGCAAGAACGGCGAGAAGGACAAACTGGATTTGGCACTGACTCAGCGCTCGGCGGATATGTTCCTTGGGGTGCCGTTTAATATTGCCAGTTATGCATTACTACTGTCGATGATCGCTCAAGTGACAGATAAACAGCCCGGTGAATTTATTCACACCTTAAATAGCGCACATATTTACAATAATCACCGCGCGCAAGTTGACGAGCAATTATCGCGCCGTCCGTTGCCGCTACCAAAGCTGTGGTTGAATCCAGACATCAAGAATATTGATGATTTCACGATTGATGATATTCGCCTGGAGGACTATGAATGCCATCCAGCAATAAAAGCGCCGATCACCGTGTAGCGTGATTCTCGCGGTCAGTGATTTACACTTATAGCCTGAGCAGCTAAGGTTTATTTTTTACGGAGATTTTTCTTCGGCAGAATCTTATATTGTCTGGTGTCGGGATTAAGCTGTATATCTCTATACATTCCTTTTGCTGTAAAGCTACCATCTTCTTCGGACGTTCCTCTTTCTAGCAAGAGTGCTTTGCTGTTGACCGTTCCGTCCTCATTATAGGTAGGACTATCGACAAGTATCGCGAGGAGAGTGTGCACTGAATTCTTATATTCTGGCATATCTGCAATTTTAAGATCGCCACTCTCTTTGAGAGTTTTGAGATCTGTGATACATAGATTATATTGCTCATTCATGAGCTTTATCATACCACAAATATCAAATACTGTCAACTTAAGAAGGCTATTTTCTTTTATACGTCACAAAATCAAAATTGTAACTATTTTCATTATCTGCCGAATGATGTACGCGACCTACTTCTTCCCACGCGTCCATATCTATCTCTGGGAAAAAAGTATCAGCATCGGGGAATTCGGCGTCAATTTCCGTGGCGTAAATGGTGTCAATTTCTGGAATATCTAGCGCGTCTTTATAAACTCGTGAGCCGCCAATAATAAAAGTCGGATATCGCGATAAAGCCAGGGCGCTTCGTAAATTCATAGCCGTCAGGACTTTTTTGACGCCAGTCGGCTTGGATGAAATGACAATATTTTCTCTATCTGGAAGTGGTCGCGAACCAATTGACTCAAACGTTTTTCTGCCCATAATGACATTGCTGTTTCTCGTCAAACGCTTAAAATTCGCCAAATCGGCCGGTAAACTTCGCCCCCACGGCATATCGCCATTTTGACCGATGGCGCGATTTTTATCGTAAGCTACAATAATGGCTTTTTCCATAATTTCAGTTTAGCATGCTGTAAAATTTACGGAAAGCTTGATGGAAAAGCATAAACTTGCCATAATAAGATTTGGTAGAAAAATCACGCAATGGGAGGTGTTTAGTGAGCGTGTACTCAAATAAAGATATTTTGGCGGCGATTGAAGACGGGACAATTGTCTGTACGCCGTTCAACCCAAAAAACGTATCGGAAGCCAGCTTAGATTTTACGCTAGGCTTTAATTTTTATAAGCAGGAATATGACGATATTTCGCGAGTTTATAATCCGTTTGACGAGTCTGATGTCAATCGATACTTCAAGGGTCCGCTTAAGGCTATGCCGCATGCCGAATGGTGTGAGCGACACGGTTTTCGGGAATTTAAGAATATTCCGCCAGATCATCCGATTATTGTTCTGAAGCCTGGTGAGCGAATTTTGGCGCATACGCACGAATTTGTTGGGATTCGAACACATGGCGGCGCGGCTGAGGTGAAAAGTCGTAGCTCTTGGGGGCGAAACGGCGTGGCGGTGTGTTTTGATGCTGGCTGGGTTGATCCGGGATATATCAATCGGATTACGCTTGAGATTTACAATTTGAATAAGCACGAGAGCGTAGTTTTGCCTGTCGGTGAGAGAATTGGGCAATTGATTTTTCATCACACTGGTCAGGTTGACGGCGGATATGCTAGTGGACGCGGCGGAATGAGCGGCAAATATCAGCACACTGACGATTTGGATGAATTGATAAAAACTTGGCGTCCAGAAATGATGTTGCCGCGGGCGTTTAAGGATCGTCGACATAAACCGATGGAAATTTCGGGTCTAAGCGAGGGGGTTTTATAATGATGACTGGTTCAATTTTCCGTTGGCGGACAAAAGAAAAAGAATATAAGAATCATAAGAAAAGTAATAGATCTGAAAGTTGCGACTTCTGTCAATTGGTAAAACAGCATACTAGTCAAGTCGTAGAAGAAACGCAGCATTGCCTAATCATTAAAAATCGATTTGGATATGATTTTTGGGATGGCTGCGGCGTGGACGACCATTTGATGGTGATACCGAAACGGCACGTCGATTCGCTGGCGAATTTGAGCGGTGAGGAAAAAATTGACTACATGAATCAGGTTGCTAGGTTTGAATCTAGTGGCTATTCAATTTACGCTCGAGCCCAAGGCAGCAAAACCAAGTCGATGATACATCAGCATACTCACTTGATAAAAATTGATGGAAAAACGAAAAAATGGCTGGTATTTCTACGGAAGCCGCACATTGTGATTACGAGGTGATGATGGGCGACGCTGGAAAATATATAGTTATCGAGGGTAATGACGGGACAGGAAAGTCGACGCAGGTCGCTAAATTGGCGGAATATTTTCAGTCAATCGGGCGAACGGTTTGTGTGATTGAAGAGCCAGGAAGTGACGATCCGGAAAAATCAACTCCGATAGCAAATGAACTTCGAAAAGTGATTAAAAATGGTGATCTGGCGCGTTCTGCGGCGGTGAATGTGGCGCTATTTTCTGCGGCTCGGCGTGAATTGTGGCGGGAAAAAATTCAGCCTGCGTTGGAACGTGGGGAAATTGTTTTGAGCGCAAGGAATTATATTTCAACGCTGGTTTATCAGGGGCGAGGCGAAGGTTATGACGAGTCGGAGATTCTGCGATTGACGGAATTATTCACCGATGAAAAATACTTGAGGCCAGATGTTATGGTTATTTTGAGTTTGAGTCGTGATAAGCGGGAAGAGCGAATTTCTATGCGCGGCGAGCTGAAAAATCCTGACACTTTTGAGTCGCGTGGGCAAGATTTTCAGAAAAAAGTCGACGATGGATATTTGGAGATTGCTGAGGCGTACGGAATTCCGGTAGTTTCGGCGGACGGGACGATTGACGAAGTTCACGATATGTTGATTGATAATATTGAAAAACACTAGTAAAACCCCTTGATTTTATTGACGTTTTTCGTCATAATGAGTAGTTATAGAAGTAGTGTATTCATGGCGGGTGAAAATTGCGAGTAGGCAAATCGTGATTTTGGGCTATGAATTAGAGATCTTCACGGCCGTCTATTAACCACTAATTAAAGCGAGGAGTGTTTACGCCTGTGGCAAAAAAACCAACCACAAGTAGCGAGCGCGTCTATTTCACCTCTGGTGATAATGCCCTGCCGCTACCAAACTTAATCGCTCACCAAAAAGATTCTTGGCGCTGGTTCGTCGAAGAAGGTTTGAGTGAGATATTTTCAGAAATTAACCCAATTGACGACTACACTGGTCAGAAGTTGTCATTAAAGTTCGGCAAATATTATTTTGGCGAGCCAAAAAACACTGACCAATTTGCCAAAGAAAACAACTTGACATTTGAAGCTCCATTGCACGCAACAGTTGAATTGACAAACAAGACAACCGGTGTAGTTGAAGAGCAGGAAATTTACCTCGGTGAATATCCATGGATGACCGATCGCGGTACGTTCGTTATCAACGGTACGGAGCGTGTGGTTGTTAGCCAGTTGATTCGCTCTGCTGGTGTTTTCTTTACTGCTGAAACAATAGCGGGACGTAATTACTACGGTGCAAAAATCATTCCAGGACGTGGAGCTTGGATGGAATTTGAGACGGCTTCTAACGGCGCAATTTACGTAAAAATTGACCGCCGCCGCAAGATGCCAGCAACGACTTTGTTGCGCGCTTTGGGCTATCCAAAGACTAGCGAAATTAAGGAATTGTTCGCTGATATTGATACTGGCGACGTAAAATACATTGACGAGACTTTGGACAAGGATACTTCTCGTGGTGCAAATGAGGCGTTGATTGAGGTTTATCGTCGATTGCGCCCAGGTGATTTGGCGACAGTTGATAATGCTCGTCAGATGATTGAGCGAATGTTCTTTGACTTCAAGCGGTTTGATTATTCGCGGGTTGGTCGTTATAAATTGAACCAACGCTTGGGTCTGGATGTTGCAAATACAGCAGAAAATCGTACATTGCAGATGAGCGATTTGGTGGCGATTTTGCGTGAAGTTATTCGCTTGAACAATACGCAAGAGCCAGCTGACGACATTGACGCATTGAGCAACCGCCGAGTTCGCTTGGTTGGCGAATTGATTGCTCGACAATTCCGTGTTGGTATGCTTCGAATGCAACGCAATGCGATGGATCGTATGAGCGTGGCTGATTTGGAAAGTGTTAGCCCAAGTCAATTGATCAACGCTCGTCCAATTGTTGCAGCTGTTCGTGAATTCTTTACTTCAAGCCAGTTGTCGCAGTTGCTTGACGAGGTTAACCCATTGTCAGAATTGAGCCACAAGCGACGCTTGAGCTCGACTGGTCCTGGCGGTTTGACTCGTGAGCGCGCTGGATTTGAGGTTCGCGACGCCCACCCAACTCACTATGGTCGTATTTGTTCAGTGGAAACACCGGAAGGTGCGAACATTGGTTTGGTGCTGAACTTGGCGGCTTACGCACGTGTTAACGAATATGGATTTATTGAAACTCCATATCTTCGCGTAAAAGACGGAAAAGTCACTGACGAACTTGTTTATTTGGATGCTTCACAGGAAATTGGCGAGGTTATCGCTGACGCGGGTGAGGCGCTTAATGAAGACGGAACTTTCCGCGACGAGCGCGTTAACGCCCGTAGTAACATGCAGCCATCACAAGTTGATGCCAGCCAAGTTACATTCATGGACGCAGCTCACCGTCAGATCTTAGGTTCGACTGCGGCGTTGGTTCCGTTTATTGAAAAGACTCGCGTTGACCGTGCTTTGACTGGTTCAAACATGCAACGCCAGGCGGTTCCTCTATTGTGTCCAGAATCCGCAACTGTCGGTACTGGAATTGAGAAGGCTGTGGCTGAGAATAGTGGTCACTTGATTCAGGCTAGTGGCGACGGCGAAGTTGTTCGTGCTGATGCTGACGAAGTTCACGTTAAATATGCTGATGGTGTAAAGATTTACACATTGAAACATTTCGTGAAGAACAATGACGATCGTTGCTACAACCAAAAAGTCCGCGTTGAGCGTGGCGACAAGGTGAAGAAGGGCGACATTCTGATTGAAGGCGCCTCAATTGCCGGCGGTGAAATTGCCCTAGGTAAAAACCTTCTGGTTGCCTTCATGCCATGGGGTGGCTACAACATGGAAGACGCGATTATTATGAGTCGTCGTTTGGTTGAAGATGATCGATTGACAAGCATTAACATTAAAGATTACACCGTTGAGGTTCGCGAAACGAAGCTTGGTCCAGAGATTGTGACACGTGATATTCCAAATGTTTCTGAGGAAAGTTTGCGTCATTTGGACGAGAACGGAATTGTTCAAATTGGCTCAGAGGTTAAGGCTGGCGATGTCTTGGTTGGTAAGATTACACCAAAGGGCGAGCAGGAATTGAGTTCTGAGGAGCGTTTGCTTCGCGCAATCTTCGGTGAAAAGGCTAAGGATGTTCGCGATACATCACAGCGAATGAACAACGCGGGCGGCGGTAAAGTCGTTGGCGTTAAGATCTTTAGTCGTGAAAATGGTCACGAATTGAAGGCTGGCGTTTTGATGCAAATTCAGATCTTCGTTGCGCAATTGCGAAAGATTGGCGTTGGTGATAAGATGGCTGGACGCTTCGGTAACAAGGGTGTTGTGGCGAAAGTTCTTCCTGTTGAAGATATGCCATTCCTAGAGGATGGTACGCCAGTTGACGTGGTTTTGAACCCACTTGGTGTGCCAAGCCGCATGAACCTTGGTCAGATTTTTGAAACTCACCTTGGTATGGCGGCACGAGCATTGGGCTACCGTGTAGCAACTCCGTCATTTAACGGTGTTCCGAGTGAGAAGATTTCTGATGAGCTAGAAAAAGCTGGTTTGGCGCGTGACGGTAAGAGTCAATTGTTTGACGGTCGCACCGGTGAACCATTTGAGGAGCGAACAACAGTTGGTGTGATGCACATGATTAAGTTGCACCACATGGTTTCTGACAAGATTCACGCCCGTTCAACTGGTCCATACACGATGGTTACTCAGCAGCCGCTTGGTGGTAAAGCACAAAACGGTGGTCAGCGCTTCGGTGAGATGGAGGTTTGGGCACTGGAAGCTTACGGTGCTGCTGCAACCTTGCAGGAAATGCTG